>DATAYP010000027.1:0-54335 GCA_036272475.1 Solirubrobacteraceae bacterium | reverse complement strand
ACAGGATTTGAACCTGCGACCGCCCGGCCCCCAGCCAGATCATGGCCTTCCAGTCAGCTAATCTTTGGCTCTGTAGCGCCGATGCTGTGGTCGCTCGTCGGGTTGGATCGCCTCAAAACAGAACACGAATAGAACATCAGGACGGGCTCGTCAGGTACTCGTTGTCGCCGACGTGCTCGCCCCAAGCGACCGCGTTCCCTTCGTCGTCGGTTTGCTGCATCGCGATGTGGGTCATCAGGCGATCGGGTGCTGCCCCGTGCCAGTGCTCCTCTCCCGGCTCGAAGAACACGCGATCCCCGGGCCGGATCTCCACTACCGGGCCGCCGCGGCGCTGGCAGCGCCCGACTCCCTCGACCACGAAGATGGTCTGGCCGACCGGGTGGGTGTGCCAGGCAGTGCGGGCGCCGGGTGTGAAGTGCACGGCGGCCGCCGCGAACGTGGATGCCTGGGTGGTGGCGGCGACCGGGTCGATGTAGACATCGCCCGTGAACCACTCGCCTGGGCCCCGTTGGGTCTCAATGCTGCGGATTATCTCCATGATGCGTTCCTGTAGTACTCAGGCGGTCTGACCGCCGTCGACGACCATCGCATGGCCCACGGTGAACGCGGCCTCCGTCGGAGCATAGCCACCGCACCGCGGCGGCGATCTCCTCGGGGCGGCCCATGCGGCCGATCGGCTCCTGCGCGATAACGGCGGCGCGACCGTCGTCGGTGTCGCCCGTGAACCTTCCTCATAACCAAGGGTCCCGGCCACGCCCCAACTGGTGGTCGCGACCACCGGGAAGCCGGCCGTGACAACGGCGTTTGCGGTGGCTGCATCCCGCACGCCCGATTTTGTATTCACCGCCGCGAGGCCGGTCCACGTACTCCGCGATCTGGGCTACCTTGCTTTCACCTATGGAATGCCTGAGCAACCGCCCGCGTCCATCGGCTACGACGTGGCGCTGGTGCGCGACGGACGGGTCGCCGGGTGCTAGATGCGCGGCTCCAGCCAAGCGTCGGACGGCTCGCCGGGCAGCGCCCAGCGCTCGGGATGCTCGGCCTCAGGCTGCCGGGCGACCGCGCAGCGGTCAAGAAGTGCCCCCGCGCCGTTACCGCGGCCGGGGGCGTGGCGGCGTGGAGATAGCACGCCGCACCGGGATCACGACGGGCTCACGCGCAGCTGCTCGGGGACGAGCACCGCCTGCTCCCCGCCCGACTGAATCAGTTGCGCGATGGCATCTGCGACCAGCTCCGGCGAGTGTGGTTCCAGTCCGGGCCGCCGGCGCGCGCCCGCTCCGGCGCGCAGCGTCTCATGGAACTCGGTGGCGGTCAGGAAGGGGTAAACGATCGAGACCGTGATGCCGTCGTCCGCGAGCTCCGCCCGCGCCGTGCGCGAGAGCATGTTGAGCGCCGCCTTCGTGGCGGCGTAACCGGCGGTCCCGGTCGGCAGCATTAGCGTCGTTCCGCTACTCACGTTGACGATGCTGCCGCCGCCGCGTTTGCGCATGATCGGCGCGACCGCCTGCATCGCCACCAGCGGCGCGTAGAAGTTCAGCTCGGTCACCGCCTCCAGGTCGTCGAGGGCGATATCCATGACGGGAACGTGCAGGCCCTGCCCGGCATTGTTGACGAGCACGTCGACACCGCCGTAGGCGTCGGTCGCGGCCGCGACCAGCGCCCGCACCTGCGCGGGATCCCGCATGTCGGTGGTGACGGCGCGCGCCTGCCCGAGCTCCGCGGCCAGCGCCTGGATCCGCTCGGTGCGGCGGGCGGCGAGCACAAGCCGAGCGCCCTCGCCGGCCAGCCGACGGGCCGTGGCCTGCCCGATCCCGGATGACGCCCCGGTGACGATGGCCACCTTGTCGGTCAACTCCATAGCCTCGAGGCTATACCCCGTGGAGTTCTGGGTATGCCAGGCGGGCACAAAGGAACGCGCTCGTCAGAGTTTCCTCAGAGACGGGACCTAGGTTCACGTGCTGCGAAACCGTCATCTGGAGAGAGGCTGGCCGTGAGCTCTACGGGAGGTTCGCCGGAGAAGCTGGGCATCGTCGCACGAGTCGCGCGGTGGGCAGCGGAACACCGCCGGAGGGTGGTGATCGGTTGGGTCGCGGTGTTCATCGGTGCGCTTGGCCTATCGGCGGCGGTCGGCCCCAACTTCGCCAGCGACTTCTCGCTCCCGGGGACGGAATCCCAGCGCGCGGCCGACCGGCTCAAACGTGACTTCCCGGCCCAGGCTGGAGATTCCGACCAGATCATCTTGGCCGTGCGCGAAGGGACCGTGACGGACGCCGCAGTCCGCTCGCGGGTCGCGCCGATGCTGACCGCGGTGGGACGCCTACCCCACGTCACCAGCGTGACCAGCCCGTACACGGCCGACGGCGCGTCGGCGATCTCCCCCGACGGCAAAGTCGCATTCGCGACGTTGACCTTCGACGAGCGCGCGAACGTGCTTCCGACGTCGGCCACCGAACGGGTCATCAGAGTTGCGAAAAGCGTCGGCTCGCCGCGGCTCGAGGTGGCGCTCGGTGGTGAGGCGATCGAACAGGTGCAGGGGCCCTCGCTCGGAACGGCGACAGTCGTCGGCCTGGTGGCGGCAATGATCGTGCTGTTCATCACATTCGGGTCGCTAATCGCGATGGGGCTGCCGATCATCACCGCGCTGCTCGGACTCGGAACGGGTATCGGGCTGGCCGGGCTCGCCTCGAGGGTCATCGTTATGCCCGATTTCGCGACACAGCTAGCGGCCATGATCGGCCTCGGCGTCGGGATCGACTACGCGCTCTTCATCGTCACCCGCTTTCGCGAGAACTATCTCCTCAACGGCGACATCGAGGGCGCGATCCTCGGAGCGATGGACACCGCTGGACGCGCCGTGCTGTTCGCGGGCATCACGGTGATCATCGCCTTGATGGGCCAGTTCGCTCTCGGCGTCGAATTCCTCTACGGACTGGCGATCGCGTCCTCGCTCGCAGTGCTGATGACGATGCTCGCCGCGCTCACCTTCCTACCGGCCTTTCTGTCACGGTTCGGTGAACGCATCGGCCGACGCCGCGGCGGACGGCGTCACGGCCGGCAGGAAACTGCTGCGCCCAGTCGTTTCTGGGGGCCTTGGTCGGCGTTCATCGCACGTCACCCCTGGGAGGGCGCGATCGCGGGCCTTGCGATCATGCTCACCCTCTGTGCCCCCGCGCTCGCGCTTCGCTTGGGCAACAGCGACGCGGGCAATAACCCGCCCGGCGAAACCACCAGAGAGGCATACGACCTGCTCGCCAAGGGCTTCGGCGCGGGCTTCAACGGACCGCTCCAGGTGGTCGCGAGCCTTCCCCGCGCGAATGACGCGGCGGCGCTTACGAGCATCGCCAGTGCGCTGCGCGCCAGCGGCGACGTCGCCTCCGTATCGGCGCCTCGCATCAGCCCACGAGGCCTGACGGCGGTCTTCGATGTCTACCCACGCTCAACGCCGCAGTCGCTGGCGACCACCGAACTCGTCAACACTCTGCGCAGGCGCATACTCCCACCCATTGCGGCCGACACTGCGACAACGCTTCTCGTCGGGGGCGCAAACGCCACCACGATCGACTTCACCCACGTGCTCTCCAACAAGCTGCCGCTGTTCATCGCGGTGGTCGTCCTCCTCTCCGCGCTGCTCTTGCTGGTGGTCTTCCGCTCACTCGCCATCCCCTTGCAAGCCGCGGTCATGAACCTGCTCTCGATCGGCGCTTCGCTCGGGGTGGTCGTCGCCATCTTCCAGTGGGGCTGGCTCGGCAGCATCTTCAACGTGAAGGGCGCACCGATCGAGGCGTTCATCCCGGTGTTGCTGTTCGCGATCGTGTTCGGCCTCTCCATGGACTACGAGGTGTTCCTCATCTCACGGGTCCACGAGGAGTGGACACATACAGACGACCCCCACGAGGCCGTCCGGCACGGACTCGCCTCGACTGGGCGAGTGATCACCGCCGCTGCCACGATCATGATCTGCGTCTTCCTCTCCTTCGTCGTTGGAAACGACCGAGTTCTCCAGCTCTTCGGGCTCAGCCTCGCGACAGCCGTATTCCTCGACGCATTCGTCGTCCGCAGCCTGCTCATGCCTTCCGTGCTGCATCTGCTCGGAGGTCGAGCGTGGGCGCTGCCGAGCTGGCTCGAGACGCGACTGCCGCACATCGCGATCGACCGCGACCCGGGCACCCCGCCCACTCTCGAGCCTGGGAGAGCGGGCGCGGTCACCGAGCCCACCTGACCATTTGCGGGGGATGCTTCACTTGGCAAACCCAGGATCAGGGCTTGCGCCCCCCCCCGGCCAGGGGGCATTAGACAAGCGTGCCTTGTCGCCTTAGGTCTGCTCAGCTACCGAATGGTCCGTGCGGGCAACGCGTGTGAGGAAGGCAAGCTGGTCGCCGACGACGGCGTCGAAGAGCGGTTCGAGGTAAGGCTCGAAGTGGCTGCAGTCGTAGGTGCGGACCTCCGCGTTCGGGATGCGCTCGGCGGCTTTTAGCGCCACGCGGACTGGCGTGACAACGTCACGCGTCGCGACCTGCACTAGCGTCGGGGCGGTAATCCGGTCGGCACGACGTCCGGGCGAGTAGAGCGGCAGGCGTAGCGCGATACGCGCCGCGACCTCGTTCTCACGCTGGAACTTCTCGACGTTCTCTCCGGCCAGGCGCTCGGCGAGCGGGTACGCATCCGGCGAGGTCATCATCGCCAGCGTCCCCGGCTTCCCGACGGCGGCCACGGGGTACGGCGGCCTGCCGAGCAGCGCACCGATCTGATCCCGCAGGCCGACGACAGCGAGCCGCAGCGTCTGACGCGGCGATGCGGAGAACGCTGACGCGGGGCCGCTGACGTGCGGCACCTGCGCGATCACAGCGGCAAGGTCATGATCCTCAGCGGCGAGATGTAGGACATGCCCGCCCCCGAACGACGAGCCCCAAGCCACAACGCGATTCGTGTCGATGCCGGTAAGTGCTCGGGCGTGGGTGATCGCGGCGCGCCAGTCTTGGTGCTGCATGCGGATGTCGAGAACGCGGCGGGGCTCCCCGGTGCTGTCCCCGAAACCGCGGTAGTCGAACACTAGGACGGCGAACCCGGCCTGCGCGAAGCGCTCCGCGTAGGCGGCGAGACCCATCTCACGTGTCGCGGCGAAACCGTGGCCCATGACGATGATCGGTGGATCACGGTCCCCTCCGGGACGGTAGAGCCACGCGGCGCACGACTCGCCGTGCGAGTGGAACGTCGTGTCCTCGGAGGCGAACGTGTCGGTGGTGCTCATGGCGAGCATCCTAAGCCGACCCGGGACTTCGCCGTCTACCTGATCGCGGGCCTGATCGTCGGGTCGCTGGTCAGGCTGTCGCTGGCGTGGATCGCCGGGACCCTGATCCTCACCGTCCCCCTCGCCGTGAACCGCTACAAGCGCACCTAACCTGGCTGGTCAGAGATTCGCGCACCGCGCAGGAACAGTCGTGGGTCGCTGTCGTTTGACGGAGGTCTGTAGGCGCGGAGGTGACCGCGGTGGGCGCCGCCATTCGGTCCGGCGTGGATGCGCGCACGACGCCTGAGCTTCGCGAGTCGTACGCAATGCGCTGAACCAACCCCCGCGCTCGACGCTTGCGCCGGACGCGGTCTACCCTGCTCGTATGGGCCTCTTTCGCAGGTACACCGAGAACTGGCCGAAGGTCGGCGCGGTCGCCGGGATGGCTCTGGGCGGTGGCAGCATCCTTGTGGCGAGCCGCAAGAAACCGATCGACCTGCGGACCCTGGCGGTGATGAACTCGATGACGATGGCCGCCCACCAGGTCGAGGAGTACGCCGAACCGGGCTACTTCCCCGGTCAAATAAACGCGGGCATTTTCAAGAGCGACCAGCCGCTCAACTATCCCTTCAACGCAAAAGCTGCGGCGCTCGCCAATCTGTCGTTCACGCTGCTCTACGCCGCGCCCGTCGTGTTTCCGAAACGGAAGTGGCTGGGATTGGCGGGGTCGTTCTTCGGGATCGGACAGGTCTTTGCCCATTGGGTCGGGATGCCGATCCTCGTTCGGACCAAGTACGCGCCCGGTGCCTGGAGCGCCCTCTTCCTCCAGGCCCCGATCGGGACCGCCTACATTCGCTCCGCGAAAGCGGAGGGACCGATCACGCGCGATGAATGGATCAAAGCCGCCATGGTCGGAGGAGTGTTCTTCGTCTTCGGGGTCGCAGCACCGGACTTCCTCGGCGCCGACAAGAACAGCACCTACCCGTTCACCGTCAAGCAGATGGGCGCTTACAACGTCGAGATCCCACACGAGGAGCGGGCCGAGCAACACACGGAGTCGTAGCGGGCGACCGCTCGAGGCCCCACAGATACCAGCCGATCCCGATCTCGCGACGCCCGGTTGACCGTGCCCACGTTGTCGGCTGGCCTCACGTCCGAGCGCTACTGGTGCCCGTCACGACCGACCACCTACGGCCGAATCCGATGCCCCAGCCGCCTCCAGACGGCCCGGGCACCGATCACGACCACAATCGGGGAGACAGGATTTGAACCTGCGACCGCCCGGCCCCCAGCCGGGTGCGCTACCAGACTGCGCCACTCCCCGTGGCTTCAGCCGATTCTACGGCCCCGGAGGGGGACGGCGAACCCCGAGCTCGACGAGATCGCCAAGTGCGACGTCCTTTGTGCAAACTGTTCGTCGACGAACCGCACTCAGAGGGCGGTTCGCGCGCGCGGCGGTAGCTCAACGGTAGAGCCTTGCCCTTCCAAGGCAATGACGCGGGTTCGATTCCCGTCCGCCGCTCTGACGCCCGCCCGGGGCGCGGCGCAGGGCCCGGCTCGTGCGGGGCCGGCCCCAGACCGGCTGACGCCTCCCCTACCGCCGCGCCTCCGTCGGGACATCCCCCGCCTCATCCGCGAGCCCCGGCGGCGGCCACGGACCGGCCCAGTTGTCGCGCGCGCCGTCGAGCGTCACGGTGGAGCCGTTGAAGGACACGCCCAGGGGCGAGGCGAGCAGCGTGACGAGCCATGCGTGCTCCTGCGGGGTGCCCATCCGCTGCAGCGGGACCGAGCGCGCCGTGCCGGCCCTCACCGAGTCGGGGTACTTCGCCAGGATCTCCGTCTCGAAATGACCGGCGGCGACGGCAGTGACGGTGACGCCCGTGTCCTCCCACGTGCGCGCCAGCTCGCGGGTGAGCGCCTCGACCGTGGCTCGCGCCGCGCCCGAATGGGCCATGCCAGGCATCCCGTTGTGCGGCGAGAGCGTCACGTTGACGATCGTCCCGCCTCCCGCCGGCCCGAACGCAAGCTCGAAGACGGCCTCGGACATGTTGAGCATGCCCCCCACGTTCAGCCGCCAGACCGCGTTCCAGCCCTTCGCGGCGATCATCTCGGCGGGTGCGAAGAACTGGCCTCCCGCGTTGTTGACGAGCACGTCGAGCCGGCCGTGTCGTTCGAGCGTCTGCCCGATCAGCCGTCGCGCGTCCTGGGGCTCGCGCACGTCCCCGCTCGCACAGCTGACCTCGGCGCCCGTCCCCTCCCCCAGCTCGTGCGCGAGCTCGGCGGCCGCTTCGGCGAGCACCTCCGGGCGACGGCCTGCGATCGACACGCTCGCCCCGCAGCGGGCCAGCTCGAGCGCTGTCGCCTTGCCAAGCCCCGTCCCGCCGCCCGTGACGAGGGCGACCCGGCCGCGCAGCAGCTCCGGCGCGAAGATCTCCGATCTGCCGCCCGCGGCGTTCATCGCCGCGATCATAGGCGCACCGCAGTTTGCGAGGATGGCGATAGACGTCCGTCCCCGAAGCCCTTTAGGGTGTGGCTCGTGTCATACAGGCCCCTGGCGTTTGTCTTTGGCCTCACGCTCGGCGACTACCTCCTCTGGAACTGGTCGCTGAACGCCAACCACGACGTACTCGCGCTGGTAAGCGGTCTCAGCCTGCCTCCGCTCGCGCTAGCCTGCGCGTGGATGATCGCCCTCACCCTGATCCGCGTCGTCGGAGGAACCACCCGCCGCGCGACCGCGTCCAGCCGTGCCCGTGCGGCTGCGAGGCAGGCCGCCGAGCCGAGCACCGCACCGGCGACATCGGCCGCGGGTGGGAGCGACGCAGCCTCCGCCTCCACCGCCGCCCAGCGTTCCTCCTCCGGCAAGCTCGCTGCCTGACGCATCGGCGTCTACTCGCGCGTGAATCGACCGCCCAGGCGCCTCTGGCCCCTCAGCAAACGATTGAAGCTCGCCCTCGCGGGCCTCGCTGTGCTGGTCGCCGCGGTCGCCCTCGCCGGCTACCTCTACGAGCGCAACCGCACGGGCAACATCTACCACCCCCACGCGCGCTTCATCCCCCAGCCGACGCCCACGCTGCCGAAGAAAGGCCCTGACCGCTTCGCGTGGCCGCTGTACGGCTACACCAAGAACCACACGCGCTTCTTCCCCGCAAGCGCCACCGTGCGCGCGCCTTTCAAGAAGATCTGGGCGCACAACTTCGGAACGCTGCTCGAGTTCCCGCCGGTGATCTTCGGCAACCACATCTACCAGCTCGGCGACAACGCGACACTCAATGCGCTCGACAAGTACACAGGCAAGCTCTTCTGGGCGCGGTCGCTCGGCAACCTCTCCGCCTCGACGCCCGCCGTCAACTCGAGCACCGTCTACGTGACGCTGCTGGCGAGCGGGCTCGGTGGTGGCGGCAACGGGCGGGTCGTCGCGCTGAACTCGAAGACCGGTCAGACGCGCTGGCATCGCGACCTGCCCGCGCCGAGCGAGTCCTCGCCGATGCTCGACGGCGACAAGCTCATCTTCGGCTCGCAGGCCGGCACCGTCTACGCGCTGAACGCGAGAAACGGCAACGTGCTGTGGACCTACCACGCAGGCGGCGCGGTCAAGGCCAGCCCGACGCTGTCCGGCGGGGTACTCTACTTCGGCGACTACTCCGGCCACCTCCAAGCCGTCTCCGAGCAGACGGGCCGTGCGCTGTGGGTGAGCGGCTCCGAAGGAGCGCTGCTCGGCAGCGGCACCTTCTACTCGACGCCCGCCGTCGTCTACGGCCGCGTCTTCCTCGGCAACACCGACGGGCGCGTCTACGCCTACGACGCCTCCAGCGGCAGGCTCGACTGGGCCGTGCAGACGGGCGCCTACGTCTACTCCTCGCCCGCCGTCACCAACGCGCCCGGCCTCGGCCCGACCGTCTACATCGGCTCCTACGACGGCAACTTCTACGCGCTCAACGCACAGTCGGGCCGGATCGTCTGGAAATTCTCGGCCGGCGGGCGGATCTCGGGCTCGCCGACGATCATCGGCCGCAGCGTCTACTTCGCCGACCTCGGCGACCACCGCACCTACGGCCTCGGCATCTCGACCGGCCGCGTGACGTTCACCTTCGACTCCGGCTCCTTCGACCCGGTGATCAGCGACGGCCGCGCGATCTTCCTGACCGGCGCGAGCGGCCTCTACGAGCTCAGCCCGCGCTGACGCTCAGCACGCGGGATCGCTCAGTCCGCGCTGACACTCGGCCCCGCGGGTGTTCAGCCCGCTAGCGCTCAGCCTCCGCCGGCCAGCGCGTGGTCGAGCAGTTTGCGCGTCATCGCGACGACGCGCCTGTCGGGGGCGCGTGGCGCGTCGGGCGAGGCCTGGGGGACGGGCGAGAGCGCGTAGAGCCAGCCGAGCGTGCCGGTGGCTAACACGATGCTGTGCCGAGCGCCCGTGTAGAGGGTGCTCTCGGCCAGCGCGCCGCGCGCGGGAGCGGGCTCGGCCGCGCGCGCGCATGCGCCGGCGGCGCCCCAGCCGACGAGCCTCGCCCCCGGCTTCGTCGCCGTCGTCCGCTGGTCGAGCTCGTAGCCGACGATGCCCGCGACGCGCGTCGTGGGGCCGATCCCGGTGCCCGCGAACAGCCATCGCGGGCGCAGGCCGGGAGCGGGACTCCACGGGTAGTAGCGGTAGACCGGCGGCCCCGCCTGGTGCAGCCGCGGCGTGATGCAGCCGTCGTAGGCGCTGCCGACGAGCGATGCGCCGCCGGACGCGAACAGGCCGGACGGCTCGGCCCTGTCGGGGTCCTTCGCCACGAACTCCTTGTAGGCGACGATCCGATGTCCGGGGGCGCCCGCCTGGCTCGAGGCGCCGGTCGCGGGCTCGAAGCGCACGCGCCAGCCCATTGTGTCCGAGCTCATGTAGATCAAGCTCGCGCCACGGCCGTGCGCCTGCGCGAAGGCGACGGCGTCGCGCAGCGACCAGTACTCGGAATGGCCGACGTCGAGCAGCGTGCGCACGCCGTGAACCTGGCCCGGGTCCTCGTCCAGCGACTCGATCGTCGTGTAGCCCGCCGGGTAGCCGTAGCGCTCGAGAAAGCGGACGATCGCGACCTCGCGGATGAAGAACTGGCCGGCGCCGGTCTGGCTGTCGTAGGGACGGTCATAGGACACTTCGACACCCTGCGTCGTGCCCGTCACGCCGACGCGCTTGCTGCCGCCCGGGTAGAGGCTGTCGCCTCCCCACGCGTTGTACGCCTCGTAGGTCGCCGTCGGGATCTCGACCAGCAGCCGCGGCGGTCGCGATGCGCGCAGCACGAACAGGCAGTCGCTCTGCGCTCCCGCGGAGGTGCTGAGCTTGACGATGTAGACGCCGCTCGGCAGCGCGCGCGGGATCGCGAAGCTGAGCGTCGGATGCCAGCGGCACTCCGTCAGGCCCGTACGCGCGGCGTGCGAGCAGCGCGGCTGGCGCACGCCGCGCAGCGGCGAGCTCTGCAACACGAGGCGCCCGCCGCGGCCGCCGTACCAGCCCATGCGGAAAACCTGCGCCGTGACGCTGCGCGCGCCGTGCGCGTCGACATAGACGGTCTCGCGTTCGCCCGCAGCGAGCGACTGCCTTCCGACATACGCGGCGACCGCGCCGTGGGCCGCGCCTCCGATCTCGAGCGCCGGCCCCGGCAGCCGCCACGCGGTCGTGCCGGCGGCGGCGTTCTCCTGGGCGACGGAGGGCGGCGCACCGGAGGTGCGCGCCAGCCACCGGTACGAAAGCGCGGCCGGCGCCCCCGCCGCCGCCGCGCGCGCCGCGCTCGCGCTCGCGCTCGTGGCGGTGGGGGCCGTCACCGGCGGGCAGGGGCCGCCGAGGCCGAGCGCGCGGCCCAGTGAGAAGCGCGCCTCGACGCGCACCGCTCCGGGCGCGCTCACGCTGATCCGCGTCCAGTCTCCGGCGGTGCGCGCCGCGCAGGCGCGCCCGGCGAGCACGGTCCAGTAGCGGGTGTAGTGGACGCGGAGCGTGAAGTTACCCGCCGCCGAGGCAAGCAGCCCCACGCTGTCGTGGCCGAGCGCCGTCAGCCGTCCGGGGCCGCTAAGGATCGGCGTCGGCGAGTGCACCGCGAAGATCCGCCAATGGCGGTCGCTGAAGACGGGCCGCAGGTAGGCCAGCCCGCCGCGGATCAGCCTGCCCTCCTGCGCGCTCGAGGGGTCGAGCGTCACGTCGGGCAGCGCGACGTAGCTCACCGCCTGCGCGTCGAGCCAGCGCCTGTAGGACGCCGCCGTGAGCCCGGGTGAGAGCAGCACGCGGTCGTGCAGGTCCTCGAGCTGCTTCTCCCAACCCCGCGCCAGCGAGATGTCCGGCGCGAGCAGCGCCGCCTCCCAGTGAGAGCGCGTCAGCGGCACCTCGACCCGCGCGAGGCCGCCGTCGTTCCTCGCCAGGAACCGCTCGACGGGCGCGTAGTAGGAGGCCTGCGTGGCGGGGCTGCCGGCGACCGCGCTCGTCTCGCGCACCGGCCCCCACAGCACCCACACCGCGATCGCGCATAGCGCCACGGCAGCGACCGGCGTAGGGCGGCCGCGGTGCGCCGCCAGCAGCAGCGGTCCGGCGAGCAGCACGGCGTAGCGCTCGATGTTGCTCCCCATCGGCGTGTGCACGAGCAGGCTCACCACACAGGCGAGCAGGAACACCGCCGCGCCCACGCGCAGCAGGCGCTGGTGCGGCGGCAGCGCGAGCAGGAAGGCGAGTGCCACGCCCGCGGTCGCCAGGAACGAACGGAACGGGAACGGCTCGAAGCCGCCTTCCGGGAACAGCAGCGCGAGCGGGATCAGGAGCGCCGCGACGGGCGCCGCGAGCACGATCAGCGCGCGCGGCGAGCGGTCGGCGAGCGCGTGCGTCAGCGCCCCGAGCGCGAGCAGCGCGCCGGCGACGGGGCTCGCCGCGGCGCACACCACCGCGAGCGACGCCGCCAGGCCGCGCCGCCCGCGCACGAACGCGAGCGCCGCGGCCAGCGCGAAGGTGACACCGAGCGCGAAGGCGATCCGCCCGATCCACACATCGCACACCGCGGCGAGCGCGAAAAATGCGGCGGCCCACCGCGCCGACGGTCCGTAGACGTCGAGCATCAGTCGCTCGAACAGCAGCGTCGAGGCGAGCACCGCCAGCACGCCGAGCAGCCGCAGCCCCACCAGCGAGCCGAGCGGCGGCAGCAGCAGGCTGTAGCCGGGCAGGTGATGGCCCGCGTACCAGTGCTCGTCCCAGACCGCGAAGCCGAGCCGGCCGAACAGGTCCACGCGATAGACCTGCGCCGCGAGGTCCGGCGTGCGGGGATCGACGATCAGCCACGCGGCGAGCAGCACCACCGCGAGCGGCGCTGCCGGTGACCACCCCAGCCGGCTGCCGCCGGGCCGCAAGGCGGCCGGCGCGCGGCGCTCCCGGGCGGCGCCCGCGGCGAGACCGGCGCCCGCGGTTGTCGCTGTGCTGGAGATCGGCACGCCAGGATAATGACGGGGCCGTTCGATTCTGATGACCGCGATCGACCTACAACCCCCGCCCCGCACCCGCGCCGCCATCCGCCGGAGTGGGCGCCGTGCGCGAGCGTCGCTTTCGGCAATGCTGCTCGCCGCGGCGCTCCTGGCGGGCGGTTGCAGCACCGGGCACCCGCGTGCGATCGCGCCGGGTGAGCTCGCCGAAGCCAAGCTGTTCCCCTACTACCGCCTCTACTGGGTGGGCCAGAGCTTCGAGAAGCACCCGCTCGCCGCCGTCGACGGGCTGCGCAACTACCTCAACACCGTCGGCGACAGCATCTACTACGGCGACTGCGTGCAGAGCAAGGGGATCTTCGGCGGCGGCAGCTGCCTGCTGCCGCTGCAGGTCACGACCGTGATCTACCGGCTGCACTCGAACGCCACGCTCGGGCCGCAGTTCAACATCGCCGTGCGCGGCGTGCCTGCGACGGTCTACGACGAAGGCCGCTCGATCGAGGTCTACACGGGCCGCGTGGCCGTCGACATCTTCTCCGACACCTACGCCCATGCGCTGCGCGCGGCGAACGAGCTGCTCCCGCTCAACGCCCCGGGCTCGTCCTCCGGGCCGCTGCCGCCACCGGTCTACTGCCCTGGACTCTCGGGGCCGATCGATCCGAGCCTGACGCGCATCGTCAACTCGCTGCCCGCTCACATCTGCCAGCGCACCGCCGCGGCCGCCGCCGTCGAACGAACCCTGACCGACTGAGCCGCGCCTGCTCGGAGGAGCCGACAGCTAGGTCGAGACCTCCGGCTGTGCCGGGGCGCCGATTTCGGGGCGCAGCCGCAGGAAGGCGAGGCTTCCGATCAGCGCGGGGACCCACAGCGAGATCGCGCGGTAGATGACGACCGCGGCGATCACCTGCGTCGCCGGGCGCGCGTGGAACAGCAGGAGCATGCCGACGAGGCCGCCTTCGACGGCGAAGAAGCCGCCGGGGATCGGGACGGAGTTGGCAAGCATCCCCACGAGGTAGGCCATCGCGACGGCCCAGAAGGAGATCGGATTGCCGAAGGCGGCGAGGCACGCGTACAGCGCGAGGTTGTCGGCGAGCCAGTAGATGACCGCGCCCCACAGCCGCCAGTCGTGCTCGCGGATCAGCCTCACCGCGTCGTAGACCCCGCCGCTCAACGCCCGCAGCGCAACCGCGAGGCGACCGCGCGCCGCTCGTTCCCTCGCGGCGACACGGCGCGCCCACGCGGCGAGCGCGAGCGTCACCGCGATCGCCACGAGCGCGGCCACAGCCGGCAGCAGCGTCAGCCTCGGGTTCGCAGAGCCCGGCACCGCGCCGAGCCACATCAGGATCCCGATCACGAGCACCGCGCCGACGTTGACGGCGCTCGTGAGGACGAACAGCAGCGCCGAGCGGCGTGCGATCCGCTCGATCGACATTCCCCGCGTGCGCAGCACCCACGCGCCGAGCGCAAGGCCCCCGAGGCCGCTGAGCGACACGGCCGAGTTGACGGCGAGCTCCGAGAGCGCGAGACGCGTCGCGAGCGGCTGCTCGAGCTGACCGAAGACAAGCTCGAACAGCAGCACGTAGCCGGCGCACGAGATCAGCTCGAGCCCGACGCCGGCTAGCACCCACAGCATGTTCGCGTCGGAGATGTGGTCCGCCGCGGCGCGCAGCCCGGGCACGCCGAGCAGCAGCGCGGTGAGCAGCCCGAAGAAGACGGCGAGGCTGATGATGCTGTTGCGCAGCGTCCGCGAGTGCGCGGCCAAGGCGCCGGCGCCGTCATCGCCGCGTTCCTCGTCGTGGCGATGATCCTCCGGCGCGTCGATCGTCGGCATTCTCCACACTTTCGCAGCGCGGCGCGCGTTCCCGGAAACGTGCCGGGGGGAGGCCGTAGCGGCGACGGAACGCGGCCGCGAAGTGCGATGCGTGGCGGTAGCCGACGAGGCGCGCGACGTCGCTGACGGGGATCGCGCGCTGCTCGAGCAGGAGCTCGGCGGCCACGGTCATGCGCCGTGCGAGCAGGTCCTCGCTGAAGCTCACCTCGCCGAATTGCGCATATGCGCGCTGCAGCTGGCGCGGCGAGCTCGCGAGCGCCGCGGCCACGACCCCGAGCGTCAGCGGCCGGCGGTAGTGGCGCGCGACGATCACGCGTGCGAGCAGATACAGGCGCCGGCGGGTGGCGAACGTATGCGGACGCATGCACCTGACTCCGACCCGTCGCGCACGCGGGGACACGGACGCGCGAACCTGTGCGGGCAAACGATCGAGAGGAGCAGCAGATGTCCGCTTCCGGCGCACTGGAGGGAGGCCGCCCACCGCTCAGCGCGCGGGCCGCGCGCAGCATCGTCCACCCGCTCTCGAGGACGCTGCTCGTGCTCACCTTCACGACGGGGGTCGTGGACGCGGTCAGCTATCTCGGCCTCGGCCACGTGTTCACGGCGAACATGACCGGCAACATCGTGTTCCTCGGCTTCGGCATCGCCGGCGCCGGCGGCCTGCCGGTCCTCGCGCCGATCGTCTCGCTCACCGCGTTCCTCCTCGGCTCAGGCGCCGGTGGCGTGCTCGCCACGCGGCTCGCGGCGCGGCATCCCCGCCATCTCGCCAGCGCGCTCGCGATCGAGGTGGTGCTGATCTCCGCCGCTGCGCTGGTCGCCGCGATCTTCGACGTGGACCCGGGGGGCTTCTGGAGCGATGCCATGATCGCGCTGCTCGCGCTCGCGATGGGCGTCCGCAACGCGACGGTCCGGCGGATCGCCGTCCCCGACCTCACGACGACCGTCCTGACGATGACCCTCACGGGGCTCGCCGCCGACTCGCCGCTGTTCGGCGGGAGCGGCGCGGGCACGGCGCGCAGGACCGCGGCCGTCGTGGCGATGCTGACGGGCGCCCTCGCCGGGGCGCTGCTGCTGAAGAGCAGCCTGATTCTGCCGCTCGCCACGGCGGCCGCGCTCGCGGCCGCGGCGGCGCTGGTCTACCTGCCGGCGGCACGCCGCGGGGAGTGAGCGCCCGGGCGCGGCGCGCGGCGGCGCGCCGCGGGGAGTGAGCGCTCGGGCGCGGCGCTCCGCAGGGCCGGGCTAGGCGTAACGCTGCGCGACCCGCTCGGCGGCGCCGCGGTAGGAGCCGCCGAAGAGGAGGGCGTGGACGAGCAACGGCAACAGCTGGTAGAGCTCGACGCGCTCCCGCCAGCCCTCGGTGAGCGGCGCAGCCTCTTCGTAGGCGGCGAAGACGCGCTCGGAGGGCGCGCCGAACAGGCGCAGCATCGCGAGATCGACCTCGCGGTGGCCGCCGTAGGCGGAGGGGTCGATCAGCCAGGGGCGGCCGTCGGCGCCGCCCATCACGTTCCCCGACCAGAGGTCGCCGTGCAGCCGCGCCGGCGGCTCGGCGGGACCGGCGAGCGCGGGCATCCGTGCCGCTACACGCTCGACGGCGTCGATTCCTGTGTGCGACAGAGCCCCGCGGTCACGCGCCACGCGCGCGAGCGGGAGCAGTCGCCGCTCGGCGTAGAAGCTCGGCCAGTCCTCGGAGCGATCGTTGGGCAGGCGCAGCGAGCCGAAGCCCGCGATCGCCCCGGCGCCGCTCGCGCCGAAGGACGGCGCGCCGGCGAGATGCGTCGCGGCGAGCCCCGAGCCGAGCTCCTCGATTCCGGCGCCGTCGAGCGAGCCGGGCGCGACCCACTCGAGCGCGAGGTACTCGTCGGCGACGTCGAGCACCGCGGGCGTGCGCAGCTCGCCGGGCTCGGCGAGCCACTCCAGCCCCGCCGCCTCGGCGGCGTACTCACCGGGGGACGCGCCCGCGCGCGACTTCACGAACGCGTCGCGGCCGTCGGCGAGCGTCACGCGGTAGGCCTCGTTGATGTCGCCGCCGCCGACGCGCGCCACGAGCTCGGCGCCGGGCGGCAGCGTCACGGCGCGGTGCCCGCCTCGATCTGCGCGAGCAGCCCCTCGCAGGCCGCCGTCACGAGGTCGAGCACCTCCTCGAAGCCGCCGGCGGCGCCGTAGTAGGGATCGGGCACGTCGAGCTCGCCCGTGGCGACCGCGGCCGGGTCGAACTCGCGTAGGAGCTTCACGCGCGCACGCTCCTCATCGCTCCCCGCGAGCGCTTGCAGGTCGCGCAGGTTGGCGCTGTCCATCGCGAGCACCAGCTCGAACTCGAGGAGGTCCTCGCGCCGGACTCGGCGCGCGCGGCCCTCGAGCGCGATCCCGCGCGAGCCCGCGGCCGCTATGGCGCGCTCGTCGGGCGCGCTGCCCACGTGCCAGCCGCCGGTTCCCGCGGAGTCGATCTGCACGCGATCGCCGAGCCCGGCCCGCTGCACGAGCGAGCGCATCACGCCCTCTGCGGTGGGCGAGCGGCAGATGTTGCCGAGGCACACGAACAGCACGCGCGTGGGGCGCGGCGGCGCGCTCGGCCGAGCGCTGTCACGGGCCGCCGGCGGCAACTACTCCTCGCCCAGCTCCAGCACTGCGAGGAAGGCCTCCTGCGGGACCTCGACACGGCCGACCTGCTTCATCCGCCGCTTGCCCTCCTTCTGTTTGGCGAGCAGCTTTTTCTTGCGCGTGATGTCGCCGCCGTAGCAACCGGCGATGACGTCCTTGCGGAACGCCTTGACGGTCTCGCGCGCGATCACGTGCGAGCCGATCGCGGCCTGGATCGGCACGTCGTACTGCTGGCGCGGGATGCGCTTGCGCAGCTTCTCGGTGAGCGACCGGCCCACCTCGTAGGCCTTCTCGCGATGGACGACCATCGAGAGCGCGTCGACGGGATCCCCCGCGAGCAGCACATCGAGCTTGACGAGATCTGAGGGCCGCATGCCGCTGAGCTCGTAGTCGAGCGAGGCGTAGCCGCGCGTGCGCGACTTCAGCTGGTCGAAGAAGTCGAGCACGATTTCCGCGAGCGGCAGGTCGTAGGTCATCTGCACGCGCTCCGGAGAGAGGTAGTGCATGCCGGCGTGCTCGCCGCGGCGCTCCTGGCAGAGCTCCATGACAGCGCCGACGAACTCTTTCGGGGCGATCACCGAGGCGCGGATGAAGGGCTCGCGGATCTCGGCGATCGTGCCGGGGTCGGGCATATCGGAGGGGTTGTGCACCTCGAGCTCCTCTCCGTCGGTCAGCGTCACGTCGAACTCGACCGAGGGCATCGTCGCGAGCAGCTCGAGATCGTACTCGCGCTCGAGGCGCTCGCGGACGATGTCCATGTGCAGCAGCCCGAGGAAGCCGCAGCGGAAGCCAAAGCCGAGTGCGTCGGAGGTCTCGGGCTCCCACGAGAGGGCCGCGTCGTTGAGCGTCAGCTTCTCGAGCGCGTCGCGCAGGTCCGGGTAGTCGTCGGAGTCGATCGGGAAGAGACCGCAGAAGACCATCGGCTTGACGTCGCGGTAGCCGGGCAGCGCCTCGGTCGCCTCGGCCGAGCCGCCGCCCCGCGCGCGCGTCGTCAGGGTGTCGCCGACGCGCAGCTGCGTGACGTCCTTCAGGCCCGTTATCAGGTAGCCCACCTCGCCCGCTGCGAGCTGGTCGGTCGGCATCATCTGCGGGCTGAAGAAACCGATGTCGTCGATGTCGGCCTCGGTGCCGGTCGCCATCGCGCGGATCGCCTCGCCCTTGCGGAAGACGCCGTCGACGACGCGGATGTAGGCGATCACGCCGCGGTACTGGTCGAACTCCGAATCGAAGATCAGCGCACGCGGAGCGCCGTCGGGGTCGCCCGACGGCGGCGGCACGCGCGCGATCAGCTCCTCGAGCACCTCCCCCACGCCCTCTCCGGTCTTGCCGCTGATGCGCAGGATCGACTCGGGCGGCTCGCCGATCAGGTCGCTCACCTCACCCGCGACACGCTCGGGCTCGGCGCCGGGCAGGTCGATCTTGTTCAGGCAGGGGATCAGCTCGAGCCCCGAGTCGACCGCCAGGTAGGTGTTCGCGACGGTCTGCGCCTCGACGCCCTGCGAGGCGTCGACGACGAGCAGCGCACCCTCGCAGGCGGCGAGCGAGCGCGAGACCTCGTAGGTGAAGTCGACGTGACCGGGCGTGTCGATCAGGTGCAGCTGGTAGGTCTCGCCGTCGCGCGCGGTGAAGAACACGCGCACGGCCTGCGCCTTGATCGTGATCCCCCGCTCGCGCTCGAGATCCATCGAGTCGAGCAGCTGCGCGCGCATCTCCCGCGGCGCCACCGTATGGGTCAGCTCGAGGATGCGGTCCGCGAGCGTCGACTTTCCGTGGTCGATGTGCGCGATTATCGAGAAGTTGCGGATGTGCGACTGGTCCATGGGCCTCGAGTCACGATAGATGGTGTCCGGCGCCAGGGGTCGGCGCTGGCCGCGGGCCTGAACGCGCTAGCCTTGATGGTCCGGCGGATCGCCCACTCGACTAGGGGTCCTCGAGATCCCGCCGCGGCAACGCGTCGGCCCTCGGGCCGGCGGCCTGTCCAGGTGTCGGGAGTGTCACGCCGCCCAGGCAAGACACACAGTCCTGGGACGTATGTAGTAAAGGGCGATCTCTGATCGGATGCACCGGGCGAGCTACGGCTCGTCCGGCGGCATGCCCCTCTTCAGAGCAGCGCCTCCTGGTAGCCGCGGGGCAGCTCTGACAGGAGATCCGAGAACTCCTTGTCGGTGAGCGTCTCTCGAAGTGTGGCGAACACGGCACGCGCATGATCGAGCGCCTGCTCGTAGCTGACGCCCTCCCTCTCGGCAACGCGGGCGACGAACTCGTCGAGCGACATCTTCTGCGCCTTGCCACGGGTGCGCGCCTTTCCGCGCTCGAGCGGCGGGCGCAGCCCCTCGGGCAGCTCTTCGGCGATATCGTCCGCCTCGCCACCGGCAATGCGCTCTGCGAGCGTCTCGAGGACCGCCTCGCTGGCGCGATTGGCCTCCGAGATGTCGAGTGCGCTCCGGCGAGCGACGCGCTTGGCGAAGACCTCGACGGTCACAACCTCCGGCGCCCCTGGGTCGCGCCTGCGTTTCGCCGCGTCCCACAGCAGCCGTTTGTAATCGCTGGGCAGCTGGGCGGCAAGACGCGTGATCTCCTCGCCCCGAACCAGGCGCGCGAGCGCCACGAAGACGGCCCTGGCGTGCTCCTCGGCGGTTTCTGGGTCGACAGCCTCCCGCTCGGCCACCCTCCTGACGAACTCGCCGATGTCGAAGTCCTCCGCGTTCTCGCCATCCTCGAGCAGCCACGTGCGTATCGGCAGCGGGACATCCTCGGCGAGCTGCCTGGCCTGTCCGTTGGAGATCCGTTCGCCGAGCGTCAGCAGGGTCGCGCGCGCGGCGCGCTCGGCGTCGTTCCACGAGATCCCCGCGTATTGCTCGATCGTCGTGATGAAGCGCTCGTAGCGCCACTCGTCGGTGTACCAGTAGAGCACCTCCTCCGATACTGGCTGCCCGCGTGCCATGACGACTTGATTAGGCCGCCGCGCCCGCCGATCCACCCCCGCGCCTGGCTAGGCCCTCCCGAACTGGGCTCTGACCAGGCGGTTGACCTGGTGAGCCTCGGGGATGCGCATCGCGAGCACGGTGCGCGCGTAGACGAACGTGCCGGCCGCACCGGCGCCGCCGACGCTGACGATCTGAGCGGCGAGCGACCCGCCGAGCAGCGAGCTCAGCAGCTTCCAGACGGCCCATGAGACGCCCGCGAGCAGCGCCGACGCGACGAGGATCCGCGCGGTGATCATCGTCGTCTGGGCGCCTTCGAGGCGGCCGTTGAAGCCTGCGCGCAGGCGCTGGAGCTGGAGCGCCGTCATCACTGCGTTCGCCGCGACCGTGCCGATGATCAGCCCGGCGATGCCGAGCGGCTTGTAGAGGGCGATGCTGACGATCACGTCCACGACGATGTTCAGCGCGGCGAGCCGCGTGGGGATCCACGGGCGCTGGACCGCGAAGAAGGTGCGGGTGAGCAGCAGGTTGATGCCGCCGAAGGGCAGGCTGAAGGCGAACCAGAAGAGGGCGATCGAGACGAGGTGTGTCGATTCGGGCCCGAAGGCGCCGCGTTCGAAGACGAGCCGCACGATCGGCTGCGCGAGCACGATCATGAAGGCGGCTGCGGGGATCAGCAGGAGGTTGATCTGACGCATGCCGATCCCGACCGCGCGTCGCATACCGCCGGCGTCGCGCCGCGAGGCCATGCGGCTGAGCGTCGGGAACAGGACCGTCGCGACCGCGACGCTGAAGAGCCCCTGCGGCAGCATGTAGATGCGAAACGCGTTGTCGATCGCGCGCGGCGCCTGCTTGTTGACGAGCGTGCCGAAGACCGAGTTGATGAGCTGGTCGAGGTTCACGATCCCCAGCCCGATCGTGACCGGCAGCATCAGCACGAAGACCTGTTTGATGCGCGGGTCGCGCCAGTCGACCGAGAACTGCAGGCGGAAGTCGATGCGCCCGAGCGCGGCGAACGCCATCAGCATCTGCACGAACGTCGCCACGAGGATCGCGATCGCGAGCGCATAGAGCTGGTGGCCGTTTTCGTAGCCCCCGTGGAAGTGCGGCTTCAGCACGACGAGCAGCACGATGATCACGACGTTCCACACCGCCGGCGAGATCGCCGGGATCGTGAAGTGGTCGTAGGACTGAAGCACGCCCACGAGCAGACCGTTGATCCCCAGCAGCAGCACCACCGGGAAGAGCACCCTCGAGAGGCCGACCGTCAGGGCGTCGAGCGCGCCGTTGAACGTGGGCCCCGTGAACAGCGGCATGATCACGCCGGCCGCGAGGATGAAGACCGCCGTGACCGCGCCGAGCGCGATCAGCAGGATCCAGAACAGCGTCGAGGCCAGCCGCAGCGCCTCTTTGCGGCGTCCCTGCTGGAGCAGGTCGCTGAACACCGGCACGAACGCCGCCGAGAGCGCCGCGTTCGCGAACAGGTTGCTCACCAGGTTCGGGATCTGAAAGGCGATCGTGAAGGCCGACGCCGGCCCCCGCGTGCCGAAGAAGCTCGCCGCGACGATTTCGCGTACGAGGCCGGCGATCCGCGAGATGCCGGTCGCGATCGAGAAGATCGCTGTGTTGCGAGCCACGCCGCCGCCGCCGGGAGGGGGCGGTGCGGGCGGCTCCTCGGCGAAGGGTTCTGCCGCAGCGGACAAGGCCGCTATAGTACGGCCCTCCGCGGCGCGCCCCTGCCCCTTCGGAGGCGCCCGCCGACGACTCATGGCCAACATCCACTCGCAGAAGAAGCGCATCCTCCGCTCCGAGCGCGAGCGCTTGGAGAACCGTCGCTACACCTCGACGATCAAGACCTACTTCCGCCGTCTCGAGGGGCTCGTGCAGAGCGGCGGCGAGGAGAGCGAGGCGCAGGCCGCGCATCGCGAGCTCGTGAGCACGATCGACAAGGCCGTCAAGCGCGGCGCGCTTCACCGCAACACCGGCGCCCACCGCAAGTCACGCGCAGCGCACCTGCTCGCCGGCCGCGACAAAGCCTCCTAGCCGCTACCCGGCGATCGCCGGCGCGCTGATCGCCTCGATCGCGCGCAGCGCGAGCGTGTCCTCGCTCATCCCCGCAAGCGCATCGCGAGCGCTCGCGATGACGGCGCCGCCGCGCGTGTCGACTTCGAGCGCGGCAAGCGCGACGAGCGCCCCGCGCAGTCGCTCGGGGTCGGTCCGCGAGACGTCCGCGACGAAGCGCTCTGCGGCGCGCTGCGGCATGCGCATCCCCCGCCTCACCTCGGCCGCAGACTCACCGGCGCGCAGCCGCAGCGCCACGGCGAGCGCGTCCCGCAGCCGCGCCGCCATCAGGTAGCTCAGCCCCGAGAGGCGCTCGCCCTGGGTGCGCAGGCGCAGGTACGAGAGCGCCGCCATTCGCGCATCGCCGCCGACGAGCGCGTCGGCGAGCCCGTATGCGCGCAACTCCGAGGAGTGCGCCGCGCGCCGCTCGATCTCCTCGACCGTGACCGTCCGCGGGTGAGACGCCCCGGCAGGACTCGCGGCGGCGGCCCCGGCCCCGGCCCCGGATATCGGGGCCTCGCTCTCAACCCGCGGCTCGTCCTCGAGCGAGAGCTTCTCGAGCTCGCGCAGCAGCCGCTGCTGTCGCTCGCCGACCTGCGCGACGAGTGCCTTCGCGGCGGCAGCGTCGAGCGAGAGCCCCATGCGGGCTGCCTGCTCGCGCGCCCACTTCGGGAGCTCCCACGGCTTGACCGTCATCTGCGCGACGATCTGCCCGCGGGCGCGCCTGACGGCCTCGTGAACGGCGGCCGGCGCCTTCGCGCGCGCTTCCTCGCGGGCGAACAACGCGAGCGTCGTCTCGGGCGGCATCTCGCTCATCGCCGGCTTGAGCTGCTGCTCGACCTCGGCCTCGCGCCAGCGCTCGACGCCCTCGACGATGATCACGCGGCGGCCGACCGCGAGTGTCATCGTCGCGAGCGCGCGGGCGACGCCGGCCGGCGACGCCGCCTCACCGTCGAGCAGCTCCACGCTCGCCGCGTCTCCCTCGCCGCGCTCCGCCAGCGCTCGCAGGCCCGCACGGCGCTCCGCCACGGCGCCATGGTCGTCTCCGTGAATCAGATACGCGGGTTTGAGCTGCGGCATCGCACGCCGAGTTTATGCCCGCGCGGAGACGCACGGGCGACGCCTCTCGGCCGTCTAGCGGACGACGAGGTTCACGAGCTTCCCTGGCACGACGACCTCCTTGACGAGCTCGCGTCCGTCGAGGTGGGCCCGGACGTTCGGCGCGGCGCGGCAGAGTTCCTTGAGCGTCTCGGCGTTCGCGCCGGAGCTCGCCTGCACGCGGTCGCGAACCTTGCCGTTGACCTGGCACACGAGCTCGTAGACCTCGCGCTCGAGCAGCGCCTCGTCGGCCTCGGGCCAGTGCTGCTCCCAGACGCGCTCGCCCGTGAGCAGCTCGTAGGCGTCCGCGGAGACGTGGGGCGCGAACGGGAACAGCAGCGAGGCGGCGCTCCCGAGCGCGAAGCGCATCATCTCGAGCGATGCCGATTCGCGCAGGCGCGAGACTTCGTTGAGCAGCTCCATTACGGCGGCGATCGCGGTGTTGAAGGCGAAGCGCCGCAGATCGCCGCTCACCTTGTCGATCGCCCAGTGCGTCTTCCGCAGCAGCGCGAGGTCCTCGCCACCTGCCGCGTACGGCTGCTCCAGCCCGGCGCTCGGGCCGCCGGCTCGGCCGGCCGTCTCGGCCGAGAGCCGCCAGAGCCGCCCGAGGAAGCGGTGCACGCCCTCGACTCCCTCGTCGGACCAGTCGGCGTCCTGGTCGGGCGGGCCGACGAACAGGATGTAGCAGCGGGCCGTGTCCGCGCCGACGCGCTCGACGATCGCGGCCGGTGGGACCACGTTGCCCCTCGACTTGCTCATCTTCGCGCCGTCCTTCGTGACCATCCCCTGCGTGAAGAGCGACTGGAAGGGCTCCTGGAAGTCGAGATGGCCGAGGTCGGCGAGCGCCTTCGTGAAGAAGCGCGCGTACATCAGGTGCAGGATCGCGTGCTCCACACCGCCGATGTACTGGTCGACGGGCATCCACTCGTGCAGTGCGGCGGGGTCCCACGCCGCGTGGTCGTTGTGCGCGTCGCAGTAGCGCAGGAAGTACCAGGAGGAGTCGACGAACGTGTCCATCGTGTCGGTCTCGCGCCGCGCCGGCCCGCCGCAGCTCGGGCACGTGGTGTTGACCCAGTCCTCCGCCGCGGCGAGCGGCGAGCGGCCCTTCGGCGTGTAGTCCTCGATGTCGGGGAGCTCGACGGGGAGCTGCCCGGCGGGCACCGGGACGACGCCGCAGCGCTCGCAGTAGAGGATCGGGATCGGGCAGCCCCAGTAGCGCTGACGCGAGATCAGCCAGTCGCGGAGCTTGTAGTTGACCGACGCGTGCCCCTTGCCCTCGCGGTCGAGCCAGGCGACGATCGCGCCGAGCGCCTCGCGGTTGTCCATGCCGTCGAACTCGGGATGCGAGCTCACGATCACGCCGTCGCCGGTGTAGGGCAGCTCGACCTCGCTTCCGTCGCGCGGTGCGATCACCTGACGGATCGGCAGCTCGAAGGCCTTCGCAAAGGCGTAGTCGCGCTCGTCGTGCGCAGGGACGGCCATGATCGCGCCCGTCCCGTACTCCATCAGCACGTAGTCCGCGACGAACATCGGCAGCTGCTCGCCGTTGACGGGGTTGACCACGGTGCGCCCGAGCGGCACGCCGGTCTTCGGCCGCTCGGCGTTGCCGCGTTCCTCATTGGTCTCGTTGAGCGCGCGGTTGACGTAGTCGTGGACCGCCTGCTCGTTGGGCGTGCCGCTCGCGAGACGCAGCACGTCGGGATGCTCGGGCGCCATCACGAAGAACGTCGCGCCGAAGAGCGTGTCGGGCCGGGTCGTGAAGACCGGGTAGTCGATGCCGAGCTCATCGCAGCGGAAGATCACCTCGGCGCCCTCGCTGCGGCCGATCCAGTTGCGCTGCATCGTCTTGACGTGCTCGGGCCAGTCGATTCCGTCGAGGTCGCCGAGCAGTCGCTCGGCGTAGTCGGTGATCCGCAGGAACCACTGCTCGAGCTGGCGCACTTCGACGATGCAGCCGCAGCGCTCGCAACGGCCTTCGGCGTCGACCTGCTCGTTGGCGAGCACGGTCTGGTCTTTCGGGCACCACTTGACGGCCGCCTCCTTGCGGTAGGCGAGGCCCGCGCGGAACAGCTCGAGGAAGATCCACTGCGTCCAGCGGTAGTAGCTCGGATCGCTCGTCGCCAGCTCTCGCGACCAGTCGATGGAGATCCCCCACGAGTGAAACTGGCGGCGGAAGGACTCGATCGACTCGGCGATCGAGACGCGCGGGTGCACGCCGGTCTTGATCGCGTGGTTCTCCGCCGGTAGGCCGAACGAGTCGTAGCCCATCGGATGCAGCACGCGACGGCCCATGCGCCGGTGGTAGTGCGCGATCGCATCGCCGACCGAGTAGGTCTTCAGGTGCCCGATGTGCGGCTCGCCGCTCGGGTAGGGCAGCATCTCGAGCACATAGGACTTCTGCTCGAGCGCGCCGCGAGCGCTCAGCTCGGCGAGCTCCTCGCCGGCGGACTCGTTCGAGACCTCCCACGTGCGCTCGCGCGCCCACAGCTCCTGCCAGCGGGGCTCGATCTCGTGCGGGTCATAGCGGCGCTCTGCCATCGGGAATCGCAGGTTAGCGGGCAACCCCCGACGAGACCCGCAAATTGCGTGCAGCCGACGAGGCCGCGGTGGCTAACGCGGCGCGGCGGCGGGATCGGGCTCGAAGCGACTGCCGTTGCGCAGCAGCTCGACGATCGCCTTGGGCGCCTTCTCGGGAGAGCCGGCGTCGAACGGCGGCTGCGGGTCGTACTCGATCCCGAGCTGGATCGCCTGGGCGACCTCCTCTCCCGCGACGGCGGCCGCGAGCGCGAGCGCCATGTCGATCCCGGCCGAGACGCCCGCGGCCGTCACCAGCTTTCCGTCGAAGACGACGCGCTCGGCTACCGGCTCGGCGCCGAGGCGGCGGAGCTCGTCGAACGCCAGCCAGTGGGTCGTCGCGCGCCTGCCGGCGAGCAGGCCGGCGGCGGCGAGGATCAGCGAGCCCGTGCACACCGAGGTCGTCCACGTGCTCGTCTCCGCGGCCGCGCGCAGCCAGTCGAGCGCGGGGCTGCCGGCGCGGGCGGCGACCTCACCCGGTCCGCCGGGGACGAGCAGCACGTCGGGCGCGGGCACTTCGTCGATCGCCGCCTCGACTTGGATCGTGAGCATGCCGTTGTCCGTGCGCACGGGGCCGGACTGCTGTGCGACGAAGGTCACCTGCGCGCCGGGGATGCGGCTGAGCACCTCATAGGGCCCGATCGCGTCGAGCGCGGTGAACCTGTCATAGAGCAGGATGGCGGTCTGCATCGGCGGCTCCTTCGTCTTGGCGTTTCCCGCTCACGCGGCTGCGTGGCGACGGTCGGTGTCGGCATGGAAGCGGCGGCGGTACTCGGCGGGTCCGACGTCGAGCGCCCGCAGGAACGAGCGGCGCATCGTCTCGGCGGTGCCGAAGCCGCAGGCGGCGGCGACGGCGGCGATCGGCTGTCCGGAGTCCTCGAGGCGCGCGCGGGCGGCCTCGAGCCGCACGCGCTCGACGTAGCGCGCCGGCGTGACGCCCGTCTCCGCGCGGAAGGCGCGGGCGAAGTGACGAGGGCTCATCCCGGCGCGCGCGGCCATCGCCTCGACGGTGTGCGTGGCGGCGGGCTCCTCGATCACGAGCCGCTGGACCTCGCGCAGCGGCTCGCGCGCCGGCTCCCGCGCGGCAAGCGCGGCGCTGAACTGCGACTGGTTGCCGGGGCGGCGAAGGAACAGCACGAGGTGTCGTGCGATCGTCAGCGCGGCGTCGCTTCCGAGGTCGTCCTCGACGAGCGCGAGCGCGAGGTCCATGCCCGCGGTCACGCCGGCCGACGTCCAGATCGGGCCGTCGCGCAGGAAGATCGGATCGGGCTCGACCGTGATCGCGGGGTACTCGTGCGCGAGCCGACCCGTGAACGCCCAGTGGGTCGTGGCGCGGCGTCCGTCCAGCAGGCCGGCGCGCGCGAGCAGGAAGGCTCCGGTACACACCGAGGCCGTTCGCCTTGCGCGCCGCTGCGCCGCTCGCAGCCAGTCGATCAGCATCGTGTCGTGGATGGCGGCCCGATGGCCGCGTCCGCCGGCGACGATCAGCGTGTCGATATCGAACCCCACGTCGCGGATGGCCGCGTGCGCAGCGAGCTGAAGCCCGCTCGAGCAGCTGAGCGGCGCGCCATCGGGACTCGCGATGCGGATCTCATAGCGGGGATCGTGTCCGCCGGCGGCCTCGATCAGCTGGTTGGCGCCGTCGAAGACCTCGAGCGGGCCGCAGACATCGAGGCTCTGCACGGCGGGATAGGCGACGATCACGACTCTCCGGGCCGGCCGTGGGGTGCTCATCGCCCGATCATCCCCCACTCGCCCCCTGTCCGCAAGGACGAATTTCCCACAATCCCTGCCATGAGCCCGCGACGCCCGGAGGGGGCTCGACGCGCTTGCTGGACAGTCTCGCGGACCTCAGGCGTCGCGGGCGGGGTCTAGGATTCGACGCATGGAGCCTCCGCCTGAGGCCGACGCCGACGCGCCCGGCGGCGCCGAGCCCGGCGACGACGCGAACGCCCTCAGCTCGGCGCCGGGTCGCGTGGCGAGCATCGTCGGCGCGGCGGAACGCACGGCGGCGGAGCTGCGCGAGCAGGCCGAGGCGCGGGCGCGCGAGCGGATCGCCGAAGCCGACCGGGCGGCCGAGCACCGCGTGCGCGCGGCGGAGGACGAGGCCGAGGAGATCCTGCGCGAGGCGCGCGCGCAGGCCGAGGCCAGCAGGAACGAGGCGGTGGCCGCCGTCGCGGGCCTGCACGCCGACACCGAGCGCGCGCGCGAGGAGGCGTTGCGCGCTGCGGCCGCCGTCCGCGAGGAGGCCGATCGCGCGCTCGTCGACGCGCAGGAGCGCGCCGCGCAGGTGCTCGCCGACGCGAGCGCGGAGTCAGAGCGCGTGCTCGCTGCGGCCGGCGCGGAGTCGGAGCGAACGCTCGCGTCCGCGCGCGAGGAGTCAGAGCGCGTGCTCGCGGGCTCGCGCGAGGCGGTGAACCGGAGTGGCGAGGAAACGCGAGAGCAGACCGAGCGGCTGCTGGGCGCGCGACGGGCGGAGCTCGACAAGCTGCGCACGACGGCGGAGACGCAGGCGAAGGAGATCCGCTCGCGTGCGATGGCGGAGGCGCGTGAGATCACGAGCGAGGCGCACATGATCGCCCGCGAGGTGCTCGGCGAGGGAACCGAGATGTCACGCAACCTGCGCGAGCTGTCGGTCTCGCTGCGCAACAACGCCGAGCGGCTCCTGCGCGACGTCGGGCTGGCGCACGGTGCGATGACGGCACGGCTCGACCAGACGACTCCCGGTGCGGGGCGCGCCGCGGGTGAGAGCCCGGTCCGGCCCGCTGGCACGCGCGAGGAGGGCCCGGGCGACGATCTAGACGTGCCGGGGTTCATGCCGCGGGATTGAAAGACGGGGCGCCGACCCTCTCCGCCGCCCAGAGCGCGCGCCCCGGATCGGTAGCATTGGAGGGACCTCATGGGGCTATAGCTCAGCTGGGAGAGCGCCGCCATGGCATGGCGGAGGTCGTCGGTTCGATCCCGACTAGCTCCACTGCCCCTCCGGCCGGCAGAGACCGCACAGGATCCTCGCTGATCCGCGACGCTCAGGCGTTCTCGCGGCTCGGCTCGAGATGCGGGTCGAGCCACTGGCGCAGGCGCTCGAGCGGGACGGCGCCGACGAGCCGGTCCACCTCGCTGCCATCCTTGATGAGCACCAGCAGCGGAATCCCCTGCACGCTGAAGCGCATCGAGACGTTCGGCGCCTCGTCGGTGTTCAGCTTCACGACCTTGAGCCGTCCGGCATGCTCGGAGCCGAGCTGCTCGACCAGCGGCGAGACCATCCTGCAGGGCCCGCACCACGGCGCCCAGAAGTCCACGAGCACGGGCACCGAGGCGGTCACCTCCTCGTCGAATGACGACTCGCTCGTGTCGACCATCCAGGGGAGCATCGTCTGGCAGACGCTACAGCGCGGGACGCCAGACGCGGTGGCGCGCACCCGGTTCTTCGCGCCGCAGTTGGGACAGACGATTATCGTGCCGGCACCTGGCATCACGTTACGGCGCCTCACGCGCCTCACTCACGGTCTGCTGCGGGCGCGCAGCGCTCCTCAGGAGCCTACTCCGGTCATGATTAGCCCGTGGGGATCCTTGCCGCAAAGCTGCTGCTCGCCCCGAGCTTCGTCATCGGCGCGTCGCTCGCGGCCCGCCGCTTCGGCGCGCGGATCGGCGGCCTGATCGCCGGGCTGCCGGTCGTCGCGGGGCCGATCGTGCTCGTCTACGCGCTCACCCATGGGCCCCGCTTCGCCGGGGGCGCCGCCGCCGGCACGCTGCTCGGCCTGGTCTCACTGATCGCCTTCGTCGTCGTCTACGCGCGCGTTGCGGTGCGCCACGGCTGGCTCGCGAGCATGCTCGGCGGCTGGGCGGCGTTCGCGGCGGCCACCGCCCTCTTCAGCCTCGTCTCGCTGCCTGCGGGCGCGGCGCTCGCGCTCGCGGCGCTCGCGATCGCCGCCGGCCTGGGCGCGCTGCCGCGAGTGCCGGCGAGTCCTGCGGCGCCGAGGCGTCCGCCGGCCTGGGACCTGCCGTTGCGCGGCGCCTGCGCACTCGTGCTCGTTCTCGTCTTGACGGCGGTGGCGGGGTGGCTCGGATCTCAGCTCAGCGGCCTGCTCGCTCCGTTTCCGATCATCGCGACGGTGCTCGCCGTGTTCACGCACGTGCAGCACGGCTCCGACAAGCTCGTGCGTCTTCTGCGCGGGCTCGTGAGCGGCTTCGGCGCGTTCGCGCTGTTCTTCTTCACGCTCGCGATCTCGCTCCCGGCGCTCGGAACGCTCGCGTCGTTCTCGCTGGCGACCGCGATCGCGCTGCTCACCCAGGCGCTCGTGATCGCGGTCAGCCGCCCCCGCGGGGCCCGTGGCGGCGGCCTCGCGCGGGAGCTCGCGCCGAGCGAGTCCTAGCCTTTGGGGTGGCGCACGCGGTCCCGCGCCTCGGCGAAGCGAAACACCTCGTAGCCGACGAGCGCCGTGAGCACCGCGGCGAGCACGCCGAGCGTCACCAGCGCCGCCGGGCGCACGGCGAGGTCGAGCACCAGCAGGCCCAGGAGCAGGCTGGCGCACAGCAGCCGCTGAGGGTTGAGCGTGTGGATGTTGCGGTAGCGGAAGGCGACGAGCGCCAGCAGGTACAGCGCGGCGCCGCCGAGCATCGCGGTGCTCGCGACGTCGCCGAGCGGCCTGCCTACGTGAGCCAGCGTCTGTTCCATCCCGACGGCGACGAGCACGATCCCGGCGATCATCGGGAAGTGCAGGTAGGAGTAGGAGTCGCGGGCCATCTCGTTGCGCTCGCGGCCCTCGGGCTGCTGCGCGAGGCGCCGCGCCGCGACGGGCGCGACGACGTCGAAGTAGACCCACCACATCGCGGCGGCGACGGTCACCCCGAGGATCGCCGCAGCGACGACGCCCGCGCCGAAGCCGACCCTGTCGCCGGCGCCGATCGCGACGATCGACTCACCGAGCGCGATGATCACGATCGCGCCGTGCCGCTCGACGAAGTGACCCGGGACGAGCGTCCAACCCTCGCCCCCCGCGAGGAACGGGCCGGCCGTGTCGAGCAGCAGCGCGAGCCCCCAGATCCCGAGCTGGACGCCTCCGCCCGTGAAGGCGGCGACTACCAGCAGTCCCGCGCCGACCGCCGAGCTCGCGGCCAGCCCCGTGACCGCATGGCGCAACTCGGGGTCCTCGCGGCTCGCGAGCAGGTAGAGGGCGATGTGGGCGGCGCGCACGACGATGTAGGCACACGCGAACAGCAGCGCCTTCCCGGCGAAGGCCTGCGGCACGCAGAGCGCGGCGACGAGGAAGGCGGCCATCGCCGCGAACATCACCAGCCGTACCGAGCCCTCCTCCGGGTCGACCGTGCTCGTCAGCCACGCATATCCGACCCACGACCACCACAGCATCCCGAGTACGAGCAGTCCCTCGAGCCCCGCTTCCCAGGTAAGCCTCCCGGCGATCAGCCTCGTGCACTGGGTCAGCGCGAGGACGAACACGAGGTCGAAGAACAGCTCGAGCGGCGTCACGCGCTCGCTTTCGCGCGGCACCGCGGTCAGGCGCGGCGCGCGGCTCGAAACGGTGCTGCTGCTCACCGCCTCATCTTGCCACTCGGCGATCGCGCGCCGGCGTGTCCCCGAGCGCGTCGCTGGACCTGTCGCTCGAGTGTGTCGGCCGAGCGTGTCGTTCGAGCGGGCTTGGCGCCGGTCGCAGGACGACCGACGCCCCCGTTAGCCGGTCGGTCCATAGGCTCAACCGGCCCGCCCGCTGAGTTGAAGTCAGCTCGAGCGATGTTACACCCTGCGCGGCGCCCCGCCCAGGCCTTTCGAGCGGCGCTACGCGCCCTCGCCGGCCGCCTTCGCGGGCGCCTCGCCCCAGAGCCGCTCGAGGCGGTAGTACTCGCGCGTCTCCGGCGTGAAGATGTGCACGACCACGTCCATGTAGTCCATCAGGATCCAGCCCGTCTGCGGCGAGCCCTCGACGCGCCGCGGCAGCAGATCGTGCTCCCGCTTGAGCCCCTGCAGGATGCCGTCGTGGATCGCCTTCGTCTGGCGAGGAGTGTTGCCCGAGCACACGAGGAAGTAGTCGGTGTAATCGAGCACGCCGCGGAGATCCAGCTCGACGACATCGGCGGCCTTCTTGTCCTCGGCGTAACGCGCGAGCGTCTCGATGAGCTCCTCCGAGCGCATCAGCGCTCGCCCCCCGCGCCGGCGCGATAGAGGCCTCGGGCGTAGATGTGGCGCGCCACGGCCGCCCCGACGAGCGGCTCGAGCGGCTCGCCCAGCGCGGCACGCTCGCGGACCATCGAGGAAGAGACCTCGACGGGAGGCATCTCGATGAACACGACCTGCGCGCCGTGCCGTGCGGATCGCCCGGCGGCGCCGCCGCTCCTCGCAACCTCGGCGACCGTGCTCAGCACCTGCTCCCGCGAGGCGCCGCTGCGCTCGGCCACCGCGAGGCGCGCGAGCTCGAGAACCTCCGCAGGCTCACGCCAGGAGGCGAGCGTGCGCGCTATGTCGGCTCCCACGATGAAGGTCAGCTCGGCGTCCGGCTCGATCGCATGTATGGCTTTCAGGGTATCGACGGTGAAGGACGGGCCTGGCCGGTCGATCTCGAGCGAACAGGCCGAGAGCCCGGGCTCGCCGTCGACCGCGAGACGGCACATGGCCAGGCGCTCTAGCGCGCCGGGGTCGAGCTCGGCGGTCTTGTGCGGAGGGATGCGTGCGGGCACGAGCACGACGCGCTCGAGGTCGAGCTGATCATGCGCGGCGCGGGCGAGCGCGAGGTGGCCGAGATGCGGCGGGTTGAAGGTGCCCCCGAGGATCCCGACCGAGCGAGCCGCGGAGGTCGGCTCCTCACTCGCGGACGTGTCCGTCGCCCTCGACGAGGTACTTGAACGTGCACAGCTCGCGAAGCCCGATCGGGCCCCGCGCGTGGAGCTTCTGGGTCGAGTTGCCGATCTCGGCGCCCATCCCGAACTCGCCGCCGTCGGTGAAGCGGGTCGAGGCGTTGACGTAGACGCACGCGGCGTCGACGCCGAGCTGAAAGGCGCGCGCGGCGGCCGTGTCGCGCGTGACGATCGCCTCGGAGTGCCCGCTTCCGTAGCGCCCGATGTGCTCGATCGCCTCCTCGACGCTGTCGAGCACGCGCACGGCGATCGTCAACGACAGGTACTCGGTGGCCCAGTCCTGCTCGTGCGCCTCCTCGACCGGCATGCCGCTCGCGCCGCCGGCCCCGTTCGCGGAGCCCGCCGCGAACGCGCGCGTGCGCTCGTCACCTCGGACGAGCACGCCCGCCTGCTGCAACAGGCGCACGATCCGAGGGACGAAGAGCTCGGCGGCGTCGCTGTGCACGAGCAGCGTCTCGGCGGCGTTGCAGACTCCCGGTCGCTGGGTCTTGGCGTTGATCACGATCGCCGCGGCCTGCTCGAGGTCAGCCGAGCCGTCGACGTACACGTGGCAGTTCCCCGAGGCCGCGTAGATGACCGGCACCGTCGCGACCTCCTCGAGCGCGGCCTTCAGGCTCTCGCCGCCGCGCGGGATGATCAGGTCGACGGTCTGCTTCTGCGTGGCGAGCTCGGCGAGCTCCTCGTGGCCACCGCGGGCGACGAGGCTGATCGCGCCGCCGGGCAGCCCGGCCGCGGTCGCCGCGTCGGATGCGATCTGCGCCAGCGCGGCGTTCGAGTGCGCGGCGGTCGAGGAGCCGCGCAGGACGATCGCGTTGCCGGACTTCACGCACAGCGCCGCAGCGTCGATCGTGACGTTCGGCCGCGCCTCGTAGACGACCGCGACGACGCCGAGCGGCACCCGGACCTTGCGCACGTCGAGGCCGTTGGGCAGTCGGCGCCCGTCGATCACCTCGCCGACCGGGTCGCCCAGGGCGGCGATCTGCCGGACCGCGCGGGCGATGCCGGCCACGCGCGAGCTGTCCAGGCGCAGGCGGTCGAGCAGCGCGTCGCCTATGCCGGCCTCGATCCCGGCCTGCATGTCGCGCTCGTTAGCGTCGAGTATCTCCCCGACGCGCTCCTCGAGCGCGGCGGCTATCGCCTCGAGCGCGGCGTCCTTGACGGCCGAGTCCAGACGCGCGAGCTCGCGGGATGCGCGCTTGGCGGCGCGGCAGACATCGGCGACGGTTGTGGTTGCTGTTGTCATCGGCTCTAAGGGTAGGAGGTCAGTCGATCACGAGGTAGTCGCGGTGCACCGCCTCCTCGGTGGCGCGCGGCAGGATCTCGCGCACGGCGGCGGAGTTCATGCCGATCACGCGCCTGAGCTCCTGCGCGGAGTAGTTGCAGATGCCCTTCCCGAGCGTGCGCCCGCGGTCGCCTGCGTCTCCGCCGGCGCCGTCGCCCGCCGTCGCGATCTCGACCGCGTCGCCGGCATCGAACTCGCCGAGCACGCCGACCACGCCGACGGGCAGCAGGCTCGCGCTCCCCTCGCGGACCGCGCGCGCCGCGCCGGCGTCGATCATCAGCGTGCCGCGCGTGGGCTTCGCGTACCTGAGCCACAACTTGAAGCTGCTGTAGCGCGCCTCGCGTGGCGCGAAGCGCGTGCCCTCGCGCTCGCCCGCCAGCACCGCGGCGAGAGCCCCGTCGCGCACGCCGTTGCAGACGACCGTCGCGATCCCCGCCGCGCTGGCCATGTCGGCGGCGACCACCTTCGAGCGCATCCCCCCCGAGCCGAGCGGTGACGTGGTGTGGCCGATCTCGAGCTCCTCGAGCGCCGCGAAGTCGCTCACCTCCCCGACCAGCCGTGCGTCGCGGTGCAGGCGTGGGTCGGCCGTGAACAGGCCGTCGATATCGGTCAGCAGGATCAGCTCGTCGGCGCCGATCAGGATCGCCACCTGGGCGGCGAGGAAGTCGTTGTCGCCGAACGAGATCTCGTCGGTGGCTGTCGTGTCGTTCTCGTTTATGACGGGCATCACCCCCCACTCGAGCAGCGTGCTGAGCGTCTGCCGTGCGTTCAGGTAGTGCGTCCGCGCGCTCATGTCGAAGAAGGTGAGCAGCACCTGGGCGCTGGTCACGCCGTGCTCGCGCAGCAGCTCGTCGTAGATCCGGTAGAGCTTGCCCTGACCGACGGCGCTCGCGGCCTGAAGGTCGCCGATCGAGCGCGGGCGCCGCGCGAGCTCCATCACGCGCATGCCGCGCGCGATCGCGCCGCTCGTGACGATGATGACCTCCTCGCCCGCGCGATGAGCGTCGGCGAGCACCCGGCAGACGCGCTCGAGGACCTCCGATCGCGGCTCGCCCTCGCCGTCGGCGACGACGCTCGAGCCCAGCTTGACCACCACGCGTCTCATGCGTGGAGCTTATTTGCACCACGCGCGCCGGAGCCGGCGTGCCGGCGATGCGAGGCTTCTCGTGCCCGCTACCCCGCCGATCTCGGGTCGAGCTCGAAGGTCACGCCGCCGATCTCGATCTCATCGCCCGGCTGAAAGCCCTCGGCCTCGAGCGCCTTCAGGACGCCGATCCTGCGCAGCCTGCCCTCGACGTACGCCATCGCGTCCTCGTTCTCGATGTCGTAGCGCTCGAGCAGCCGCTCGATCCCCCTGCCCCGCACCGCGAACGCGCCGGGCCCGAGGCGCTCGACGTGAAAGCCGCCGCCGCCGGAGGGCCGGAAGACCATGTGCTCGGCGAGCTGCTCCTCGCCCTCGCCGCCACCCGCCGCGCCGCCGCCCGGCGTGTCCCGCCCGGGGCCTGTGGCCACCCCCGCGAGACCGTTGGCGCCGGCGCCCGGCGCGCGCCCACTCCCGACGGCTCCCTCGGCGCCCGCTCTCCCCGCGACGGCGTCGTCGTGCTGCGGTGCGACGCCGTGCAGAAGCGCTGCGGCGAGCTCGTCGAGGCCCGCCCCGGTCGCGCTCGAGGTGGCGAGCACCGGTACGCCGGGCCCGAGGCGCTCGCGCCACTGCGCCAGCGCCTCCGCGACGCGCTCGGGGGTGACGAGATCGGCCTTCGAGAGCGCCAGCACGCGCGGCAGGCGCGCAAGCTGCTGGTCGTGCGCGGCGAGCTCACGCTCGATGATCGCGTAGTTGGCGACGGGGTCCGAGCCCTCCTCGCCCGAGAGCTCGGGCGCGATGTCGAGCACGTGCACCAGCAGCCGCGTGCGCTCGACGTGGGCGAGGAACTCGTGCCCCAACCCTGCGCCCTCGCTCGCGCCCTCGATCAGCCCGGGGATGTCGGCGATGATCAGCTGGCGTTCAGGTCCGTCGAGCACGCCCAGCACCGGCGAGAGCGTCGTGAACGGGTAGCCGGCGATCTTCGGAGTGGCCCTCGTGAGGCGCGCCAGCAGCGAGGACTTGCCGGCGTTCGGCAGGCCGACGAGCCCGGCGTCGGCGAGCAGCCGCAGCTGCAGCTCGAGCCAACCCTGCTCGCCGGCGAGGCCACGCTCGGCGAAGCGCGGGGCCTGTCTGGTGGGCGTCGCAAAGCGCTTGTTGCCCTTGCCGCCGCGCCCGCCGCGCGCGACCGTCGCGCGCTGGCCGTCGGCGAGCAGCTCCCAGCGACGGCCCGCCAGCTCGCCGTCGTCCTCCTCGGAGCCGGCGATCCGCGTGCCGGGCGGGACGCGGATGGTGAGCGTCTCACCGTCGGCGCCGTGACGCTGCGAGCCCTCGCCGTGACCGCCGCGTCCGGCGCTGTAGTGGGTCTTGCGACGGAACCCCTGGAGGTCTCTCAGCGAGTCGTCGCAGACGAACACGACCGCCCCTCCATGCCCTCCGTCGCCGCCGTCGGGGCCGCCCCTCGGCACGTGCGCTTCGCGGCGGAAGCTGGTCGAGCCGTTTCCCCCGGCGCCGGCCTGCACGTGGATTCTCGCGCGATCGTGGAGCATCGAGATCAATCGTGACAGCCCCGCCCGCGCATCAGAGCGTCACCGGCGCGGCCGATGTGGCTAGATGCAGCGACGTCAAACAGCCAAAAGGAGCCGATCGCCGATGAACGCCGAGTCTCAGCAGCCCGCCGACCGTTCCGACCGCGTGTTCCTCATCACGGGCGCCTCTTCCGGGATCGGCGCCGCGACCGCACGCCATGCCGCCGCCGAGGGTTGGCGCCTGGTGCTCGCCGCGCGCAGGCGCGAGCTGCTCGACGAACTGGCCGAGGAGCTCGGCGGACCCGAGCGCGCGCTCCCCGTGCGCTGCGATGTGACCGAGTGGGAGGACCAGCAGCGGATGGCCTCCGAGGCCCTCTCCGCGTTCGGCCGGATCGACGTGGCGTTCGCCAACGCCGGGTTCGGCGGCCCGCGGGGCTTTGAGAGCGACACGCCCGAGCACTGGCGGGCGATGGTTCTGACGAACGTCTATGGAGCCGCGCTGACGCTGCGCGCGACGCTCCCCGCGGTCAAGGAGACGCGCGGCCAGCTGCTGCTGACCTCGAGCGTCGCGGGACGGCGCGTGCTCCCTGGCTCGCTCTACTCGTGCACCAAGCACGCCGTCACCGCGATGGGCGAGGCGGCCCGGCAGGACGTCAACGGCACGGGGGTGCGGGTCACGGTGATCGAGCCGGGAATGACCGACACGCCGTTCTTCGATCAGCGGCCCGAGGATGCGCTACGCGACGAAGACATCGCTCGCGCTGTCATGTATGCCGTCTCCCAGCCGGACCACGTCGACGTGAACGAGATCCTCGTGAGGCCCACGGCCCAGGGAGGCTAGATGGGCGTAAAACCGGCGCCCGCGCGGACGCCCGCGCCGCCTCAGGCGGTGGGCGCGTAGTGGTGGTGGAGCATCAGGTCGTTGCCGTCGGGATCGGTGAACAGGGCCATGTGGCAGACGCCCGTGTCGAATGTCTCGCCGACGAACTCCACGCCCTTCCCTTCGAGCTCGGCGCGGGCCGCGGCGACGTCGTCGACGTGCAGCGCCAGGTGGCCGTTCTTCTGCGGCGCGAAGGGCATGCCGAGCTTCTCCGGCTCCCAGATCCCGATGCACGTGTCGCCAGCCCAGAACTCGTACTGGGCCTTCGGATCGGGGCGCAGCCCGAGCGTCTCGGCGTAGAACGCGCGTGAGCGCTCGGCGTCCTGCGAGGGAACGCCGACGAAGTCGAGCCTCGTGATGGTCGGCACTACGACTCGCCGGCGTCGGGGAGCACGCTGACGGTACGCCCGCGGCGGCCCGTGGTGAACTGCACGGTGCCTGCGGCGCGCGCGTAGAGCGTGTCGTCCTTGCCGATCCCCACGCCGTCGCCCGGCTTGAAGCGCGTGCCTCGCTGGCGAACGATGATCTCACCGCCGCTCACCGCCTGTCCGGCGAAGGTCTTCACGCCGAGGCGTTGCGCGTTGGAGTCGCGCCCGTTGCGGCTCGAGCCGAGCCCCTTCTTATGCGCCATCTGCTGTCGCTTTCCTCGTCGATGCTTTCGCCGGCGCTTTCGCCGCCGCGGCTTTCCCACCCGCGGCTTTCGGCGCCGTCGCCTTCTCGCCCCCGGGCTTCGCGGCGGCGGGTTTCGCTGTCGGTTTCGCAGCGGCTTTCGCGCTCGCTTTCGCGGCTGCTTTGCGCGCGCCCTGGACGATCTCCGTCACCTCGATCTGCGTGAGCTCCTGGCGATGGCCGTTGCGCCGCTTGTAGCCGCGCTTGGGCTTGAACTTGAAGACACGCAGCTTCTCGCCCCGCACGTGGCCGAGAACCTTCGCGGTCACGCTCACGCCTTCCAGGCCGGCCTTGTCGAAGACGGTCTCCTCGGAGCGGTAGAGGATCGGCTCGAGCGTCACGTCCGCGCCCTCGTCGGCCGCGAGACGCTCGACGAGCAGGCGCTGGCCCCGCTCGACGCGGTACTGCTTGCCTCCGGTCTTCACGATCGCGTACATGTCTGGGTGGCTCGCTTCTGTCTCAGGGGCTCGGGCGCTCGGGCGCTCGAGCAGGTCGTCTACTCGGGGGACGCCTTAGCCTTCGCAGCGGAACGGCGCCGCCCGCCTCTGCGGCCACGACGCCGAGGCTTCGATTGTAGGCCATCCTCCTCGCCTGCCGCGCCCTCCTCGGTGCCTGCCGCGCCCTCCTCGGTGCCCGCTGCGCCCTCGTCCTTGCCCGCTGCGCCCTCGGGCGACTCCTCGTCGATGGCGCTGCTCTTCGCAGCCTCCTCCTCGGGCTCGGAGTCGAGCGTGGTCGGCGACTCGCTCAGGCCCGCTTCGCGGCGCGCCTCGGCGTCCTCGCTCTCGGCCGGGCGGCGGCGGCCGCGGGCGTGCGCCTTGGAGGCTTCGCTGAGCGCGACGGTCTCGGGCTCGGGCTCGGGCGCCGAGCGGCGGCGGGTGCGTGCTGCGGTCTTCGCGCCGGTCGGTCGCGCGGGCGGCCTGACCACCTCTCCCGACTCGTCGAGCAGCAGCGCGCTCGCGGCGGTGCGGCCGACCGTCGCGATGCGCACCATGCGCTTCTCGCCGACGTTCGCAGCCGCGCCGGCGATCGAGATGATGTAGCCGTCGATTTTCGCGACGGCGTCTTCGACGTCGTACATGTGCGGCTCGACGATCTCGACGAGCACCTCGTCGCCCTGGCGGAAGGGCAGCGCGCGCTCCTCGACCTGCTCGCGGGTGCCGGTGAAGGTGATCGCGAAGTGGTCGAGCGCGAGACCTTCGGAGCCCTCGAACAGGAACGACTTGCCTGTCTCCGCCTCGAGCGCGTGCAGGACGCGCGCGTTGTGGCCGGTGAACTGCGTGCTCACGCGGGGGTTGATCTGCACGAGGAAGGCTTCGTCGCCGGGGTGCTCGGCGGCGATGTCGCGCAGCCTGCGCTCGAATTCGATGGCGATCGTCTCCTCGGAGCGGATCACGCCCTCGCCGTCGCAGGTCGGGCAGGCGCGGCTCATGATCTCGCGCACGCCCTCGGTTACGTTCTGGCGCGTCATCTCGACGAGCCCGAGCTTGGAGATCTCGGCGGTGAAGGTCTTCGTGCGGTCCTCGTCTAGCGTCTTGCGAAGCGTCTTCATCACCGCGTCGCGGTTGCGCGCGCGGGCCATGTCGATGAAGTCGATGACGATGATCCCGCCGATGTCGCGCAGCCGCAGCTGGTTGACGACCTCCTCGGCCGCCTCGAGGTTCGTCTTCGTGATCGTGTCCTCGAGGCCCGCGCCCTTGCCGCGGCCGATGAAGCTGCCCGAGTTGACGTCGATCACGGTCAGCGCCTCGGCGTAGTCGATCATCAGGTAGCCGCCGCTCGGCAGGTCGACGCGCCTCGAGAGGACGCCCTCGATCGCCTTGTCGACGCCGTAGACCTCGAACAGCGGCTGATCCTGCTCCCACAGCTCGACGCGCTCGACGAGCTCGGGGGCGGTGCGCGTGAAGAACGACACGAGCCGGTGGTACTGCTGCGGGTCGTCGACGATCGCGCGCTCGAAGTGCTCGGAGAAGATGTCGCGCACGACGCGCACCGAGAGGTCTGCCTCCTGGAAGACGAGGTCGGGCGCTGCGGTGTCCTCCACGCGTTTGACGAGCACCTCATGCAGCTTGTGCAGGTACTTGAGCTCGCGTTCGAAGTCGGCGCGCTTGGCGCCGTGGGCGGCCGTCCGGACGATCACGCCGCCGCCGCCCAGCTCCAGGCCGGAGGTCTGGCGCCGCAGACGCTCGCGCTCGCGATCCTCGAGGCGGCGCGATACGCCGACGCCCTCGCCGGTGGGCGCGTAGACCATGTAGCGCCCGGCGATCGTGAGCTCCATAGAGAGCCGCGCGCCCTTCGTCTTGAGCGGGTCCTTGACGACCTGCACGACGATCTCCTGCCCGGGTTTGAGCAGGTCCGAGATGCGCCTTGCGCTGCCGCTGCCGCGGCCGCGGCGGGGCGCCTCGACTCCCGGAAGCACGATCTCGTCCACGTGCAGGAAGCCGTTCTTCTCGAGGCCGATGTCGACGAAGGCGGCCTCGAGGCCGGGAAGGACGTTGTCGACCTTGCCCTTGTAGATGTTGCCGACGATGGAGCGGTTGCCGCGGCGCTCGATGTACAGCTCAGCTATGCGATATCCGGCCTCCGGACGCCCCTTGGCGCGTTTGCTGCCGTTGGCGGAGCCGGCCGCGCGGGTCGAGCGCCCGCGGTCGGCGGCTGACTGTCGTGAGGCGGCGGGCGTTCCGCTCGCCTCCAGGAGCGCCACGCGCGTCTCCGCGCGATCGACGCTGACAAGCACTTGCTTTTTCAATTTGATCCAGTCTTTCGGTATGGAGTGTCGCCGAGCTCGTGCGGCGCCGGAGCGGCGGGCGCCGGACTGACGACGGGCGCCGGGCGGGCTGCGTGCCCGCGGATGGCTGCTCCTGGCGGTCCGATGAGGTGTGCTCGGCTGACATTCGTGTCTAGTAGCGCAGAACGCGGCCCTTGAGCGATGCCGAGGCACGCGCCTGAACGTAAATCGATTGCAACAGGCCGACCGCCAACAATGTGGTTATGACCGACGAGCCGCCGTAGCTCATGAGTGGCAGCGTGACGCCGGTGATTGGCATGATTCCAATGGTCATTCCCACGTTGACGAAGACCTGGAACATGAGCATAGCCGCTATCCCGGCCGCGATCAGCGAGCCGAAGAGATCCTTCGCCATCACGAGAATGCCCAGCGTCCGCCAGATCAGCAGGGCATAGAGCACCAGCACGAGGGCCGCGCCGACGAAGCCGTAGCGCTCTCCGACGGCGGCGAAGATGAAGTCGGTGTGGCGCTCGGGCACGAAGCCGTTCGGCACCTGGCTGGCGTTGGCGCCGCGGCCGAACTTCTGCCCGGCGCCGATCGCGATCTTGGACTCCTCCTGCTGGTAGCCTTCTTTCTGGGGGTTGGCCGAGGGATGAAGGAAGGCCGTCAGGCGCGCCACCTGGTAGGGCTTGAGCACGTGCACGCCCGCCGCGGGCGCCGCTACGAGGATGAAGGTCACCGACACCGCGACGAGCGCGAGCAGGCCCGCGAGATGCCGCCAGGACGTTCCGGCGACGAACAGCATCGTGAACGCCACGACCATGTAGACGAGCCCCGACCCGAGGTCGGGCTGGGCGATCACCAGGATCGCGGGGACGAGCGCCGCGAGCATCACGCGAGCCGTTGTCTCACGCTCGCGAAGGCGCCGAACGCGATCGACGACGAATGCGGCGATCGCGACGATCAGCAGCACCTTGCCGAGCTCGGAGGCCTGGAAGGAGAAGAACGGCAGGCTGATCGCGCGCTGCGAGCCGCGCGCGGCGTGCCCCAGCGCGAGCACCGCGAGGATGCTCACGATCAGGACCGCGTAGAGCGCGTTTTTGAACTGCCGCAGCCGCGCGTAGTCGAGCCGCGAGAGCAGGGCCATGCCGGCGGCGCCGACGATCAGGTAGACGAGCTGGCGGTCGACGTAGTAGTTGGGCTGCCCGGGCACGAGCCCGCGGGTCGCCGCGCCGAGCGTCACGATCGAGCACGCGGCGAGACCGATGACGGCGAGCGTGAGCAGCGGGTCGACGGGCAGCCGCAGCTGGCGCGGCGCCTCGACGGGCGGCTCCTCGGTGGGTTTGATCGGGCTCAGGGGCATCAGGTGGACTCGGGCTGTGGCGCGCTCATCGCGTCTTCGAGCTCCCGGCGACGAACTTGCCGGCCTTGCCGAACCACTTCGAGGCGATCAGCCGGGCGATCGGGGCGGCGGTTTCCGCGCCGAAGCCGCCCTGCTCGACGGTGACCGCGATCACGATCGGCCGCTGCGGATCGCCGACGTAGCACATGTACCACGACTGGTCTTCCTTCGGTTCGCGCTGCGCGGTGCCGGTCTTCCCGTAGACGGGGTGCTGCGCCTGGTCCCAGCCGTTCCAGACGTCGAAGGACGTGCCTCCGGGCTGGCTCGCCGCGTCGTGGATCCCTTCCATGACGAGGCCGAGGTCGGAGGAGCTCAGGTGCACGTGGTGTTCGGGCGGCGGGTTGAGCGCCTGCACGAGGCCGCCGGTCGCATCGTCGACCTCGAGTCCGAGATGCGGCGTCACAACGGTGCCTTCGCCGCCGTGCATGAAGGCGTTGGCGAGCGTCGAGTAGGCGACGGCCATCTGCAGCGGAGAGGTGACGAGGTCGCCCTGACCGACGGCGAGATGCATGTTGTCCCCCACGCTCCAGGGGCGGATTTCGGCGACGATCCCGCAGCTCGAACGGTGCGTGCGCGCGCGGCACTGGAGCTCGAGCTGGTTCTGGTGGGCGCGCCACTGGCGGTCGGGGACCGTCCCGGTGAGCTCTTCGGGCAGGTCGATGCCCGTCTTGCGTCCGATTCCGAGTTCCCTCGCTTTGCGCTGGATCACGTCGCCGTGGCTGTTGGCGAGCTCGCCGACTTCGAAGAAGTAGGTGTCCGAGGAGACCCTCAGCGCGTCGACGAGCGGCACGGCGCCGTAGTCGGCGTGCCCGGCGTTGCAGAACTGCTGCGTCGAGACCGAGATGCACTGTCCCGCGCCCAGCCCGGCGTTCGGGTCGAGCACGCCAGCTTCGAGCGCGCCCATCGCCGTGATCGGCTTGAAGGTCGAGCCCGTCGGATAGGTGCCGTTGACGGCGCGGTCGGTGAGCGGGCCGCCTTCGACGGAGTTGCCCTGAAGCTGCTGGTACTGCTTTTCGGTCAGCGGTTTGGCGAACTTGTTGGGGTCATAGCTAGGCGACGAGCCGATCGACAGGACCTGGCCGTTGCGGGGGTCCATCGCGACGAATGCCCCGGCGACCGCCGGTTTGCCCGACGCCCGGGCGTGTTCGATGCCCTCGAGCAGGCCCTTTTCGCTCGCTTTCTGCAGGCCGAGGTCGAGCGTCACCCGGAGGCTGTGCCCGGCGTGCGGGAGCTTCGGCGAGAGGCGGCTGGCGACGGGGTAGCCTTCGGCGTTGACCTCGACGCGCTGGATGCCGGCTTCGCCGCGCAGGTAGCGGTCGTAGTAGTACTCGAGCCCTTCCTGGCCGACGACCGTGCCCTGCTGCACGCCGCCGAAGGCGCGCATCTTGAGCTCCTTTTTGGTGACCTGGCCGACGTAGCCGAGCACCTGCGCCGCCATCTCGCCGTAGGGATAGGCGCGGATCGAGATCGGCTGCTGCACGACGCCGGGGAATTCGTTCTGGCGCTCGGCGAGCACGGTCAGCACGCTGGGCCCGGCGTCGGTCTTGATCGTGACGGGCGCATAGGGGAGCTTCGTGCGGCCGCGCACGACGAGCGCCTCGATCGCCGCGGCGCTCAGCCCGAGCTGGCGCCCGAGGCGCCGGTAGAGGGCCATCCGCGGGGCGCCCGCCGGCGGGAGCGCCGAGGGGACGATCTGCACGGCGTTGGTCGTGCGGCTCGTCACGAGCGGCTGACCGGCCCGGTCGAGGATTTCCCCGCGCGGCGCGGCGATCGGCAGGTCGCGCACGCGGTTGGCGTCGGCCTGCTGGACGTACTGTTCGCCCGAGAGCACCTGGAGGAACCAGAGGCGGAAGAAGATGATCGCGAACATCGCCATCGCGAGCCCGCCGAGCACCGCGACGCGCATCGCCAGCTGCGGCGAAACGGGCATGTGCGGCTCGCTCGGGCGGACGCGCTCGAGCGAGCTCATGAGCGCGAGAGCGGGCTCAGCCCGCCGGTCGTGTAGGCGCGGCGGCGCCGGCGCCGGCGCGGGTCGTCTGGCAGCGCGGAGTCGAGCACGCGGCGCACGAGCGCCCAGACGGGGAGCGCGGCGATCGAGTTGACGAGGATCCCGAGGACGATCTGGCGCAGCAGGTCGAGGCTCACGGGCGCGTCGACGCCCAGCAGGAACTCGACCAGCGAGTAGCCGAGGAGCGAGATCGCCGAGGCGCAGGCGCCCACGAGCAGCGGCGTGAGCGCGGCCTGCGGGTCGCGCAGCTCGCGCAGGCGGCCGGACCAGTAGCCGATCAGCGTGAGGATCAGCGAGCTGACGCCGAGCGTCTGCACGAGCGCGAGGTCGACGAGCAGCCCCACGGCGAAGCCGGTGACCGCGCCGAGCGTCGAGCCGCACATCAGGCCGACGAACCCCACCAGCAGCGGCGTGAGGTCGACGTTCACGCCGAAGATCGGCACCTCTGAGACGACGCCGATCTGGATGAAGACGAGTGCCACCGAGAGCGCGGCGATCCGTGCGATCAGCGAGCCGCCGGGGGCCGTCACGGAGCGGCCCCCGTCGATGCGAGGGCTTCGCCGCTGCTGCCGGCCGGCGTGCTCTGACCGGCCGGGAGCGTCGAGGCGAGGCTGCTGAGCCGCGCCGGGCGCGAGCCGGCGGCCGAGGTGAGCACCTGCACCACGTCGAGGTTGTGGAGGTTGGCGATCGGGTGCACGTTGACCGATTTGTAGGCGCTTTCTTCGTTTATCGAGGTGACCTGGCCGATCAGGATGCCCGGCGGGTAGAGCGAGTCGCCGCGGCTCGTGATCGTGCCGGATGTGACGACGTATTCGCCCTTGCTGACCTGGGCGTTGGCCGGCAGGTACTGGAGCAGCAGCGTGTTGGGGTCGCCGACCTTCGGCTGCACGATCCCGGCGTTCGCTCCGACCTTCGCCGAGACGCCCACGGTGCTGTCGCTGATGAGGCTCACCTGGGCGGCGTCGGGCGCGACCTGCGTGACCTTGCCGACGAGCCCTTCGCCGTTGATCACGGGGTCGTTGATGCGGACGCCGGACGATTCGCCTTTGTCGATCGTGACGGTCGAGTACCAGAGGTTCGGCGATTTGGCGAAGACGGTCGCGTTCACGGGGTGGTAGTTGGCGATGCTGAGCTGCTTGTCGAGGTGGAACGTCGCGAGCAGTTCGCGGTAGGAGCGTTTTTCGCTCTGGTCGGCGACGAGTTCGCGGCGCAGTTTCGCGACCTGCTTGCGAAGTTCGTTGCGCTGGCTTTTGGCGTGGAACGTGTCGCCGATCCCGCCGAACAGGTCGCGGACGGGCTTCAGCGCCTTGTTGGCGCCGTCCTGGATCGGCGAGACGACCGTCAGGAAGTCGCGCTGCACCGAGTGCAGGCGCCCGCCCGGCGCCTCGCCGAAGTAGGCGGTCAGCAGCAGCAGGGAGAGGACGACGAGCAGCACGAGCAGCGCGCGTCGACGCCGGACCGTCTTGTCATGCACGAATAAAGACCTTCCGAAGCGTTCGGGTGAAGACTACCGAGCGAGGTGGCCCGACCGCCGCGCTCCAGAGGCGGCCGGTCCCCCGAATTAACGCTCACCTGCGGCGGCGGTTACGCGAGGTGCGGTTCGAGCGGTGGATCGCCTCGAACTCCTCCAGCGAGCGACCCGAGCCGACCGCCACGCACGTGAGCGGCGATTCGGCGAGGTGCGCGGGCATCTGCGTCTCCTCACGCAGCCGCTCGTCGAGGCCCTGCAGCAGCGAGCCGCCGCCGGCGAGCATGATGCCGCGGTCCATGATGTCCGACGCGAGCTCGGGCGGCGTGCGGTCGAGCGTCTCCTTGACGGCTTCGATGATCTGGCTGAGCGGTTCCTCGAGCGCCTGACGGATCTCCTCGCTGGTGAGCACCACCGTCTTGGGCAGTCCGGCGACCATGTCGCGGCCGCGGATCTCGGCCTGGAGCTCCTCGGACATCGGGCACGCGGAGCCGATCTCGAGCTTCAGCTCCTCCGCCGTCTGCTGGCCGATCAGCAGCTTGTACTCCTTCTTCGCGTAGTTGATGATCGCCTCGTCCATCTCGTCGCCGCCCACGCGGATCGACTGCGAGACGACGATCCCGCCGAGCGAGATCACGGCGACCTCCGAGGTGCCGCCGCCGATGTCGACGACCATCGAGCCGGTCGGCTCGCCCACGGGCAGCCCGGCCCCGATCGCCGCGGCCATCGGCTCCTCGATCAGGTATGCGGTGCGGGCGCCCGCGGAGAGGCATGCCTCCTCGACGGCGCGCTTCTCGACGCCGGTCACGCCCGAGGGCACGCAGACGACCACGCGGGGATGCGCCCAGCGGTTCTGGTGGACCTTCTGGATGAAGTGCCTGAGCATCTCCTCGGTCACGTCGAAGTCGGCGATCACCCCGTCCTTGAGCGGCCTGATCGCCTGGATCGTGCCCGGCGTGCGGCCCAGCATGCGCTTCGCCTCGATCCCGACGGCGTGCACTTCGCCGGTGCGCGAGTCGATCGCGACGACGCTCGGCTCGGACAGCACGATCCCGCGGCCGCGCACGTAGACGAGCGTGTTCGCGGTGCCGAGATCGACCGCCATGTCGCGGCCGCCGAAGCCCGTGAGGTAGGTGAAGACGCTCACAGGCTCCTGCGAGCACCCACGGCGGGCTCAGAGCAGCGGATGGTTTCAGAGGGACCCATAGACAGAGAAAGAGGGCCCGCTTGTGCTCGGTCTCGCGTCGCTGCCTAGCGACATGCTGGCCGCCAGCGCCGACCGGGAGCGTAACCCGCGAGCAGTGTAGCGGACGTCCGCCGCCGCCCTGCAACCACTGGCAGCGGATTTGCAGGGAAATCGGCGCCCGGCGCACTGGGGCGCACGCCCCGGGCGCCGGGCTCCGGGCGGGTTGCGCGTCAGCGGCAGAGCTCGGGGTAGAGCGCGAGGAGGCTCGCGAGCGGGAGCCCGACGACGTTGTCGATGTCGCCCTCGACGGCCTCCACGAGCCCGGCTCCGGCGCGCTGGATCGCATAGCCGCCGGAGCGCTCGCGCCACTCTTCGGTCGCGACGTAGGCGTCCAGCTCGCGGGGCTCGAGCGCGCGGAAGCTCACGGCGGTGCAGGCGAGCGCGGTGCGCTCCTCGTCCGCGAGCAGCAGCGCAAGGCCGCTGATGACCTCGTGCGTCGCGCCGCTCAGCGCGCTGAGCGTCGCGCGCGCCTGCTCGGCGTCGGCGGGCTTGCCGTAGACGGTGCCCGCGAGCGCGACGATCGTGTCGCAGCCGATGACGGCCTCTGCACGGCCGGGCAGGCGCGCGGCGCGAGCCTTGCGCAGGGCGTTCTCGAGCGCGAGCGCGCGCGGCTCGCCCGAGTCGAGCTCGGGCGCGTCGCTCGGGCGCACCTCGAAGGGGACGCCGAGCCGTTCGAGGATCTCGCGCCGCTGGGGCGAGCGTGAGGCCAGCACCAGCGCGAGCCCCCGCGGCGGAGCCGGCTCGGAGGGCGCGGGGTGCATCGCGCGTGCGAGGAGCTAGAGCTCCCCGAAGAACAGCGAGATCTCGCGCGCTGCCGACTCGGGCGAGTCCGAGCCGTGGACCATGTTCGCCCCCATCTCGATCGCGAGGTCGCCGCGGATCGAGCCGGGCGCGGCCTCGAGCGGGTCGGTCGCGCCGATCACCTGGCGTGCAGCCGGCACGGCGCTCGGGCCCTCGAGCGCCATCGCGACGATCGGCCCGGAGGTGATGAACTCGACGAGCTCGCCGAAGAAGGGGCGCTCGGAGTGCTCGGCGTAGTGGCGCTCGGCGAGCTCGCGGGTCACGGTCATGTGGCGCAGCGCGACGATCTCGAGGCCCTTGCGTTCGAAGCGGGCGATGATCTCGCCGGTGAGGCCCCGCGCGAAGGCATCGGGCTTCACGAGGATCAGCGTTCGGTCCATGGGTTCCTTTGGCTCGGCTTGAAGACGGGTTTCAGGAGCTGGTGCTCGGGCGCTGCGAGCGTCCGCGCCGCGGCCTCGCCGCGGGTTCCGTGGCAGCGACCGGAGCGACCGTCTCGCCCGACTCGGTCTCGATGTCGATCTTGCTCAGCTCGCTCTCGACGGGCGGCTGGGGGCGGCTGCGGCGCGTGCGTTTCGGTGCGATGCCGGGCACGTCGGCCTCGCAGTAGGGGCAGATCGTCCACGCCTGGTCGAGCGGGCGCGAGCAGCTGACGCAACGCTCCTTGAGCTTGCGCAGGCAGCTCGGGCAGCGCAGGAAGTCGCGCTCGATGCGGTAGTCGCAGTGCGGGCAGAGCGCGTGGTCGAGGTCGTGCAGGCGCGCCTCGGCGGCCTGCATCTCGAGTTCGCGCTCGTGGACGTCCTCGAGGTACTCGGGCGGGCGCAGGATCATGTAGACGATCGTGCCGACGAACGGGAACAGCGAGGCGGCGGTCGCGCAGCCGACGAGCATCGGATCGACGATCCGCCGGCGGGCGTCTGCGTAGGTCCAGTAGATCAGCGAGAGGTAGACGACGACGACGAACAGGATCAGCAGGTCGATGACCAGGTTCAAGCCGCTGCTTTCGACTCCGAAATAACCCAGGGGTGGCATCGGCCGGACGAGTTTAGAGAAACAGACGGCCGAACCCGTAACCAGCGGCGAAGAACACGAGGATCACGAGTGCGACGATCAGCGCGACGGCGCCGATCATGGTGAGCACGGACGGGCCTTCCTCGTTCATCTGCTCGACCTCCGCGAATCGGCCTGCGTGTCGCGAATCGTAGCCGAGGAGCGTTGCCGCGCGAGCAGATCGCCGACCAGGTAGACCGACCCTGTGGCGAGCACCGACGCGCCGCGCTCGAGCGCCCAGGCGCGCGCCGCCTCGAGCGCGCGAGCGGGATCGGGCTCGCAGGAGGCGTCCTCGAAGCCGAGCTGCCGCGCGAGCGACTGGAGCGCCGCCGGCGAGAGCGCGCGCGAGCTCGGCGGGGCGGTGAACCAGGCGCGCTCGCAGATCTCGAGCAGGGGCGCGAGCATCGCGGCAGCGTCCTTGTCCTCGAGGACCCCGAGGACGAGCGCGAGCGGTGCGCCGCCGGGGAGCACCTCGGGCAGCGACTCGAGCAGCGCGGCGATCGCGTCGGGGTTGTGGGCGCCGTCGAGCACCGTCGGCGGATCGGCTGAGAGAAGCTGCAGGCGCCCGGCTACCTCGAGCGAGCTCGCGGCCTCGCGCACGGCGCGCTCGTCGAGCGACAGGCCGGCGTCCTCGAGGTGGGCGGCGGCCGCCGCGCGGGCCAGGCCGAAGTTCCGATGCTGGAAGGAGCCCCTCGCGAGCAGCTGAGCCTGCTCGGGGCCGGCCGTCACGATCCGCGCCGAGCGCTCACGGGCGACGGAGCGCGCGACGGCGAGGGCCGGCCCGGCGAGGTCGGCGCCGAGCACGAGCGTCGAGCCGGGCTGGACGACCGCGAGCTTCTCCTCGGCGATGTCCTTGAGCGTGGGGCCGAGCCAGCGCGTGTGCTCGAGCCCGACGCTCGTGAGCACCTGGACGCGCGAATCGATCACGCTCGTGGCGTCATAGCGGCCGCCGAGGCCGGCCTCGACGACCGCGACATCGATCTCCCGGCGCGCGAGCTCCCAGAACGCCGCTGCGGTGAGCAGTTCGAACTGCGTGACGTGGTCGTCCTCGGCGAGCGTACGGTTGACCTGTTCGGCGGCGTGGGCCGCGCGCGCGACGGCGGACGCGAAGGACTCGGTGTCGATGTCGCGCTCGGCGACGCGCACGCGCTCGGTGTAGGAGATCAGGTGCGGGGAGACGTAGGCGCCCGTGCGCAAGCCGTGGCGCTCGAGGATCGCGGCGATCATCCGCGTGGTCGAGGACTTGCCGTTCGTGCCGACGACGTGGATCGCGGGGAAGCTCCGCTGGGGCGAGCCGAGCGCGGTCATCATCCGCCGCATGCGCTCCAGGCCGAAGCGCATGCCGAACAGCTCGAGCGAGCGCAGATGCGCCTCCGCGCGCTGCTCCGTCCAGCGAGGGCTGCGCGGCGCGGGCGCCGCGGCCCGGCCGTCGCCGGACGGCTCGGAGCGACCCTCCTCGCCGCGCGTCTGCTCCTCCATGCCGGTCGCGCGCGCGCCCGCGCTCAGCGGCGCTTGCGCCTCCAGCGGCCGCGGCGCAGCGCGATCAGATCGCGCGCGGCGCCCCTCAGGTCGGCCTTGCCAGCGAGCCGTCGCAGCTCCTCGCGCTCCTTGCCGCTGAGGTTCCTCGGGCGGCCCCGCGACTGGCGCAGCAGCCGCACGACGCGCCGGCGGTCCTTCTCCGACAGCCGCGTCCAGCGGCGGCGCACCACGATGCCCCCCTCGAGCGCAGCGGCCCACGGCAGCCTCTTGATGCGCTCGAGCAACGTGCTCGCCCGGCTGCTCTTCGCTTTGGACATAGCCGCGATGGTAGCGGGGTGCCGTCCGCGTCGCCCCCCGCGGGCGGCGGGCAGCCGCGTCGCATGCGACGCGGCCGGCAGGGCCGCATGCGGCCCTGCCCCGGGGCGGCACATGTGCCGCCCCGCCGGGTGGCGCATGCGCCACCCGGGAGCGAAACTCAGGCGGACTCCTCGCGCAGCGAGCCCGCGTCGGCCTCTTCGGGCGCCGCTTCGGTGACGAGCGTCGGGGTGAGGCCCTTCTCGACTGTCTCCTTCGTCACCACGCACTTCTTGACGTCGCGCCGCGATGGCAGCTCGAACTGCACCTCGAGCAGGATCTCCTCGATGATCGACCGCAGCCCGCGCGCGCCGGTTTCGCGCGCGAGGCCCTTCTCGGCGACCGCGGTGAGCGAGTCCTCGCTGAACACGAGCTCGATGCCGTCGAACGCGAAGAAGCGCTGGAACTGCTTGACGAGCGCGTTGCGCGGCTCGACGAGGATCGAGACGAGGTCCTTGCGGGTGAGCTGGTGGACCGCGGACATCACCGGCAGGCGCCCGATGAACTCGGGGATCAGCCCGTACTCGATCAGGTCCTCGGGGAGGCAGTGCTCGAACACTTCGCCCGTGTCGCGCTCGGCCTTCTTCTCGATCGCGGCGGCGAAGCCGACGCCTTTGTGGCCGATGCGGCGCTCGATCACCTTGTCGAGGTTCGCGAAAGCGCCGCCGCAGATGAACAGCACGTTCGTGGTATCGATCGTCAGGAACTCCTGGTGGGGATGCTTGCGGCCGCCCTGCGGAGGCACCGACGCCTGCGTGCCCTCGAGGATCTTCAGCAGCGCCTGCTGCACGCCCTCGCCGGACACGTCGCGCGTGATCGACGGGTTGTCGGCCTTGCGCGCGATCTTGTCGACCTCGTCGATGTAGATGATCCCCGTCTCGGCCTTCTTGACGTCGTAGTCGGCCGCCTGGATCAGCTTGAGCAGGATGTTCTCGACGTCCTCGCCGACGTAGCCGGCCTCCGTCAGCGCCGTCGCGTCGGCGATCGCGAACGGCACGTTGAGGATCCGCGCGAGCGTCTGTGCGAGCAGCGTCTTGCCGCAACCCGTCGGGCCGAGCAGCAGGATGTTCGACTTCTGCAGCTCGATGTCCGAGTCGCCGGACATCATCATCTGGACCCGCTTGTAGTGGTTGTAGACGGCCACCGAGAGCGTCCGCTTGGAGGGGTCCTGGCCGACGACGTACTCGTCGAGGACCTTGTAGATCTCGCGCGGCTTGGGCAGGTTCTCGAGGTCGAACGCCGGCGGCGCCGCGAGCTCCTCGTCGATGATCTCGTTGCAGAGATCGATGCACTCGTCGCAGATGTAGACGCCGGGTCCGGCGATCAGCTTCTTGACCTGTCGCTGCGACTTGCCGCAGAAGCTGCAAAGCAGCTGCTCGTTGGAATCTGTCGGTCTCGCCATTGTCTGCTGGTCCTCCCTACCGGTACGTCTTGATCGTTTACGTCGACGGTTGCCCGCAAAGCGAGGCACATACGCGTGGGCGTCGCGTGCTTCGCCGGCAGGCCAGCGAGCAGGAGGACCGATGGAGCATCGTCCAGCCCGCGGCGGCCGTCGTCAGTGCTCGGAGATCACGCGATCGATAATGCCGTAGTCCTTCGCCTCCTCGGAGCTCATGAAGTAGTCGCGCTCCGTGTCGTTGCGGACCTGCTCGAGGTCTTTGTGGGTGTGCTTCGCGATGATCTCATCGAGGCGGCGACGCACGTCGATGATCTCTTTCGCGTGGATCTCGATGTCGGTCGCCTGCCCCTGGAAGCTCGAGGAGACCTGGTGGATCAGGATCTTCGCGTTGGGCAGCGCCATCCGCTTGCCCTCCGCCCCGCCCGCCAGCAGAAGCGCGCCCATCGACATCGCGATCCCCACGCAGATCGTCTGCACGTCCGGTTTGATGAACTGGATCGTGTCGTAGATCGCGAGCCCCGCGTAGACCGATCCTCCGGGCGAGTTGATGTAGATCGAGATGTCCTTCTCGGGGTCCTCGGACTCGAGGTGCAGGAGCTGCGCCACGATCAGGTTCGCGATCTGGTCGTCCACCGGCGTGCCGAGGAAGATGATGCGCTCGTTGAGCAGTCGGCTGTAGATGTCGAACGCGCGCTCACCGCGCGAGGTCTGCTCAACGACCATTGGTACAAGTGGGCTCATAGTCCTCGCCTTTGTTTCACTTCGCCGACCGGATTCCTCTAGAGGCTAGCTTGCCGACCGCTGATCGGTGGGGGTCCACAGACGGCCCGACGCTGCCGCGGCTCCCTGCGCACCGCCATCGGCCTGCGCGCCCTTGTCCGGCGTCCACAGCTTCTCGCGGGCCTGCGCCTGTCCCACCGGGATCGCGACGGCGCGGCCTGCGATCACGTCGATCGCCTCGCGCGCGGCGAGATCCTCTCGGACCTCCTCGAGCCGTCCGGCACGGCGCAGTTCGTCGAGCAGCTTCTGTGGCTCGACGCCTTCGCGCTCGGCAATCGGTGTGAGCGCCTCGAGCAGCTGCTGCTCAGACGGCTCGATTCCCTCCGTCTCGACGACCGCCGTCAGCACGGCCTCGCGGCGCAGCGCCTGCTCGGCGTCGGACTCCATGTCGGCGAGGATCTCCTCTTCGCTGCGACCGAGCACGCGGACGTAGGCCTCGCGGGAGATGCCGCGGTGAGAGAGCGAGTGCGTCATCCGCTCCCACATCTCGCGCGCCCGCGCCTTGACGAGCTGTGGCGTGATCCCGACGCGCGCGCCTGCGACGACCGCGTCCAGGGCGCTCTCGCGGAACTCGCCGTCGATGCGCTCCTCGTCGGCCTCCAGCAGCCGCCTGCGGATGTCCTCGCGAAGCTCCGTAACATCGTCGAAGCCGGCGTCGACCGCGAAGTCGTCGTCGAGCTCGGGGAGCTGCTTGAGCTTGACCTCCTTGACGGTCACGTCGAAGGACGCGTTGCGACCCGCCAGATCGCGGTCGCCGTAGTCGTCCGGGAACGGGACCTCGATCGTGCGCGCGTCACCGGCGCTCGCCCCCACCAGCGCGCTCTCGAAGCCGGGGATCAGGTTGCCGCCGCCGAGCTCCACGAGCTGGTCGCGGCCCTCGCCGCCGGAGAACGGCTCCCAGCGCGGCTCACCGTCGCCGTCCTCGACGGCGAGCGAGCCGACGTAGTCGACGACGACGAAGTCTCCCTCGGCGGCGGCGCGCTCGGCCGTCTCCAATCGGGCGAGACGCTCTCGCATCGCGGCGATCTCCTCGTCGATCTGCTCCTCGCGCGCCTCGGGCTCGCGGCGGGCGACCTCGAGGCCGAGGTAGTCGCCGAGCTCGGCTCGCGGAAGCACGCCGATCTCGATCGCGAACTCCAGCGCCTGCCCTCTCGGCGGGAGGTCGCCGAGGTCGACCTCCGGGTCGCCGACAGGCACGATTCCCGAGGATTGGATCGCGTCGGCGTACCAGCTGGAGAGCGTGTCGCGCACCGCTTCCTCGAGCACGACCTCGCGGCCGATGCGCTGGATCACGAGCGGCGCCGGCACCTTGCCGCGACGGAAGCCCGGCAGCTTCAGGTCGCGACCGAGCTGACTGGCCTTGTGCTCGAGGCGCCCCTCGAGCTCATCGGCCGGGACCTCGACCTGCAGGCGAACGCGCGAGTCGGGAAGCTCGGTGACCGTGGTCTTGACGGCGGCTGTCACCCCCGCCACGATACCGTGCGCCTGATGGCGCCACGGCGATCGTCCACGGCACCTGTCCGCCTCCACGCGCGTGCGCTGCCCGCGAGGCTGCCGCTCCCGCGAGCGCCTCTGCGCGCGCCGCG
>DATAYP010000026.1:0-24455 GCA_036272475.1 Solirubrobacteraceae bacterium | reverse complement strand
CGCAGCAGCACCGTGACGGGCAGCTTGCGCTTGCGGTCGATGCGGACGAAGACCTTGCCCTTCTTGTCGATCTCGAGCTCGAGCCACGAGCCGCGAGCGGGCATCAGGTTGGCGATGAAGACCTGCTTCTCGCGGTCCTTGGGCTCCATCAGGTAGGCGCCCGGCGAGCGCACGAGCTGCGTCACGACGACGCGCTCGGTGCCGTTGATGACGAACGTCCCGCGGTCGGTCATCCACGGGAAGTCGCCCATGAAGACGGACTGCTCGCGGATCTCGCCGGTCTCGCGGTTGATGAAGGCGACCGTGACGGTCAGCGGGCGGGCGTAGGTGAGGTCCTTCTCGCGGCACTGCTCGAGCGAGGCGACGGGCTCGTCGAACGTGAACTCGCCGAACTGCACGGCGAGGTTGCCGGTGTAGTCCTCGATCGGCGAGATGTCGTCGATCGTCTCGCGCAGGCCGCCGGTCTTGGGATCGGTGAGCCAGGCGAACGAACGGCGCTGGATGTCAATCAGGTTGGGAACATCGACGGTCTTGTTGAGGCGCGCGAAGCTACGGCGCGACCGGAGAGCATCTACAGCAGCCAAGAAACGACTCCTTCGGAGGGCGACAGACGGGCAGAGGAGGGCGCACGAAGCGCGACCAGCAAAGATAGCACAGGCAATCGGCGCCCTTAAGGGCTGCCAGTGCTCACGGACCCCGTCCTCGACATTCGCGTATGTGGCGCGACGTCACGCTCCGGACGGCTACGGCTATCGACCAGCGGCGGACAGTCTACCGGAAAATGGGCCTTTGTGAACGGAACATAAAGCGCGCGTCCAGGCGCCTGAGGGCCGGCCCCGGGCGCTCTGCGCGTCGGAGGGACCTTCCGCACCGGTGACCATCGCCTTTGAGATACGAGAGGCAGGACCGAACGATGCGAGAGCCATCGCGCGGGTGCATCCGGAGCATTCACCCGGTGCCGGGCTGGCGATCGAGGAGCGCCATGATCGCGGGTCTGCCCAGGCTGTCCCGCCGACACCCGCTCCTGGCCGAGCGAAGCCGTCCGTCTGAGGTTGCTCGCGAAGCCCGCGACCTCGGACGGACGGCGAAGCGCTACTTGACCTCGACCGCGGCCCCTGCCTCCTCGAGTTCCTGCTTGAGCTTGTCGGCCTCCTCGCGTTCGATGCCCTCCTTGACCGGCTTGGGCGCCTCGTCGACGAGCGCCTTCGCCTCTTTGAGGCCGAGGCCCGTCGCCGCGCGAACGACCTTGATCACCTGGATCTTCTTGTCGCCCGCGCCCGCGAGGATCACGTCAACGGTGCTCGACTCTTCGGACTCGGCAGCCCCGCCGTCGCCGCTGCCCGCGGCCGGAGCGGCGGCCGGAGCCGCGATTGCCGCGGCCGATACGCCGAACTCCTCCTCGAGCGCTTTGATGCGCTCGGCGAGCTCGAGCACCGAGATGCCCTTGAGCTCCTCGATCCAATCCTGTGTGCTTGTTGCCATCTTCGTTCAGTCCTCCTTCGTGGGTTTCGCCTCGGCGTCCTCGGACGGATCCTCAGCCGCGGCGTCCGCCTTGTTGTCGTCTTCTTGCGCCGGGGCCTTCGCCTCCGGCTCAGCTTTGCTCTCCGCCGCCGCCTCAGATCCAGACTCGGCCTCTCCGCCGGCCGGCGCCTCGCTCCCAGCCGGCGCCTCGGCCTCCGGCGCAGCCTCGGCAGGCGCCTCGGCTTGCTCCTCGGCGGGCGCCTCGGCCTCAGCCTCGGCGGGCGCCTCGGCCTCGACCGCGGCAGCCGGGGGCTCGCCCGCGGGGATCTCGCCGGACTCCTTCTTCTCGCGGACGCCGCCAAGCGCGACGGCGAGACCGGAGAGGAGAGCGTTGAGTGTGCGGACGAGGCCGGAGACAGGCGAGGCGACGACGCCGACGAGCTGTCCGTAGAGGACTTCCCGAGAGGGGAGTTTCGAGAGGGTGCGGATCTCCTCGGCGTCGAGCACGGCGCCCTCCATGAGGCCGCCCTTGACGGGTAGGAGCTGCGTCGCACGGGCATAGTCGGCGAGCGCCTTGGCTGCGACGGCGACATCGCCGCGCACGAAGGTCAGTGCGGTCGGCCCGCTGAGGTAGTCCTTGAGGGCCTCGGCGCCGACCTGGTCGGCGGCACGCTCGGTGAGCGAGTTCTTGACGACCTTGAAGACGGCGTCGGCGGCGCGCAGGTTGGAGCGCAGCTCGGCGGCCTGGGAGACGGAGATGCCGCGGTAGTCGACGGCGAAGATCGCCTCGGACTCGTCTATCTGGGTGGCGATCTCGGCGATCGCCGTTGCCTTCTGCTCTCGGTTCATTGGGCTCCTGTCCCGGACTTATCTTGCGCGCAAGGATCGGATCAGATCGAGCTACGCCGGCCGCCGGGGGTCTCTGGTGGCCTGAGGGTGTTGTGCGCTAGGCAGCGATCGTAGCTGCGGGCGCCTCCCCGAGGATTTCACGTGTGCGGCTGGGGTCCACCTTCACGCTGGGCCCCATCGTCGTCGCGATCGCGATCGAGCGCAGGTAGCGGCCTTTGGCCGCGGAGGGCTTGGCGCGGATCAGCTCTTCGATCACGGCGGCGTAGTTCTCGAGCAGCTTGCGGTCGTCGAAGCTCGCCTTGCCGATCACCATGTGGACGATGGCGGTGCGGTCGGTGCGGTACTCGACCTTGCCCGACTTGGATTCTTCGACGGCCTTGGCGACGTCCATCGTGACGGTGCCGACCTTGGGGTTGGGCATCTTGCCCGAGGGGCCGAGGATGCGGCCGAGCTGTCCGACGACGGACATCATGTCGGGGGTCGCGATCGCGACGTCGAAGTCGTCGAAGCCCTCTTGGATGCGTTTGGCGAGGTCCTGGCCGCCGACGACGTCGGCGCCCGCCTCCTCGGCCTCGCGCACCTTGTCGCCCTGGGCGAAGACGATGATCTTCACGTCCTTGCCGAGGCCGTTCGGGAGCGCGATCGTCCCGCGCAGCTGCTCGTCGGCGTGGCGGACGTTGAGCCCGGTGCGGACGTGGACCTCGACCGACTCGTCGAACTTCGCGCTGGAGAGACCGCGCACGATGCCGACGGCCTCGGCCGGCTCGTACTCGCGCTCGTGGTCGACCTTCGCGCGCAGCTCGAGGTAGCGCTTGCCGTGCTTGCTCATGTCGCTACCTCGACGCCCATCGAGCGGGCCGTACCCGCGATGATCTTCGCCGCCTGCTCGACATCGTGGGCGTTCAGGTCGGGGAGCTTGCGCTCGGCGATCTCGCGCAGCTGGGCCTGGGTGATGGTGCCGACCTTCATCCGGTTCGGCTCGCCTGAGCCCTTGCCGATTTTGAGCGCCTGGCGGATCAGAACCGCGGCGGGAGGCGTCTTCGTGATGAAGGTGAAGGAGCGGTCCTCGTAGACGGTGATCACGACGGGGATGACGGTCCCCGTTTCGGACTGCGTCTGCGCGTTGAAGGCCTTGCAGAACTCCATGATGTTGATCCCGTGCTGGCCCAGCGCAGGGCCGACGGGCGGCGCAGGGCTCGCCTGCCCGGCGTTCGCCTGGAGCTTGATCGTTGTGAGGACCTTCTTTGCCATGTCTGTCTCAGCTTATCTCGGGAGTCTGGTTGGGGTTTCGCGCCCGCTCATCGGGACGCTCGCCGGTGAGCGGGTCGAGGGTCAAGCGGAGCAAGGACGCAGGGAGCGAGGTGTGCACACGCACACGAGCGACCGAGGACACAGCTCCGCGGCGGCCATCGGCCCGCTCAGAGCTTTTTGACCTGGTCGAAGCCGACCTCCACGGGTGTCTCTCTACCAAAGATGGATACCAGCACCTTGAGGCGCGCGGCGTCCTCGTTGATCTCGGAGATCTCGCCGGAGAAGTCCGAGAGCGGCCCGGAGACGACCTTGACGGACTCGCCGATCGAGAACTGCGCGCGGGTGCGGGTCGCCGTGGCGACCTCCTTGTGCAGCAGGCGGTCGACCTCGATCTGCGTGAGCGGGACGGGCTCCTGCGAGGCGCCGACGAAGCCCGTGACGCCGGGGGTGCCCTTGACGACGCCCCAGGAGTCCTCGTTGAGCTCCATGTTGACGAGCACGTAGCCGGGCATCGTGCGCTTCTCGACGGTGACCTTCTGGTTGTCCTTCATCTCGGGCACGGCTTCGGTGGGGACGACGACGTTGCGCACGGCGCGCTGCTGGCCGAGCGACACGACCCTGTGCTCGAGGTTGTGCTTGACCTTGTTCTCGTGACCCGAGTATGTGTTGACGACGTACCAGCGAAACATTCAGCGATTTCCCTCTAGAGGTTCAGTGACGGATGAGAAGTGGAGACGGTGCGAAGCCCGGAGGGGCTAGCCGAGGATGAATTCGACGATTTCGTTTGCGACGAAGTCCGCTGCGCCGAGGTAGGCGCCGGCGATTGCGACGAAGCCGAGCACGACGGCAGTAGCCTGGGTGACCTGCCGACGGTCGGGCCACTGTACGCGCTGGAGCTCGGCCCAGCTGGCGCGGAGGAAGCCGATGACGCGGTTGCCTCCGCGTATCGGAGCGCCCGAGGCCTGCTCGGGCGTGACGCCGCTGCCCGCGCCGCCCCCGGGCGCGCGGCGAGTCGTGCTGCCGGCCGGTTCCTCCAGTTCGTCGGCGCCGATGTCGCCCTCGGTGAGGGCCTCGGCCTCGACTTCGCCCTCTGACAGATGGCGGGTGTCGACCTCTTCGTCGGCGCCGGGCTCGGGCGCAACGGGGACGCCGTCGGCGCCGCGCACGATCGCCGCGTCGAACTCGTCGACGTCGGCCGATGCGTGGTCGAGCGCGCCGGGCAGGTCGGCGCGCTGGATCGGCTGCTCGCCGTCGGGGCGTGGCGAGCCCTCGCCCTGGCGCTGGCGCCCGGCGACGGCTGTGCCACGCCGTTCGCGGCGCTGCTTTGCACGTTTGCGATCACGAGCCACGGCAGCGCTCCCGCGCTAACGGGTCTCCCGGTGGCTGGTGTGCTTGCGGCACCAGCGGCAGTACTTGCGCAGGGTGATGCGATCGGGGTTGTTGCGCTTGCTCTTGTTCGTCTGGTAGTTGCGGCGCTTGCACTCCTCGCAGGCGAGGGTGATAGCGATGCGAACGTCTCCACGGGCCATTTCGGAAATCCCTGCGTTGTCGGACGGCGGCCCCGGGCGAAGAAAAACCCCGCCCAGGCGCGAGGTTCCAGCCAGTCTAGCGTGCCTTGGTCGCGTGCGGAGCGCCCGCCGCGGCGGGCCGCTACCTTGATGCCGTGCCCCGGCCGGACCTTCCCCGTTGTGCGCTCTCGAGGAGGCGCACGGCGCTCGCGCTGGCGGTCCTCGCCGGCGTGCTGATGCTGCTGCTCCCCGGATGCGGTGGCTCCTCGAGCCCATCCCGCCCGGTCGCGGCGGCGGGCGCGCCGGCGGGCGTGGCGCACACCGAAGGCGCGGGCACCGACGTGCCTGTCGCGCAGGGCTCGCCGGCGGCCGCGACGGGTGCCACGCCCGAGTCGAGCGCCGTGCGCAGCCTGATCGCGCTGGGCAAGCCGATCTACTGCGCCGCCCCGCGCGGCGACGAGGTGGCGCTGACGTTCGACGACGGCCCCGGTCCGTACACGCAGCTCGTGATGAAGAAGCTACGCCTGCATCGCGCCGGCGCGACGTTCTTCGACGTCGGACGCAACATCGACCTGGTCGCGGGGGCGACGCGGCGCGAGCGGGCGCTCGGAGCGCTCGGCGACCACACGTTCACGCACCCGTTGCTGACCTCGCTCGCGCCGGCTGAAGCGGAATCAGAGATCGCGCGCACGCAGTCGGCGCTCGAACGGTCCTCGGGCGGTCCCGTGTTCCTGTTCCGTCCCCCCTACGGAGCGCACGATCCGGCGATCGACTCGATCGTGCAGGCGCACGGGATGCTCGAGATCCTGTGGACGATCGACAGCGCCGACTCGCTGGGGGCCAACTACGCGCAGATCGAACGCAACGTGATCGGAGGGCTCCGAGGCGGAGCGATCATCCTCATGCACGAGAACCACGGGCAGACGGTGCGCGCGCTGCCGAACATCTTCGGCGCGATTCGCAGCCGGCACCTGCGGGCGGTGAGCGTCGCGCAGCTGCTCACCGACGACACGCCGAGCGTCGCGCAGGTGCGCGGCGGCGGGGCGGCGTGCGGCATCCGCGGAAGGGCCGGGCTGAGCGGCGGCTAGCAGGCGGGACCGCGCTCCACGCTCGATCGGGGGCGCACGGATCGCTACTCGTAGAGGGCGACGGCGGCGAGGATCACGTAGATCGCGACCAGCGACCAGCCCTCGAATTCGGCGGCCTCGCCGTCGCCGGTGACCTGCCACACGGCGAGGGCTGTGAGCAGGAACGCGCCGATGTAGACGGGCCCGAGCGCGAACGTCAGCGTGGTGGCGAGCGCGAATGAGACGAGCACGAGCAGCGGGAAGAGGAACGCCGAGATCTGTGCGACGGAGTTCTTGACGACTGAGATCGCGAGGTCCGAGCGGCCCTTCCAGGCCAGCACGAGCCCGGCGGTGTTCTCGACGGCGTTGCCCGCGATAGCGACGATCACGAGGCCCGCGAACGCCTGCGAGATGCCGAGCTGCTCGATCGCGGGCGAGAGGCCGTTGATGAACCAGTCCGAGACGAACGCCGAAGCGACGCCGGCGACGGCGAGCAGCGTGAGCGTCAGTGCGAGCGAGAGCCGCGGCGCGCGGGCGGGCGGATCCTCGTCGGGGGAACGGCCTTCCGCTGCCTGCGGGCGGGCGCCGGTCGCGCGGGGCGCAGCATCCGAGCCCGAGCCCGCGCCGCTGCCGTCGGTCGCGCCGGGCGCGCCCCGTGAACTGGAGCTCGCGTCCGTCGACCCCGGGGCAGTGTCGGATCTGACATAGGGGACGACCCAGGCGATGTAGACGACGAGCAGGCTGATCGCGCCGATGATCGAGATCTGATCGACGTGGTGGCTCGCGCGGTCCTGTGCGGCGAGCGATAGGCCGAGCAGGACGATGATGAAGGCGGTGACCTGCAGCAGGGTGGCCGTGTCGCGGGGCAAGCGCTTGGAGAAGCGCATGACGCCGTCCGGGGCGCGGCGCGCGCCGACGACGATCACGAGGCCGAGCACGAGCAGCGCGTTGGCGAAGACCGAGCCGACGATCGCTGTCTGCGCGACGATCAGCTCGCCCTTCTGCAGCGCGAAGATCACGACGAACAGCTCGGGGAGATTGCCGAGGGTCGACTGCATCAGCCCCGTGACGCCCGGGCCGAAGCGCTCGCCGAGCTGCTCGGTCGCGAACGACACGACCCATGCCAGGCCCGCGAGCGCGAGCGTGGCGATCGCGAAGCGGGGCACGGCGGCCCATTCCAGGTAGTTGGCGAGCCCGGCGAGCGCGCTGAGCAGCGCGACCAGCGCGAGCAGCCCTCGCTCGAGTGGGCTCAGCGCGGACATCCCCAGCCGCGGCCCCCCAACCGCGTCAGCTCAGTGGCTGTCGAGCACCCGGTCGACCAGGCCGTACTCGACCGCCTGCTCGGCGGTGAAGAAGCGGTCGCGCTCCATGTCGGAGCGCACCTCCTCGGTCGGCCTGCCGGTGTGCTCGGCGTAGATCGCGTCGATCCGCTCGCGCACGTTGAGGATCTCGCGGGCGTGGATCTCGATGTCGGTCGACTGGCCTTCGAAGCCGGCCGAGGGCTGATGGATCAGGATGCGGGAGTTCGGCAGGCATGCGCGCTTGCCCTTGGTGCCGGCCGCGAGCAGCAGCGAGCCCATCGACATCGCCACGCCGACGCACATCGTGCTGATGTCGGGTTTGATGAAGCGCATCGTGTCGTAGATCGCCAGCCCCGAGTAGATGCTGCCGCCGGGCGAGTTGATGTACAGCGAGATGTCCTTGTCGGGGTCCTCGCTCTCCAGATGCAGGAGCTGGGCGACGACGAGGTTCGCGATCTGATCGTCGATCGGGGTGCCGAGGAAGATGATGCGCTCGTTGAGCAGCCTCGAATAGATGTCGAACTCACGCTCTCCGCGCGAGGTGCGCTCTATAACCATCGGGATCAGCGGCATGTCCCCCCACCCTATCGTCCGCGCTCGCGGACTCGCGGTCGCGGCCGTGGCTGCGTGCCTGCTCGTCGCCGCGCTACCGGCGCACGCCTCGACGAGCCACGCCGGCTGGCCGCCGTACGAGAAGCTGATCATGGACAAGGGGCCCGCCGGCAGGCACAACGTCCTGGTCGGCAAGCCGAACCTGCACAACTGGCTGCTCGGCGGCTATGGGGACGACACGATCTGGGGCGGCGGCGCCGGCGATGTGATCTGGGGCGACTACCACCCCTCGGGCTGGCCCGCCCATCAGACGGCGGTGATCCACGCGGGCAACGGCAAGAACTTCATCTACTCCAACGACACCGTCAACTACGTGTGGACCGGCACGAACCCGGCGACGATCGTGCACGCGCACGAGGGATCGGGCACGATCCACTGCCAGAACCCACGCATCATCGTGTTCACGAGCCATCACGCGCTGCCGCACTACAGGCTCGACGGCTGCCGGCGGATCAGCTTCTACTCGGTCGGCTACTGAGCCCGCGCGCGTTTAGTGTGCGTTAACGGGCCGGCCGGACACTGTGTGCTCCCGGCGCGCACCGGCGAAACTGTCCGCGGGCCTGGGGGTTGATCAGGACATGACGCGCAGCTCGAGAAAAAAACTCTTTGCAGCCGTGGCCGTTTCGGCCGTGATCGCGGGCGGGACGCTCGCCGCGGTCACCGTCGGTCGCGGCGCCTCACACGAAAACCGCGGCGGCCCGATGGTGACGGCGGCGGACTACCTGGGGATCCCGGGCTCGCAGCTGCGCACCGAGCTCGAATCGGGGAAGTCGCTCGCGCAGATCGCGAACGCGACGAAGGGCAAGTCGAGCGCGGGGCTCGTCGGCGTGCTGCTGGCCGCCGGCAACGGGAAGCTCACGAAGGCGCAGGCCGCGCTGCCAGGTCGCGTCGACGCGCTCGTCAACAGGGTCCGGCATCCCGCCAGCCGGCCTGTCGCGGCGCGATACCTGGGGTTGCGACCCAGACAGCTCGCCGCCGAGCTGCGCTCGGGCAAGACGCTCGCGCAGATCGCGAACGCCACGCCGGGCAAGTCGGTCGCCGGCCTGATCGACGCGATCGTGGCGGCACGCAAGCCGGTGCTCGACGCGCGCGTCGCCGCCGGCTCGCTCACCCAGGCCAAGGCCGAAGCGCGGCTCGCGCGCCTGCGCAGCAGGGTCACCGCGATGGTGAACCGCTCGCGCGGCGTCAGAGGTTGACCGAGCTCATCCCGGCCGGGTCGTAGCGCTCGCCCGCAGGCGCGGGAACGGCCGCGGCGATCCGCTCGACATCCTCGTCGCTGAGCTCGACGTCGGCTGCTGCGACGTTCTCCTCGAGGTAGGCGACACGTTTGGTCCCAGGGATCGGGACGATGTCCTCCCAGCGGTGCAGCACCCACGCGAGGGCCAGCTGGCCGGGTGTGACTCCCTTCTCGGCGGCGAGCTCGCGCACGCGTTCGGCGAGCTGGAGGTTGTGCTCGAGGTTCTCGCCGGTGAAGCGCGGGCCGTAGCGGCGGAAGTCGCCCTCGTCGAGCTCCTCCGGAGAGGAGAAGCGCCCGCAGAGGAAGCCGCGTCCGAGCGGCGAGTAGGCGACGAGCGCGATGCCGAGCTCCTTCAGCACGGGCAGGATCTCGCTGTCGACGGGCTCGCGCGTCCACAGCGAGTACTCGGTCTGGACGGCGGTGATCGGGTGCACGGCGTGCGCGCGGCGGATTGTCTCGGCGCCGGCCTCCGAGAGACCTATGTGACGAACCTTCCCCTCCTGCACGAGCCCGGCCATCGCGCCGACGGTCTCCTCGATCGGCGTGCGGGGGTCGACACGGTGCTGGTAGTAGAGGTCGATGTGATCGGTTTTCAGGCGTTCGAGCGAGCCGTGGACGGCTTCGCGGACGTACTCGGGGCGCCCGTTCACTTCCCGTTTCGGCGGTTCGCCCGGCGTCAGCCTGATGCCGAACTTGGTCGCGAGGAAGACCTCCTCGCGACGTCCGGCGATCGCGCGGCCGACGAGTTCCTCGTTGGTGTGCGGCCCGTACATGTCGGAGGTGTCGAGGAAGTTGCAGCCGAGCCCGAGCGCGCGGTGGATCGTGCGCAGTGATTCCTCGTCGTCGGTCGAGCCGTAGAAGGCCGACATCCCCATGCAGCCCAGGCCGATCGAGGCGACCTCGGGGCCGTCCGTTCCAAGGGTGCGTTTCTTCATGACGCTGCTCCTCTCCTCTCGCGATGGGTCGCCGGTTCGGGGGGGCGCCGCCTCGGGGGGGACGTGCGCCGCAGGCGCGGCTCCGGGTATACCACCGCGGCGCGGTGCTGGCGGCCGGGGTAGTGTGGAGGCGGTGTTCCCGCTGAATCTCCCAAACGCGCTGACGGTCGTGCGGATCATGCTCGTGCCCGTGCTCGTCGTCGCGCTGCTCGGCAACACGCCCGGTGGCGACGTGCTCGCGGCGGTGGTCTTCGCGCTCGCGTCGCTGACGGACTTCGTCGACGGCTACCTCGCGCGCGCGCGTGACTCGATCACGACGTTCGGCAAGCTGATGGACCCGCTCGCCGACAAGCTGCTGATAATCGCGGCGCTGATCTCGCTCGTCTCGCTGCACCGTCTGGCGGCGTGGGTGGCGATGGTGATCATCACGCGTGAGCTGGCGGTCACGGTGCTGCGGCTCGGTGCGACGCAGGCGGGCGTCGTGATGGCGGCGAGCCTCCTCGGCAAGCTGAAGACCTGCCTGCAGATCGCCGCGATCCTCGCGGTGATCGCGGTTCACGGCGAACCGGCGTGGGTGCAGGCGCTGCTCTACGTCACGGTGCTCGTGACGGTCGTCTCGGGTCTCGACTACTTCTTCGGTCTGCGCCGTCGTATCGCGCAGGTAGACGCGACGGCCGAGGGCGGCGGTCAGGCGCGAGGCTGAGGGCGGGCGCCGGCGTCGAGCCACTCCTCGAGGCTCGTCTGGTGCTCGGGGGGCGTCCCGGTCTCGATCTCGCCGCGCAGCTCGGAGAGCAGGCCGTGGCGTTCGGCGACGACGTTGTGCTGGTGGATCGTCTCGAGGTTCTCCTGGCGAGCCGTGACGTAGCTCGCGGCGTCGAGCTCGGGGAAGCGCGCGACGACGCCCGCGATCATCTCGCGCACGCAGTCCTCGACGAAGCGCGGACGCCGGTGGGCCTTCTCGACCACCTCGACCTCGTCGGAGCGCTTCATCAGCTCGTAGATCTCCGAGGACATGCTCGCCTCTGCGATCTCGAGCAGGACCGCGGCGTCGATCTCGGCGGTGCAGGCCTCGATGCAGCCGATCTGCAGCGTCGCGAGCCCGCGCTGGTTGTGCGTCGCGACGGGAACGTCTTCGAGCACGCGCTCGATCTGCTCCTCGGAGAAGCCGTCGGCAGCGAGACGCTCGCGCGCGCGCGCGGCGACGAGCTCCTGCGCGCAGGGGCAGGCGGTGATGCCCGTGGCGGAGACCCCGACGGTGCGGCGGGTACCGTGCTCGTAGGCGACGGCACGGCCGTGCAGCGTGTAGATCTCCTGGGTCTCGACGCCCGAGACGGGCGCGGGCTTGTACTCGGGGTAGCGCGCTGCGATCGTGACTTCGGCGCGCTCGGCTCCCTGCCGGGAGCGGACGAGCTCGGCGATGTGCTGCGCGAGCGTCTCGGCGCGGAACGGCGACTCGCTGAGGACGACCTCGCCGATCGCCTCGTTGACGACCTCGTCGAAGCGCGACATGTGCGCGCCCTTCTGATCGCGGTGCAGATCGACGAAGCAGTCGAAGCGCGCGAAGTAGAGCTCCTCGCGGATGCGAACGACCTTCTCGACGCCGGTGACGCCGACGCGAGAGAGCGCCACGCGAACGCCGGGGACGCGCGCCTGGACGTCATCGCCGGTGCCCGTGGCCGGGGCCGGCGGAGCGGTTAGCCGTGTCGCCTGCACCGCGACCAAGCGTAGCGTGCGACACGCGGCGCGCCTGAGGGCGCGTCGCATGGCGGCTGCCCGACCGGCGATTCTGGTATCACTCCGCACTTGGTACTCGTGAGCGTCTCTGGGAGATGGAGGCGCTCGGCTCACCGAGCCGCGCGAGCAGCAAGGGGACTGGCAATGGCACTGACGCAACGCAGAGGAGGCCAAGCGTAGGACTGGGGAGGTCGGGGGCGCGGGAGCGCTCGCGACGGGGAGTCGAGTTCCTGGGGGTTGTGAGTTGAGCGAGATGCTGGAGGATCCACTGGTGGCCACGGAGACGCCCGTCGTGGAGATGGACGAGCTGCAGGGGATCATCGCCGAGGGCCAGGAGCGCGGTTTCCTGCAATCGGCGACGCTGGCTGCGGCGGTCGAGGACATGGAGCTCTCGGGCCAGCAGGCGCAGGACCTCCTGAGCTACCTCGAGGAGCACGGCGTCGAGGTGCTCGGCGCGGCCGACCAGGCCGCCGAGCTGCAGGCGGGCTCGAGCGCACGCGAAGAGGAGCCGCGTGGACCGGCGCTCTCGGGCACGACAGCGCGAGCGCTGTCGGAGGGAGCGACGCGCGAGGACGGCGACGCGGACGGCGGCGGCGACGGCGGGGCACAGCGGCTCGACGGGGCGAGGCAGCCAGAGCTCGCGCTGACGGTCGACCCGGGACTCGACTCGCTGCGGCTTTACCTGCGTTCGATCGGCCGGGTGCCGCTGTTGAACGCCGAGGAGGAGGTCTCGCTGGCGAAGCGGATCGAGCGCGGTGACATGGCGGCGAAGCAGCACATGGTCGAGGCCAACCTGCGGCTCGTCGTGTCGATCGCGAAGGGCTACGTGGGACGCGGGCTGACGCTGCTCGACCTGATCCAGGAGGGCTCGCTCGGGCTGATCAGGGCGGTGGAGAAGTTCGACTACCGCCGCGGTTACAAGTTCTCGACATACGCGACGTGGTGGATCCGCCAGGCGGTGACGCGGTCGCTCGCCGACAAGGGCCGCACGATCCGGATTCCCGTGCACATGGTCGAGCGGCTCAACCGGCTGATCCACGCCGAACGGCGGCTGATCCAACAGCTCGGCCGTGAACCGCGCGTCGAGGAGCTCGCGGCGGAGCTCGAGTGCCCTGTGAGGGAGGTGCGCGACGTGATGCGCATGGCCCAGCAGCCGATCTCGCTCGAGAAACCGGTCGGCGAGGAGGACGACTCGGCGCTCGCTGACTTCGTCGAGGATGTCTCGGCCGAGTCGCCCTTCGAGATCGCCTCGGAGTCGCTGCGACGCGAGAACATCACGCGCGTTCTGGCGTCGCTGCCGGCGCGCGAGCGCGAGGTGATCGAGATGCGCTACGGGATCGTCGGCGGCCGCGCGCGCACGCTCGAGGAAGTGGGCCGCGCCTTCAACATCACCCGCGAGCGCGTCCGCCAGATCGAGAACCGCACGCTGAAGAAGCTCCAGACGCTCCCCGAAGCGCAGCGCCTGCGCGAGGCCTCCTGAGCAGCGGCAGCCGCCGCCCGCTCCGGACCGCCGAAGCGCCACCGAGATTCGACGGAAGATCGCTATCCTCGACACGCCCCGGCGGGGTTCCCGAGCGGTCAAAGGGGAGGCGCTGTAAACGCCTTGGCTCTGCCTTCGCAGGTTCGAATCCTGCCCCCGCCATCTCGGCCCCGTTAGGGACGCGACTCGCCTAGCGGGGCCAGGTCGCCAACGGGCGCGAGCCGCTGACGAGCACCGACGGCGGCGATCTATCGCTCATGAGCCGCCGTCCCCTGCCATTCGGCGTCGTGGACGCCTACTCCTGGCCGACGCGGGCGAGAGCGCGGTTGCGGTCAAGTTGCCGACGATCCATCATCGGGCACTTCCTCGATCGCACCGCCCGCCGAGTGCGTGTCGTTCCACACTCGGCCAAAGACCGCGCCGAGGTGGAGGCATACACCGAACCCGATGAGGTACGTGGTGATGCCCAATACCACGCCCGCTGGGCCGTAGCTCGTCTCTCCTTCTGTGATCAGGTCTGAGAAGAACAGCGAAGAGAACACTCCAAGACCGGTGATGAAGGTCCCGGTTGCCACACCGGCGGGAAGCGTCTGCCGCCATCCGAGTCTGCGGTACAAGAGAAAATATGCCGAACACCACCAGAACAGCACGGAAGACACAAAGGTCAGAGCGAAGACGAGCAGGCGACCCACATGGCGGGCTTCGTCGAGGACAAGCACAGTGGTCGAGATATACACACTGAAGGTCACGACCCCTGCGGCCTGATATGCGAGGTGTTTGAGAACGCCCTTCGGGGGAGGCTGGTCGTAGATCTTCTGGTACCAGCTCTGCAGAGTGGCTGCCAGCCCAATCGCTCCGACCACCAGTAGGACGGCACTGAACGCGGTCAGGGTCGAGACCTCACGGCCTGAGACGATCAGTCCTTGAACATCCCTCGACGCCGGAGCGTTCAATCCCATCCGCGTGATGATGGCTCGTCTGAGGCCTCCTGCTCCTGTAGCGGCTGAGACGACCGCGAGAAAGGGAAACGCGCTCACTACGGCGAGCGCGGCGAAGGCGAGCGAGCTGTTCATGAAATCGACGCCTGTGAGGTGAGACCAATACCTCCCGGGAGATCCCCTTTTGATCCGCGCCACTGCCCCTGTGCCCCTGGCGCGAAGGACCTGCGCCCTTGACTCCTCAGAGACCGGTCCTTTTGCAGGCGTGGTCTCCGTTCGGAGCGTACGACTCTGCTCGTTCTCAGTCGCTTGCCGTGATGCGAGAGGGTCCGGCGTCGTGGGCGGCTCGGACATCTTGCGAGCAGTATCCCGCACGCTTCTGTTGCCAACCGCGCGAGCTGCCCGGACGGCACGAACAGCGACAACGACCGCGGAACCTGCGAATGCCACGGCCCTCCCGACGGTCTGTCGAGGGACGGCGCCCGGCCCCTCGCGGTCGGCGCGGTCCCTGCGGCGAGAGGGCGCGGTAGGACGAGGTGCGTCGCCATAGCGCCGCGCTGGCGGCGTTAGACTGACCACAGGTGACGCGCGATGAGTGTTGGAGTGTCTAACCCAAGGCCCGAAATCCGCCAGCCGTCGGCGGGCAGAATGCTCGTCGGCGACTCCTACATCGCCGCGCGCGTGCTCAAGGACGTGCTCCATCGCACTACAGGCATCTCTCGGGACGCGTCCTTCCTCACGACTCTGTTCACGATCGGTGTGCTGGCGAACGCACTCCGCCGCGTCGCTGCACCGGCGCTCAGAGTGCTGAAGCCACGCCGTCCATCCGGAGCGGACACGATGATCGCGGCAGCCGTGCTACGCGAGATACCCGGCAGCGTCGCTGGAGCGCAGGCAAGAGGCGAGTCCTTCGTCGGCACGATCATCGCGCTCAGCATCGTGGCGTCGGGTCTGCGCCCCTTCGCAGCTTCGCTGCGTAGAGTCCCCGCCGCCCTGGTTGCCTTCCGTAGATCGCTCGGGGTGTAGCCCGCCCCGAACAGTGCTTGACGCAGGATGGCGCTGTGGGCACCGGCGGCGAGCCGGCTCGAACGGCCCTCTTGCAACGGCGGCAGCAGGCGGCTATACACTCGGGCTGTCTGGTTCGGCTGGGGGGTGGGTAAGGGGCTACCGCAGCCGCGAGAAGCCGAAGAACGAGATTCGGGGGGAAGGGATGGGGCATTGACCATTTGTCGGCACGCCGGCCGTCGCGACCGTCCCGGCTCGCACCTGCGCGCGGCGCGCTGCCGATCAGGCGCTGGGAGCCGGCCGTGACGGCGACGCTCCCGAGGATCGGCGAGGATTTCGCCGGCTTTGGCCTGCGCGCAGTGCTCGGCCGCGGCGGCATGAGCGTCGTCTACGAGGCCGAGAACCGGCGCCTCGGGAGCACGATCGCGCTGAAGGTGCTCGCGCCGGAGCTCGCCAACGACGACGTCTTCCGCGAGCGCTTCCTGAAGGAGTCGCGGATCGCGGCCTCTCTGAGCCATCCGAACGTCATACCGATCTACGACGTGGGTCCCTGCGACGACCTGCTGTTCATCGCGATGCGCTACGTGAACGGATCGGACCTCCGCACGATCCTCAAGACGCAGGAGCGCATCGCCCCGATGCAGGCGCTCGTGCTCGTCGGGCAGGCTGGGCGAGCGCTCGACGCAGCCCACCGCGAGGGGCTCGTGCACCGCGACGTCAAGCCCGCCAACTTCCTCGTCGAACGCGGAGGCGGCGACGACCCCGACCACCTCTACCTCGCGGATTTCGGGATCACGAAGCACGCGCTCTCGCGCAGCGGGCTGACCGCGACGGGCCAGTTCGTCGGCACGATCGACTACATCGCGCCGGAGCAGATCCAGGACAGGCAGGTCGACGGGCGAGCGGACATCTACTCGCTCGGCTGCGTGCTGTACGAGTGCCTGACGGGCCGCGTGCCCTTCGCCAAGAACGTCGACGCGGCCGTCATCTGGGCGCATGTCGAGGAGATGCCGGTGGACCCCAGCTCGGTTCGCCCCGAGCTTCCCGCGGCCATCGACGAGGTGATCGGGCGAGCGCTCGCGAAGGATCCGGACGACCGCTACGACAGCTGCCACGAATTCATCGCAGCCGCACGCCTCGCGCTCGATATCCAGGGGAGCGGCACAACGGCATCCCGCGCCAAGGGGGGTGCCCTCGGGCCGACCGTTCCACGGAGTACCCGCCCGGGCGGCCGGGAGCCGGCCGGCAGCGCGGACACGAGGCACGAGGGGTCCTCAGCCGACCGCACGGCGGTGCGCTCCCGAGCCGACGTGCCCGCCGCAGCCGCGCCCCCCACTGCGGGAGGCCCTCCGGGTGTCGCCGAGGTCCCACCGCCCGCGGGCGGCCCTCCGCCCCCTGGCGCTCAGGAGCTCGCGGGCGGTGGCGGGGAGGCTCCACGCAACGGACATGCAGCCGGGGCCCGTCGGCGCGGTTGGCCGCTAGCCCTCGCCGGGGTGGCGCTGCTTGCCATCGGGGGTGTGATCGCCTTGATCGTGGCGGGGTCCGGCGGCGGCTCGCACCCGAAGCCGGCGATGGGAGCGCAGAGCGCGATCCTCCAGGCGCTCGTGCGGACCAACCAGAGCATGGAGGCGAAGGGCCTGCTTCCACCGTCGACGTGCAGGGCCGAAACGGCCTCGATGGTGACGTGCTCCCGACCCGCCTTCTCGATACAGACGGCGACCTTCCGAACGTTTCCCTCGCTGCAGGCGCTCTACGCCGCCTACATCGGCGAAACGACATCGCTCAACGGGGGCCAGCTCCACACGAACTTCGGTGAGTGCACGCCACAGACGACGAACGGCGAGCTCAGCTGGAACCACAACTACCAGCACCCGCGTCACTACTCGCTCGCCCAGTCGCAGTCGGGCCAGCTCGCCGACGACCAAGCGGCGGGACGCCTGTTCTGCGTGTTCTCGAACTCCGAATACCACCTCGTCTGGACGATGAACGACGGCCGCCTGCTCGCGACGCTCACCGGAGCGCCGCACGGCGACGCCTGGGCGTGGTGGCACGGCGTCCATCACGCGATCGACCTCAAAGGCTCCACGCCGGCGTCGAGCATGCACATGTCGAGCGGGCAGTAGGACGACGCTCGCCACCCGACCCGTCGGGCGAGACGCCCTCGCACGGGAGTACGATGGTTTATATGCGCCGCATGAGCGCATCCTCGGAAGGACTCGTCCCACCGGCGTCACCGGAGCCGACGCCCCGCCATGCGATGCGCAAGCGCGTCGCGCTGGCTGCGGCGACCGCCTTCGTGACGGTCAACATCTGGACCGGGTGCCCGCTCGTCGCGCTGTGGATCGGCGCTCAGACCGTCCAGGAACGGCGGGTCACGATGACGTCGCTGTTCGTGATCGTCGCCGTGCTGGCGGTGCTCGTGTTTGCGAGCGCCTATGCGATCGGCTGGCTGAACGCGACGTACGACGAGTTGATCGGACGGCCGCGCATCGAACGGCGCCCGGCCTGGATGCGCAGCATGCGCGCCGAGACCGAGGGGCGGGTCGTCCAGCGGGTGGGCATCACCGCGCTCGAGCGCGTCGTGATGCTGAACGTCTACGTGGCGGTGATCCTCCTTGCGGTCTGGTTCGTGTTCTTCGCTGGACCGCCCCTCCTACACAACTGACACCGGCGCCACGCCGAGCGGCGCCGTGCGCCGCGTATCACGACACCGGCGATGAGGCTCGCGAGGCCGCGACGCCGAGCAGCCGGGCCCAGCTAAAGATCGACGGATTTTCACGCGCAAAGAGCGAGGTTTTCACCGACGCGGGCCCGCTGATTGCGCTACGACCCGGAGGCAGGACGAGGGCAAGCGCGAGGGCAACCCAGCAATCCGTCCTTTTTCTCAAGCCCCCGCGAGTCCTGCGCGAGGATGGAGTCAATCAAGGGAGCTGAAATGTCCAGCACCCCAGTGTTGAGCCAGCGGCAGATGCTCCGCATGGAGCAGCTTCGCGACGATTACGAGGTCGTGAAGAGCCGCGGCGGCGTGGTGATCCTGCGCCGTCCCGACGGGCAGCTGCTGCGCATGCACCGCGACGGCCGGCTCGCGCCGAACCTCAGGGTCGAGCGCGTCCAGGACTACCTGCACGTCCACGGCTAGGCACCGGAGACGGGGTCTGGGGCAGGCTCCCCGCGCTGCAGCTCGCGGAGGATCTCGTGCGCCTGCGGGGTGCTGACGAGGACGTGTCTCAGCGCGCCCTTGTTCGCGACATCGAACGACAGTGCCGGAACGCCCTTGCGGACGATGAACGCCCTGTCGAGGTTGATCGTGCGCGCGACGAAGTAGAGCCATGGGACGCGTAACCCGACTTTGAGGCCCGTGCCCATCACCTCGCGAATGGGGTCCTCGACGACGGACACGTCGCTCACATCGGAGCGCGGCACGCGGATGTTGCGAAGCAGCCCGAGTGCCTTCTCCCACGTCGAGAGCTGCACTTCCAGGGCCGTGTCGGTCAGGAGCAGGCGCACGCCGACAGCCTAGCCAGGCAGTCGGTCCGCAGACGCCGCGAGCGACAGCACGCGAGCACGACTTGCGCGCGAGTGACATGATCGGGACACCCAGCAGCAAGGAGAAAGGAGTTCCCGAAGATGGAGTCCTCCGAGGTTCCGAGCCGAGTGCTCGTCGTGGCACACAAGACAGCCGCGACACAGCCCCTCCTCGACGCGGTGCGCGAGCGAGCGCAACGCGGGCCGGCCACCTTCACGCTGCTCGTGCCGAGAGCGACGCACGGGCTGCACAAGGTCGTCGATCCGGAGGATCAGGACGCCGGCGAGACGCAAGCGGTCATCGACCAGGCGATTCCGCTGCTCGGCGAGGCCGCTGGGGCTCCCGTTGAGGCGCTCGTCGGCGATGCCGACCCCGGAGCCGCGATCCAGGACGCGATCAACATCCACGGCTTCGACGAGGTGATCATCTCGACGCTCTCGCCACGCGTCTCGCGCTGGCTGAAACTGGACCTGCCGAGCAAGGTCTCCGGCCTTGGCCTGCCCGTCACGACGGTCACGCCCGCCGACGTCCCGGCAGCCTGACCGCAGTCCGCGGCAGGCGTCGCGAACGGGGAACGCCCCTGACGACGATTGTGTTGACGCTCGTTATCGTCTCCACCTATCAACCGAGGTGCGCCACGGGCGCGCACGGCGGACCTTCTGCCCTAGGACAACCGTCTGTGGATGTTTCGTCTGCGCAACGCAAGAGTTGGGCCGATGGAGCCACGGGCGCAATTCGCGGCCAATCTCCGCCGGCATCGCGAACGAGCGGGGCTCTCGCAGGAGGCGCTCGCCGACGCCTGCGACCTCCACCGCACCGAGATCAGCCTGCTCGAGCGTCGCAAGCGCTCGCCGCGTCTCGAGACGATCGCGATCCTCGCGCGCGGCCTGGGCATCTCCCCCTCCGAACTGCTCGACGGCGTTCGCTGAGGGCCGCGGCCGCGGCCCCATGCGGGCGCGCTACAGTGCCCTTTCGCAGGGTGCCCAGCTAGCTCAGTTGGTAGAGCACTTCCATGGTAAGGAAGGGGTCATCGGTTCGAGTCCGATGCTGGGCTCTGATCTGAAAGACGTCGATTTGCAGGGCAAGTCCTCGTTAGATGCTTTTGTGTCTGCTACTTAGGGCATCTCCCGCGGGTACGAGACGGGTACAACGCGAGCGGGCTACTGCTCCGGCAAGTACGTCGTGAGCAGGCCACGGGCGAAGGCGCGGCGGGTCTCGTTGGCGGGGTCTTCGTCGGACCTCAGAACGCTCGGATCCGCGGTCTCCCGCAGCACGTTGCGGACACCTGGCTTCAGAGGATCCCAATGTAGGTGCCTTTCGTAGTTGGCATTGCCGGCTTGCCCGATCCTCAGCCCCGGCGGTGGAGGCGCCATTCGCTCGAGAGCGCTGCGTAGCTCCGTTGCGGCCTCGTCGAGAGCCGTCACTGTCCAGGGCTCGTGGGTAGCCCAAACCCGGCGAAAGAGAAGCTCCACGTTCCTGCTCAGGCGAGCCTCGAGCCCTAGCCCGATAAGCACGTCCTCACGCAGATACTGCTCAACGTCGAGGATTCGCTTTGCGCGCTCTGCAGCCTCCCTCGCGTCGGCAGAGCCCTCGACGAGCACGAGGCGCCCCAGGAAGGCCGCCAGCACTCGCTCGAACTGATGCGCAGCACGTGCGACAGGGTCGTTTGGGAAGTCCTCTGCGGCATCTCGCGCGATTTCCTCAGCGACAGCTCTCGCTGTTTCGTCGCAACCCTCGACGCCGACCAGCCGCAGCGCCACAGCGAGTCGCAGTATCCGCAACGAGAACGTCTGGCGAGTCGTCTCTCCAACTCTCGCAACCGACAACAGTTCGCTAAACGCCGCCGCCCGCTCGCTCGGAGGCCGCTCGAGGATGAGCTCGGCGCAGACGTCAATGTCCTTGCCGACCACGACGTTCGGGGAGTTCGCCCCAAGGGCGATGCCCCACACCCCAATTTCGCGGGCGGACGCGTCTTGGTTCTGAAACCACTCGGCCCAGGCTTTCGGACTCCCTCCCCTAAGGCCCCGAGACTCGCTCCAGGCCGGTTGGCGCCGAAAAGCGTGCCGTCGACCGTATCAGGACGCACAAGCAAGGGGAACGTCCTAAGGACGCACAAGCAACGGGAACTCCTCACGCACGCCAGCACGCCGCTCGGTTGGCCACGATGTACTGCCGGTCGCACTTCCAGCTCCACACGGCCAATCGTTGAGAGCGCTCCCTTCGCCGAAAGCGGGCGCCTCGCTCGTCGACCCCGACGAGCCCGCTGTGGACGAGAAGCGGAAGCAATGATTCCCAGCGCTCGTGATCTCCGTGCCATCCCTGGGCGTTGACTCACACAGGTGTCAGCTTCCCGGAGCTGCGAATACCGCGTTGAGGCGGCGCTTCAGTCCCGATCGGCCGCGCTTGCCTCCGGAGCGAGGCCGAGGTCGGCGAGCGCGTGCTCGCGGTCCCAGTAGGTGACGATCCTTGCCACCTTCCCGTCGCGTATGTGGAACAGGCTCGCCCCCTTCGCCTGCATCTGCCCGAGCTCCAGCCCGCTCGTCGTGCCGCGCCCGCTCAAGAGGTCCAGCATGAGGACCCGCTCGCTGTCGAGCTCGCGATGCTCCACATTTTCGACCCGAAAGCCGTCCCAGGCGCTCAGAAACTCGCGCCAGCCCTCTGCCAGCCCGGCTAGCCCCTTCCGGCTGAACGGTGCAGGGCCGTCGACCAGCACGTATTCGATCTCGGGGTGCGCCCACTCAGCCGAACTCCAGTCGCCGCGTTCCCAGGCAGCGTAGATCGAGCGCACGAGTTCGACGTTGGCCGAGGCCATCGATGAAGGCTGGCAGATGGGGCGCTTGCGAGCCGTGCCAGCCCTGGGCGTTGACTTACATAGGTGTCAATTTTCCGGAGCTGCGGATACGGCGCTGACCGCTCGCATCAGGGAGGAGTAGGGTCGGCGCCGACCTCTCGCGAGCCAAGGCGGTCGCGAAGTACCGAAAGGAGCTTCAAAATGAGCACGCCTGAAAGCCCGCCTCTGGCCCCCATCGCGCTCAAGCGCGACGAGGGCGATGCGCTCTGGGCCTTTGGCGGCCTCGCCGTCGTCAAGGCTTCGGGCGACGCCACGGATGGTCGTGTCTTTGTCGTTGAGCAGCTTGCCCCGCGAGGCGCTGGCTCACCGCTGCACGTCCACCACCGCGAGGACGAGTGGTTCTACGTGACCGAGGGCGAACTGACATTCTGGGTCGGCGGAGAGGTGATCGACGCGCCGGCTGGATCGTTCGTTTACGGCCCGCGGGATGTTCCGCATACCTTCGATGTCGCCTCGGACGAGGCCCGCTTCCTCCTGGTGACCGAGCCCGCCGGCTTCGAGAAGTTCATGCGTGCGGCCAGCGAGCCGGCGCTGAGCTTGACGATCCCTCCTGCACCGACCGAGCCACCCGACCTGGATGGATTGACGGCCCTTGCTGCCGAATACGGCATCGAGATACTGGGGCCACCCGGCATCCCGGCATAGCACGGGCTTCGCTTAGGCCCGTGTCCTGAGGCGGTTTACGGCCCCGGCCGAGCCCCTGGGCGTTGACTCACATAGGTGTCAGCTTTCCTGAGCTGCGGATACCGCGCTGAACTGACGATGGCTCAGCGGGGCCGGTCTGCCGCGTCGCCCTCCCCGAGCGCCGGCCTGTTCAGGCGGGCGCGCGCTCCGGGTGGCGCGGCAGCCCGTCGTTCGGGATCTCCTCCCAGGGCGCGGAGTAGGCAACGAACTGCCGGAATTCGGGCCGCACCCCCGGGTCGCCATCAATGGCCCCCAGTCGCACGCCCGTCTTGGCGTGGTCGGTGGGGTCGCGGGTGAAGATCGCGGAGCCGCAGTCGCCGCAGAACCACTTCTCGTGCCCATCAGGTGGTTTCCAGGCCTTCAGCGCCGCGTCTCCGCTCACGACATGAAACGAGCCGGGCGCAACGGCGGCATTGGCCGACGCCGCGGTGCCCGTGCGCCGCTGGCAACGGTTGCAGTGGCAGTAGCGCGCGCCGGACAGCGGCTCGGTGATCTCGAAGCGAACTGCGCCGCAGTTGCAACCGCCGGTCAGGCTGGGACCCATCGAGTACATCCTACGAGGTCCCGGTCTGCCTGGATCCAAGCGGCGAGCGAGCTCGTCGAGGCAGGGCCTCGCGTCAGCCGCGGCCTGGCCCCCCTGCCACTCCTGGGCGTTGACTCGCATAGGCGTCAGCTTCCCGGAGCTGCGGATCCCGCGCTTGTGAGCCCCAACGCCCGGTAGAGGTTCGCTCCTGCTTTTCGTCCGCAGCGAGCGTCAGCGAGGGCTCAGTTCAGACGCTCGCTCGGCCGACGAGAGCGGGCGCGACGCGCTCCCTGCTCTTGGCGAACAGGAGGTGCGTCGCAAGTTAGGCGTGCTTGGGGGCGGTCTGGGCGAGCGCCTCCTCGAGTGCGCCCTTGCCGCCGGGCTTGCCGGTAATCGCCAGCTCCGGGGACCAAATGGGGACGCGGCCGACGAGCGCTGCGGCGCGCTTGCGGCCCGCGACCTCGATTGGTGCGCGCTGACGTAGCTGAGCGAGCAGCCGCGTGCTGTACTGCTGGGGTGACTCCTCGGGCGCGATCGCGGGTCGATCGAACTCGAGGAACTCAACCCGCACGTGCGGGCGTGCTCTGGGGAACCGCGGGATCGCGACCGTGCCGTTGCACGCAACCCCGACAATCGTCGCCTCCGGCACCGCCCGCGCCATGTAGCCGACGCCGCTACGGGCCCGCAGCGCTCGGCCGAGCGAGCGTGTGCCCTCGGGGTAGATCCCGATACATGCGCCCTTGCGGAGCTCCTCGATCGCGCGGTCGAGCGCTCCGCTGTCGCCGGACCCACGCTCGATCGGGATTTGGCCCATCCCGGTCAGGACCGCGCCGAGCAACTTGTTCTTCCACATCGAGGACTTCGCCAATGCCCTGATCTGCCGGCGGGCCATCGCCGCGATCCCGGTCGCCACGGTGTCCCAGTAGCTGTCGTGGTCCCCGACGAGCAGCAGCGGCCCCTCCAGCGGCAGCAGCTCGAGGCCGGTCACTTGCAAGCGGCCCCACCAAACAACACCAGGAGCGGAGGCGATCAGCACACCGCGATACGTCGGGGTGATGGGCTCGATGCGATCCGACATGCCCCCGCAGGCTACCCGGACTGCCGCTACGGACGATCGCTTCTCGCAACCGCTTATCGGGTTCGCGCACGATCGCGATGGCGACGAAGGAGCCGCAGACCAGACGCGCGTTTGGCGAACAGGGCGTGTCTCGCTGGCTGCCAGCACTTGCCTGCTTTGCGCGGAAAGCGGGCGCCCGCAGCGTAGGCGCCGAGACGCCTAAGTTGGACGAACAGGAGCACTCACGCGCGTCGCCCCAGAGACCGCCGCATCGCTCCGCGCAAGCAGTCGTCTAGCTGCGCTCAACCGACGCGCCTGGACCTCGTCCGATCCGGTCGTCTCCGGTGAGCGCATCAGATGCTCGCTCCAAAGTGAAAGCGGTCCCATCGCGAGGAAGGCCCGAGTGTCCGACGCCCACCGCTTGCCGACCATCGTG
>DATAYP010000025.1:0-21335 GCA_036272475.1 Solirubrobacteraceae bacterium | reverse complement strand
GCTGGAACGCGCGCCTCGCCTGAGCCGGGAGCTGGGGGTCGAGATTTGGCTGAAGCGCGACGACGTCGGGTCGCTGGGCCTCGTCGGCAACAAGGTTCGCAAGCTTGAGTTCACGCTCGGCGAGGCCGTCGCACAGGGCGCCGACACCGTGGTCACGCTCGGCGCGCCTCAGTCGAATCACGCCCGGGCGACGGCGTCAGCCGCCGCGAGGCTCGGGTTGCACGCTGTGCTTGTGATGGGCGGCGAGCACCCCGCCGGAGCGCCGACCGGAAACCTCCTGCTCGATGCCCTATTCGGGGCGGAGGTGCTCTACGCCGGCACGGCGGAGTGGGCGCAGCTGGCGGCGACCGTCGAGGCCGTGGCGCAGGAGCGCCGCGACGCCTACACACTGCCCGCGGGCGGTTCCTCACCAGTCGGGGCGCTCGGGTTCGTCGCGGCGTACGCCGAGTTGCTCGGCCAGCTCGAGTCCGCACGCGTCCGGCCGCAACACGTCTACCACGCCTCGACCTCAGGCGGGACGCACGCGGGGCTCATGCTCGGGCATGCGCTCGCCTGCGGAGGCCCACGGCCGGTCGGGTTCGACGTAGGACAGATCGTCCCCGACGGTGGTGGGCTGGTGACGTGGCTGGCGAACGAGGCCGGCGCGCTGCTGGGCGCCGATGTTGCGTTGACCGAGGACGACGCTCACCTTGATCTGTCCCAGCTCGGCGACGGCTATGGAGTGTTCACTGGAGCCGGGATCGAAGCGATCGGTCTCCTGGCACGGACCGAGGGCGTTGTCCTCGATCCTGTCTACAGCGCCAAGGGTATGGCGGGTCTGATCGCCGACGCCCGCGCCGGCCGCGTCCACGGCCCCGTCGTGTTCTGGCACACGGGCGGGGGACCGTCGCTGTTCGCGGCCGGATGGGGTGAGCGGCTGCTCGCGCTTTCCCGCCGCGAGGAAAGCATTTAGCGGCGCGGAGCTCTGCGTGCGAGGCAGATCTTGATCGGCGGGATCTCGGCTCGGCCTGTGGCGCCGCCTGCTCGTAGCGGTTGCGGAACGCGTCGAAAGACTCCGCAACCGCTCATCAGGCGGTTGACCTCGTGCGGAACCGCTCCTGGCACCGGGACGATCAGGAGGCGTACCTGCTGTCGGGCGTCTCAGCCCTGCTCTTGACTCGTGAGCGAAAGTCTTGGCCCGTCCCAGCGACACGCTCGTGCGTCGTCCAACGCGGTCGCGCTGCTCGACTGCTGGTGCGCTCGGTTTGCGCGAACGGAGTCGTTACCGCGATCAACCGGCCGACGTCGGCGTGATCGCCCCGGCGGGCGGGCTCCCGGACAGCCCGGCGCAGGTGCGCAAGCTGGCGTAGTGCGCCAGGGCCCGGCGGGCGGCGGCGCCCTGATCGACGATCGGCTGGCCGGTCCCGGAAACGACCGCGGGGATGAACCGCGCGGTCAACGGCGCGTGAGGGTGCAAGATGAGCTTCAGCACACCGGTCGCCGTGCTGTAGGAGTTCTCCCACCACAGGAAGTTGCCCATGCCGTAGGCGACGAACGTCTGGCCGAGCCATCCAGAGCCCTGGAGCATGTGCGCGTGCGCGCCGACGATGATGCTCGCCCCCGCGGCGGCCAGCTTCGGCGCCAGCGACAGCTGGTTCTGGTCCGGGCAGGCCGTGCCTTCCGTGCCCCAGTGCATGAACACGATGACGATGCCGGCATGCCGTTTCGCGGCCCGTACGACCGCGAGCGTCCGGCGCAGGTTGATCGCGTTGGCCTCGCCCGGCCGGTGTGCCGTGGCCACCCAGGACGAGGCCAGTTCGGGCACCTGGGATACGCCGACGATCGCGATCTTCGTGCCGTTGATCGTGGTCACGTAGGGCGCCCAGGCCGCCGTCGCGTTGACTCCCGCTCCCACATACGGGAAATGCGCAGCGTTCGCCGCCGCGAGCGTGTTCGCCAGCCCGGTCTGTCCGTAGTCCAGGATGTGATTGTTGGCCATCGTGACCAGGTCCACGCCGGCGTCGCGGAGTGCGGTGAAAGCATCCGGCATGGTGGCGAAGTGATAGGCCTTCGGCTGCGGCTGGCCTGGACTCGTGACCGGGGTCTCCAGATTCAGTGCCGTGAAGTCGGTCGACTTGAGCACGGAGGTGATGGGGCCGAACGTCGTGGCCGGATCCTTCAGCAGCCGCGCCACGCGCCCGGCGAAGTGCACGTCTCCGCCGAAAGCCAGCGTGATGTCACCGCGGGCCACCACCGGGAGGCGGTACTTGACGATCGGGCTGGCCCGCTCGGCTGCCGCATCCGCGGCGTGCCGGGAGGAAGTACTCGCCGAGCAGCCTGCTGTCAGCGCCATTAGAGCGCTGACCGTGAGCATGAGCAGCCCGCGGGTTATCACCGGACTTAGCCTAAGTCCACCGGAGCCCTTCCGTCCGGACGGTCGGCTTGGCCATCCCGCCGCGCGGGAGCTCACGATTGAGTTGGCGACCAGGCGATTCGCGGCAATCCACGCGGATCGCACGATCGGATCCGCGCGAAAGGAGGCGTCCAAGCCGCTATCTCCGCTGTATCAATAATCGGCAACGTCGGCCTGAGCGATCACGCGCTCGGGGGTGACGCGCACCAGAAGCTCCCCCGGCACCGCGTTTCGCTGTCCGAACTCCTCAGCCCGGGCCTCGCCCATGTAGCGGGATCCGATCGCGGTGGCGAACCTCAGCAGGTCCTCGAGGTCTTCGTGAATCGACACACGCCCGCGCACATGGACGAAGGCAAATGGCGCCTCGTCATCCTCTACGACCAGCGCGATACGCGGATCGCGCTGCAGGTTACGGCCCTTGACCGTGTTTGCTCCGGTGGTGAACACGATCTGCTCCCCGTCGAGCACAAACCAGACCGGCATCACGTGAGGCTGACCATCCTTCATCACGGTCGCCACCTTCGCGGTGCGGGTGCGGTGCGAGATGAAAGACCGAACCTGCTCAGGGGTCATGTCCCGCGGCATGAGCGCAAGGCTAGCGCAGGGTTGATAGCACTCATCCCGGGTCGGCGACCAGCGGGAACGGCAGCTCGGCCTCCGGTCTCGCGATCACACAGGTACCGCATCGAGCGCGCCACGACGCGCCGCCTCCGCCTGGTCGCGGCTGTCGCGCGAGGAGATCAGCACGGCGGTGAGAATCGCGCCGACGATCGCAAATCCCGCGCCGACAAGGAACGCGCGGTCGAATCCCTTCGTGAGCGCTACCGAGGGGTGCGCGCCGCCGCTCAGCAGGCTCTGCGTGCGGCTGTTGGCGACCGTTGCGAGAATCGCCAGGCCGAGAGCGCCGCCGACCTGTTGTGCGGTGTTGATCAGCCCCGAGGCGAGGCCGGCCTCATGCGGCCTGGTCCCCGTCACGGCGCCGATCGTCACCGAGACGAACGCGAACCCGAGGCCGAAGGCGGCGAGCAGCGACGGCCCGAGCACGTCGGCACCGAAGGACCCGCCCGCCGCGGGCACCTGCGAGAACCAGAGCAGAGCGCCTGCGATCAGCAACAGTCCCGCCATCAGGACCGGCTTGAAGCCGATGCGCGTGACGAGCTGCGAGCCGACGCCGGCCGAGATGATGATCCCCACCGCCAGCGGCAGATAGGAGATCCCCGTCTTGATCGCCGAGAAGCCCAGGACGTCCTGGAGGTAGAGCGAGATGAAGAAGAACATCGAGAAGAGCGACATGCCGATCAGCAACCCGACGATGTCCGATCCTCGCAGCGTGCGCTGGCGGAAGATCGAAAATGGCAGCAGTGGATGGCGCTGGCGGCGCTCGATCACCACGAACGCCACCAGCAGGAGGGCCGATCCGGCGAGGCGGATCAGAGTGCCAGTCGAGCCCCATCCGACGTTGACCGCGTCGACGACCGTGTACACGAGCAGCGCGAGCCCCGCGGTGACCGTCACGGCTCCGGGGATGTCAAAGCCTTCGGTGCCGTCTTCGGACTTGCTCTCGAGCAGCAGCCGTGGCGCGAACGTGGCCGCGGCGATGCCGATCGGGACGTTCACGAACAACACCCACCGCCAGTTCAGACCGCTCGTGAGAATCCCGCCCAGGAGGACCCCGGCGGCGCCGCCGGCGCCGGCGACCGCACCCCAGATCCCAAGCGCGCGGTTGCGCTCCGCCCCTTCGGCGAACGTAGTTGTGATGATCGACAGCGCCGCCGGCGAGACGATCGCGGCGCCGAGCCCCTGGACCGCGCGCGCAGCGAGCAGCCATGGCTCGGACTGGGCGAGGCCGCCGGCCAACGACGCGAGGGAGAAGACGACCAGGCCGATCATGAACATGCGCCTGCGCCCGAGGAGGTCGGCGAGGCGTCCGCCCAACAGCAGGAATCCACCGAAGGTGAGCGTGTAGGCGTTCACGACCCACGAGAGGTCCGCTCGGGAGAAGTGCAGGTGGGCGCCTATCGACGGGAGCGCCACGTTCACGATCGACGCATCGATCACGATCACGAACTGCGTCATCGCCAGGAGCATCAGGGCGAGGTTCTTGCCACGCTGCGAGCTCAGGTCGGCGGTTGCTCTCGGCGGACCTGAGCCCATCCGCGCGGCACTGCGGAGCTGGTTGATGGTGGTAGCCATGCTCGTCCTCTCGGAAGTTGAACGCCGGGAATACGGAAGCGGAGTTTCGCTTCCTCTTGTTTATAGCAGCATACGGAGCTAATATTCCGTTTGTGAAGACGATGTCCACCGAACAGCGAACACTCCGAGCCGACGCCCGCCGCAACCGCGAGCGGATCATGTCCGCGGGGCGAGAGCTCTTCGCTCGCGACGGGCCCGAGGCGCAGATGGACGAGATCGCAGCACGGGCGGGCGTCGGGATCGGCACCGTGTACCGCCACTTCCCGACCAAGGAGGCGCTGCTGACCTCGATGGTCCGCGACCGCTTCCAGGAGTTCGGCGAGATCGCGACGCTCGCCGAGGAGACCGTCGACGCGCAGGAGGCGCTCGAGACGGTCATGCGCCGCTCGGCAGAAGCCGTCGAGGGCGATGTCGGGTTTCAGCTGGCGATGATGGGTTCCGAGCAGCTCGAGTGGGAGGGCATCGAGGAGCAGAAGGCTGTCCTCGCGGCGGTCGTCACGCGGATCATCCGGCGCGCTGTCGATGCCGGTGCCCTCCGCGGCGATTTCACCTTCGAGGACTTCGGGATGGTGATGTGTGGGATCACCTCGACGATGTACTACAAGCCGGGTGGCGCCGACTGGCGTCGCCACCTCGCGATCGTCGCCGACGGCCTACGTCCCCCTCCTGAGCGGTAGATCTTGGCTCGACGCCTGGCAGGGGCATGGCGATCGCCAGGTGGATCGCATCGGGGATCGGGGCGGTCGGGCGCCTGCGCCCTGGCGACCTTGACGCTTCATCCCTAAGCTTCGGCCGATGTCGGTTACCGGTGCGGTCCTGCGCCTCCATCAGAAGCTCTGCGTGCGAAGCGATGGTCGCATCGGCCACAGGATGATCGGGGTGCCGACGCTGCTGCTGCGCACCACGGGGCGGCGCTCGGGCGCGACGCGCACGAACGCGCTCGTCTACGCGCGCGACGGGGCGGACTACCTCGTCGTGGCCTCCAACGGCGGCGCTGATCAGCCGCCGGCGTGGCTTTACAACCTCCGTGCCAATCCGGAGGTCGAGATCCAGGTCGCCAAGGACCGCCGTGCGGCGAGCGCCCGAATCGTCGAGGCGACCGACTCCGACTACGAGCGGTTGTGGCGGATCGTCAACGACAACAATCGCGACCGCTACACCGCTTACCAGCAGCAGACCAGCCGCCAGATCCCGGTGATCGCCGTCTCGCCGAGCTGAGCTCCGAGATGTCCGACATCTGGAACGGAGCCGCGCCGGGGTGGGAGGCCAACGCCCGGTTCGTCGACGGCCAGCTCGCGCTCGCTACCGAGACCTTGCTCGACGCGGCTGGGATCCGCGAGGGGAGTGCGGTACTCGATCTCGCTGCCGGACCGGGCGGGGCGGGCCTGGCTGCGGCGGAGCGAGTAGGCCCGAGCGGGACCGTGGTGCTCTCAGATGTCGCCGCCGAGATGGTCGCCGTGGCCGCCCGGCAAGCGGCTGCCTACTCCAACGTGAGCACCGCGGTGTTTGACCAGCGCGAGATTGCTGCCGAGGACGGGCACTTCGACGCCGCGATCAGCCGCCACGGGTTGATGTTCGCCGAGGACCCGTCCGGAGCCGTGCGCGAGGCGGCTCGCGTTCTGCGATCCGGCGGGCGGTACGCGGCGATGACCTGGGGTCCGCGTGAGCTGAATCCCTGGCTGGGGTTGATCCTGGACGCCGTCGGCGAGCAGTTCGGCGTGCCATTTCCGCCGCCGGGCGTCGCGGGACCGTTCTCGCTCGGCGACGGCGCCGTGCTGACGTCGGTTCTCCAGGACGGCGGGCTGCTGGACGTTCAGGTCGAGATCGTGGCAACTCCCATGCACGCGGCGTCGCTTGATGCCTGGTGGGAGCGCGTCCCCAAGCTGGCCGGCCCGCTCGCGATCGCGCTGGCCGCCATGGAGCCGGACGTCCGCGACGCGATCGCGAAACGCGCGCTCTGCTCCGGCGCGAACGCCTCGCGCCGCGAGGGAGATCAGATCGTGTTCGCCGGCTCGGTCTTGATCGGGTCGGGACACACGCCGCCGGCGCCGTAGGCGCCGCCTCACGCCCGCGCCGTAGGAGCCGCGTCAGCTCGCCAGCGAGCGCAGATCCACGCGCTCGTCGGCGAGCTCCCCCGGTCCCGGCCGAGACCGCCGGGCCACGAGCCGCGCGCACGCCGCCATCTCTCCGTCCAGGTCGGCCTCAGGGTCTCCGCCGCGGTCGACCCCGACGGCGGCGGCGACCACGCCGTCCTGCAGGTAGAAGCCGATCAGCCTTCCTTCGGGCAGGCTCCCACGCACGACGAACTCGTCCCATGTCGTGGCGTGGCCGACGTACTCGAGCTGGTGCTCGTACTGATCGGACCAGAAGCTGTGGATGTAGTCGTAGGGGGCGTCTGAGCCCAGCATCGATCTCGCGGCCGCGCGCCCCTGCTTCTCGGCGTTGTTGTAGTGCTCGACGCGAACCCGGCCGAAGACAGGATGCAGGTGGTTCGCGACATCTCCGGCGGCGTAGATGTCGGGCGCGCTCGTGCGGCATCGCTCGTCGACGAGCACCCCGTCTGAGACCTCGACGGGCGAGCCGACGAAGCTCGGAAGCTCGGGCTCGACGCCGACGCCGACGACGGCGAAGTCACATGCGATCCGCCTTCCGCCGCCGGCCACGGCCGCCTGCACGCGGTCGGTCCCCTCGAACGCGACGAGCTGCTCTTCGGGGCACAGCTCGACGCCGTGCTCGGTGTGGATGCGTGCGATCACCGGGGCGAGCTCCGTCCCCAGGACCCGTTCGAGCGGCGCCGACCCGCCGAAGATCGCGGTCACCTCGACCCCCAGCTGGGTCAGCGACGCCGCGACCTCGCAGCCGATGAATCCCATCCCGACGATCACCGCGCGCCGGCCCGCGACCGCCTCCTGCTTGATCGCGTCGCACTGCGCGCGTGTCCGCAGCTGGTGGACTCCCGCCAGCTCAGCCCCAGGTGCCCGCAGCGGCCGGTTGCGCGCGCCCGTTGCGATCATCAGCTTCTGGTACTCGAGCTCCTCTCCGGAGTCGAGCACCACCACATGCCGGTCGGCATCCACCGCCGCGACACCGCACTCGCTCAAACGCTCGACGTCGTGCTCGCCGTACCAGTCCGCCGCCCTGACGTACCACCCGCCGAGATCCTCCTCGGAGCGCAGGTAGGTCTTCGACAGCGGAGGACGGCCGAATGGGACCCCTGTCTCTCGGCCGACGAGCACCACGCGCCCGGCGAAGCCCTCCTCGCGGAGCGTCACCGCGGCGTTCCCCCCGGCGAGCCCGCCGCCGATCACCACCATCGCCCTATCGTCCTCCGGCATCGCTCACCTCCGATCGGTTTCGTCTAGGCATTCGAGAACAGCGGTATGTTCGCGCCGCTCGCCGGGACGAGGCGGCCGTCGAGCAGCGCCACGATCAGCTCGGCCACCTCGACGGGGGTCAGCCCCGCGCGGAGGGCGGGGTTCGCATCGCGAAGCATCTGCGTGTCGACGGCGCCCGGGCTGATGCAGATCGCGCTGATGCCGTGCGGCCTGCCCTCGAGCGCGATCGCCTCCGTGAGGCCGATGACCCCGTACTTGGAGACGTTGTAGGCGGCCAGGCCCGGGAACTTCTCGGTCGCGTACACGCCTGAGAGCGACGCGATGTTGACGATCCGTCCTTCGCCGGCGTCGCGCATCGCGGTGAACGCCGCCCGGGCGCACAGGAACGAGCCGGTGAGGTTGACCGCCAGCGTCCGCTGCCAGATCTCCGCCGTCGTCTCGGCGAAGGGCGCGGATGTCAGCGAGCCGGCCGCGCAGACCAGCGCGGCGGGCGGGCCAGCCGCCGCAGCGGTGGCAAACAGCCGCTCGACCTCCTCGGCGCTGCTCACGTCGGTCGCCGCAGCGCTCGCCTCGCGACCCGCCTCGCGAATCCGCCGGGCGACCACCTCGAGTGCCTGCTCGTCGCGCGCCGCGAGAACGACGTGCGCGCCCGCGGCCGCGATCGCTTCGGCGGTGGCGGCTCCGATCCCCCGGCTCGCGCCGGTGACGACCGCCACCCTTCCCTCCAGCCAACGCCTCGGCTCAGCCACCGATCGCGACCTCGGCCGCGGTAGGAGCGACCCGCTCGTATAGCCGCTCGTGTGCGTCGAGGCTGAGCTCGAGGTCGAGATTCCTCTCCGCATGTCGGCGGCAAGCAGCGCGCGAGAGCTCACCCGTCGCCGCGATCGCCTCGGCTGCCGCCTCGATCTCCTCGGGCGCGACCAACACGCCCGTCACCCCGTCGAGGATCACCTCGTCGAGCGCCCCGCGCCGGAAGGCCACAACCGGAGTGCCGCACGCCTGCGCCTCAGCGGCGACCATCCCGAACGGCTCATCCCATCGTGCGGGGCACAGAACGACCGCCGCGGAGGCGAGTGCGTCCCAGAGAACCGCTCGCGCGACGCCCGCGTGCACCGCGACCGCCCGATCTGCCCGTCGCGGGTCGATCCGTTCGCGAGCGTACTCGGGGTCGTAGCGCTCGCCGTAGACGTCGATCCGCAGGCCTGCCGCGAGTGCGATCTCGATCGCCTCGGCGGCGCCCTTCTCGGGACTGAGCCTGCCGGCGAAGACCGCGCCCTCGCCTGCCGTCGCCGACCACGGGATCCTCGCCGTGGGGATGTGCGGCGGCAGGATCGCGTCGATCGGAACGACCCGGCGCCACGTATCCGCCTGCCAGGCGGATACGCCCGCGATTGTCGGTGCCGGATCGCGGCGAGTCGCAACACGCAGCGCGGCCGCGACGGCAGCGTCGGGAGGCAGGTGCAGCGTGTGAACCACGGGCGCGCACGCCCTGTTCGCGAGTTCCACCGCAGGCGCATCGAACGCGTGATTGTGCACCACGTCGTAGCGCTCTTCGCGGACCGCGTCGTAGACGCCGGAGAAGGCCCGCCGAGCTGCACGCGGCGTGCGGCTCGCCTTATCCCCTGAAGCGCGGTAGAGCGTCGCCTGGAGGGCCTCGTGATCGACCCCCGTGTCGATCACCTCGACGCCCGGCACCTCCGATCCCGCGGCGGCGTAGAGGTGGACAGCGTGGCCCCTGTCCGCGAGGCCGCGCGCGAGATCGGCCACGAACACCTGCGACCCGCCCCGCTGGGGCTCGCGGAGGGCGCTCACCATCGCGGCGATGATCGCGACCTTCATCGCTGGATCACCTTGTAGGCGAGGTCACGCGGCGGATTGATCCCGAGCAACTCGTACGGAACCCGCCGCCACCCGCCGCGGGCGGCCTCCGCGATCGCGTTCGGATAGAAGATCCCGATCAGCTCCGCCGCCTCCTCGGGGCTGGCGAACTCGACGCTCATCTCTCCCTCAAAGCGCACGTACCGGTAGCCGCGCGCGGAGAGCCAGCCGACCTCGTTGGGCCAGACGACGACGACGAGCCCACCGGGCCTGCACGCCCGCTCCATCTCCGCGAGGCCCGCTTCGCCGCCGTGGCCCGGCGCCGTCGTGAGGGCCGAGCACGCGATCACCAGGTCGGCACAGCCGTCGGCCACGGGGAGCTCGTCGAAGAAGCCGTGCGTCACGCGGACACGAGCTCCGGCGTCGACGCTCGCGAGCTTGCGCCTCAGGATCGCGCGCAACGGCCTGGCCGGCTCGATCGCGACGAGCTCGCGCGCGCGGTGGATGAGCTCCATGGTCAGGCGCCCCGTGCCCGCAGCCACCTCGACGACCCGCCCGAGGCTCTGCGGCAGCCACCCGATCACGTCCGGGTGAAGACGCTCCGCGCGCGCGAGCCGATCGTAGAGCTCGGGCTCCAGGCGGTAGAGCAGCTCCCACGCCAAAGTCGCATCGCTCCGGGGGTCACCCGTTCCGCCGGCAAGGAAGCGGCTCGCCTCGCCCTCGCTGAGCACGCCGAGATCCGCGGGGGTGTAGCGCGCTCGCACATCGCGACCGCGCCGATCGAGGGTCTCAGTCGCGATCACGGACTTCTGCCCAGTTCTTGTCCGTCTCCCACAAGCGGAGAGAGTGGAGCGCTCCCTCCGGCAGCTCGAGCCGGACCCTCTCCCAGAACGCCATCGCGAGGTTCTCGGCGGTCGGGATGATCCCCGCGAGCCACGCGACGTCGGTGTTCAGGTTCCGGTGGTCGACGTCGTCGATGATCAGCCGGCAGACCACATCCGAGAGCTGCTTGAGGTCGAGCACATAGCCCGTGGCGGGATCGATCGCTCCCGCCAGCACCACCTCGAGCACGTAGTTGTGGCCGTGCAGGTTCGCGCACTTGCCGAACACGCGCTCGTTCTCCTCGTCTGAGAGCGCCGGATCGCGCAGCTGGTGTGCCGCGTTGAACGACTCGCGGCGACTCACGAGCACGGTGCTCGCGCCGGAAGCCGACACCCCGCGGGCGACGGCCGTCTCCGCGTCACCCAGATCCTCGTACGCCACTGCCGGCCTCCTGACTGCTCCGCTGAAGCTGCGTCCGACAACGAAGATACCTCCCCTGTCCCTCGGTCATGCGCGCCGTCCGGGCCCGAATGAGCCGGCCGTCGAGCGATCGTTTAGATTCCCGTACGCTGAACGGAGACGGCGGCGCGTTGGCAGGGGGGAGGCAGCTTTGACGCCTCGAGTTGAAGAGCCGGTGAGTGGACCGCCGCAGGCGTCGTCCTCGGGTGGCCTGATGCGGCGCATCGCCGCCTTCTACGTGGTCCTCGCGGCCGTCTCGGTGGTCGTGGTCGCAGTCGTCGTGGACCGGGGCCGCAGCGAGAAGGCCCTCCCCGCGATCGCCGGCGGCTACGACGCGACCGCGCCCAACGCATGCCTCGGCCCCAAGCCGCCGCCCGCGAAGGGTGCGCCGCTGCCGGCGACCGCGCCCACGCAGCTTCCACCGCCGGGACCGTCGTTCAACGTCATCCAATCCGGGCAGTTCGTCAATTTCACGAACAACCAGCAGACGCTGTCCGGGCAGCTGCGCCTGCACACCGGCGCGGTAGCGGGCGGACACCGGCTCACGGGAGCCGTCAACTGCGTCTCGGGTGGCAGGCGTCTGCAGCTCGACGCCGTCGCGCTGAGCGGCGCCAGGGGCTCGATAACCGGAACGCTCGGACGGGCTCCGTTTGCCGCGGTGTTCAAGCGCGACCCGCCGGCCCCAGGCGCCGCGGCGCCACGCACCCCGACGGGGATCGCCGGCACCTACGGCCTGTCGCCCAGCTCGACGTGCTTCGGCGGAAACTTCACGATCAGCGGCGAAGGACCGAGCTACCGGCTCGCGGTGAACGAACAGCAGCTCGGACGTCTCTCCTACGCGAAGAGATCCGGTGCCGTCACGGGAGACGTGGCGTGCAGACGGGGGGGCAGCGTTCGCCTCACGGGGGTGGCGAACGATCTGCAGTTGCAGAACGTCCAGCTGATCCCGCTCGACACGGCGACGCCCGTCCCATCGGTCGCCTCGCCGGCGGGCAAGCCGGCGCTCACCACCCCGTCGGGACTGCCGCCGTCCGGGGAAAGGCTGACGGCCACCAAGCAACGGAGCTCGTTTACCAAGCTCGTCGCCTCCTTCTTCCTCGCCGTCGCGATCGTCCTGATCATCGCGCGTCTCTTCGGCGTGCTCGCGACGAAGGTCGGCCAGCCCCGCGTGATGGGCGAGGTGATCGCCGGGATCGTCCTCGGCCCGTCGGTGCTCGGGGCGATCTCGCCGAACCTCCAGGCAGCGATATTCCCCACCGACATCCTTCCCGCGTTCGGAGTCGCCGCCAACCTCGGGCTGATCTTCTACATGTTCCTCGTCGGGCTCGAGGTCGATCGCAGTCAGCTCCGCGGCCGTGCGACCCAGGCGGCGCTGATCTCCAACGCGAGCGTCGCGGTGCCGATGCTGCTCGGCATCGCCGCCGCGCTGCCCCTGTACAAGCTCGTGGGGCCGGACAAGAAGTTCGTCGCGTTCGCGCTCTTCATGGGCGTGGCGATGTCGATCACCGCGTTCCCGGTGCTCGCGCGGATCCTCGCCGAACGACGGATGCTCAAAGGCTCCGTCGGCTCGCTCGCGATCGCCTGCGCCGCGATCGACGACGTCACGGCATGGTTCCTCATCGCCCTGGCGACGACGATCGCGGTCTCGGGCTCGCTCGGCGACGTCGCCACGACGGTCGCCGAGGCGACCGCCTTCACGCTCGTGATGGCGTTCGGGGTTCGCCGGATCCTGGCTCGCATGGCCACAGCCTTCGACGAGGCCGGCCACATCCCGTCGGGGTGGTTCGCGGCGATCATCGCCGGCGTGCTGCTGTCGGCGTTCGTCACCGAGAAGATCAACATCGCCGTGATCTTCGGCGGCTTCGTCATGGGGATGGTGATGCCGCGCCACGCACGCCTGACCGAGGAGGTGACGCGCCGGATCGAGGACTTCGTGGTCACGCTGCTGCTGCCGCTGTTCTTCGTCTACACGGGTCTCAGGACGAACATCGGCCTGCTCGATCGTCCGGTGCTGTGGCTGATCACCCTGGGGCTGATCGCGATCGCCATCGTGGGAAAGCTCGCCGGCGCAGCGATCGCCGCGCGCGTGTGCGGGTTCGACTGGCGCGCCTCGGCGGTGATCGGGACGCTGATGAACACGCGCGGGCTGACCGAGCTGATCGTGCTGAACCTCGCGCTCGAAGTGGGCGCGATCTCCAACGCGCTGTTCGCATCGCTGGTGCTGATGGCGCTGATCACGACGCTGATGGCGGGGCCGCTGTTGAAAGTGCTCGACCCCGCGAACCGCTACGGGGAGAACGTCGGGGACGCCTTCGCCGAAGCGGCCGAGGATTCCGCCGAGCAGCATCCGGAGCTGCCGGTGCCCGAACGCGCGATTCTCGTCGCGCCGCAGACCGACGGCGCGGTCGAGCAGCTCGTCGGGCTGGCGGAGCCACTCGCGCGCTCTGAGCCGGTGCGCGAGCTGATCATCGTTCGGCTCGTGGAGCCTCCACGCGGGGCGGGCGTGCGCGGCGGTCTCCAGTCCGAGAACCTGCAGCTCGAGAGCGCCTCGGAGGCGATGAACGAGGTGCGCGCGCGCCTGGCGGCAGAAGGCGTCGTCGCGCGCTCGGTCGCGCTGACCTCGAGCCGGCCGGGCAGCGATCTGGCGCACATCGTCGAGCACGAGCCAGTCGACCTCGTGATCACCGAGGGCCGCCGGCGGCTGATCGGCGAAGGCGTCCCGCTGGGCGAGGTGAGCGCGCTGCTGGAAGAGGCCGCCTGCGACGTCGCGGTGCTCGTCGCGAAGGCCGGTCAGCCGATCGCGCTCGACGGCGAGAATCCCGTGGTCGTGCCGTTCGGAGGCGCGGAGCACGACTGGGCGGCGCTGGAGCTCGGCTCATGGCTCGCGGCGACCACGGGAGCGCCTCTGAAGCTGCTCGGCGCCGCCGGGCAGAGCGAGGAGCAGAAGTCCGTGACGCGCATCCTTGCGGACGCCGGGCTGCTCGTACAGCAGGCGACCGGGATCTCGACCGAGCCGCTCGTGGTGGCCGGGGGGCGCGATGGGATCGTCTCGGCTGCCGCCGGCGCCGGCCTGCTCGTGATCGGGCTGTCGGAGCGCTGGCGGCGTGAGGGTCTCGGCCCGACGCGCTCGGAGATCGCCAAGGCAGCTCCGGCACCGGTGCTGTTCGTGCGCCGCGGAACGCGCCCGGGCCTGTTCGCGCCCAGGGACAACGTCACCCAGTTCAACTGGTCGATGGCGGGCGGCGTCCCCGGGATGCAGCGCCGCTGGACCTCCGTGCCGGACCGCTCGCCGGCACAGTCCGGGAGTGAGTGAGATTCACACACTCGGGCGCCCGAAAGGGCTAAAGTCCTGCCCGAAGAGACGAGCGTGCGCCGACTGTCTGGACGGCGCCCTGGGGCGTCGTGTCGGGGGGCGTACTTGGTGACCAGGTACACGAGATAGGAGAGGCCGTGTCAACCCAAGCAGCAGACGCGACGCTCGAGCGGCTCGCGGTGTACCGCCGCGCGACGAACTACATCGCCGCGGCGATGATCTACCTGCAGGGCAACCACATGCTCGACGAGCCGTTGAAGCCCGAGGACATCAAGCCTCGCCTGCTCGGGCATTGGGGAACGGTGCCGGGGATAAACCTGATCTACGCGGGGCTCAACCGGCTGATCCTCGAGACGGACGCGAACGTCCTGCTCGTCACCGGCCCCGGGCACGGCGCCCCGGCGAACCTCGCGAACCTGTGGATCGACGGATGCCTGGAAGACGTCAAGCCTGAGCTCACGCGTGATCGCGAGGGCCTCGGGAGCTTGGTTCGCATGTTCTCCTGGCCGGGCGGTTTCCCGAGTCACCTCGCCCCCGTCGTGCCCGGCACGATCCATGAGGGAGGCGAGCTCGGCTACGCCCTTGCGACGGCGTTCGGCGCCGCGTTCGACAACCCCGACCTGATCGTCACCTGCATCGTCGGCGACGGTGAGGCGGAGACGGGGCCGACGGCCGGCGCCTGGCACTCGAGCAAGTTCCTGGACCCGGCGAGCAGCGGCGCGGTGCTCCCGATCCTGCATGTGAACGGATACAAGATCGCGAACCCGACGATCTACGGCACCATGAGCAACCAGGAGCTGACCGAGCTCTTCGAGGGCTTCGGCTGGCACCCGATCGTCGTCGAAGGTGAGGATCTGGACGGGTCGCTGGCCTCGGCCCTCGACGTCGCATACGGTGAGATCGGCGAGCTTCAGGCCATGGCGCGAAGCGGTCGACGCCCCGAGCGGCCTCGCTGGCCGATGCTCGTGCTGCGCTCGCCGAAGGGCTGGACGGGAGTGCACGAGCTCGACGGCGTCCTGATCGAGGGCACCTCCAAGGCGCACCAGGTCCCCGCCATGCAGGCGAAGACCAACCCTGAGCATCTGGCCGCGCTCGAGCGGTGGCTGCGCTCCTACGAACCCGAGGAGCTGTTCGACGACCGCGGCGGTCCGAGCAACGAGGTCCTCGCGATGTGCCCGAGCGGGGAGAAGCGCATGGGCGCCAACCCGCACGTGAACGGCGGGCGCCTGCGCGTTCCGCTGCGCCTGCCCGAGCTGAGCGCGCGGGCCGTCGAGGTCCCGGCGCCCGGGGCGAGCAACGACAGCGCGCTCGCGACGCTCGGCTCCTACCTGGCCGACGTCTTCGAGCTCAACCGGGACGAGCGGAACTTCCGCATCGTGTGCCCCGACGAGGTCGCCTCCAATCGATTGAACGCCGTCTTCGATGTCGAGAAGCACGCGTACGAGTGGCCGGTCGATCTCGCGATCAGCCCCGACTACGCGCCCGACGGGCGGATCATGGAGGTGCTCTCCGAGCACAACTGCCAGGGCTGGCTGCAGGGCTACGTGCTGACGGGGCGCCACGGCGTGTTCCCCTGCTACGAGGCGTTCATCCCGATCGTCGACGGGATGGTGAACCAGTACGCGAAGTTCCTGAAGATGTCGCGCGAGGAGGCCGAGTGGCGCGAGCCCGTGGCGTCGATCAACTACCTGCTCACGTCCGTCGGCTGGCGTCAGGACCACAACGGCTACTCGCACCAGATGCCGGGGTTCATCAACTCGATGCTCAACCGCCGTGAGGAGGCATCGCGCGTGTACCTGCCGCCGGACTCGAACACGCTGCTGGCGACGATGGAGCAGTGCCTGCAGTCGACGGGACAGATCAACCTCGTGATCGCGAGCAAGCACCCGCTGCCGAACTGGCTGGGAATGGACGAAGCGATCGAGCACGTGCGCCGTGGCGCGTCCCGCTGGTCGTGGGCCAGCAGCGACGACGACGGCGGCCCCGACGTGGTGCTCGCGGGCTGCGGCACGATTCCGACGATCGAGCTGCTGGCGGCGACGAGCCTGCTCGCCGAGGCCGTGCCGGAGCTGAAGGTGCGCTTCGTGAACGTGACGAACCTCTTCTCGCTGGCACGCCCGGAGGCTCACCCCGACGGTCTCTCGCCCGAGCTCTTCAGCGAGCTCTTCACCGACGACAGACCCGTGATCTTCAACTTCCACGGATACCCGTCGGCCGTCCACCAGCTGATCCACCGCCGCCCGCACCAGGAGCGCTTTCACGTCCGCGGATACGCCGAGGAGGGAACCACGACGACGCCCTTCGACCTGCTCGCGATGAACGGCGTGGACCGCTTCCAGCTCGCGATCGACGCGCTCAGCCGAGCGGACGTCGCCGTCAGCGAGTTCGTGCGCGGCATGTCGGGTGAGTTCGCGGTCCGCAACATTCCCGGCGCCCGCGAGGCGATCGACCGCTTCTCCCAGCGGCTGGATGACCTGCGGCGCCAGGTTCGCGAGGACGGCGACGATCCAGCCGAGATAAAGAACTGGACCTGGCCGAGCGGCGAGCGCGCGGCAGTGTGATGAGGCGGCGCTTGACTCTCACACCGCGGGGGGAGAGAATCGGGAGTGTGAGAGACGGGGGGCGGCTCACCGGAGGGGGGGAAGATGACCGTGACTTCCGATGAGGCGCGCGAGCGGTCGCGCGTGCACTTCGAAGCCGAAGAGTTCGATGCGAGTCTGCGCGAGGCGCTGAGCGGTCTGGACTCCTCGCCACAGGATGTGTCACTGCTCGTGCTCGCCGGGCGCGCCGGCGTCGAGGTCGACTCGGCCGAGGCCGTCGAGCATCTTCGCCGGGCCACGGAGCTCGCTCCGGAGGATGCCGGCGCATGGCACCATCTCGGCGAGGCGCTCGCGGCGGAAGGACTCACGCTCGAGGCAGGTGAAGCGTTCCGCCGCGCCGTCGAGCTCGATCCGCAGGACAACGTCGCGCTCACCCACCTCGGCCACACCTCGCTCGCGGCCGGGCGAGACCAGGAGGGTGTCGGATACCTCGCGCAGGCGGCCGGCAGCGTCGACGGCGCCTCGACCGCGGCGATCAGCCTGGTCGACATGTATCGCTCCTTCGGACAGAACGAGGAGGCGCTCGCCCAGGCGCGACGGCTCGTCGACGCGGCCGCCGACGACATCCCGGCCTGGATCGACGTCGCCGAGCTGAGCCTCGCGGTCGGCGAGCTCGACGAGGCGCGCGTCGCGTTCGAGCGGCTCCGCGACCTCGACGAGGTTCCGGGCCACGAGGCCTATCCGCTGCACGGGCTGATGCGGGTCGAGATCGGCCGCGAGCAGTGGGCTGCCGCTGAGGCGCTCGCCGTCCAGAGCGCCGCGATCGACCCGCAGGGGCTCGGCGTGGACGTGATCGCCTTCCTCCGCGCTCAGCGCGGCGAGGAGGGGCAGGAGCCGGTGCCCACACGCGCCCAGGTCGAGGAATCGCTCGACGCGTCGCTTTCGGAATACCGTCGCATGCACGCCGACGACCGCCGCCTGCAAGCGAGGGAGAACCTTGGCTGATCTCGCGCTCGCCAGCCGGGAGGTGTCCGCCGAGTGGTTTCGCTGCCCCTCGTGTGAGGCGTTCGTCTACCACAAGCGCCTGAAGCGCAATCTCGGCGTGTGCCCCGAGTGCAACTACCACTTCCGGCTGCGCATCCGCGAGCGCCTCGCCCAGCTCCTCGACGCGGACAGCTTCGAGGAGCTGGGAGGCGAGGCGGAACCACTCGACGCGCTCTCCTTCACCGACTCCAAGCCCTATGCGGAGCGGATCCGCGATGCTCAGCGCAAGACCGGGATGCGATCCGGCGCGCTGTATGGCCGCGGGACGATCGACGGCTCGCCGGTCGTGGTCGCCGGGATCGACTTCAACTTCATCGGCGGAAGCATGAGCGGCGCGGTGGGCGACGCGATCACGCTCGCCGCCGAGCTCGCGCTCGAGAGCAGGACGCCGCTGCTTGCGATCTCGGCATCGGGCGGAGCGAGGATGCAGGAGGGCTGCGTCTCGCTGATGCAGATGGCGAAGACGGGTCAGGCGGTGGGGCGTCTGGCCGAGCAGGGCGTGCTGTTCATCTCTCTGCTCACCGACCCCACCTACGGCGGCGTCAGCGCCTCCTACGCCACGCTCGGCGACGTGCTCATCAGCGAGCCCGGCGCGCACATCGGCTTCGCCGGCCCGTCGGTCATCGAGCAGACCATCCACCAGCAGCTGCCGGAGGGCTTCCAGACCGCCGAGTTCCTCGTCGAGCACGGCATGCTCGACGTCCTCGAGCCTCGCGAAAACCTGCGCCGCACGATCAGGAACCTGCTGGAGCTGCACAGCCGAGCCGAGGCCGCACGCACCGAGCACGGCGCCGCTCGCGCGCACCGCCTCCCGGACACCGAGGGCGCCCCGCCGATCTCCGATCCGGATGCGCTGGCCGTCACCGATCCGTGGGAGGTGGTCGAGCGCGCGCGCCACATCGATCGTCCACGGATGCTCGATCTCGTCGGCGTCGCGTTCGACGAGTTCCATGAGCTGCGCGGGGACCGCCTGTTCGGTGAAGACCGCGCGATCATCGGCGGTCTCGGGCGCCTCGGCGAGCTCGCGGTGATGGTGATCGGCCAGCAGAAGGGGCACACCACGAGCGAGATGATGGAGCACAACTTCGGCATGCCCGAGCCCGAGGGCTATCGCAAGGCGATGCGGCTGATGCGCTACGCCGAGCGCTTCGGGCTGCCGATCGTGACGATCGTCGACACGCCCGGCGCCTACCCTGGGATCGGCGCAGAGGAACGGGGGCAGTCGGTGGCGATCGCCGAGTCGATCATGCTGATGTCGCGGCTCCGGGTGCCGACGGTCGCCGTCGTCACCGGCGAGGGCGGAAGCGGCGGGGCGCTCGCGCTCGCCACCGGCGATCGGGTGCTGATGATGGAGAACGCCTACTACTCGGTGATCAGCCCCGAGGGCTGCTCGACGATCCTCTTCAAGGACGCCACGGCCGCGCCGCGGGCCGCCAAGGCGCTGCGCATCACGAGCCCCGACCTCCTGCGCCTGGGCGTGATGGACGCCGTCGTTCCCGAGCCCGACGGCGGCGCCCATACCAATCCCGGCGTGGCCGGCGCGAACCTGAGGGCGGCGCTCACGGCGAGCCTCGCCGAGCTCCTCTCGCTCGATCTCGACGAGCTGCTCGCGCAGCGCTACGACCGCTTTCGCAAGTTCGGTGCACCGGGGCGGCAACCGGTGCTGTCCCCGATCACAGGAGAGCCATGAGCCACAGCGAGGAAAAGCAGGCAGCCGTCGACCGCGAGATGGTCGAGGCAGTGTGGGCCGAGGCGCGCGATCTCATCCGGCGGCTCGAGGGCAGCACCGTGCAGCGGCTCGCCGTGGCCGCGGGTGACTACAGCATCGAGATCGAGCGGGGCGGGCCGACGGCGGCGCTCGCGCCGCCCGGCGCCCAGCCGCCCGTCTCGGGCGAGCTGCCGGTGGCCGGTGGCCCGGGCCCCGGGCTCGGCGTAGGCCCGGGCGCGCGCATGGCCTCGGGCGTGTTCACGCTCGACGAGGGCGCCGACAACCGCATTCCCGTGCTCGCGCCGCTCGTGGGCACCTTCTACGGCGCTCCCAAACCCGGCGCGAAGCCGTTCGTGCAGCCGGGCGATGCAGTCGAGGCTGGCCAGACGGTGTGCATCGTCGAGGCGATGAAGATGATGAACGAGGTCGTCGCGGGCGAGTCGGGCAAGGTCGGAGAGCTCGCCGTGCACGACGGTGACTGGGTCGAGTTCGAGCAGGTGCTCATGTACCTCGAGCCCGTCGAGGCGTAGCCCCTTGTTCGAGAAGGTCCTCATCGCCAACCGCGGCGAGATCGCGCTGAGGGTCGCGCGTGCGTGCCGCGAGCTCGGGATCAAGTCGGTCGCGCTGTACTCGACCGTCGACGCCGAGTCAGCGGTCGTGCGCTTCGCCGACGAGGCGGTCCACGTCGGGCCGCCGCATCCCGGCAAGAGCTACCTGCACATACCGAACGTGATCGGCGCCGCCCTGAAGACCGGCGCCGACGCCGTCCACCCCGGCTACGGCTTCCTCTCCGAGGACCCCTTCTTCGCCGAGATCTGCGAGAACAACGGGCTGACCTTCATCGGCCCGCGCCCCGAGGTGATGGAAAAGGTCGGCGACAAGGCGGTGGCACGCGATCTGATGAGCAAAGCGGGGCTGCCGCTGCTGCCCGGGACGATCGAGCCCGTCCAGACCGTCGACGAGGCGCGCGAGATCGCCGCCTCGATCGGCTATCCGCTGATCATCAAGGCCGTCGCGGGCGGTGGCGGGCGCGGGATGAACGTCGTCTACCGCGAAGAGGATCTCGCGCGCCTCTACCAGACCACCCGCACCACCGCTCAGGCGGTGTTCAAGGACAGCGCGGTCTACATCGAGCGCTACCTCGAGGCTCCACGTCACACCGAGGTGCAGCTCGTCTGCGACGGACACGGCAACGGCGTGTACTTCTTCGAGCGCGACTGCTCGGTGCAGCGCCGTCACCAGAAGCTCATCGAGGAGGCGCCCTCGATCCACCTCAGCGACGAGCAGCGCCGCGACATCGGCGAACGCGCGGTCAACGGGGCGCTGTCGGTCGGATACACCGGCGCCGGGACGATGGAGTTCCTGCTCGACGGCGACGGCAACCTGAGCTTCATGGAGATGAACGCGCGGATCCAGGTCGAGCATCCCGTGAGCGAGATGATCACGAGCATCGATCTGATCCAGGAGCAGATCCGCGTCGCGGCTGGAGAGCGGCTGTCGGTCTCCCAGGACGAGGTGGTGCTGCGCGGGCACGCGATGGAGTGTCGCGTCAACGCCGAGGACACCGACAGGGACTTCGCACCCGCGGCCGGCCGCATCGACGTCTACGTCCCGCCGGGAGGCCCGTGGACGCGCGTCGACTGCCACTGCTATCCCGGTTGGGCGATCGCGCCGTTCTACGTCTCGCTGATCGCCAAGCTGATCGTCTGGG
>DATAYP010000024.1:0-20974 GCA_036272475.1 Solirubrobacteraceae bacterium | reverse complement strand
GGGGCCCCGGCGAGAGGCCGCGGTAGCTACCGGGCGCAGGACCGAGCCGGCGCCTCCGCTCGGTTCAGTCGAGCGCGCCGGCCGGGAGAACGAAGCGCAGCGGTGTCGGCGGCTCAGTGCCGCCGGAGAGGCCGAGCCGCGGGCCGTGCAGACCTCGCCGGGGAGCTTCGGAGGCCATCGCCTCGGGCACCCCGTGATGGTCGGTGATCCACGCCATCGCGGGCGCGAAGTCGCGTCCAGACGCGAGCAGCGCCGCGCGCTCGACGACGGCCCCGCCCGAGGGGTGGGGACGTGCGAGGCGCCTCACAAGGGCGCGAATCTCGACGTCGTCGCTAGTGCGCTCGGTGCTCACGGGAACTCCGTCACCGATGCGACCCGGGCGACGGAGACGCGCGTCACCTGCGCCGTGTCCTGACTGGCCTGACGGGATAGAGCCGGTGCTCCGCAGGCGTCATCTTGCGGATCTTCAGCGACCCGTCCTTGACCTGCCGCTGGACATCCTCCAGCTTCACAAGGCGGCGAGCCGCCCTGTGTTGCGCCTGAGTGAGCATGAGTCCACGCTAGCGCGAATCGGAGGCCTTGCTTGAGAATCTTCGGCCCAACAAACAAAAGCCACGGCCGGCCGCGGACTGCCTCGCGAACGCTGCGCGGCACGGCGACGGCGCCTCGGTCAGGGAGTTAGGCTCGACCCACCCAATGCGTCGCTCGCCCGCGGTGGAGCTCGTGACGCAGCCCGGCGCAGGCGCCCTTCCGAGTGCGCCGGCCGATGCTCGGCGCGCGCTCGCTCGTGCAGGGCGAGGCAGAAGCGCTCGCCTCGCTCCACCTCAGGCTCGCGACTCGTCCAGAGCAGTGGTCTGCGGTGAGGCTCTGCGGACGCTCGCAGCGCACAAAGCGACAGGCCACGCCCAATGGGAGTGCCTCCCGCTCGGGGCTTACAGCGGAGAGGAGATGCGAGAATGAAGGTCCTGCCACCGCAAAGGAGCGCAACGGTGTCGAGTGATCAGCCTAGGCGCGTCAGTCCCATTCCCGAGCACCTTCATACAGTGACCCCACGCTTGGTTGTCCGCAATGGCGCCGCAGCCATTGACTTCTACCGCAGCGCGTTTGGAGCCGTCGAGATTGGCGAGCGATTCAGCGGGCCAAAGGGCGAACTGATCCATGCCGAGGTTCGGATAGGCAACTCGGTGGTGATGATCAGCGACGACGCGGACAATGGGGCGCCGGCGAAGTCACCCGAGTCTCTTGGCGGCGTCGTGAGCGCGATCATGGCCACCTACTGGGAGGACGTTGACGTCGCATGGGAGCGCGCAGTAGCGGCTGGAGCAGAGGTGGTCTATCCGTTGGCAGATCAGTTCTACGGCGAGCGTGGCGGGCGCCTAAGCGACCCGTTCGGTCAGCAATGGATGCTCAGCCAACGCATCGAGCAAGTCTCGCACGAGGAGATCAATCGCCGAGCGGCGAGCTTCTTTGCATCCAACTGACGCAAATGACGTACGCCACCGATCCACGCGTTGACGCCTATATAGGTGCGCTGCCTGAGTGGCAACAGGCGATCTGCCGCGCGGTCCGCGACCTGGTCCACACCGCTGATCCAAAGGTCACGGAGACGATCAAGCGAACCGACCGTCCGTACTTCGTGCTGCAGGGCAACATCTGCGCCTTGTTGGCGGCGAAGGATCACGTCAACGTCTTTCTTTACGACGGCGCGACCGTGCCTGATCCCGAGGGAATCGTCACAGGTGGTCACGACAACAAGACAGCGCGAACCGTGGCCGTGGGTCGCGGAGAGACCATCAATGCCCCTGCCCTAGCCGCGATGTTCAAGCAAATCATCGTCAACAACCGCGCGGGAGGTTGGCGCAAGTTGAAGAGCGAGGCTTGATGGCAGTCCACCCTCTAACTGATGCTCGCGGGCGTCCGTCCGCCCTGCTCGACGCGACCGCTTCGGTCTCGTGGCATGTTCGATCGCGCGAAGGCCTTGGCTACGAGCCATTCGGACGGAATGAGCCCGAGCAGCTCCGCCGGTCATGCAATTGGCGAAACTCGAGACCCGTAACGAGGTCGTGTCGGAGTCCTGGGTTTGCGTCAGCGCGGGCACTCCGCCAGCCGGCTTCGGAGTGGGGCGCATGACGTGGCGCGCCGTGGCTGGACCCAGCAGGGAGCCGCAGTCTCAACGAAGCTGCCCCGTGGGCGAGAAAGGAGGCGTGATCGCCCTGAGTGGGCTTGCGGGCGGCCGTGCGGCAGATCGCGCGAACGGTGTTGGGCTAGCGCAGCACTCGTGGCAACCCGAACGCCGGCAGGATCCCGGTGTCTCCGAATCGGGTCAGGCCTGAGATCCGGTTGCCCTGGAGGGTCAGCACGAGCATGCTGTTGAAGCGTGCGATTGACGTGTGCGCGTCTCCGACGTAGCTCGCGAAGGCGGGCTGACCGTTCGCGCGGGTCGGCACGAGCCGGGTTGGGCGGTCGATGGTGAGGGAGAATCGGTCGTGCAGGTACGCGGAGATCGCCGTCTTGCCGTGCAACTCGCCGGGTTCGGGCGGCATCGTAAAGAGCGCTTCGTCGGTCAGCAGCACGGCGATCCGGTCGGCGTCGCCGTCCTGGAACGCATCGGCGAACTGCCCGAGCAGCTCGAGCTCGACGGGCGAGCCGGGCAGCGGCGCGCGCTCGAGGGCGTCGGCGCTTAGCGGCGTCCGTGATTCGAGCGTGGCCCGCGCGCGCTGCAGGGCGCTGTTGACTGACGCCTCGCTGGTGTCGAGCAGGTTGGCGACCTCGCTGGCTGGGAAGCCGAGCACGTCGCGCAGGACAAGCACCGCTCGTTGGCGCGGCGCGAGCTGTTGCAGGCCGGTGACGAACGCGAGCGCGATGGCCTCCTTGGCCTCGTAGCGCGCGTCGGGTCCGGGCGCGAGGTCGGCGATCCCCTCGAGCATCGCGTCCGGGTAGGGCTCGAGCCACAGCGGCTCCGCCATCCGGGTCGGGGCGGACAGGTCGGCCTGCGACTGGGGCGGGCGGCGGGCGCGGGCGCGCAGTGCGTTGAGACAGCGGTTGGTCGCGATCCGGTATAGCCACGAGCGCATCGATGCCCTCCCCTCGAACTTGTCAAGGCCGCGCCAGGCCGCAAGCAGCGTCTCCTGGAGCAGGTCCTCGGCGTCCTGGAGCGAGCCGAGGATCCGGTAGCAGCGGAGCTGCAGCTCCCGCCCGTAGGGCTCGACCAGAGAGCGAAATGCCTCCTCGTCGCCAGCCCGGGCTCGCGTCAGCACGGCCGCTTCAGTCATCGCCCTAGCAACGACACCACACGCGCCGGAAAGTCATCGCTCAATTCTCCCGCTCCCACGGTGTCTACCCAGACAACGCGACCGAAACGAGGCTTGAACGATGACCAGAGATCGGCCGGCGATTGCCGCTAATCAAATCCGGATCACCCACAACCGGCCCGCGACCGGTGTCAAGGCCGGAGCGCGTGCGTTGCCGAAGGCGGCGGGCCGCGGATGGTCCGCATGGCTAGCGAACGTCAAACGAAGACGTCGGCTGGCCACGGAGGAAAGGCTCGAGTCGATCGAGCGGCTGCAGAGGCTCGAGCGCCGCCAGCGGCAATCCGGCCGGTACGTCCCCGATCGCCGGCATCCCCAGCACTGGCGATGACGCGGCTATATCTAGCGAGAGGTGGTCGGACAGACCTGCCTTCCATGATCCTCCTCCTGCATGCAGGGAGCGCGGTCAACTCTTCGGCTACGGGCTGATCATCCCGTTCGAGATCATCTGCCTGCACCAGATCGGCGGCTTCTCAACGGCCACCGCCGGTCCGGTGCTCGCCGCGATCCTGGGCGGCCGGCTTCACGCTGGACGAGGACACTTACATTTCCCCCGCGCCGTTTACGACGTTTCTCGCCGGGTAGGAGGGGCGCGAAGAGGGGGAACAGCCGGTTCAGGCAAGGCCATGGGATGGCTTCGTGGTCCGGCACGAAACAAAGGAGAAGCGCATGACGCGCAAGATAAGACACCTCATCGCTCTCGCCGTGGTGGCCGTATCGATGGGCGCGATGAACGTGGCCGTCTCTGCGGCTGAACCACCTCACGGAGGCGAAAACTGCCCAGACCTTGTCGACCACGGCGGCGGCAACATCGGTGATCCTGGTGACGGCCAGGAACACCACAACGAGTCCAACGGAGTCGGCAACGCCGGTGACCCGGGTAACGGGCAGGGTCACTTCTGCGCAATCCCCGACTGAGAACTAGCTGCAACGGGAGCGACGGCGGGGTTTGTCGCTCCCGTTGCTCGCCGCGTCAACGATCGCTTACTCTTGTTGCTCTTGCCGCCGCTCGCGTTGCTGGTGACGCGGGGTCGTGCTACCGCGCATTTGCTCTCAGGTGCTCTAGGATTCGCTCGACGACGTACGACGTGGCGCGGGAGCGGTGTTTGCGTCGGCCCGACCGTCCGCGGCGCCATCGGGTTGTCCTTCAGCCCTACGGCCTTGAGGGCCTCTGAAAACGAGACGTAGCTTCGGACCTTGATCGCCGAGACACGCGTTCGCCGCAACGACCCGCAAACGACCCGCAGAGATCCGCTCCCGCTCGGACCACCTGCGAACCCGTGGTCGCAAGCTGCCCCGGCGACGTTGGCGGTGGCGCCTGAGGGTCGGTCCACCCCCCCCGCCCCGGCGGGGCGCAGGATGGGGCGGGGTGGGCACGCCAGAGCAGGGCGGCGGGGGCCGGGGCTGGACCTGATCGCGAGCGGCTCCGCGCGCAAAGGAGATCGAGACGGCACCCAGGGCTGCTGCAACGCCTAACGATCGCGCTCGAGATCGACGAGCCCGCGAACGCGCCGTTGCCGTCGCGTGCAACGAGTCGTCCCTGCATGGCGAGTCACTCTGCAAGCGGGAGGTCACCGGTTCGATCCCGGTTGGCTCCATTCGCAACGGAGGTAACCGATCGCATTAGAACTCGTTCGAGTGGCGCCAGGGCAGCTCCAGCCCCCACCGCACACGACAGTACGGGTCGCCCCAGCTTTCAGGCCTCTTCTCGGGCGCTCTAAGCGTGCGATCAATGTCGGGGGCGTGGAAGGTCGCCGCCGACCTCTGGCTGCCTAAGCAACGCTCATCCGTGGCCGCGGCACCATCCGCGGCGTGCTTTACGGGCGCGATCGGCGAATCGTCGCGTCAATGGCCCAGGAGCTGCAGTTCCGTTAGGTCGCTGCCGCGGACCGACGCGGCTACACGGCGTCCGGAAAGCGGCGAGGATCAGCTCCTGCACCGTCAATCACGTGTCCTCAGCGCTTCTGGAACACAAGCCGATAGTGGTCGAGCAGCTCACGTTCGAAAGCGACTTTGTGGGCGCTCACGTCGGAGGTAAAGGCGAGCCGGAAGTCGGCGTTGGCGAGCCAATGTGGGATGAGCTTTAGCTTGAGCAGCGTCTTTCTGAGGCTCTTTGTACCAATCCGAGAGTTCCACTGGCTGATCGTCTCGATGTAGTCGAGTCGTCCGCTGCTGCAAGACACCACACCAAAGTGCGGCTCGGCGCAACGCGTGAGTTGCTCCCGGCCGAAGGGGAGCCACGAGCCAGGAAACTGACGACTCAGAAGAGCGAGATACCACGCATCGGAGTCCCGTGGGGGAAGCGTAGTAACAGCCTGGATCGCGTCCTCAGCCGGGATCATGTTGCGTCCGTATACGCATGTTTGCAGGTAGAGGCGGCCGCCAGCGGGCAAGAGGTCCGCGAGGCGGGCGAAGAATCCGCGATAGACCTCATCTTGGCGACCCGACTTGAACTCCTCGGGCGAGCAGATGTGCTCCATCAGGCCAAGCCCCGTCACGCCGTCGAACGGCCCAAAGGTTTCGCGATCGATCTGCCGAGCATCGTAGAGGTGGACCTCGAAGCCGTGCCGCCGACATGCCGCCTCGTGCCCCGAGGACAGGGTCACGCCGACCCCCACGCCACCTCGATCGCGGATGAAGTTGAGCACCGGACCCCAACCGCATCCCACGTCGAGCACGCGCCGGCCCTCTCTGACCCCAATCTGCTCGGCGATGAACTCGTACTTGCGCTGCTGGGCGTCCTCGAGGCTGATGGTGAAGTCACCGTCGTACCTGGCCCCACTGAAGTCCGCGAGCTCTCCAAGACTGAGCCGCACTATCCGATCGGTCAGCGTGTAGCTGAAGTCAAGATCCTGGCGATTCGACACAGCGCGTAAAGATGCCACAGAGGGCGCGGGCGCGTATTCCACGACCCGCCAAGAACGAGACAGGCCACCAGCCCATGGCGCGCTCGACAGGTCACACATCCTCGCCGGGGCGCTCGAGATCGCGGTCGCGGCCACGGTGGGGTGAAGCCGGTCGGTGCCTCTCCTCGACCAGCGAAGCCTCCGCAGTTCGCCAGACGCGGAACAGCCGCCGCCAGGGCTGAATGGCGGCTCCATGCGGCCACCCACAACCTCCTCGAACTCCACCAGCACTTCGCGGCAACCGCCTGAGCCGCGGCCACCCCCACAGCGCGGCCGAACAATGAAGCTCACCGAAGACCTCGCCTCGCCACGTGAGGTTGTGCGACAGACTCACGTGAGCGGAAGGGTGGTCCGCGGAGACCCCGGGGCCTCCTGAAGGTGGTACTTTCGGGCCATTGAGCTAAGGGGTTGCGGTGGCGGAGTCGGTTGAGCTTGCGACGATCCTGCTGACCGATCTGGTCGGCTCGACTCGGCTTGCCACCTCGGTGGGTCCTGTGCGGGCCGATGAGCTGCGCGAAGAGCACTTCCGGCTGCTGCGCGACGCGATCGCGTCGTGCGGCGGGCGGGAGGTGAAGAACACAGGCGACGGGTTGATGGTCGCGTTCGCATCGGCGTCTGCGGCGGTGAGGTGCGCGACCCTCATGCAGCAGCTGTCCGAGCGACGCTACCGCAACGCCGAGCAGGTCTTGGAGATCCGGATCGGGCTCGGGGCGGGGGAGTCCACGGTGAAGGACGGCGACTATTTCGGGATGCCGTCGACCGAAGCTGCGCGGTTGTGCGCGCAGGCCCCGGCGGAGGGGATCCTTGTATCGGCGGCGGTGAGGATGCTTGCCGGCCGCACCGACGGAATCGAGTTCGAGCCCGCCGGCGAGTTCGAGCTGAAGGGGTTTCCCGAGTCAGTGCAGGCGTTCGCGGTGCCATGGGCGCCGCTTGCGGAGGAGGCCGGCGAGGCTGCAGAGGTCGGAGCGTGGCCGCTGCCGAAGCTGCTGCACTCGCTGCCGACGGTCTCCTACGTGGGACGGGTCGGCCAGCGCGCGGCGCTCGAAGGTGCTCAGACGCAGGCGAGGGCCGGCGAGCGCCAGGTCGCGCTGCTCTCGGGCGAACCTGGGATCGGTAAGTCGCGCCTTTGCGGGTATGTGGCGCACGGGGCGCACGCCCAGGGTTTCGCGGTGCTGTGGGGTTCCTGCTCTGACGAGCTCGGGGTGCCCTACGAACCATGGATCGAGGCGTGCTCGCAGCTTGTCGAGCATGCCGCTCGGGAGCTGCTGTCTACGCACGTCGAGCGGCACGGTGGTGAGCTCTCGCGGCTTGCGCCCGACCTGCGCCGCCGCGTAAGCGAGGCGTCCGAGCCGCGTTCTTCCGATCCGGAGACCGAGCGCTACCTGCTGTTCTCGGCCGTCGCGGGCCTCTTGGGCGCGGTCGCCGACACCGTGCCCGTCTGCCTGGTGCTCGACGACATGCATTGGGCTGACGCGCAGTCGATCGCGCTGTTGAAGCACATCGTGCGCGCCGTCGAGCAGGAGCCGTTGCTGATGATCGCCACCTACCGCGATTCCGAGCTCGACAAGGACCATCCGCTCACCGCGGCGCTCGCCGACCTGCGCCGCATCGAGGGCGTGCAGCGGATCGCCCTACACGGCCTCGGCGCTGAGGAGGTGGCCGAGATCCTCACCGCGGTTGCGGGGCACGAGCTCGACCGGGATGGGATCGAGCTCGCTGCGCAGATCGCTGAGGAGACCGGCGGCAACCCGTTCTTCGTGTCGGAGACCCTCCGCAGCCTGCGCGAGTCGGGCGCGATCGTCCTCGACGAGTCGACCGGGCGCTGGAGCGTCGATTGGTCCGAACGGCTCAGACTGCCGGAAAGTGTGCGCGAGGTGGTCGAACGCCGCGTCGAGCGGCTGGGACATGACGCGCGCGGGGCGTTGACGGTAGGGGCGGTGATCGGACGCTCCTTTGATCTCGAGGAGCTTTCGGCGATCATGGACGTCGACGAGAGCGCTCTGCTCGACCTCCTCGAGGCAGCCGTTGCCGCGTCGCTTGTGGAGGAATCGGACGAGCAGCCCGGGCGCTTCCGGTTCGCCCACGCGCTGGTGAACCAGACGCTCTACCAGGGCCTCGGGGCGACTCGCCGCGCGCTCATGCACCACCGCGTGGCGGAGGCGCTCGAGAGGCTCTACGGAGCCCACCTCGGCGAGCACCTCTCCGAGCTCGCGCTGCACTGGCGCCTGGCGGCCGTATCGGTGGATAAAGCCAAGGCTGCCGATTACGCCCTCAGGGCGGGACAGCAGGCGCTTGCAGGGCTCGCTCCCGATGAGGCCATGAGACTGTTCGCCGATGCAGTCGAGCTGATGGGCGACGTGCAGAGCGCCGAGCGCTGCGAGGCGCTGATCGGGCTCGGCGAGGCCCAGCGCCAGGTCGGGACCCCCGACGACTTCCGCCAGACGCTGCTCGACGCGGCGGCGCTCGCCCAAGAGCTAGGTGACTCAGACCGGCTCTGTCGCGCGGTCCTCGCCAACAACCGCGGATGGAACAGCCAGCTCAACGCGGTGGATTCAGAGCGCGTGCGGGCGCTCGAGGCCACGGCCGAGGCCCTCCCGGATGGCGACCACCGGCGGGCGCGGGTGCTCGCGCTGCTGGCCTTGGAGCTTCATTACGGCGCTGAATCCGCGCGCTGCCGGGCGCTGGTAGCGGAGGCGATCGAGATAGCCCGGGCCGCCGACGATCCGGCCGTGCTCGCACACACCCTCCAAGACGCCATTCTCGCGATCTGGACGCCGGACACGCTGCGGCAGCGCGAGCGCCTGCAGCGGGAGCTGATCGAGCTCGCAGATGATCTGGATGATCCGCGCTTGAAAGCGATCGCGGGCGACAGAGGCATGATGATGGGGGCCGAAGCCGGGGACCGCACGCAGGTCGAGTTGAACCTTGCAGCGCGACGCGAGGTGGCCGCCTCGGTCCCCGACCCCTCCTTGAGCTGGACGCTGGCGTGGTTTGAGTCTGGCTGGGCGCATGCTCAGGGTGAGCTCGAGACAGCCGAGCGGCTGGCGGTCGAGGCCCACCAGCTCGCCACGGCATCCGGCCAGCCCGACGCTCCGCTGATATTTGGTGCGCTTCTGGCCCAGGTTCGCTTTGCCCAGGGCCGCCTCGGCGAGCTCGTCGAGCCCTCGCTGCGGCTCGCCGACGCAAAGTACCGCCGCTCGCCGTGGCGGGCGGCCGCGGCGCTCGCCCTGACTGAGAGCGCCCGAGAGGATGAGGCGCGCGAGCGTGCGCTCGCCGAGGACCTCCAGAGCGTCCCTTTGGATCAGGTCTGGTTGGGAGCCATGTTGATTTGGGCCGAAGTCTGCTCCCGTCTGCGCCTCCCCGACCGCGCCGGCGAGCTTTACGAGCTCGCGGCGCCCTTCTCCGGCCAGGTCGTACAAGCCGGCTTCATCGTGTACGGATCAAGCGACTGGGCGCTCGGCACTCTCGCCAGCACACTCGAGCGCTACGAGCAGGCCGAAGACCACTTCGCCGCCGCCGCCGAGATCGAGGAGCGTCTGGGAGCGCCGCTATTCCTTGCCCGCACCCACACCGGCTGGGCCCGGACGCTGATCGCCCGCGGCCAGCCCGAGGACATCAACCGCGCACGGCAGATACTCGAGCAGGCCGAGGAAGTCGCCAGCCGCCTCGGCGGAGGGCTCGTCATACGGGAAGTCGCCGAGTGCCGCACAGCACTCGCCGCGATCGGCTCGTAGCCGAGTAGTGGGTCTCAAACTGACCCACTGCCCTAAAGCGAGCGTCTGCGCTCCGGCGGAGCAGATACCCCATGCGGACGAGGGGAGAGCGGGCCAATCCGAAGCTGAGGCCCGTCGTCAAGCCTGCGTAACCGGAATCAAAGGCCTGCGGCCGCTGTAAGGGGAGGCAACGCGACCGCGTCGGTCAAGAATGTCGCGCGGACACGGCATAACGCCCAGGGCCGACCCGCACAAGCGCTGGCGACGGGCCAGCGACATTCGCAGCCAGGCAGGCCTTTACCGATCCCCAACGAACCGGCTCTCCAAGGAGTGTCTCTGCAGCTGCGTGCACATCGCGCGCCTGCATCCGTCCGGGGTGCTGCTCCAGCACGCGAATGACGGCCTCCTTGACCCAGTCATGCCGGCGATGCTTCGAACCGATCGAAGGGGCTGCGGTGCCGGCGGCGGCCGCAAGAGGTGAGCCCTCCGCGCGCTCGAGGGCCGTGCGCCACCCCGCGGCATCCTTCAGCAGAGCTCTCAGGGGTCGCGAGGGGTTGGAATGGTGTCCCGTTAGGTCCATTCGCGACCGACCGGAACGACCGGATTCTAACCCGGATAGGCGCATGCTCGCTTCTCGTCTGCACCGGGCGTCTAGCGCGAAGCTCAGCGGACCGTCGCAGGTCGCGTGGAGCGACACTCTGGTCGGTCAACCGGGCCGGGGCGCGAGTCATCCCGCGTGCTACCGGATACGCTCGACGCCGCGAGACGCAAATGTTGGCGACCAGGAGGGCCGAAAGAGCATGTCCCAGCAAGTCGATCCTTCACACATCATGCAAGTCGGTATGGGGTTCTGGGCGTCGAAGACGCTCCTGTCGGCGGTCGAGCTCGAGCTGTTTACGAAGCTGGGCAGCGACGGGATGACTGGTCCGCAGATCGCCGAGACGCTCGAGCTGCACGCGCGGGCGATCCCCGACTTCCCCGATGCGCTCGTCGCCCTCGAGCTACTCGAGCGCGAGGGCGAAGGGAGCGACGCGCTCTACCGCAACACCCAAACGACCGCAGTCTTCCTCGACAAGAGGAGCCCGGCCTACATCGGCGGGATCCTCGAGATGAGCAACGCGCGGCTGTTTCGATTCTGGGGTGATCTCACCGAAGCTCTACGGACTGGAAAGCCCCAGAACGAGATCAAGCACACCGGCAAGCCGATGTTCGAGGAGCTCTACAGCGACCCGGACAGACTGGAGCAGTTCATTAACGCGATGGCTGGCATCTCCCTGGGCCCATTCAGCGCGCTAGCGGAGACGTTCGACTTCTCCGACTACAAAACCCTCTGCGACGTGGGGGGCGCAACCGGCCAACTTTCGATCATCGTCGCCAACCGACACCCACATATGCGCTGCACCAGCTTCGACCTGCCAGTAGTCGAGCCGATCGCCCAGCGAACGATCGAAAGTGCTGGGCTGAGCGAGCGCGTAACCGCAGCTGGTGGTGACTTCTTCGCCGACCGCCTGCCAAAGGCGGACGTCATCACGATGGGGCTGATCCTCCACGACTGGAATCTCGAGGGCAAGATGCACCTGATCAAGGCTGCCTATGACGCCCTACCAGAGGGTGGCGCATTCATCGTTGTCGAGAACCTCATCGATAACGCCCGCTGCGAGAACGCGTTCGGGCTTTTGATGTCGCTCAACATGCTGATCGAGTTCGGAGACGCCTTCGACTACACCGGCGCTGACTTTGCTGGGTGGTGCAGAGAGGTCGGCTTCAAGGAGACAGAGATCGTGCCACTCGCGGGGCCGACGAGCGCTGGCATCGCGTACAAGTAGCTGCATTCGATACGCGATCGCGAACGAGACGGGGCGCCACTGCTCGAGCTCGCCTTGTTCAGAGGTCAGTCCGCACTCCAGACTGCAGCCTCAGCAGTCTCCGCTTGCGCTTGTGATCTGGCCTCCGACCAATAAGACAAGACAACCTCCCCGGCTGTTGACCGCACGGCGCTCAAACCGCCGATTGGACCCTTCCCTCGGAGGGCTATGCGCCTTAGGGAGCGTCGTCGACTTGGCCATCCCGTCGGGGCCTTCGTGCCCCTGACATTCAAAACTACCCGGGCTGGATCGTCTCTCAAACCCACCGCGCAGCCGATCCCGAGGGCGGCCTGACCGCGCCGCAGCGGTTCGCTCGGTCGCCCCCGTTCACCGTTTGCCTGACCCGGGCGCGGGGTAACAAAGACATCAGACAAGCACTGCCATGTCGGCCTTTCACCAATTTGCTTGCCTGCCATGCGCTAGGGCTCTTCTCACGGTCGCGAGTGGCTTCTACCGGGAGAAACAGAATGGACGCATTGGCCAGATCATCATCCCGTAGCAGACGCCAAGCACGCCAATGGCGCCGTGCGCAGTTCGCCAAGCCGCCTCCGGCGCGGCGGCCCGCAGCACGGTAGCCGTTGCCGGACAGCAGGTGTCATTCACGGATCGCACGCAGCGACGCGGCGGATGTGCGCGCACCACGCGTGCGCATCCTCAGATCACTCACACATTCAAGAGAGAGAGCGATGGATAAATCAGAACAGAAGATCGTGCAGTATCTGAACGAGGCCCACGCGACTGAGCAGGCGCTCGTCACCGTGCTTCAGTCGCAGATCGCGATGACCCCGCGCGGCAGCTATCGCGATGCGCTCGAATTTCACCTTCGCGAGACCCGTGACCACGCGGTTCGGGTGCAGCGGCGCCTCGACGAGCTGGGCGATGGGCGCGGCCCGATCCAAGCCGGCGTCGGGCTGATCGAGGGCATCGTCGGGCAGGCGCTCGCCCTCGCGAAGACGCCCCTCGATCTGGTTCGCGGCACCGGCGGCGAGGAGAAAGTCTTGAAGAACGCCAAGGACGCATGTGCCACCGAGGCGCTCGAGATCGCGACGTACACGGCGATCGAGCGCCTCGCGAGGTCTGTCGGCGACACGGCCACCGAGCAGCTCGCCGTCTCGATCCGGGCGGACGAGCAGAAGATGCTCGACAGGATATTGAAGGAGCTCCCGAAGCTGACGGAGGCAGTCGTCCGCTCGGAGCTCCGTGGAAACCCTTCATACGACATCGGCAAGACCGGCGCCGCCGACGCTGCCCGCTCGGCGTCGGCGAACGCGATGGAGACCGCCCGTGGTGCCACGCAGAGCGCAAAACGGACAGCCCGCAAAGCACGCAAGGTGCCGGGAGTCGCGCAGGCCGAGGGGCAGCTCAAGGGCGCGCTGGCATCCGAAGGGGACCTTGCGATCTCGGGCTACGGAGACCTCACCGCAGCCGAGATCGTGGCGAAGCTCGCAGATCTCTCGCAGGTCGACCTCGCGAAGGTCGATTCCTACGAGCGCAGGAACGAGAACCGCACCACGATCCTGAGCCGGATCACAGCGCTCCGCGAGGAGGAGCCGTGGCCTGGCTATGACGAGCTAGGTGTGAATGAGATCCGAGCGGTGCTGGACGAGGGCGACGAGGCTCGCGTCAGGCGCACGCGTGCCTACGAGCGCTCGCACAAGAACCGCTCGGGTGTGCTCGACGCTGCCGAGCGCGAACTCGCCAAGGCGTAGCCCCATCAACTCGAGAGTCCGAGAGGAGCAACACATGCAGACAGATCACTCAATCGGTTCGGAGAGCCGCGCCGGCGGCGCTTCGCAGGCGCAGGGGAAAGCGACCGAGGTAGCAGAGCTGGCACAGGAGAAAGCCGAGCAGGCTGCCGGACAGGTGCGCGACGCGGTGCGCCAGCAGATCGACCAACGCTCTGCGCAGGCCGGGAGTCAGATCAGCGAGCAGGCGTCCGATCTACGCTCGGTCGGAGAGTCGCTGCGTGAACAGGGCAAGGAGGGACCCGCCAAGGCCGCCGAGCAGCTCGCGCAGTACGCCGAGAAGGTCGGTGGGTATCTACGCGAGAAGGACTCCCGGGCACTGCTCGCCGATGTGGAGCACTTCGGTCGCCGCGAGCCGTGGGCGCTGGCCGCGGGCGGGCTGGCTGTCGGGTTCGCGGCCTCCCGCTTTCTGAAGGCCTCAAGCGGCCAGCGCTACCGGGCACGTCCGACCGTCCCGCGCCCGGCCGGCGTCTACGCGCACCGGCCCGGCCCGGCTGGAAACGGGACCGAAGAGCCGTCCCGAAGCAGTGTCGGCGCGGGACCGGTGATCTAGGCGATGGCGTCCGAGAACACAGACAACGGCCTGCGCGAGGCGCCGGTCGGGGAGCTCTTCAAGCAGCTGTCCGAGGACCTGTCGACGCTCGTGCGACAGGAGCTGAAGCTAGCGCAGGTGGAGATGACGGAGAAGGGCAAGAAGGCCGGCGTCGGCCTCGGCATGTTCGGAGGAGCCGGGTTGGTCGGCTTACTTGCGCTCGGCGCGTTTACGGCATGTCTGATCGCGGCGCTGTCGACAGGAATGGAAGTGTGGCTCGCGGCGCTGATCGTGACGCTCCTCTACGGCGCGGCGGCCGGCGTTCTGACAGTCACAGGAAAGGACCGCGTGGCACAGGCGACCCCGCCTGCGCCCGAGCAAACCATCGAAACGGTGAAGGAGGATGCGCAATGGGCCAAGACCCAGCTGTCATCAGGAAAGAGATAGAGCGGACGCGCGAGCACATGGGAGACACGGTCGACGCACTCGGCTACAAAGCCGATGTACCGGCCAGGGCCAAAGACTCGGTGTCGGAGAAAGTCGACGCTCTGAAGTCGAGGATCACGGGAGTCGGCTCACAGGTCGCCGAGGCGACACCGGATGCCGGCGACGTCCGGCAGGGAGCCCAGCAGGCCGTCGGCATCGTCCAGGAGAACCCTCTGGGGCTCGCGATCGGCGCCGCGGCTGTCGGGTTCCTCGCCGGGACGCTGATCCCGGGCACGAGGATCGAGGACGAGCGAATCGGGCCGATGGCCGACCAGCTCAAGCAGCAGGCGAGGGACACGGGCCAAGAGGCGCTCCAGCACGGCAAGGAGATCGCCCAGGAGACCGCTGAAACGGCCGCCGAGAAGGCGCAGGAGGCCGTCGCAGAGGTCCAGGGCAAGGCCGAAGAGAGTGCCCACAGCCACACACAGGACATGGCCGAGAGCACCAAGGAGGCCGCAGAGCAGATGCGGTCGGACGTTGCCCGCTGAGGAGCGCGCCACCGACGGCGGCGAGGCGTCGCCCGTCGAGGGGCGCCTCGGCGACGGCGTCGAGCAGCCCCGAGCTCGGTCGGAGGCCCATGGGGTCGGCCGGCCGAGCGAGCCTCCGGGGGAGAGCGGCACGTCGGGAGGCGAGCCGCAGGACGGGTCGCGATCAGCGACCTCCTGCCGCCCTGACAAGAGGTCAGTTGCCCCGATGGCCTCGCGTTGTCCTGGCGCGAGGCTGCGGCTGCTCTCGCTCAGGTCCGAACTCCTCAGATCGCCCCCAATTATCCCGCAGACGGCGTCAGTTGCGAGGGTCGTCGGCTTCGGCTACCCGCCCCGCCTCGTCGTTCTTCTCTACGACGACGTAATGGTTATGAGTGTCCACGACGGTCTCCACGTCCGGCTCCTCGTGCCCGGGGTGCACCATGAACCGGCGGGAATGGGCGCGGACCCGCTCGTACTCTGGCAGCGTGACCTGAAGAAGCTGCTCGCACTCTCGGCTAGCGCACTCACAGAGGAACGCTGTGGACGAGCCCTCCTCGCGCTCCCAAAGGGCCTTCTCTATTGCCTCGTTGATGCGGCGAGCGCTCGCCTCGTTCTCGGCGACGCGTCGCTGCCGAGCGTCATTCATCCGGCGATGCTCCCACGGCCCCCGTTCGAAGTCAAAGCCAGCTAGCTTGTTCGCCAGATTGCGTCCGAGCGCTGTCCGCTCGGATGGAAGACCGTCGAGCTCCGCGGCACTTTCAGCCGGGAGAAGCTGGCCGGCGATCTCGCTGGTCAGCGGTATTGCTCGATGAGCTGGCGAGCCATGGACTTGGCTCGCTGCGCGGCGTCCGCATCGCCCTCGGCTGCTACGACGATCGAGCCCTGCATGAGGATGTGCCACGAGTGCGCGAACGAATCGGTGTCGCGCAGGCCGGCTTCCTCGGCGAAGCGTCTTACGATCAGGCGGATCTGCTCGAGATGGCGAACGCCAGCGCCGCCTGCCGGATGGTTAGGGCCGAGTTCGAGCACTACCTTGATGAACGAGCCCGCCTCGAAGTCCTCGCGATGGAACCACTCGTCGAGTACATCGAAGATGGCGAGTAGTCGCTCCTCGGGGTTCGAGCCGCGACGGATGGCCCCGGCTTCAATGAGGTCTTTCGTCCAGCGCTGTTCGCGGAGGTCGAGGAACGCGAGCACGAGCTTGTCCTTGGAGGGGAAGTGCCGGTACAGCGTCGCGATCGCAACGCCCGCGCGCGCAGTCACCTCGTTGACCCCAACCGCTTGGATGCCGCGTCGCGAGAACAGCTCGTAGGCGGCATCCAGAATCCGCTGGCGGGCGCTGGCCACCGGCTTGGCCGCTTGGCGGTGCGTTTCAAACATACCTAGAAGGGTACACTAGAAAGAGCGCTCTCTATGTGATAGAAAGAGTCTTCTCTCTCCTCGCGTGGTACCGAGGAGTATTCAACGAAAGGAGAGTCGTATGGGGCTCATAGAGCTGCTTTTGATTGTCTTGGTCATCGCAGCGATCGCGGGCGGGATCGGCGTAAGCCCGTTGCTTTGGCTGTTGCTGCTGGTAGCCCTCGTGGTCTTCTTCACGGGCGGCGGATTCGGCTATCGCCGAGGCGGGCGGGTCTAGCTATGACCCTCGGAACATCCATTTTCCTCATCGCCGTCGGCGCGATCATCCGCTACGCCGTCACATTTCACGTGTCGGGCGTCTCGCGGCCAACGATCGGCCTGATCCTCATCATCGCCGGCATCGTCGGTGTGGTGCTGTCGCTGATCTACACGGCCACGGCTCGACGGCGAGTAGTCGGCGGACCTTACGAAGAACGACGCCTTTAGCGTCGTGGTTAGAAAGCGGTCGACCGGGTCGCCGAGACGGTAAAGGGGCACAACCGAAGCAACGAGCGCGGGCACCAGGACGCGCCACGCGCCTTCTCGGGGTATACGGCTCCGCGTCGGCCACCGGAGCGCCCAGGAGTCAAACAGAGCTAGTCATAGGAGGAACCGTGAACACCGGAACGATCATCGGAATTGCTGTTGGCGCCGTGGTGGTGCTACTGCTCATCGCCGTCGTCGCGCGCGCCGCGAGCCGCAGGCGTAACGAACGTCGTCGTGAGCAGGCGGGCGAGCTTCGCCAGCAGGCCAGAAGCCGCTCGATCCAAGCCGAAAGTGCGCGCGCCTCGGCCGATGAGCAGGCCGCCCAAGCCAAGCGGGCTCAGGCTGAAGCTGAGGAACGCGCCGCTCAGGCGCGGCAGGGACATGCCGCCGCAGAGCGACAGGCTGTTGAGGCTGAGCATCTGACCGAGTCCGCCCGCGATCAGCACGCGCAGGCACGTGCGATCGACCCGGATGCGAGCGAAAGCGGCGAAGACGAGGCACTGGCCATCAATGAGCGCTCCGGCCGCGAGGGCCGCTGAGCGGATGCGCGCAGCGCGGTGACGCATCACAGCTTGAGCATGCACCCGCGCACGTCATGCATGCGCCCGCGCACGTGATTACACACTGTCTGAAGAAAGCTGGAGACCCATGGAGAAGACTGAACAGAAGATCGTGCAATACCTGACCGAGGCGCATGCCACGGAGCAGGCACTCGTCACCGTGCTGCAGTCGCAGGTAGCGATGACCCCGCGCGGGAGCTACCGCGACAGCCTCGAGTCCCACCTTCGCGAGACGCGCGACCACGAGACTCGGGTGCAGCGCCGTCTCGACGAGCTCGGACAGGGCCGCAGCCCGATCCGAGCCGGCGTCGGACTCGTGCAGAGCCTCGTCGGGCACACACTTGCCCTGGGGAAGGCGCCCTTCGACCTCGTCCGCGGCACGGGAGGAGATGAGAAAGTTCTGAAGAACGCCAAGGACGCGTGCGCAACCGAGGCCTTGGAGATCGCCACCTACACCGCCCTCGAGCGTCTGGCGAGCTCTGCCGGCGACAAGGCCACACAGGCGCTCGCCGATTCCATCCTGGCTGACGAGCAGAAGATGCTCAACCGAATTTTGAAGGAGATCCCGAAGCTGACCGACGCCGTGGTGCGCTCGGAGATCCGCGGGAACCCCTCATACGACATCGGCAAGACAGGCGCTGCAGACGCGGCCCGCTCGGCGTCGGAGAGCGTGAAGGGGGCCGCTCGTGACGCGTCATCGAGTGCAAGACGCACCGCCCGCAAAGCACGCAAGGTACCCGGGGTCGCGCAGGCCGAGGGTCAGCTAAAGGGCGCGCTGGCCTCTCAAGGAGACCTGGCAATCACCGGCTACGGGAAGCTCACCGCTGCGGAGATTGCCGAAAAGCTCCCGCATCTCTCGCAGGTCGACCTCGCGAAGATCGACTCGTACGAGCGCAAGAACGAAAACCGCACAACCATCCTCAGCCGGATCACCAGCCTCCGCGGAGACGAGCCGTGGCCAGGATATGACGAGCTCAGCGTGGACGAGGTTCGCGCCGTACTGGACGAGGGCGACGTGGACCTGATCAAGCGCGTGCGCGCCTACGAGCATTCACACAAGAACCGAGCCGGTGTCATCGATGCCTCGGAGCGCGAGCTCGCTAGGGCATAGCGTCGAGACTATCGGCCGGGGCGAGATCGGCTCCCGGGTTGCCACAGGAGCGTGAGTTCGGACGCAGGGCTCAACTTGAGGACTGCCTCGGAATCCGAGTGTCTCGTCAGGACGTGGGCTGCGGCTATGGTGCGCCTGCCTCGGTGACCTCGGGCGCTGGCTCCGCAGCCACCGAGGGCTCAGGCTCCGTCGCGGGGGCCGGCGTCGCCTCAGCCAGCAGGTGCGCCCCGGCCGCCCCGGCCATACCCAGTACGAGCGCGGCCAACGCCCACCGCGGCCCTCTGCGCTCGATCCCAAGCGCGTGATCTAGCGATAGCTCGCCGGGACCAGTCTCAGCGAGTGCGAGGACGGCGGCGATCAGCACAACGTTGTACTCGTAGCCGCCATTGGCGGCCCAGGGACCGTTCTTGAGGTGGACCCGGTTGACTGCGGTGAGCATCGTCGACGTCAGCACCGACGCGGCGAGGGGCGTGGCCAGCCCGAGCGCAATGGCGGTGCCGCCGCCGGCCTCCGCCACTCCGGCGGCGAGTGCGTTGCGACGGCCAGGGCGCATTCCCATCTGCTCAAATCCCCGCGCTGTCGCCTCGAGGCCGTGCCCGCCGAACCAGCCAAACAGCTTCTGTGTGCCGTGGCCGAAGAAGAAGCCTCCAACGGCGAGTCTCAAAAGCAAGCGTCCAATCGCCATGTTGCGCACTCCTTACACGCTGGGAACCGGAAATGAGGTCAGCGCCACGGTCGTCGCGTCTCGTTCCGACGTCCCCCAAGCTGGCGGCGCGAGGCCGCGGCGCAGCCGGGCAACGTCGGCTTGGTTGTCGAAGCCTGTGGCGCGAGCCACTCAACGTATCCTAGGCGGGGCAGTCCCGTGCGCAACGCAGGCTTCCCGGTGGGAGGCGACTCGCGAGCAGAGGCCCAGGATGACGGGTAGCCAGGCGACTCACTACTGTCCCGTAAATGCCGCGCATACCGCTCGCCCTGATCGAGTTTCCCGCGGATGACCCCGAGCGCGCCCGACTCTTTTGGTCGGACCTACTCGGTGTCGAGTTCCGGGCGCGTGAGGCTTCAGACGGCGAGGGATGGGAAACGCGCTCAGAAGACCCGGCGCTTGGTCTTCATGCGCGCGGCCCGGGCCCAGGCGATTCCTTCTCGCTGCCGTACTTCGCCGTAGACGATCTCGCAGAGGCGCTGGAGCGGGTCCGCGCGCTTGGCGGCCGCGTGGTCCATCCCGGGAAACGATGGGCGATCTGTAAGGACTCCGAGGGCAGTCCGTTCGGACTCGGCCAAGACTCGCACCCGGAGTAGCCGCCGTGGGGCGCGGGCGTTAGAACTGTCCGCCGACGGTCACTGCGACCGGCGAGAGCTTCAGCAGCTCGCCGGTGACCGTCCCGATCGCCTCGTGCAGAGCCGAGTGGCACTGCGCGCCGAGCACGATCGCGTCCGCGCCGTGACGCCCGGCGGCCTCGATCAGCGCGCTCACCGGGTCAAGCTCGGAGACCTCGGGCTCACATCGCAGTCGAGCAATGCGTCGTCGGCCTCGAGCAGCAGCTCGTCGAGCGCGGCGTCTCGGTGCTGCTCATGCTGCCGCGTGCTCGGGGGGGGCGAGCGAGTCCAGGTATGGCGCCAGGTACGCGGCGGAAATCTTGACGGCCGGGGTCCACAGTGGATCGGTGCTGAACTCCGAGCTGTAGCCGTGACCGCCGGCGATCTGAGACTGCATGTAGTAGGAATGGTCACCGGTCATCAGCAGGCCACGCAGCACCGGGTGAAACGGCTGGGGCTCGATGTCTGCGCCGGCGAGGTTTGCGATCGATTCAGCGACGACATCGGCCTGCTGGGCGCCCACGCCGCCTTGCTTGACGGCGAAGTCGGTCACGTCGCCCGCAGCGTACACGGGGCCGCAGTCGGGGACGCGGCCGAACTTGTTGACGCGGATGAAGCCGTGCTCGCTGAGCGGGATGCCCCGCACCGAAGGGCCGTAAAGCTCGGGGAGCGCAACGACGCGGCCGGCCCGCACCTGACGATCGCCGGGGTGGATCGAGATGTGACCGGGCTCGGGAACCTCGGCGTAGGCGGAGGCGAACGTGCGGATGCCCGCCTTCTCGAGCAACCCGGCGACGCCTTGCGAGGCTCTCTCGCCGAAGATCGCGAGCGGGGCGTCCTCGGGGGTGACGATCGTGACCGGGACCTCGACGTTCATGTCGTAGGCGCGCCCGGCGGTCATCAGCGCGAGCTCGTAAAGCGGCAGCGGCCACGCCATGCGCCCAGGCGCGACGAAGGCGACGCTCTCCAGGTAGCCGAGCTCGAGGTCCTGGATCAGGCCGTGCAGTGTGTGCTCCATGGTGCGGTCGTCGATCGTCAGCGCGTGCTTGTAGCGGGGGACGACGCGCGCGCCGAGGGCGA
>DATAYP010000023.1:0-9698 GCA_036272475.1 Solirubrobacteraceae bacterium | reverse complement strand
GGCCTCCCTGTGGGTCAGAAATGCCTGCCCGCGCCAAATGAGGCCATTGCGGAGCGTCCAGACGATCCCGATGGACTGGTCGACGGGAAATCCACTCGCCTTGGCGCGCCCGACGATGCGGTGAAGCCACACGACCCTCTCCTCCGGCATCGACCAGCCGGTCGCCTTGAGAGTGCCAGTGCTCAAAGACGGATTCGAGGTCATCCGCGTATTGCCCCATGCCGTCGAGCCCGAGGTATGCCACGCCGTCGAGGGCGTTACCGATCGAGGTGAACTCGATCTCGGGATGGAACCCCGCGATAGCCCTGCGTGGTTCGTCAGAGTTGAAAGCCTCGACCACTCCCCGCACGATCTCCACGTTCTCCTGCGACACCGCGTACTCCTCCAGCCCCAAGGCTTTGAGGGCGTCCTCGGTGGTTCGGAAGACCTCGCCGCGGATCACCTTGCCGTCATCCCCGAATACCCAAAGGTGCGCGAGCCTCACCGTCAGATGTGCGCCGCTCACGTTCCCGGTGCCGAAGATTCGCACTACCGCGATAACCGCGTCGCCGGCCTCGATGAGGTCATCAGTCTCCAAGTGGAAGTCGGCGAACACCTCCATCGATTCGCTCGCGGAACGCAGAAATCCATCAGGCCCGTGCAAGGTGCCCGCAGCCGTACCCACAACCCCGAGTCCGCCTCCGTCTGCCAGCTCGGCGCCGTGAGAGAACAAAGCGGCCACGCTCGTGAGGTCTCCGGCGGCATAAAGCTCGTAACCCCGCCTGACCGTCTCCACGTTCTCCTGCGACATCGCCTACTCCTCCAGCCCCACGGCTTTGAGGGCGTCCTGCCGATCGGGCGTCATGCTGAGAGCGACCGGGCGGCCCGCGTTCGATGGCAGAGCGGGTCGCGTCAAGGCCGGCGCGGTCATACTTGCCCCCATGAAGCATCCGCGCTTGTTCGCGGTCTCCGTGGGCATCCTTGTGGCCGCCGCCTTCTTCGTACTGAGCGTGTTCGTGTCGTGGGTGGCGGCGTACGTGCTGCTGGTGGTGTGGTTTTTGGCCACGGTGCGGTGGCGCGCCCGTCAGCGCCGCCGCCTGTAGGGCTTTTCTCTGCGAAGGCGACCAGGTCCGGTGTCGTGGACTCCTCAGGCATCGCTTACTCCTCCAGCCCCACAGCTTTGAGGGCTCCGACGCCTGGGCGCGCTCGATTTGGAGCCGTGGCGTGTGGCCTTGTCCTCGGCCACGCCACCTGCTCAGCTCACGCTATGAGGCAGGCGTTCAGAGCGGCCTCGTCGGCCTTCAGTTGTTTGAAGTCGGCGGTCAGCAGTTCTTTCGCCGTTTTCAGCTTCGCAGCGTCGAGCGCACGCTTCGTGGTCTCGGCCGAGAGCGCCGAGGAGTCCGCCTTGAGCTTGCTGAGTGCCGCCTTGAGTGCCGCTGTGGCCATATCGATCGCCACGCTGTCGCCGGAGGCGATGGCCGCTTTGAGCGCTTCGTTGGCAGCTTTGACCGCTTCGTGGTCTTCTTTGACTGTCGTGGTGTCGGCTTTGACCGCTATGGCGTCGGCCGCAAGCACAGCTTTCCCGCCCTTGACAGCTTCGTTGTCGGCCGTGACCTTCGGTATGTCCAGTCCGACGTTTGCCTGCTCCGCTTCGCAGGTCGTTTCTTCGGCGCCGGCAGTCGCGATGCCACCGGGGACACCCGCCATGACGACAACCCCGACGGCGCTCGCAGCAAGCAATATCCGTCTCATCGAGACCCCCCTTTTTGCGATTTCGCGGACGCGGCGGGACCGCCTCATTGAGGCTACTCGATCGAGATCCAGGTTTCTCCGGCATCGCCCGCCAAGTATCCCGCGGACAGGGCTGGCTGCCTAGGCGGCGGGCGGGCGGGCGCATCTACTGGTCGAGGCGGCCGGGCCCGCCGACACGCCAACCGAGGAGGTAACGCCGAATGGATAACGGGCTCACAAGGAGGGCTGCAAAGCGCTGGACTGGGCGAGCAGTGCGGCTGGCGGTATAAGGGCCGCGTACGTGTGACGGTCACGGCCTCCTCTTGGGGCCGGCCGTGCGCCCCATCGCCTACTCCGGCAGCCGGGGAGCGCGCTCCGGCGCTGCGCCCGTCGGGCGCTTGGGGCGGCGGAAGCGCAGCCTCGAGCGCGGGACGCCGGTGGCCTCGAGCGTCCTTTCGACGGGGCGCTGTGCGGGCGTCAGGCTGTAGCCGCAGTCGCGCTGTTCGCAGAGCTCGTTGCATCGAATCAGCGCTCTCAATCCCGTCGAGTCCATGAACTCGATGCCCGCCATGTCGAGCACGAGCTCGGCGGCCCCGGCGGAGCACGCCTCCGAGACGGCGTCTTCGAGGATCTGAGCCGAGGCGATGTCGAGCTCGCCGCTGAGGATCATGACGTGGCGCTCGCCCTCCACACGACGGAGGATCCGCAGCCGCCCGATCGCACTGGGCGAGGGCCGATCGCTCGTGGGGATCAGCGCGACCGCCCGATCGTCACGCACGAGGCAGCGCGGGCAGACGTCGCCCCCGGAGGTCTTGTAGGGCACGGTCAAGCCGCACGCGATGCAACTCAGTCTCAGCATTCCCTCTCCCTCCGCCCGGCCGTACGCCTGAGCGTGCGCGGTGCGGCTCTACGGCGCTCGAACTCCGCTACCCATGCCCGCCCAGGGGCAAACCGTGCCAGAGCTCGCGCGGGACCGGATCTCGACGTTCGCCTGGGCGATCGCCTACTCCTCGAGGCCCGCGTCGGCGAGCGCTTCGGCCGGATCGGTGAACCAGGCGAAGCGAGTCACCCTGCCGTCGCGAACATCGAACACGTAGCCCCGAACCATGTCGATCGGGAAGTCGCTTCCCGCGGCGAGGCTGGTCATCCTCGCCTTCACCGCGATCTGCTCTCCGGCGTCGTAGAAGGTCACGTCGCTCACGAGAGACTCGCGGTAGACGCTCGCGAAGGAGCTCGCGGCGGCCGCAAAGCCGGCGTAGCCGCGCCGAGTGCCTGGCTCGATCGCGTTGGCCGGGTTCACCCACTCGATCTCCGGAGCCATCAACTCGGGCACGACGCCGAGTCCATCTCGCTGCCAGGCCTCGTAGAGCCGCCTCACGATCTCAACGTTCTCCTCGGACATCAGCTACCCCAGCCCCCCGGCGACTTCGATCCTTCCCGATGGCCGGCGGGGGGCAGACTCGGATTCGCGATCAGCTTCCCGGTATCGCGATCCCCCAGACGCGGCAGACCGGTTCAGCGAATTCTCCGTGTATGTCGACGCGCACCGTCTTGCCGATCGTGCTGTCGGCGGCGACCACGTCCAGGTCGGCCGTGAACGGCGAATGCTTGTTGACCGCGAACCCGCCGACGCTGTCGAGAGCCGTCAAGGTCGTACCTTCGGCGGCGGTCCCCGATGCCTGAAGGTTGTTTTTCCCGCTTGCCGTCTGAACGCTGACGGTGACTTCTTTTTTGGCGGCGTTGCAGAAGGCGGTGGCGACGATGCCGTTGAGCGGAGCGGTCAGCGTCGTTTCTTCGGCGAAGGTCATGTCGAACGAGTTCGCACCCGGCCCGGCCGGCCCCTGAGGGCCGGTACCACCGGCGACTCCGGCCGCGCCTGGCAGGCCTTTGATGCCCGTGAAGCCGCGCGGGCCGCGTTCGCCGGAGGGGCCGAACTGGTTCCAGTTCACGTGGCGCTCGTTGCGCTTGCACTTGGCGGCAACCCGCAGGGCGCCGGTCTTCTTGTTGGCGCATGCGCGGATCACGGGCCCGCCGGAGCTTGCCGCGAGCGCGATGCCGCCGGTCGCGGCGACGCCGACGAGCAGGGCGAGCGCCATCGCAGGGGATGGCACGAGGGACGAGAGTCTGCGAGCCATTGGAGCACCTCCTGGTAGGGACGCACGAGACTACCCGGCATGCCCGACCGCGAACCAGCTCCGCTCGAGGCCGGGCGCGATCAGGCCTTCAGTGCGCGCGCCAGGACGACGCGAGCGGGGCGGGGCCGCGGGCAGGGCCCGTCTGCGCCTCACGGCTCTCGCCGGCGGCAGGCGCGGTCTCGACGCCGCCCGGCGGCGCTCCGTGCAGGACCCAGCCTGCGGCGTTACGGCTGATGTGGCCGTCGCGCTCGAGCGCGCCGAGGGCGCCGCTGACGGTCGGCCGCCTGGCGCCGATCAGCTCGGAGAGGGTCACGTGGGTGAGGCGCACCGGGAGAAGGACGCCGTCGGTGCGAACCTTGCCCCAGCGGTCGGCGAGCTGCCAGAGCAGCAGCAGCAGGCGCGTCTCGACCTTCGGCTGGTGCATGATCGCCATGCCCACCGCCATGTGGCGCGAGCGCCGCAGCGCACGAGCGATCAGCTGGCCGTGGAGCTCGGGGTAGGCGGCGATGCGCCGCGCGAACTCGAGGTCGAGCACCGCGATGCGGGCCCGCTGCAGCACCCGCCAGGCCGAGCTCTGCGGGATCGAAGCGGCGCCCTCTTCGGTCTGCCACGGTCGCAGGAGATCGCCGTGGCCGAGCAGCTCGGCGCCGAATCGCCCTTCGAGGCCGACACGCCGGATGAGCAGTCCCCCGAGCACGAGCAGCCCGAGCCCGTGGCGCACCTCGGCCGGCCAGCCGCCGGGCAGGACGCTCTCGACGTGGAGGCTCCGGGCTCGTGCGTGCGCCCGTGCGCCGGCGAGCCGCTCGGGCGCGAGCGTCTCTCCGAGCTCGGGGTCCTCCTCCAGCACGGCGATCAGCTGATCTGGGGCCATCTCCGCATTCTGACCGTTCGACGAGCGGGCGCGTCGAGGCCGTAGACGCAAGGCCCGTGAGGATCCGCCGCTCACACATCGATCCGTGCGCCCTAGACTCGCGGGCGATGGAATGCAGGCGAGGACCGAGCCCGTCCGCGGGCGCGCGGGGCCACGGCCACGGGGGCGTGGATGGCGACGCGTAAGCGGCTGCTGATCCTGGGCTCGACGGGCTCGATCGGCACGCAGGCGCTCGACGTCTGCGCGCGCAGCGACGAGTTCGAGCTTGTGGGGCTGTCCGCCGAGAGCTCCTGGGAGGCGCTCGTCGAGCAGGCACGCGCGCACGGCGTATCGCGCATCGGCCTGGCCGAGCCGCACGCCGCGGCGCGCGCCTCCGAGGCATGGACGGGCGGGCAGGTGCTCGGCGGACCCGAGGGCCTCGTGCGGCTCGTGGTCGAGTCCGAAGCGGACCTCGTGCTGAACGCGCTGGTGGGCTCCGCCGGCCTCGGGCCGACGGTGGCGGCGCTCGGCGAGGGGATCGACCTGGCGCTCGCGAACAAGGAGTCGCTGGTGGTCGGCGGGGAGCTCGTGACGGCGCTCGCGGAGGCGACGGGGGCGCAGATCGTGCCGGTCGACTCCGAGCACACGGCCCTGCACCAGCTGCTCGCCGGCCAGCCGCCCGGCGCGGTGGAGCGCCTGACGATCACCGCGAGCGGAGGTCCCTTCCGTGGACGCGCGCGCAACGAGCTCCAGGAGGTGACGATCGAGGAGGCGCTCGCGCATCCGACCTGGGCGATGGGCGGCAAGATCACGATCGACTCGGCGACGCTGATGAACAAGGGCCTCGAGCTGATGGAGGCGCACCACCTGTTCGGCACGCCATACGAGCGGATCGACGTGGTCGTCCATCCGCAGTCGCTCGTCCACGGCCTCGTGCAGATGGCCGACGGCGCGATGCTCGCCCACCTCGGCCCGCCGGACATGCGCATCGCGATCTCTTACGCGCTGCACGGCGGCGAGAGCGTCGAGCTGCCCGTTGCCCCGCTCGACCTGGCTGCCGTCCGCAGCCTGACATTCGAGCCGGTAGACCTCGAGGCCTTCCCCTGCCTGCGGCTCGCGCGAGAGGCCGCACGCGAGGGCGGCACGGCGCCGTGCGTGCTGAACGCCGCGAACGAGGTCGCGGTCCATGCGTTCCTGCAGGGCAGCCTCCGCTTCCTCGAGATCGCCGAGGTGATCGAACGGACGCTCTCGAGCCTGCCGGCCGAGCCCGTGCGGGCGTTCGAGTCGCTCTATGAGGCGGATCGCGCGGCGCGCAGGGTGGCGGGAGAGGCGGTCACCGCGCTCGCCTGAGCTGTGCGGAGGCGGGCGGTGAGCGGCGGGGAACCGGCGGGAAGGCGCACGCGGGCCTGCGACACTGGGGCCGTGAGCTGGATCCTGACCCTGCTGGGGATCGTCCTCCTGATCGTCCTGCACGAGCTCGGCCACTTCACGGTCGCCAAGGCCGTCGGCATGCGCGTGGAGCGCTTCTCGCTGTTCTTCCCGCCGACGATCTTCCGCATCCGCCGCGGTGAGACCGAGTACGCGATCGGCTCGATCCCGGCGGGCGGCTACGTGAAGATCACGGGGATGAACCCGGAAGAGCTCGACGGCCTCGAGCCGGAGGTTGCGCGGCGCGCCTATTACTCGCAGCCGCCCTGGAAGCGGGTGCTGGTGATCCTCGCCGGCCCCGGCGTGAACATCGCGATCGCCTTCGTGCTGTTCTGGGCCGTGCTCGTCTCGGGAAGCCTCGACGGCGCGTTGCGGCTGGAAAGCCTCGACCCGTCGGTCTCGACGGTGACACCCGTCGTCCACTCGATCGAGTCGGGCTCGCCCGCGCAGGGCACCCTGCGGCCGGGCGACCGGATCATCGCGGTGGAAGGCAGCCGCGCCTCGGTCATCTCGACCGCCGACGCGGTGAACCGTCACCGGTGCGCTGGGCCTCTGCTCGCCGGCTGCCGGGCCGCGACGCCGGTGCACGTGACGGTCAAGCGAGCGGGCCATGAAGTGAAGCTCGCGATCTACCCGCGTTACAGCGCTCAGGCGCGGCGGATGCTGATCGGGTTCGAGTTCGGTGGCACGCCCAAGCCGTTCGGTCCGCTCGCGGCCGCATCCGCGTCGCTGCAGGAGATGTGGCACGTGACCACGGGGACGATCACGGGCTTCGGGCATGCGATCACCAGCTCGAAGGCTCGCCACGAAGTCAGCAGCATCGTCGGGATCACGAAGGTCGCTCACGAAGAAGTCGGGGCGGGAGCCGGCTACGCGCTCGTGTTCCTCGGTCTCATCTCCCTGGTCCTGGCCGTGATCAACTTGTTTCCCTTCCTTCCGCTCGACGGCGGGCACATCGCCTGGTCGCTCGCCGAGAAGGTGCGTGGCCGGCGCATCTCGCTGATGGCGATGTATCGCTACAGCTCGGTCGGCATCGTGCTGCTGCTGTTCCTCGTGATCAACGGCGTCAGCAACGACATCAGCCGCCTCGGCGGCTGACGGGCGACACGCCGCCCGCGCTCCACTCGGCGCGCGAAGCCGAGGGGCGCACCGACACCCAGCTCTTCGCGAGCGGGCCGAAGCGCTCGGCGCGCGCTGCTCCGAACAGCGCTTCCATCTCGCCGCGTCGCAGCAGCGAGATCTGCTCCCACCCGCCGGCGGCTCCGACGCGCCAGTAACGCCTGCGCAGGCCGGCGGGGAGCCAGTGGGCTCCGGGCAGCAGCGAGTGCGGCTCGATCGGGAAGGAGAACGCAGGCGTCTGCACGAACCACCCGCGCCCGGCGCGGCGGATCTCGGCGGCGAACGCCTCGCGGCGCTCGGGAGCGACGTGCTCGATCACGCTCGAGCAGTAGACGAGGTCGAACTCGCCGTCCGCGAACGGCAGCCCCTCGGCGGCGTCGGCGCGCACGAAGGGGCCCGGGTAGGAGGGTCGCCGCACGAGGTCGACCCCCGTGATGTCCAGGCCCGGCTCGAGCGCCCGCAGCCCGAGCTGCCCGCAGCCCACGTCGAGCACGCGGGCGCCCGGCGCCAGTCGCGTGAGTGCGAAGAAGCGCTCGTGGCGGCGGCCGCGGGCGCGCTCCGCCAGCGGGCCGGCGAGGCGCGCGAGAGGCCCGCGTGCGGTGGCATAGACATCCGGCATCTAGAATCAGAGCCTATGGCGTCGAAGAACCAGATCCACGTGGGCCCGGTCCCGATCGGCGGCGGCGCGCCCGTGGCCGTGCAGACGATGACGAAGACCGAGACGGCGAACCTCCAGGCGACGATGGACCAGATCCGCACTGTCGCCGAGGCCGGCGCGGACATCGTGCGCGTGGCCGTGCCGCGCGAGCAGGACGCCGAGGCGCTGAAGACGATCGTCGCAAGCTCGCCGATCCCGATCATCGCCGACATCCACTTCAACCACACGCTCGCGCTGAAGGCGATCGAAGCGGGCGCGCACTGCGTTCGGCTGAACCCCGGCAACATCGGCGGCGCCGAGAAGGTCGCCGAGGTGATCGAGCTCGCGCGCCGGCGCGGCACGCCGCTGCGCGTCGGCGTGAACTCGGGCTCGCTGCCGAAGCATCTGCGCCAGCTCGAGTACGACAACCCCGTCGAGGCCCTCGTGACCGCCGCGATCGAGACGGTCGAGCTGATGGAGCGGCTCGACTTCACGAACTTCAAGGTCTCGATGAAGTCGACTTCGGTGCCCAACACGATCGCCGCGAACCGCCTCCTTTCAGAGCGGATTCCCTACCCGCTGCACCTTGGCGTGACCGAGGCCGGCACGAAGTGGTCGGGCTCGCTGAAGTCGGCCGTCGGGCTCGGCACGCTGCTGGCCGATGGCATCGGCGACACGATCCGCATCTCGCTCTCGACCTTCCACGCCGAGGACGAGGTGAAGGTCGCGTGGGAGATCCTCAAGGCGCTCAAGCTGCGCGAGCGCGGCCCCGACCTGATCGCCTGCCCGACCTGCGGGCGGCTGCAGTTCGACATGGACTCCGTCGTGGCCGAGGTCGAGCGGCGCCTGGAAGCCTACGAGGACCCGATCGAGGTCTCCGTGCTCGGCTGCGCGGTCAACGGCATCGGCGAGGCCCGCCACGCCGACTTCGGGATCACGGGCGCCAAAGACATGGGAATGATCTACTCCAAGGGCGAGCCTCTGAAGAAGGTGCCGACCGAGCAGCTCGTCGATGAGCTCTTCAAGGAGATCGACCGCTTCTACGCCGCCGGCAAGACCGTCCAGCGCGACGAGGCCGCGGCCGCCGAGGCGCGCGAGTGGCTCGCCGAGAACGAGGACGACACGCAGATGACCCCCGAGCGGATCGCCGCCATGGAGGCTGCAGCCGCCGAAGACGCCGAGACGGTGCTCGAGTCGATGCTCGAGCCCGCGGCGCCGCTGGACGAGGACGTCTCGCCCGTCGCCGGGCGACGCTTCAGCCGGACCTGAGCGGGGTCCGCGGAGCGAGCTTGACCACACCAGCGTGGAGGAGCCTCGTGAGGCAGGTGCCGCCCAAAGGCGGGTGTCCGGCGTGATCTGGCGGACACTCACGATCGCAGTGGCGTGCTCAGGGCTTGCCGGGTGCGGCGGCCAATCCCGTCCTGCCGCTGGGAGGCCGGACGCCGGCACCGAACGCATCTACGCGCTGTGTCGGGGAGCCGCGCGCGAACTACTGGACATCGTGCAACGCGTCGGCCACCAGACGCCCTCGAATTTGCTGCCATCGCTGGATGTGGCGGCCAACGAAAGCGTGGCCGTCGACAGCGCGACCTTGGCCAAGGTGCAGGCCGTGCAGGCCGCAGGGGCGGTAAAGACATACCGTGACACGATCCTCACGAATCTCAAACGCAGCGAGGCTGGTCTGTCGGCCGTGCGCAGCGAGCTCCGGCACCGTCAGAAAGCCGACCAGGGGGTTCCGATGTTCCGTCGCTACCTCGACGTGGCCGGAGGATGCGGTCGCGTGCGTCTACGCGACCCAACTACCGGGTAATCCGGGCAG
>DATAYP010000022.1:0-14563 GCA_036272475.1 Solirubrobacteraceae bacterium | reverse complement strand
TTGCGCAGCGCGAGGATCGTCGCGGCGAAGAGCACGAGCCCGAGCACCATCCACTGCGCCTGCTGGCGCGCGAGCACGGGGTCGATGCGGTAGACCATCACGATGCCGACGCTCGCGAGCACGGCGGTCAGCGGGAACAGGTAGGGGTCGGCGTAGGGCAGTGCGTAGCGGATCACCGCGTGCGCCGCGAGGCAGAGGCCGAGGAACAGCGCGCCGTAGGTGAGCGACACGCTCGAGGCGTGGTTGAGGGTGAAGTTGGTGGAGGCGCCCGGCGCGTTGTTCTCGGCCTGGATGAAGATCGCGGTGAAGCCCGCGATCACCAGCAGCGCCGACGGCAGCAGGCCGAGGAGCTCGCGATTTCTGGGGCTGAGCACGCGTCGAGGGTACCTCGGCGTGCGGCGCGCAAGCGCCGCTGCTGCCGCTACCCTTGGTGCGCGTGCATGCCGTCGGGTGGGCGCCCGCCCGCTTTTCCCAGCCACATGAGTCGCTCCCCGAAACCACATGAATGACGAGCGTCCACCTGCGCCTGGCTGGAGCATGCTGAGGCGCTTCGTGCTGGCCGGGATGGTGATCGTGCTGCTCAGCGCCGGCGCGACGGCGACGGTCGCGCTGAACACCGTCAGCGGCATCGCCGAAGAGGTGTTCCCGAAGATCAACCAGATCAACGCCCCCAAGGGCGTGGTCACGCCGGTCTACAGCGGCGGCCCGCAGACGTTCATGATCCTCGGCACCGACCGCCGCACCGGCGCGAAGAACATCATCGACCGCACGAATCCTCCCCACAGCGACACGATCCTGCTCGTGCGCCTGGACCCCGAACACGGGCAGACGTCGATCATGTCGATCCCGCGCGATCTGATGGTCAACATCACGACGCGCAGCGGGCGGGTCTACGTCAACGAAAAGATCAACGCGGCCTACACGATCGGCAGCCAGCAGAGCGGCGCGAAGGGCGGCATCGTGCTCGCGGCCGAAACGATCGAGAAACAGGTGTTCCCGGGGCTGAAGCTCAACGGGATCATCGACGTCAACTTCGCTGGCTTCATCAAAGTCGTCGACACGCTCGGCTGCGCGTACGTCAACGTCGACCATCACTACTTCAACCTCAACAACGGCTCGAGTGAAACGAACTACTCGAGCATCGACCTTCAGCCGGGATACCAGAAGCTCTGCTACGAAAACGCGCTCGCGTACGTCCGCTACCGGCACACGGACTCGGACTTCGTCCGCGTCGCGCGCCAGCAGGACTTCCTGCGCTCGCTGCGCGAGCAGATCTCCCCCGAAGACGTGCTCGGGCAGATCGACACCGTCGCCAAAGCGGTCGGGCACGCGATCAGCTCGACCTTCCAGGCGTCGAGCAGCGAGCTGATCGAACTCGCCAAGCTCGTCGCGTTCTCGCAGTCGAAGCCGATCCGCCAGGTGCGCTTCGAGACGACGAACGTCGATTTGAAACTCGGCGGCGGCTCGTTCGTGAGCTCGACGCCGCTGCTCGAGAAGAAGACGCTCGACACGTTCCTCTACGGCCACGAAACGCTGCATCTCTCGACCCCGAAGCCGCCGCCGAAGAGCAAGGGGCGCGGGCACAAGAGCTCGAGCAGTCCGAACAGCGGCGCGCGGGCGCTCGGCCTGATCCCCTCCTCGGGCGAGAGCGAAGCCGTGAAGGCCGCGCTGGCGATCCCGTTCCCCGTGCTCTATCCGACGCTCCAGACGAGCCAGTCAGAACAGCAGGCCGTGCGCGCGTACATGCTCTCCGACCAGCATCATCACGCCCACCACGCGTACGTCGTCGTCTGGCAGCAGAGCGTGATCGGCGGCTACTACGACTTCGAGGGCACCGATTGGCTGAACCCGCCGCTGTTCGCCCACGCCCACACGCAGACGATCGACGGCCGCGACTACCGGATCGTCAACGACGGCGCCCACATCCACGTCGTCGGCTGGCGCTCGGGGAAGGTCCTCTACTGGGTCACGAACACACTGCTCGAGGAACTCTCAAACCAGCAGATGCTGGCGCTCGCCGCCTCGGCTCAGGTGCTGCACTGACCCTCACGCGGGCGGCCTGCCGTCGAGCGCCGCGTTCACGAGCGCGTCGGCGCGAGCGTTCTGCGCGCGCGGCACCGTCCTGATCGACCACCGCTCGAAGCCCGCAAGCGAGTCGAGCGCCCGGCGGTGCAGCGGGCGCATCGCCTCGTGCTTGACCTTGTAGAGGCCCTGCACCTGCTTGGCGATCAGCTCGGAGTCGCCGATGATCTCGACGTCCTCGGCGCCGAGCTCGCGCGCGCAGTCCAGGCCGAGCAGCAGCGCGCGGTACTCGGCGACGTTGTTCGTCGCCGTGCCGAGCAGCTCGGAGCGCTCGGCGAGCACGTCGCCGTCGGGAGAGCTGACGACGCAGGCGGCCGCCGCAGGGCCCGGATTGCCGCGGGCGCCCCCGTCGACGTGCACGATGAGCTTCATCGCGGCGGGATTATGCAGAACGGCTGGGACGGGAGTCCCGCACGAGGCCTGCGCGCGGCGCTACGAACGCTGCTAGCCGACCCGCGCGAGCGGCGGGAGGTCGCCGGGCACGCGCGCGCGACGGCGGTCGCGCACGATGCGCCGCTGCTTCTGATTGCTCGTGTCGGCCCTGCGCGAGTGCCCGTAGCGGGCTCGGCGGTCGAACTCGCGGCGGTCGACGATAACTGTCACGTTGTCCTCGTCCTTGTAGTAGTCGAGGAGCCGCGGATAGAGCTCGTCTGCGAGCGGCTTGGGTACGACGCAGTAGATCATCTCGTCGCCGATCTTACTCCCCGCCCGCGAATAAGCAAGCTCGCCGAGCAGCCGTGCAGCCGCGCGGCGGGGGCGTCCGCGCGTCGTGCGTCACCGCCCGCGGCGCGCTCAGGCGGCGTCGAGCAGGCCGAGCTCGTCGACGTGGGTGTTGGCCTGGCGCTCGGAGCGCCCGAGTTCCTCGAGCTCGGTGCCCTGCGCGGCGAGGCGCGCGGCGGGCGCGGGCGCGTCGAGGTCGATCTCGTAGCGATACCAGCAGAGCTCCCAGGCGACGACGATCGAGACGCTCTCGCCGACGGTGTCCTCGACCTGGCAGACGTTGACAGCGGGGGGGCCGAGCGAGCGGGCGATGCCGGCGATGCGGCGCGGGAACTCGCTCGCGTTGAAGACCTCGATGCCGCGGTCGGCGACGGTGCTGCGCGCGGCCGCGCGCGGCGGGAAGCCGGCGAGGGACTGCTCGCCCGCCTCGCCGGGCCGGCTGTCGACCATCTCGAGGCCGTCGAGGAAGTCGTAGGGGTGCGGGTCCTCGCGACCGGGCTCGGGAGCGAGGCGCTCGTAGGGCGCGGGGTGCGGCTCGCCCGCCTGCGCAGGCTCGCCGGCGGGCGGGGGCTCGCTCGCCGGCGTGGGCTCGCGCGCGCGTGTGTGCTCGGGCGGGTAGAGGAGCTCGTCGGCGTCGAGCTCGCCGGCGCCCTCGCCGGTGGCGTCGCTCGGGCGCGTCCTGAAGCGCACCGGGAGGCGGTCGAAGAAGCTGCGGCCGCGGCGCGGACGTGGTGGCGCGAGAGTGAGAGCGTCGCCGTCGGCCTCGCGTCGCCACCCCTCCTGCACGGCGCGCGGTGCGCAGAGCTCGCAGACGGTGCGACGGCGCCCGGCGACGAGGAAGACGTCGTGCTGCTCGCCGCGCAGCAGGCGCCGCTCGCAGACCTCGCAGGCGACATCGGGCTGGGAGGTCGTGATCGATCGCGTCGTCATCCCCCATCCAGGGTAGCCGGGCGCGGCGCCGCGCGCGGCGCGATGCGCGGCCGCGCATGCTAGGCGTGGCTCGCGGCGTGCTCCTGGGAGGACTGCTCGACGATCCTCTGTGCGAGGTTGCCGGAGACCTCCTCGTAGCAGAGGAACTCGAGCGTGTAGTCGCCCTGGCCGCCGGTGATCGAGCGCAGATCGGGGGCGTAGGTGAGCATCTCGGCCATCGGCACCTCGGCCTTGATCTCGGTCATCGCCCCCACGGGCTGCATCCCCTGGGGTCGGCCGCGGCGGCTGTTGAGGTCGCCGATGACGTCGCCGACGTAGGCCTCGGGGACCGACAGCATGACCTGCATGATCGGCTCGAGCAGCACCGGGTCGGCGTCGCTCAGGGCCTGGCGCATCGCGTGCAGGCCGGCGAGCTTGAAGGCGATCTCGGAGGAGTCGACGGTGTGGTACTGGCCGTCGAAGAGCCTCACGCGGACGTCCTTGACGGGGTAGCCGGCGAGGACGCCGGACTCCATCGCCTCGCGCACGCCCTTCTCGACGGCGGGGATGAACGAGCTCGGGATCACGCCGCCCTTGATCTTGTTGACGAACTCGAAGCCCTCGCCCGCGGGGAGCGGCTCGATCTCGATGTGGCAGTCGCCGAACTGGCCGCGGCCGCCGGACTGCTTCTTGTGGCGTCCGTGGGCGGTCGCCTTGCCGCGGATCGTCTCCTGGTAGGGCACGCGCGGGGGCTTGAGCGTGACCTCGACGCCGAAGCGCTCGCGGAGCCGGTCGAGGATCACTTCGACGTGCACCTGGGAGAGACCCGCGACGATCTGCTCGCCGGTCTGCTGGTCGCGGTGGAGGTCGATCGTGGGGTCTTCCTCCTGGAGGCGGCGCAGCGAGGAGAGCACCTTCTCCTCGTCGCCCCTGCTCTTGGGCTCGACGGCGAAGGCCATCACCGGTGCGGGCAGCTTCAGACGCGGCATGTCGATCGGCTCATCGCGCGCCGCGAGCCAATCGCCGGCGTGGGTCTCCTTGAGCTTCGCGACGGCGCCGATGTCGCCGGGACCGAACTCCTCGACGTGCTCGACCTCCTTGCCGGCGAAGGCGATGAGCTGGCCGATGCGCTCCTTGACGTGCGCGCGGGTGTTGAGCACCTGGCTGTCGGCTCGCAGGACCCCCTGATAGATGCGCAGCAGGTTGATGCGCCCCGCGAAGGGGTCGGCGCGTGTCTTGAAGACGTAGGCGAACAACTCGCCGTCCTCGGAGGGCTCGAGCTCGATCTCGCCGACGGTCAGCGAGCCGTGCTTGACGGGCGAGGGCAGGTCCTCGACGATCGCGTCGAGCAGCCTCGATGTGCCGAGGTTGCTCGTGGCGACGCCGCACACGACGGGGAAGATCTTGCCGTGGTTGGTGCCCTCCTTGAGCGCGTCGACGATCTCCTGGTGTGAGATCTCATCGCCCTCGAGGTAGCGCTCCATCAACGAGTCCGAGACTTCGCAGACCTCGTCCATCAGCTTCTCGCGGTATTCGGTGGCCAGCTCGGCCGACTCCTCGGGGATCGGCATCTCGCTCCAGCCCGAGCGCTGCGGCGAGTCGTGGCGGAAGGCCTTCATGTCGACGAGGTCGATCACACCCGAGATCTCGTGCTCGGAGCCGATCGGGATCTCGGTGGCGACGACGTGCTGGCCGAAGCTCCGCTTGAGCTGCTCGAGCGTGCGGAAGAAGTCGGCGCGCTCGCGGTCGAGCATGTTGACGAACAGCATCCGCGCGATGTCGAGCTCCTCCGCGCGAGCCCACAGCCTGCTCGTCGAAACCTCGACACCCATCACGGCGTTCACGACGAAGATCGCCGACTCGCAGACACGCAGCGCGCCCAGCGCGTCGGCGACGAAGCTCGGCTCGCCGGGAGTGTCGAGCAGGTTGATCTTGCGCTCCTGCCAGCTCAGCGAGCTGAGCGTCGCCGAGATCGACATCTGGCGGGCCTGCTCGTCGGGGTCCGCGTCCGAGACGGTGCCCCCGTCGGGAACCGATCCGAGCCTGTTGATCGCACCTGACTCGAACAGCAGCGCCTCATGCAGCGACGTCTTCCCCGACCCTCGATGTCCAACGAGGGCGACGTTGCGAATCCGGTCCGCTGCGGGGTGCATGGGCTATCTCCTTCCTCGGGTCCCGAGACGATACCGCCGGGAATCCGCCAGGTCTAGCCGCGTGGCCAGGACTCGGCGAGGGCCGGCTCGGCCGCCCCACTCCAGCGATTGTCGGGGTGGCACATGTGCCACCCCGCGAGCCGGCGCATGCGCCGGCTCGAGCAGCCGCACATGTGCGGCTGCTCACAGAGTGGGAACAGGACGGCGTGTCCGCGAGACGGGACGTCAGACGCCGGAGACGGGTGCGGCAACCTTCAACCGGTTCCCATCCGGGTCCTCGATGATGCTCTGGCGCATCCCGTCGCCCACCGGCTCCACAGGGCCCGGCTCGATGCCCGCCTCGCTGGCTGCCGCGAGAAACGGGTCGAGCTCGGCGAGGATCAGCGTGTTCAGCGCCCTGCCTGCCGCCTCGCCGTCTGCGATCAGCACGATCCAGGCGCCCTCGTGCAGGTGCCACGCCACCTCGCGCTCGTTCGGCACGAGGTCCGGCGGACGTCCGAAGAGCCGCTCGTAGAAGTCACGCGCCTGGCCCAGGTCGGCGACGTGCACGCCCGCGAAGAGGTGCTTGTCAGTCGTCGAAGGAGTCCTCCTGCATGCGCGAGCGCAGGCGCAGGACGGCCTTCGTGTGCATCTGCGAGACGCGCGACTCGGTCACGCCGAGCACCTCGCCGATCTCGCGAAGGGTGAGGTTCTCGTAGTAGTAGAGCGCGATCACGAGCTTCTCGCGCTCGGGCAGCTTGGCGATCGAGTCGGCGATGCGGTCCTTGAGGTCGCCGACGTCGAGCGCGCGCGCGGGGTCGGGCGCGCCGGGATCCTCGATCGTGTCCATCAGCGAGACCTGATCGCCGCTCGAGTCCGAGACGCTCCAGAGCTCGTCGAGGGCCACCATCGAGGAGTGCGAGATCGCGAGCAGCGACTCGTTGAGCTCGTCGACGCTGATGCCCATCTCGCCGGCGATCTCCTTGTCGTTCGGCACGCGCTGGAGCTGGTGCTCGAGCTTGGCATGCGCCCGCTCGACCTCGCGAGCGCGCGCGCGCACGCTGCGCGGGACCCAGTCCATCGAGCGCAGCTCGTCGATGATCGCGCCCTTGATGCGCATGATCGCGTACGTCTCGAACTTGATCTCGCGCGAGAGGTCGAAGCGCTCGATCGCGGAGATCAGCCCCACGAGGCCGTAGGAGATGAGGTCGGCCTCCTCGACGTGTGGTGGCAGTCCCGCCGCCGTTCTGCCGGCTACGTACTTGACGAGCGGCGAGTAGGCGAGAACCAGCCGCTCGCGCACGCGGGGGTCGCCGTCGGTCTTGTACCGCCGCCACAGTTCCCGCAGCTCGATCGGTTTGACATTCGTCTCCACGGTTATCTCCCCCGCTCAGGCCCGAGGGTGACTGCGAGCGTAGGCGCTACGAAGCCGCGCGGACTCTACCCGAGTGTAAATCTGGGTGCTCGACACGCTCGCATGGCCGAGCAGCTCCTGGATGCTGCGCAGGTCGGCGCCCCCGTCGAGCAGATGCGTCGCGAAGCTGTGCCGCAGCGCATGCGGCGAGTAACCCGCCGGCAGCCCCGCCCGCGCGGTCCAAGTGCGCAGGCGTCTGCGCACGTCGCTCGTCCCCAGCGCGCGGCCCGTCTTGCTGAGGAACAGCGCGTCCTCGCGCGGCGCCGGGCGCCGTGGAGCGGCCCTTCGCGGTGCCCCATCCGCGCCGGCCGCATCGTCCTTGAGAGCCGGCGGCTGGGCGAGCGCGGGGCGGGCGCGCTCCAGATACAGCCTCACGGCGGCCATCGCGAGCTCGCCGGCGGGCACGAAGCGCGTCTTTCGCCCCTTTCCCTCGACGCGCAGCTGCTCGCCGTCGTGGTCGACGTCGGTGGTCCGCAGCGAGACGAGCTCCTCGGCGCGCAGCCCGCAGGCGTAGGCCAGCTCGAACAGCGCGCGGTCGCGCAGCTCGAGCGGCCCGCCGCCGGGGATGCCGTCGAGCAGGCGCTCGGCCTCGTGCGCGCTCAGCACGCGCGGCAGGCGCGACGCGCGCCGGGGCGTCGAGACGAGATCGGCGGGGTTCTGCGCGATCGCGCCGTGCTCGCGCTGGCTCGCGAACAGCGCTCGCAGCGCTGCGAGCTTGCGTGCGCTGGTGCTCGGCGCCATCTGCCGCTCCGACAGATGTGCGACGAAGCGCCGCACGGCCTTCGAGTCGACCTCCTCGGGGCCGAGCCCTCGCGCGGCCGCCCATTCGGCGAACTGCTCGAGGTCGACGCCGTAGGCGCGGAGCGTCCGGGGAGCGGCATCGCGCCGCCGAAGGTCCTCCTGGAGCAGCCCGATCGCCCCGCGCCAGCGCGCGAGGCGGCGCTCGCCGCTCTCGAGGTCCTCTCCCTGGCCATCAGCGCTCGTCTCGCTCGTCATCACCACGCCTACTTCGTCGTGCGGTTCCCCCTGCCCTGCCTACCCCAGGGTAGAGCGGCGCATGCCGTCTGCGCTAGATTCACTCAGATGAGCGCGCTCTCGGCCACGGACGGCAGCGACGGGGCCGCCGCTCACGATCCCGACCAGTACGGCCCCGCCGGCCGCTCCGCCTGGCTCGACGTCGACTGGCGCACGCACCAGCGCTGGGTGACCGTCGAGGGCAATCCGATCGACACGATCGAGCTCGGCGAAGGTCCCCCGGTCGTCTTCGTCCACGGCCTCGGCGGCTCCTGGCAGAACTGGCTCGAGCAGCTCCCCGAGCTGGCGCGCAGCCATCGCGTCGTCGCGATGGACCTCCCCGGCTTCGGCCACTCGCCGATGCCGCGCGAGCAGATCTCGATCGCGGGCTACGCGCGCCTGCTCGACGGCCTGCTCGTCGAGCTCGGCATCGACGCCGCGGCGGTCGTCGGCAACTCGATGGGCGGCTTCATCGGCGCCGAGCTCGCGATCTCCTTCCCGCAGCGCGTCGAGCGCCTCGTGCTGGTCTCGGCGGCGGGCCTCTCGACGCACAACGATCCCGTCCCGCAGCGCGCGCTGCCCGCGCTCGTCCGCCTCGAGCGGGTGATCGCGGGGAGCACCGCGTGGCTCGCCGGCAGATCGGACACCGTCATGCGCCGCCCGCGGCTGCGCGGAGCGACGCTCAACGCGGTCGTGCGCCATCCGAGCCGCCTACCCGCGGCGCTCGCCGCCGAGCAGCTGCGCGGCGCGGGCAAGCCCGGCTTCCTGTCGGCTCTGCAGGCGGTGATCGACTACGACGTCCGCGAGCGCCTGCCCGAGATCGCCTGCCCCACGCTGATCGTCTGGGGCGCTCGCGACCGCCTCATCAACGTCCGCGACGCGCACGTCTTCGAGGAGCTGATCCCCGACTCGCGCAAGGTGATCTTCGAGGACACCGGCCACGTGGCGATGCTCGAGCGCCCCGCCTCGTTCAACGCGCTGCTCGAGGAGTTCCTCGCCGAGCAGCCGCTCAGCGCGTGATCGCGCCCTCGGCGGCGCTGCCCACGAGCTTCGCGTACTTCTGGATCGCGACGTCGACATGCTCATCGGCGCGCGGCGGCTGCACGTAGGACGCGACCCGCGCGGCGATCTCCTCGTCTGAGAGCGCCACGTCGAGGCGGCCCGAGTCGGCGTCGATCGTGATCAGATCGCCCGTCGCGAGCGCCGCGATCGGGCCTCCGCGCACGGCCTCGGGCGCGACGTGCGCGACCATGAACCCGCGCGTCGCGCCGGAGAAGCGACCGTCGGTGATCAGCGCGACCTCCTCGCCGAGCCCCTCGCCGACGATCGCCGCGGTCACCGCGAGCATCTCGCGCATGCCCGGGCCGCCGGCTGGCCCCTCGCCGCGGATCACCACGACGTCCCCGGCCTGGATCTCGTGCGCGAGCACCGCCTTCATCGCGTCCTCCTCGCCGTCGAACACGCGCGCCGGCCCGTTGTGTTTGCGCCGCTCGTGGCCCGAGAGCTTCACCACGCTCCCGTCCGGCGAGACGTTCCCGCGCAGGATCGCGAAGCCGCCCGTCGCTTTGATCGGCTCCGAGAGCGGCCGCACGACCTCCTGTCCCTCCGTCTCCCGTGCCTCCGCCGCGTGCTCGCCGATCGTCCTGCCCGTGACCGTCGCCGCGTCGCCGTTGAGGATCCCCGCCTCGAGCAGCCGCCCGAGCACGAGCGGCACGCCGCCGGCCTCATACAGATCGGTCGCCGCGAAGCGCCCGCCGGGCTGCAGGTCGCACAAGAGCGGCGTGCGCTCGGAGATCCGCTCGAACTCGTCGATCGTCAGCGGCACGCCCCTTTCGCGGGCGACCGCGAGCAGGTGCAGCACGCCGTTCGTCGAGCCGCCGCTCGTCGCGACCGCGGCGATCGCGTTCTGGAGCGCGGCCTTGGTGATCACGTCGCTCGGACGCTGGCCGCGGCGCAGCACGTCCATCACGAGCTCGCCGCACCGCCTCGCGACGTCGAGCTTGCGCCCGTCCTCGGCCGGCACCATCGAGGAGCCGGCCGGTGAGATGCCGAGCGCCTCGAACGCCATCGCCATCGTGTTCGCCGTGAACTGACCGGCGCAGGCGCCCGCTCCCGGCGAGGCCGCCTCCTCGAGCTCGTGCAGCTCCTGCTCTGTGATCTTGCCCGACGCGTACTCACCGACCGCCTCGAAGACCTGCTGGATCGTCACCTCCTGGCCCTTGAACCAGCCGGGCCGGATCGAGCCGCCGTAGAGCATCAGCCCGGGGATGTCGAGGCGCGCCAGCGCCATCACCGTCCCGGGGATCGTCTTGTCGCAGCCGGAGATCGTCACCAGCGCGTCGAACTGATGCGCGCTCGCGACCAGCTCGATCGAGTCGGCGATCAGCTCGCGCGAGACGAGCGAGGCGCGCATCCCCGCCGTGCCCATCGTGATCCCGTCCGAGATCGCGATCGTGTTGAGCTCCATCGGCGTGCCGCCCGCCTCGCGGATCCCCTCCTTGACCTTCGCCGCGAGCACGCGGTTGTTGAAGTTGCACGGCATCGTCTCGATCCACGAATGCGCAACCCCGACGATCGGCTTCGCGAGGTCCTCGGCGCTGTAGCCGATGCCGTGCAGGTAGGCCCGCGCGGCGGCGCGCTCCGGCCCGTCTGTCAGGGACCGGCTCCTGTGCTTGAGGTCGAAGTCCGCGGGGCTGCTCACGCGGCGCGCACACTATCGGCCCCGCGTTCGGCCCGCTCGCGCTCCCAGCGGGCGAGACGCAGCAGGTCGCGGCGGACCTGCTCGGGGTCGATCTGGCGGCCCGGCAGGTGCATGTTCGCCTCCGCGATCAGGTGACGCTCGTCGGCGCTGAGCGCCATCCACTTGGCGAGCACATCGTCGGAGTCCGGCAGCCGGGCGCTGCCGTAGGGGCGCGAGTGGTCGGGGAACGCCACGCAGTACTCGTTCAGCAGCTCCCGCGTCTGTGGCAGGTAGGCGACGATCGGCTTGTGCGGATACAGCAGATATGCGTAGGTGGCGCCGTGCGCGCGGTCTCCGAGCCCGCCCCAGACGCGCAGGAAGCCGAGGTCGCGGTACATCTCCCAACCCTCCTCGTCCACGCACGAGCGCAGCAGCCGCCTCGCGCGCTGCTCCGCGCGACGCTCGCGACCGGGGTCGTAGCCGGACTGCGCATCACGCTCGCGCCGCTCCGCTGCGCTCTCGCGCATGCGTGCAAGCGCGCTCTGCAGTCGTGGCCTCGCGAGCTCGAGCAGCAACGCCAGGAGCACGACCGAAGCGGTGCCCAGCGCCAGCCACATCGGCCTAGCGCGAGTTCCCGCGCGCGCCGCCCGCGGCCCGCGGGAAGAAGATCACGCGCTCCGCGTCGCGCGGCACCTCGGCGAAGCTCTTCACGAGCTCGGCCTCGCGGCGCCCGTTCCTCGTTTCCGTCGGAACCGCCGCCCACATCCCCGCGTCGAGCTCGCGGCGAAAGGCCTCGATCAGCTGCTGCTCCTGCTCCGGCACCTCCACATCCCCCTCGGCGAGCACGATCTCACCATGACCCGGCTTCATCCGCAGCAACCTCATCGTCCTCGGATTATGGCAAACGCGTGCGCTCGCAACGGCCGCACGGGCTCCCGCCGGGGGCCCGCCGTGCGTGAGCCTCAGCGCGAGCGCATGCGGGCGAGCCCGAGCACGTCGACAGGCCCCGCGCCGCGGCCGATGTCGCGCAGCCCGTCCGCGATCGCCTCGCCCGCGAGCGCGCGAGCGACCCTCGCCGCCTCGAGCGTCGTGGCGCCGAGCGCGAGCTGCGCCGCGAGCACCGCCGAGTGCGTGCAGCCCGAGCCGTGGGCCGCGCCCTCGGGACGGCGCTCGCCCTCGATCGCGACCACCTCGCCCTCTCCGTCACCGTCGAGGAACAGGTCCACGGCGCGCGCGCGGTGGCCACCGGTGAGCACGACGGCCCCCGGGCCGAGCCCGAGCACGACGCGTACGAGCGCCTCGGCCTCGCGCTGCTCGTCCTGCTCGGAGCCGGCGCTGCCCGCCTCCGCGCCTGCCAGCTCGGCGAGCCTGCGCGCCTCGGGCACGTTCGGCGTCAGCACGCTGGCCCGCGGCAGGATCTCCTCGAGCAGTGCGCGCTCGGCGCCCGCCTCGAGCAACCGCGCGCCCGACTCGGCGACCATCACCGGGTCGACGACCACCGGCGTGCCCGCGGGCAGCTCGTCGATCGCCTGCGCGACCGCGATCGCGCTCTCGGCGCTGCCGATCATCCCGACCTTCACGGCATCGATGCCGATGTCCTCGGCCACGATGCGGACTTGCGCGATCACGATCTCGGGCGGCACCGCGTGGATCGCCGCGACGCCCGTCGTGCTCTGGGCCGTGATCGCCGTGATCGCGCTCATCCCGTGCACGCCGCAGCGCGCGAACGCCTTGAGGTCGGCCTGGATCCCCGCGCCCCCACCCGAGTCCGAGCCGGCGATCGTCAATGCCCGCGGCGTACGCGCGCTGCGCGGGGCCTGCGCCGCGCCATCGCTCGCTCGCCCGCGGGCAGCCATTGCGCGCGGCTCAGCCGGCGCCCGGCGGCGTGTCCGCGGACGGCTCCCGCGCGACGCGCGGCCGTTTGCGCGCGGGGAAGATCGAGTAGCTGCCCGTCGCGGTCACGAGCTGCCGCCCGTCCTCGTGGCGGACCTCCGATTTCATGATCCCGATCGTGCGGTTGCGGCGGTCGAGCACCGTACTGCAGACGATCTCGCCCTCAGTCGCGGTCTGCAGGTAGTTGATCGCGATGCTGATCGTCGCGATGTGCTCCTCCGCGCTCGTCTGCACCCAGAGCGTCGAGCCCATGCAGTAGTCGACGAGCGCATACGTCGCGACGCCCGACAGCAGCCCGCCGTTGTTGATCAAATCGGGGCGTATCCGCAGGCGGACCGTCTGCGGGTCCTCCCACACGAGCCCGAAGAAGCTCGAGACCCCGTCGAGCGAGCGCGGACCGTCGTGGCTGCGCGCCCGGCCGTCTGCCGCGCTGCGCCCGCCACCGGCGCCCCGCGCTTCGGAGGCGTCCGTCGCATCCGCGGCATCGGATCCTGTCGAGAGGTCGCTCACGGTCCTGAGGCTACGCGAGCGCGGCCTGAAGAAGCCGTTCCCCCTCCCCTTGACATACTTCATATTCCTGATAAGTTCAGTGGGCAATGTTCGCTCTCACATCCAAGGAGCACGCCGGCCGCAAGGCCCCCGCGGGCCCCTCGTCCTGTTCCGAACGGATGCAGGCCGACGCGAGCGGACGCTGCAGCTGTCCCTGACGTCTCATGTCCCACCTCCCGTTTCGGGGGAGGGCGAGACTCTGCCCTCCCCCGGAATCCCTCCCGGGTCGCGCCGGTGCCCTCTCCGGCGCGACCCGGCCCCCCCTTTTCCACACCGAAAGCAAGAAGGAGAGACCGATGCCCCGGATCATCGTCACGACCGCCGCCACGCAGCCGCGCGAGGGCGCTGTGCTGCTCGACGAGCTCGTCCAGTCCGTCCACCTCAGCACCGGCCACGCCGCCGCCCAGCTCGTCGAGCGCCTCGCGTGGGCGATCAGCGACGCCGAGGAGGTCGAGCGCGGCACCCACGAGCCCTCGCGCCCAGCCCTCCCCCGCTCGCCGAAGCATCGCACGCGCGAGCACCGACACGACGCCGCGCGGGCGATCGCCGCATAGCCGCGCGGGCGCACCGCCCGGATCCCATCCCAAGACGGTCCTACGTTGCCGGTCGTGCGCCCGCGCCACCCTCCGCTCTCGCGCCCGGCCGCCGGCTCGACGGCCGCCCGGGGCGACGACCGTCGCCGGCTGGGCGCCCGCGGGGAGCAGCTCGCCGCCGAGCATCTCGAGCGGCTGGGCTTCAGCGAGCTTGCCCGCAACGCGCGCACTGGCGAGGGCGAGATCGACCTGATCGCCTTCGACGGCCGCACGCTCGTGTTCGCGGAGGTCAAGACGCGGCGTCTGCGAAGCAGGAGGGCTGCGGGAGCGCTCGCCGACGATCCACTGGCATCGCTGCGCCCCCGCCAGCGCCTGCGCCTGCGCCGCGCGGCGGTCGCGTGGCTCGCGGCACGGCGAGCCGAGGAAGGCGCCGCGCCGTTCGCGCAGACGCTCCGATTCGACGCGATCGGGGTCGTGCTCGACGGCGACGGCGCGCTGCTGCGCCTCGATCACCTCGAGGCGGCCTGGTGAGGGCGGCTCAGAGCGAGAGCTGCTGGTATGCGAGCGACTGGAAGGACATGCGGTGCAGCGGCGAGATGCCCTGGCGCAGGATCGCCTCGCGATGCTCGGGCGTCGA
>DATAYP010000021.1:0-214565 GCA_036272475.1 Solirubrobacteraceae bacterium | reverse complement strand
CGTGAAGAACTTCACGAAAAGCTGTCATGGCGTACCTCACGGAGCCGGCCGAAGCCGGACCCGCTCGGCGGCCGGGACCCATACACAATGGTCCCGAACCATGACGGGGTACTGCTCTACTTGACTCTTGTCCGCCAGCCGGAAAACCGGCCGATCTTCGATCGGTGGCGCTTCCGCCGGCGGGTCGAACCTGGACGCACACCACGATCGAAGGTCGATCGTAGATGCGCATGCTGTTGAGTTTTCAAAGACCGCCAAGCCTCGCCGAAAGTGCTTCCTTCAGAGGAGCCCGATCCGACCCGGCGCCCGGAGGCGCCTGCGGGCCGACCGGAGAGTATAGCGCGAATCGAGACTTGCGCTCGCCCGATCGACCCGATCCGACCCGTTGAAACGGCCGGCGAGACGCTGCCGACCCTCGCTGCAGTGTAGGGCCGCCCCGGCCGGAACCCAAGGGCCCGCCGCACCCGCCCGCGCGCGAGCCCGGGCTTCCCGGCATGGCCGCAGCGCAGCTCGCCGGTCATGCACCGAGGCCGGAGCGCAGCTCGCCGGTCATGCACCGAGGCCGGAGCGCAGCGCGGGAAGCCGTTGAGCCTTCGGGAACCTACGCCTTGCGCAGCCGCCTGAAGCGCCTGCGGCCGACCTTCAGCACCTGCCCGTCCGCCCTCGCGGCCTCCACGTCGTGCTCGCCCGGCGCAAGCGGCACCTCGCCGAGCGTCACGCCTCCCTGGTCGATCAGCCGCCGCGCCTCCGAGCGCGAGACGCCGAACTGCTCTGAGATCACCAGCGGCACGTGAATGAGCCCGCCGCCACCGTCGAAGGTCGCCTCCTCGATCTGCTCGGGCGCCTCGTGTTCCACGAACACCCGGTCGAAATGCCGCTCCGCCGCCTCTGCATCCTCGGGCGAGTGCAGCCAGGCGACGAGGTCCCGCGCGAGCTCGCGCTTGGCATCGCGCGCCGAGCGGCCCTCGAGCACCGCGCCGCCGGGCTCAGACGCCGCACCCTGCTCGCCGCTCTCTCCGCCGGAGCGGGGGTCGAGCAGCAGCCGGCGGTACTCGGCGATCGCCTCGTCGGGAATCGCCATCGTCTTGCCGTACATCTCCTGCGGCGAGTCGGTGATCCCGATCTCGTTGCCCAGCGACTTCGACATCTTTCGCCGCCCGTCGCTGCCGACGAGGATCGGCATCGTCATGATCGCCTGCTCCGGCCGGCCGTAGGCACGCTGGATGTCGCGCCCGAGCAGCAGGTTGAACTTCTGGTCGGTGCCCCCCAGCTCGACGTCCGCGTCGATCGCGACCGAGTCATAGCCCTGCAGCAGCGGGTAGAGCAGCTCGAGCATCGAGACCGACTGCCCGGCGGCGATCCGCTTCGCGAAATCCTCGCGCTCGAGCAGCTGCGCGGCGGTGGTCGTCGCGACGAGCTTCAGGAGCTCGCTCATCGGCATGTCGAGCCATTCGCTGTTGCGCCGCACCTCGAGCCGATCGGGGTCCCCGTCGAGGATCTTCAGCGCCTGCTGCTGGAAGGTCTCGGCGTTCGCGTCTATCTCCTCCGCGGAGAGCATCGGCCGCTGCTCGGAGCGTCCCGACGGGTCACCCACGCGGGCGGTGTAGTCGCCGACGATCAGCACGACGCGGTGGCCGGCGTCCTGGAACTCGCGCAGCTTGCCGAGCACGACCGCGTGTCCGAGATGGATGTCCGGCGCCGTCGGATCGATGCCGAGCTTCACGCGCAGCGGGCGCTTCTCGCTGCGCGCGCCGAGCAGTCGCTCCTCCAGGCCGCCCCGGGGAAGGCTGTCGACCGCGCCCGAGGCGAGCCTCCTCGAGAGCTCGGCGGCCGCTTGCGCGGCCGCGTCGTCGGAGTTCGCCATGGGAGGGCAATGCTAGACTCTCGCTCCCCGGTGGGGCCGGACCGCCAGACGGTGATGCAGGCGCGCCACCGCCGCCAACCCCCTCCACCCGCCCGGGTGGATCTGCCCCGCAGATGCTCAACGAGGCGCCGACGATTTCCACTGCGAGCAGAATCAGCGACGAGCCCCGCCCCGCGACGCCGCCCGCGCCGCCGAAGCCGAAGCCCCGACTCAAACGCCTGCGCTTCCTCGCGATCCTCGTGGCCGGCCTGCTGCTCGGCCTCGTCTCGTTCGTCTTCGGCATGTTCATCGCCGTCACGTCCGACCTCCCCTCGCTGACGAAGTTCGCGCTCCTCAAAGACGCCCGCAGCTCGGTCCTGCTCGACGACCTCGGTCACCCGATCGGCATCGTCAGCCAGCAGAACCGCGTGATCGTCACACCGGACGAGATCCCGCAGATCGTCAAGGAGGCCGTGATCTCGATCGAGGACAAGCGCTTCCGGACCAACAGCGGCGTCGACATCCGCGGCATCGGGCGCGCCTTCATCCAGGACACACTGCACAAAGGCTCGGGCGTCCAGGGCGCCTCGACGATCGAGCAGCAGTTCATCAAGAACGCGCTCCAGGCCCAGTCGCACCGCACGATCTTCGAGAAGCTCAGGGAGGCGGCGCTCGCCTACCAGCTCTCGCACAAGTGGTCGAAGGAAAAGATCATCACGGCGTACCTCAACACGATCTACTTCGGAAACGGGGCCTACGGCATCGAGTCGGCGGCTCAGACCTACTTCGGCGCCGACGTCAACCACGTCGGCTGCGGGCTGCCCGGCCATCCGCTCTGCGTCCAGCAGCTGCAGCCGTGGGGGGCGGCGCTGCTCGCCGGCATCATCCGCTCGCCGACCGCCTACGACCCTGCGAGCCATCCCGTCGCCGCCCGCGAACGGCGCAACCTCGTGCTTCGCGAGATGCTCAACCAGGGCTACATCAACCAGAGCGTCTATGAAGAAAGCGTCAACCAGGCGCTGCCCGCCTCCAAGGACGTGCTCGCGCCGCGCGAGCAGAAGATCGAAGGCGCCGACGTCGGCTACTTCACGAGCTGGGTGCGCCAGCAGGTGATCGAACGCTACGGCGCCCCGCGAGCCTTCGACGGCGGCCTGCGGATCACGACCACACTTGACCTCGAACTGCAGCGTTCCGCCGAACAGGCCGTCAACGCCTACCTCGGCGGCTCGAGCGGCCCGACCGCGTCGCTCGTCGCGATCGAAAACTCGACCGGCGAGGTGCGCGCGATGGTCGGCGGGCGCAACTACGAAGAAAGCCCCTTCAACCTCGCGACCTCGGGCGAGCGCCAGCCCGGCTCCGCCTTCAAGGCCTTCGACCTCGCCGCCGCGCTCGAGGCCGGCATCTCGCCCGAATCGGTCTGGAGCTCGAAGGTCAAGACCTTCTACGTCCCGAGCTCGCACGGAGTCGAAAAATTCGTCGTCCACAACGACGAAAACGCATACGCCGGCTCGAACACGCTGACCGGCGCCACCGCCTACTCCGACAACTCCGTGTACGCCGAAGTCGGGCTGAAGGTCGGCACCCACCGGATCGCGCTGCTCGCGCATCGCATGGGCATCACGACGCCGCTCTCGACCAACCCGGCGATGACGATCGGCGGGCTCACCGTCGGGGTCACGCCCCTGGACATGGCGCACGCCTACGAGACGATCGCCCACGGCGGGCGCCGCGTCAGCGGCTCGCTCGCGGAAGCCGAAGCCCCCGTGGGGATCCAGCAGGTCGACGCCGGCTCGGCGTCGCTCCCCGACGGGCATCATCGCGACACGAACCAGGTCGTGACCCGCCCCGTACTGCCGCCGTCCGTCGCCTCGACCGAGACCTCGATGCTCGAAACCGTGCTCCAGTACGGCACCGCCAAGGCCGGCGCGATCGGGCAGTTCGCCGCGGGCAAGACCGGCACGACGTCCAACTTCGGCGACGCGTGGTTCATCGGTTGGGACGGCAAGTACACGGTGGCCGTGTGGGTCGGATATCCGAACAGCCTCATTCCGATGACGACCGAGTTCAACGGCAAGCCCGTGATGGGCGGCACCTTTCCCACGCTGATCTGGCACGACTTCATGACGGCCGCGCTCCAGATCGACAAGACCCGCGCCGAAAACGGCCCCGCCGCGCACTCCGGCAACGGCGGCCAGACCGGCACGGGCAGCGGCGCTCCCGGCTCCGAAGCGAGCTCACCCAGCTCGGCGGGAGGCGCGCCCCAGCCATCCTCGCCCGCGGGCGCAGGAAAGGGCACGGGCCCGAGCAGCGGCGGGGAATCCGGCGCTGGGTCCAAGTCCGGTGGCGAACACTCGGCCGCTCCCGCGACCCCTCCGGCCAGCACACCCCCGGCTCCGCCCGCGAGCACGCCGCCCCCGGCGCCCTCGACCCCGGCGTCTCCATCCGCGCCACCATCCGGCGGCACTCCGCCGACCGGCGGCGTGAGCCCCTCCGGCTAGGCCGCTCCGAGCGCCCGCCGCCGCGCCGCGGGCCATTGCAGCGGCCGCGGCCGCGAGACGTTCGCGTTGCCGGCGACGCAGAACCGCCAGGGAAGCTCGACGGCGACATTGATCCCGACGCGCGGTCCGACGAGCACCGGCGGACTCCCCCACCCGGCGGCACGCTCGCCGATGCGTACGGCGCCGTCTGTGAGGCTCCCGCCGTTGCGATCGAGCGAGATGCCGAGCGCCTGCGAGAGCTTGCCGGGTCCCGAGCAGAGATCCTCGTCGCGCGCCACGCGCTCGCCGATCAGCCCGCGGCGCGCACGCATCCGCTCGACGCCGGCGGTCGGCTCGAGCGCGCGGATCAGCACCGCCGCGCCCGTACCCTCCCCCTCGCAGACGGCGTTGAGGAGAGCGTGGATGCCGTAGGAGCGGTACACGTACGCGCGGCCCGCCTCGCCGAAGAGCGTCGCCGTGCGCGGCGTCAGCCCCGCGAACGCGTGGCAGGCGGGCTCGCTGTCGTGGTAGGCCTCCGTCTCGACGATCACCCCCGCGCACTCGCCGTGCGTGACCGTGCAGCCGATCAGCTCGCGCGCGACCTCGAGCACGGGACGATCGTAGAAGTCAGGTGGCAGCGCCTTCATCGACCACGTCCTTCGCCAGCGCGAGCTGCTGTTCGACGCGCTTCAGCGAGGTTCCGCCCTCGGAGATCTTCGACTCGAGCCACGAGCTCTGCGAGAGCACCTCGCGGTACTCGCCCCCGTGCTCGGCGAGCGTCTCGCTCTGCGCCGCGAGCTCCTCGGGCGTCAGCTGCGAGAGCGCGCGGCCGCTGTCGAGCGCCGTGCGTACGAGGCCGGCGACGACGCCGTGCGCCTCGCGGAACGGCATGCCGAGGCGCACCAGCAGGTCGGCGACGTCGGTCGCGGCGATCAGCTCATCCGAGGCCGCCTCGAGCATGCGCTCGCGGTCGAAGCTGACGCGCGCGAGCATGCCTGTCGCCGCGGCGAGCGAGAGCTCGAGCGTGTCCGCCGCATCGAACAGGTGCTCCTTGTCCTCCTGAAGGTCCTTGTTGTAGGTCAGCGGCAGCGCGTGCATCACGCCGTGGAAGGCTGCGAGGTGCCCGACGACGCGCGGCGCCTTTGCTCGCAGCAGCTCGGCCGCGTCGGGGTTCTTCTTCTGCGGCATGATCGAGGAGCCCGAGCTCCAGGAGTCGGGCAGCTCGCAGAAGCCGAACTCGGCGCTCGACCACAGCACGAGCTCCGCGCCAAGCCGCGAGAGATGCGTCGAGCACGTCGCGGCGGTGGCGAGGTAGTCGAGGATGAAGTCGCGACCGGAGACCGCGTCGATCGAGTTCGGCGCGACGAACGCGAAGCCGAGCTCGCGCGCGACCTGCAGGCGGTCGGTGTCGAAGTTCACGCCCGCGAGCGCGCCGGAGCCGAGCGGCAGGCGCCCGGCCTCGCGCTCTGCGAAGGAGAAGCGCGTGCGGTCGCGCGCGAGCATCCAGAAATACGCCAGCAGGTGATGACCGAGGTAGACAGGCTGCGCCCGCTGGAGGTGGGTGTAGCCCGGCATCGGCCAGTCGATGTGGTCCTCCGCGAGTGCGATCAGCGTCCGCATGAGCTCCGTGATCGCACCGCGCGCGACGATCGCGCGCTCGCGTGTGTACATCGCGAGGTCGGTCACGACCTGGTCGTTGCGCGAGCGCGCGGTGTGGAGCTTGCCGCCCACCGGTCCCACGATCTCCGTCAGCCTGCGCTCGATCGCCATGTGGATGTCCTCGTCGTCGGCGTCGAAGGCGAAGCGGTCCTCCGCGAGCTCCACCGCCACCGTCTCGAGCGCATCGAGCAGCGCGTCACGATCCTGCTCTGTGACGATGCCGCGGTCGGCGAGCATGCGCACGTGCGCGCGCGACTGCGCGATGTCCTGCGGCGCAAGCCGTCGATCGAAGGCGATCGAGGCGTTCATGCGCTTGAAGTCGGGGTGCTGGGGCTCGCGAAAGCGCGACATGGCCGACCAGTCTAGGGTGGCGCCCCCGCCCCCACCGACCCGGCGAGAACCTAGCGCCCGAGCGCCGCGCGCAGCGCGTCCGCGACGCGCTCGATCTGCGCCTCGCTCATCTGCGGGAAGAACGGCAGCGCGAGCGAGCGAGCGGCGACCGCCTCGCACACGGGGAACTCGCCCTCGCGGTGGCCGAAGCGCTCGCGGTAGAAGCTCATCAGGTGGATCGCGGGCAGGTAGGGCTTGCTCTGGATGCCCGTCCCCGCAAGCGTGCGCACCGTCTCGTCGCGATCGGCCTCGAGCGGGAGCTGCACGACGAACACGAACCAGCCGCGCGCGTCTCCGCCCGTGTCCTCGCACGGCAGGCCGAGCCCCTCGACCCCGGCGAGCGCCTTGCGATAGCGCGCGGCGACGCGCGCGCGCGCGTCGAGCATCTCCTCGAGGTGCGCGAGCTGTGCGATGCCGATCGCGCAGGCGACGTCGGAGAGGCGGTAGTTGAAGCCGAGGCGGTCGTGGTCGAGCCAGCCCATATCGGGCGCACGGCCCTGGTTGCGCTCGGAGTCGATCCTCTCCTTCAGCGCGGCCTCAGAGAGCGTCACCATTCCGCCCTCGCCGGTCGTGAGCTGCTTGTTGGCGTAGAAGCCGAAGGCGGCCGGGTGCCCGCGGGCGCCGACCGCGATGCCGTCTGCGTGCCGCGCGCCGAGCGCCTCGCACGCGTCCTCGACGATCGCCAGCCCGCGACGCGCTGCCAGCCGCTCGAAGGCGGGCATGTCGGCGGGGTAGCCGAAGATGTGCACGGGCAGCAGCGCGCGCGTGCGCTCGCCGACGGCCGCTGCGGCGGCCTCGGGGTCGAGGTTCAGCGTCACGGGATCGATGTCGGCGAATACCGGCCGCGCGCGCTCATACAACACGGCGTTCGCCGAGGCGACGAACGAGAAGGGGCTCGTCACGACCTCATCGCCCTCCTCGACGCCCACCCCGCGCAGCGCGAGATGCAGGCCGGCGGTGCCGCTGCTGACTGCAGAGGCGAGCGGCGCGCCCACCCGCTCGGCGAAGCGCTGCTCGAACTCCTCCACGCGCGGCCCCAGAGAGAGTCGGCCCGAGCGGAGCACCTCCAACACCGCGTGCTCCTCGGCCTCGCCGAGCGCGGGTCGCGCGAGCGGGATCGTCTCCGAGGGCGCCGGGCGCCCGCGGCTCCGCGCCACTAGACCCTGCCGGGCGAGCTCAGCGGGGGCGCCGGGGATGGGCGCCTGCCGGGCTGCATCCCGTACTCGAGCGAGTCGACGAGCGCGTCCCAGGATGCGGCGATCACGTTCTCGGAGACACCGATCGAGCCCCACACGTCGTGCCCGTCGGAGGCGTCGATGAGCACGCGCGTCACCGCTCCGGTGCCCTTCGTCTCATCGAGGATGCGGACCTTGAAGTTGACGAGGTCGATATCGCGCAGGTGCGGGTGGATCTCGCCGATCGCGTCCCTCAGCGCCTTGTCGAGCGCGTTCACGGGACCGTTGCCTTCGGCGGTGCGCACGTAGCGCTCGCCGCCGAGCCAGATCTTGATCGTGGCCTCGGTCTCGACCTTGCCGTCGGCGCGCTTCTCGACCATCACGCGCCAGGACTCCAGGCGGAAGAGCGGCTCGTACCCGCCGGACTCCCTGCGCATCAGCAGCTCGAAAGAGCCGTCGGCGGCCTCGAACTGGAAGCCTTCGTGCTCGAGGTCCTTGACGCGCTCGAGCACCCGCGCGGCGAGCTCCTCGTCGGCGGCGATCCCCGCCTGACGGGCCTTCTCGACGATGCTCGCTCGTCCAGCCAGCTCCGAGATCAGCACGTCGCTCCCGTTTCCGACGACGGCGGGGTCGACGTGCTCGAAGGTCTGGGCGTCGGCGCTCACGCCGGCGGCGTGCATGCCGGCCTTGTGCGCGAAGGCGTGCTTGCCGACATACGGCTGCGCGGGGTCGGGCGAGCGGTTGAGCAGCTCGTCGACGAAGTGCGCCGTCTCGGTCAGCCGCGCGAGCTGCTCGGGGGCGAGCAGCTGCTGGCCCATCTTCAGCTGCAGGTCGGCGATGATCGTCACGAGGTTGGCGTTGCCGGTGCGCTCGCCGATCCCGTTGATCGTCCCCTGCACCTGCGTGGCGCCCGATTCGACCGCCGTCAGCGTGTTGGCGACGGCGCAGCCGGAGTCGTCGTGGGTGTGGATCCCGAGCGCCACGCCGGGCAGCGCTTCGGTGACGACGGCGAGAGCGGTGCGCACCTGCCGCGGCAGCGAGCCGCCGTTGGTGTCGCACAGCACGACCCGCTCGGCGCCCGCGCCCGCGGCCGCGCGCAGGCAGTCGAGCGCGTATCCGGGATCGAGCTCGAAGCCGTCGAAGAAGTGCTCGGCGTCGAACAGCACGCGCTTGCCCGCGGCGACGAGGAACGCGACCGAGTCGGCGATCATCGCGAGGTTCTCCTCGCGCGAGACGCGCACGACCTTCTCGACGTGCAGCACGGATGACTTGCCGACGAGCGTGCAGGCAGGCGCGAAGCACGCCGCGAGGATGCGCAGGCCCTCGTCCTCCGCCGCGGCCGTGTCGCGCCTGCGCGTCATTCCGAAGGCGACGATCAGAGCCTGCTCGAGCTGCTCGCGTGCCAGCAGCTCGAAGAGCTCCTGCTCCTTGGGGTTCGACGCCGGGAAGCCCGCCTCGATCATGTCGACGCCGAGCTCGTCGAGCGCGTGCACGACGCGCAGCTTCTCCTCGGCGGTGAGCGTCAGTCCGCCTCCACCCATGCCGTCGCGCAGGGTGGCGTCGTATAGCTGTATGTCGCCCATCGGCCGCCTAACCGGCTGCGGTCGTCTGCGCACTCGGCGCCTGGCCCTCGCCGGCGGCCGTCCCGGCGCCCGCCGAGGGGACGACGTCGAGCCACTCGCGGTAGCGCTCCGAGCGCCCGTGGATCGCGTCGTCGAAGGCGCTCTGCAGCACGCGCGTGACCTCGCCGGGCTTGCCGCTGCCGATCACGTGGTCGTCGACCTCGCGCACGGGCACGAGCTCGGCGGCGGTGCCGGACAGGAAGACCTCGTCGGCGAGGTACAGCTCGGCGCGCGCGACGTTGCGCTCGACGACGGTGTAGCCGAGATCGCGTGCGATCTGGATCAGCGAGCGGCGGGTGATCCCGTCGAGGATCGAGTTGTGCTGTCCGGGAGTCGCGATCTCACCGTCGCGGACGATGTAGACGTTCTCGCCGGTCCCCTCGCAGACGTGGCCGTGATCGTCGAGCAGGATCGCCTCTTCATAGCCCGCGTGCAGCGACTCGACCTTGGCGAGCACGCTGTTGAGGTACTGGCCCGAGGCCTTCGCGTGCGGGATCAGCGAGTCGGGGCTGATGCGCCGCCAAGAGGAGACCTTCGCGCGCACGCCGCTCAGCTTGCCCTCCTCGCCGAGATAGGCGCCCCACTCCCAGCAGGCGATCGTCACGTCGATCGGTGCCTCGAGCGGGTTCAGCCCCATCTGGCCGTATCCGCGATTGACGATCGGGCGGATGTAGCAGGAGCGCAGGCCGTTGCGCGCAACGAGCTCGAGCGTCACCTCGCGCAGCTGCTCGGCGCTGTAGGGCACCGGCATGTAGTAGAGCTGCGCCGAGCGCAGGAGCCTGTCGATGTGCTCGGCGTTGCGGAACACGGCTGGCCCGAGCTCGGTGTCGTAGCAGCGCATGCTGTCGAAGACGCCCGTGCCGTAGTGGAGGCCGTGCGTCAGGACGTGGATCTTCGCGTCCTCCCAGGCGACGAAATCTCCGTTCATCCAGATGAGGTCGGTGGGCTCCACGTTGGCTGCTCCTAGTCGAGGTTTTCGAGCACTGCGTGCGACGCCTGCGCGGTGCCCGCCTCGCCACCCAGATCGGGGGTGCGCAGGCCCGCCTCCAGCGCGCGTTCAACGGCCGATTCTACAGCCGTCGCCTCGCTTTCCAAGCCGAGGCCGTGGCGCAGGAGCAGCGCCGACGAGAGGAACATCGCGAGCGGGTTCGCCACGCCCCGCCCCGCGATGTCCGGCGCGGAGCCGTGCACCGGCTCGAACAGGCCGGGGCCATCGCCCCCGCCGGGGCGACCGCCCCCGCCGGAGCTGCCCCCGCTGCCGCCGCCGCCGAGCGACGCGCTCGGGAGGAGGCCGATCGAGCCCGTGAGCATCGCGGCCTCGTCGGAGAGGATGTCTCCGAACATGTTCTCGGTGAGGATCACGTCGAAGTCGCGTGGCGAGGCGACGAGCTGCATGGCGGCGTTGTCGACGAGCACGTGCTCGAGCTCGAGCTCGGGGAACTCGCGGGAGTGGAGCGCGCTGACGACCTCGCGCCACAGGCGGGAGGTCTCGAGCACGTTCGCCTTGTCGACGCTCGAGACCTTGCGGCGGGCTGCTCGGAAGGCGGTGCGGGCGATGCGCTCGATCTCCTCGGTCGTGTAGACGCAGAGGTCCGAAGCGGAGGTCTCGGTCCGTGTCTTCTCGCCGAAGTAGATGCCGCCGGTGAGCTCGCGCACGACGAGCAGGTCGGTGCCCTCGATTCGCTCGCGGCGAAGCGGTGAGGCCTCGTAGAGCGCGGGGAGCGGCCTGACGGGGCGCAGGTTCGCATACAGGCCGAGCCCCTTTCGCAGCGCCAGGAGCCCCTGCTCGGGGCGCGGCGCATTCGGGTCGGTGCTGTCCCACTTCGGGCCGCCGACGGCCGCGAGCAACACGGCGTCGGCGCGCCTGCAAGCTTCGAGCACCTCGTCGGTGAGCGCCGTTCCGTGGGCGTCGATCGAGGCGCCGCCGAAGGGCTGCGGCTCGAACTCGAAGTCCCCCACTGCCTCGAGCAGCTCGAGCGCCGGAGCCATGATCTCGGGCCCGATGCCGTCGCCGGAAAGGGTGACGATGTGGTGCGACATGCGCGCGAACGCTACAGAGCGCAGGCGCCGGGCCGCGGGACGATCTGAGCCGAGCGCGACCGCCGGCCCTCGGGGCGCCCCGGCTCTAGAAGCCGCGAGCGCGCGAGCCGCGGCTGGCCCGCCCGCGCGGGGAGGCGCAGGCGGGCGCTGGCCGGGGTGAGCCGGTGCTCAGCTGTCCTCGACGCGGATCGGCGCGTCGGCGTGCAGGCGCGCAGCGCCGCGCAGCGCGTGGATCGCGTGCCAGAAGGCGACTCGGTTGGTCTCGATCGTCTTGTAGTAGTGGTGCACAGCGGCGATCTTCTGGTGGCGCAGCACACCGATGGCAACGCTCTCTGTGTGACGCGTGCCCTCGCAGGCCGGTTTGCCGACCATCGGCGGCGGGCAGGCGGCGAGCACCACCGCGCGATCTGCGGCGATCGCGCTGGTGATCGTCGCGCGAGCGGTGAGAACCGTCGTCTGGGCGGCGGTGAAGCCGCTCTGCAGCAGCGCGCAGTCGGCCGCGACCTGCGGCGCGACACGCTGCAGGCGTTTGTGCTGGCCCGCGGCGACCTCGGTGCACAGGCGCGACGCCAGCGGGTAGGTCTGCTGGAAGGTGCGGTCGCCGGCCTTGGCGCTCGCCGCGGCGGGAACTGCAAGCGAGCCTGCGGTGGCTGCGATGGCGAGCACGCCGGTCAGCCTCGTAGGCAAGGTCATATCGCCTCCTAGATGAGGGGGGTCAGGGGGATACCTCCAATAACCCCTTCGGAGGCGCTTAGTTGTGCGTCTCCTGAGAAAATCAGCCTAGAGCGCCGTGGTGACGGGCCCGCTGCGTTCGCGCCCGGCTTCGAATTCCTCGATCTGCGCCTGGCTGCCGAGGGTGACGCCGATGTCATCGAGGCCCGCGAGCAGCCTGCGGCGGATCTCGGCGTCGATCTCGAAGCCCACGGCGACCAGCTTTCCGTCCGGGCCCGGGTAGCGGACCTCCTGCGCCTGCAGGTCGACCTGGCCTTCGCCCGCGCGCGCCAGCGCCTGGCAGTGCGGCTCGTCGAGCACGATCGGGAGCAGTCCGATCTTCGTGCAGTTCGAGTAGAAGATGTCGGCGAACGACGGTGCGATGATCGCCTGGAAGCCGTAGTCCTGCAGGCCCCATGGCGCGTGCTCGCGCGATGAGCCGCAGCCGAAGTTCTCGCCGGTCACGAGGATCGGGTTGGCGGGCAGGTCCCAGTCGGGCTCCTTCGCCCAGTCGTAGAAGAGGAACTCGCCGAAGCCGGTGCGCTCGACGCGCTTGAGGAACTGCTTGGGCATGATCTGGTCGGTGTCGACGTCGGAGCGGTCGAGGTGGCTGACGGGTCCGACGATGGTCTCTATGGGTTCCACGGTGTTCCCTCGGGTTGGTCGGCGGGCACCGTGCCACCGAAGACGAGCAGCGGAAGCAGCTGCCGGCGCACGGAGAGGAACGTGTGCACCGGCTCCGTCTGCTGCCAGGCCGGGCCGGGGGCGTGGCCGCTCATGCCCAGTCACGGATGTCGACGAAGCGCCCCTCGACGGCGGCTGCGGCGGCCATCTGCGGGGAGACGAGGTGGGTGCGTCCGCCGCGGCCCTGGCGGCCCTCGAAGTTGCGGTTGGAGGTCGAGGCGCAGCGCTCGCCGGGCTTGAGGATGTCGGGGTTCATGCCGAGGCACATCGAGCAGCCGGCGACGCGCCAGTCGAAGCCGGCGTCGCGGAAGACGCGATCGAGACCCTCCGCCTCGGCCTGCGCCTTGACCTGCTGCGAGCCCGGCACGACCATCGCGCTGACGCTCGGCGCGACGCGGCGCCCGGCGACGACCTCGGCGGCGGCGCGCAGGTCGCCGATGCGGGAGTTCGTGCAGGAGCCGATGAAGACGCGGTCGACGGCGATCTCCTCGATCGGCGTGCCGGGCTCGAGCGCCATGTAGTGAAGCGCGCGTTCGGTCGCCTCGCGCGCGGCGGGGCTGTCGAACTCCTGGGGCGACGGGACGCGCTCGGTCACGGCTCGCACCATGCCGGGGTTCGTACCCCACGTGACCTGCGGCGAGATCGACGAGGCATCGACGGTGACCTCGGTGTCGAAGCTCGCGCCATCGTCGCTGCGCAGCCCGCGCCAGGCCTCGATCGCCGCGTCGAGCTCGGCGCCGGCGGGCGCGCCCGGACGGGCGGCCTCGCGGAACCACTCGAAGGTCGTCTCGTCGGGCGCGATCATGCCCGCACGGCCGCCGCCCTCGATGGTCATGTTGCAGACGGTCATGCGGCCCTCCATCGAGAGCGCCTCGATCGCGGGGCCGGCGTACTCGACTACGTGGCCCGTCATGCCACCCACGCCGAGCTGGCCGAGCGTGCCGAGGATCAGGTCCTTGGCGGTGACGCCGAAGCCGAGCTCGCCGACGTAGCTGATGCGCATCGATCGGGGCCGCTGCTGAACCATGCACTGCGTGGCGAGCACGTGCTCGACCTCGCTCGTGCCGATGCCGAAGGCGAGCGCTCCGAAGGCGCCGTGCGTGGAGGTGTGCGAGTCGCCGCAGACGATCGTCATGCCGGGCTGCGTGACGCCGAGCTCGGGGCCGATCACGTGGACGATGCCCTGGCGATCGGAGCCGAGCGAGTAGACGGGAACGCCGAACTCCTCGCAGTTGCGCTCGAGCGTCTGCACCTGCACGCGCGAGAGCTCGTCCTTGATGCGCGCGGCGACGGGCGTGCCATCGGTCGGCGTGTTGTGATCGGCCGTCGCGAGCGTGCGGTCGGGACGGCGCACGCGCCGGCCGGCGAGCCGCAGCCCGTCGAAAGCCTGCGGGCTCGTGACCTCGTGGACAAGGTGCAGGTCGATGTAGATCAGGCCGTCGCCGACCTCGTGCGCCTCCCAGATCTTCTCGAAGAGTGTCTTCGGCGTCGTCATCGCTCTCTCTCGTCTGTCGCGGTGGTGTCCTCGTTGAAAGGGACCCCTTCCGGGGTCCGGCTGGGTCGGCCTGTTGCGCTCACTAGCTCCTGCGCAGTCCCGCGGATACGACCGCCAGCAGCGCGGCCTCCCGCTCGCCGGGGTTCTCGAAGTGATGTGGCAGGTCGGCATCGAAGGTGACGCAGTCGCCCTCGGAGAGCTGATGGCGCTGTCCGTCGCAGACGAGCGCCACGGTGCCGCGCTCGACGAGCGCCGTCTCACGGCTGCCGGGCTCGTGCATCGGCGGGTCGTCGATCGCGCCCGTGGCGCCCCCGGGCGCGAGCGTGTGGCGCGAGAGCTCGGCGCGCTGTCCGGGCTGGGAGGCGGTGAGCACCTCGAAGCGGTGTCCTCGGCGGGCGTTGCCGCCGCGCTGGCGCTGGGAGGCGCGCACGACCGTCACGCTCCCGCTCTCGTCGAGGCGCAGGAGCTGCGAGAGCCGCAGCTCGAGGCCGGCTGCGATCCGCGCGGCGACGGTGAGCGTCGGGCTGGTCTCGCCGCGCTCCACCTGGGAGAGCATCGGCGCGCTCACGCCGCTGCGCGCCGCGAGGTCGCGCAACGACAGCGCGGAGGCCTCGCGCAGCGCCTTCACCCGCGCGCCGAGGACTGCGGGCTCGAGCCCGTCGGACAGGGCCTGGACCGTCGGGGTCGTCATACGTCCGTACGCTATCACAGACGCTCGAGCCCGCAGGCTCCGTCGGCGGCTGCCCCGGAGCGGAGGGCCGCGAACGCGAGCCCTCGCTCCCGGGCGCCGGCTGCCCGATCAGCCCGCCGTGGCCTCTGGGATCCCCAGCGCGTGATCCGCGCGGGACCTCGCGACGGCAACCGAGAGAGCACGTACGTAGGCGCGCGCGGCGGCGTCGATGATGTCCGTCGAGACGCCCTGGCCGGCGCCGGTGAAGCCGCCGAGCTCGACGACGATCGACACCTCGCCGAGCGCGTCCTGGCCCTCGGTCACGGCGCCGATCGTGAACTCGCTGAGCGCCGGGCTGACACCGGTCGCGACGTTGATCGCCTGGAACACGGCGTCGATCGGCCCGTCGCCCGTGAACGAGCCGCTGCCCGAGGAGCCGTCGGGGAGCGTCACCGCGACGCGCGCATGCGGAGGCCGCGCCGAGGATGCCTCCACCTCGAAGGAGTCGAGCGAATAGCCCGGGATCTCCTCGCGCAGCTCGTCGGTGACGAGCGCCTCGAGGTCCATCGCCGTGACCTGCTTCTTGCGGTCGGCGAGCTCCTTGAAGCGCTTGAATGCCGTGTTCAGCGCCTGCCCCTCGAGCTCGAAGCCCATGTCCTCGAGCGCTTTGCGCAGCGCGTGCCTGCCGGAGTGCTTGCCGAGCACGATCGCGTTGCTGCGCAGCCCGACCGTCGTCGCATCCATGATCTCGTAGGTCTCGCGCTCCTTGAGCACACCGTCCTGGTGGATGCCGGCCTCGTGCGCGAACGCGTTGCGCCCGACGATCGCCTTGTTGGGCTGCACCTGGTAGCCGGTGAGCCGTGAGACGAGGCGGCTGGTGCGGGCGATCTCGGTGGTCTCGATGCCGGTCCACAGCCCGAGCTTCGGCTGGCGGGTGCGCAGGAGCATCGCGATCTCCTCGAGCGAGGCGTTGCCCGCGCGCTCGCCGATGCCGTTGATCGCGCACTCCACCTGCCGGCATCCGGCTTCCACGCCGGCGAGCGAGTTGGCGACGGCAAGGCCGAGGTCGTCGTGGCAGTGGACCGAGACGACGACGTCGCGCAGGGCGGGCACGAGCCGGTAGAGCTCCTCGAACATCGCCGCGTACTCGCGCGGCATCGTGTAGCCGACGGTGTCGGGGACGTTGATCGTCGTGGCGCCCTCGTCGAGCGCGATCTGGATCACCTCGGCCATGTACTCGACGTCCGAGCGCGAGCCGTCCTCGGGAGAGAACTCGACGTCGTCGGTGAACGAGCGGGCCTGCGCGACGGCCGCGCGCACCTGGCCCTTGACGTCCTCGCGCGTCGTCTGGAGCTTGCGCTCGATGTGAATGTCGCTCGTCGCGATGAAGGTGTGGATGCGAGGCCGCTCAGCGTCGCGAACGGCGTTCCACGCCGCCTCGATGTCCTGGCTGCCGGTCCGCGCCAGCCCGCAGATCACGGGGCCTTCCACCTCACGCGCGATCGCCTGCACGGACTCGAAGTCGCCCGGCGAGGTGATCGGGAAGCCCGCCTCGATCACGTCCACGCCCAGCCGCGCGAGCTGGTGCGCGATCTCGAGCTTTTCCTGCTTGTTGAGCGAGATGCCGGGCGACTGCTCGCCGTCGCGCAGCGTCGTGTCGAAGATCAGGACGCGGTCGGCTTCGTTGCGTTCGGTGGAGGCGCTCATGTCGTTCGTGCTCCTTCTATAGCTCGCTTTCTCTTCCTCTCTGCTGGGTATGCGGCTACGCGGCCGCCACGCGCTATTCCCCCCGAGGGGGGAGGAGAAGAAGCTGCAGAAGCGAGCTCTGGAACGACATTCGAAACGGAGGTTAGCACCGGCCCGGCGCCCGCGCGCGTGCTCGCTGCCGTGCCCGCGCGGGAGATCGCTAGGGGACGAGCACGACCTTCCCGAGGTTGCGACGCTCGCTGATCATCGTCTGGGCGGCGCCGGCCTCCTCGAAGCTGAAGGCGCCTGCGACGACGGGCTCGATCGTGCCGTCATCGAGCATCTCGCCGAGCGGCTCGATCCAGGGCTCGAGCGTGCCGCGGTCCTTCCACAGCGTCAGCATGTTCAGCCCGATCACAGCCTTCGATTCGGACATCTGCTTGATCAGGTTGAAACGCGGCATGCGGGCCACGGTGCCGAGGGCGGAGACCAGGTTGCGTCGCTGGCCCGAGACGAGCGCTGAGGCGCCGAACGCGACGAGGCGCCCCCCGGGCGCGAGCAGCGAGTAGCTCGTGCGGAAGCTCTTGCCTCCGACCGCGTCGAGGATCACGTCGAAGCTGCCGACGCCGCGCTCCCAGCCGGGGCGCGTGTAGTCGATCGCGCGGTCGCACCCGAGCTCGGTGATCCGCGCGTGCTTGCCGGGCGAGGCCGTCCCGTGGACCTCGGCGCCGGCGCGCTTGGCGATCTGCGTCGCGGCGATCCCGACGCCGCCGCCGGCCGAGTGCACGAGCACGCGCTCTCCGCTCTGCAGGTTGCCGTAGCCGACCAGCGCCGCCCACGCGGTCGCGTAGTTGACGGGGATCGCGGCGCCCTGCTCGAAGCTGAGCCGCGCCGGCAAGGCGACGACGTCGTTCGCCGGGACGGCGACCTGCGAGGCGTAGCCGCCGAACTTCGTGCCCGCCAGCACCCGCTGGCCGGGCTCGAGCGACGGGTGGGACTCGCCGACGCCCTCGCCGAGCTCGAGGATCGTGCCGGCGACCTCGTAGCCCACGACGCACGGCGTCTTCGGCGCGTCCGGGTAGAGCCCCATGCGCGCCATCACGTCGGCGAAGTTGATCCCGGACGCGGCGACCGCGATCCGCACCTGCCCCTCGCCGAGCTCGGGGTCGCGCTGCTCCTGGACCTGGAGCACGCCGGGACCGCCGTGCTTGGTGATGACGACAGCCCGCATCGCCGGGCCACCCTATCCGAACCGGGGCCGCCTAGATCGGCGCGCGGAGGTCCACCGACCAGCCGTTGAAGAAGCCCTCGGAGGCGACGATCTCCTGGACGACGGCATCGGGCACCGGCGCATCGGTCGTGACGACCATCGCCGCGAGCCGCTGGCCGGCCTCGGCCGGCTCGTGCGCGCGCGCCCCCTCGGGCCCGCCGCCGTCGGGCGTGTGACCGACCGCCGCCGAGGAGATGTTGATGCCGTGCGAGCCGAACACGGTGCCGACGCGACCAACCATGCCCGGCAGGTCCTCGTAGCGGAAGACGACGACGTTCGGCTCGAGCTCGATCGTCAGGCGCCGGTTCTGGACCTCGACGAGATGCGGAACGCGGTTCGGGCCGATGCCGGTGCCGGCCACGGCGACGCGCTCCTCGCCGGAGACGACGGTGACGCGGATCAGCTCGTGGAAGTCCTGCGCCTCCGAGACGGCCCGCTCCTCGAAGACGATCCCGCGCTGCTGGGCCATCGTGGGCGCGTTGACGAGGTTGACGGGCTGCTCGGTGCGTCCCTGCAGCGCGCCGACGATCACGGCGAGCCCGAGCAGGCGCGTGTCGAAGTCGGCGATCCGACCGAGGAAGGCGGCCTCGATCCGCTCCACGGAACTGCCTTCGGCGAGCTCCATCGCCAGGCGCCCGAGCTGCGTGGCGAGCGGCAGGAAGGGCCCCAGCATCTCCATGTCCTCGGCCGCGATCGCGGGGATGTTGACCGCCGTCGCCACGACGCCGCCGGTGAGCGCCGCCACGACCTGCTCGGCGCTCTGATAGCCGGCGCGGTCAGTCGCCTCGGCGGTCGAGGCGCCGAGGTGCGGCGTCACGACGACGTTCGGATAGCCGAACAGCGGGCTCTCGGTCATCGGCTCGCTCGGGAAGACGTCGAGCGCCGCGCCGGCGACCTTGCCGGAGTCGAGCGCGTCCTTCAGAGCGGCTTCGTCGACGAGGCCCCCGCGGGCGACGTTCAGCACGCGCACGCCGTCGCGCATCCTGGCGAAGGCCTCCGCGCCGAGGAAGCCTTCGGTCTCAGGTGTCTTCGGCAGGTGCACGGTGACGAAGTCGGCCTGCGAGTAGAGCGCATCGGCGCTCGCCGCCTTCTCGACGCCCAGCTCGCGGTAGCGCTCGGCGCTGACGAGCGGGTCGAAGGCGAGGACGCGCATGCCGAAGCCGCGCGCCCGGTATGCGACGAGCTGCCCGATGCGTCCGAAGCCGAGGATCCCGAGCGTCTTCTCATAGAGCTCGACTCCGGAGAAGCTCGAGCGCTCCCACCGGCCGGCCGTGAGCGAGCTGTGAGCCTGCGGGATGTTGCGCGCGAGCGCCAGCAGCAGCGCCATCGTATGCTCGGCGGCCGTCACGACGTTCGACTCCGGCGCGTTGGCGACGACGATCCCGCGGCGCGTGGCGGCCTCGACGTCGACGTTGTCCACGCCGACCCCCGCGCGCCCGATCACGCGCAGCCGCTCGGCGCGCTCGATCAGCTCGCCGGTCATCTTCGTCGCCGAGCGGATCACGATCCCCTCGTACTCGCCGATCCGCTCGCCGAGCTGCCCCTCGTCCCAGTCGACGCCGAGGTCGACGTCGAAGTGCTCGCGCAGCAGCTCGACGCCGGAGTCGCCGATCTTCTCCTTGACGAGAACGCGCGGCCGCGCGCCGGCGTCCTGCGTGGCGGCTCCCGGCCCGCTCACGAGAGCGTCCTCTCGAGCACCCAGTCGACGCTCGCCGTCAGCGCCTGGACATCGGCCGGCTCGACGGCCGGGAACATGCCGACGCGCAGCTGGTTGCGACCCAGCTTGCGGTAGGGCTCGACATCGACCATCCCGTTGGCGCGCAGCGTGGCCGCGAGCGCAGCGGCGTCGACGGGCTCGTCGAAGTCGATCGTCCCGACGACCAGCGAGCGCTTGGCGGGATCGGCCACGAACGGGCTCGCGTGGCGGCTCTCCTGCGCCCAGCTGTAGAGGTGCTCCGCCGATGCGCGCGTGCGCGAGACGCACCAGTCGAGCCCCCCTTCGGCGAGCATCCAGCGGATCTGCTCGACGAGCATGAACAGCGTCGCGACGGCCGGCGTGTTGTAGGTCTGGTCCTTCAGCGAGTTCTCGAGCGCCGTCTGGAGCGAGAGGGACTCCGGTATCCAGCGACCGCTGCCGTTGAGCGCCGCGATCCGCTCCTGCGCGGCGGGGCTCAGGACCGCCAGCCACAGCCCGCCGTCGGATCCGAAGCCCTTCTGCGGGGCGAGGTAGTAGGCGTCGGCCTGCGTGAGGTCGACCGGCAGGCCGCCGGCGCCCGAGGTCGCGTCGACCACCACGAGCGCCTCGTCGGCCCCGGCGGGCCGCACGACGGGAACCATCACGCCCGTCGAGGTCTCGTTGTGCGCCCACGCGAGCACGTCGGCGGGGGTGCCATGAGCGCCGGCCTCGATCGACGCGGGATCGGGCGCGTCGCCCGGATCGGCGCGCACCACGACGGGGTCCTCGAGGAACGGCGCGCCCGCGGTGACGGTCGCGAACTTCTGCGAGAACTCACCGTAGGAGAGATGCAGCGCGCGGCGCTCGACGAGCCCGAACGCGGCGGCGTCCCAGAAGGCCGTGGCGCCGCCGTTGCCGAGCGCGACCTCATAGCCCTCGGGCGCGCCGAGCAGCTCGAGCAGGCCCGCGCGGATCTCGCCGACGAGTGCCTTGACGGGCTTCTGCCGGTGGGAGGTCCCCATCACCTCCCCTCCGTCGCGCGCGAGCCGCGCGAGCGCCTCCGGGCGGACCTTCGAGGGTCCCGAGCCGAAGCGGCCGTCGCCCGGCCTCAGCTCCTCGGGGATCACCAGCTGCTGCTCGTCTGTCAGGGGAGTCGGCGTCATGTTGGGCTCCTCGCTCGGTCGGACCTCGAGGGTATGTCGATGATCTGAGGGTGCCCAGGCGCGCGGCGTTGCTCACTCGTCGCTTCCCGGTGGTGCACTCCACCCGAACGCCAGTCGCGACGAGACGCGAGTGTAGCGGACGTCAGCCGGTCAGCCGCTCCACAGCAGCTCGCGCTCGAGGATCGTCGCGGTCCACCCGGGCGGCAGGCGCGTCGGCGCGACGCCCGCGGGAATCTCGCTCGCAAGCAGGCAGTACTCCGGCGCCGGGCCGAGCACGAGCTGGCGGCGCCACAGGCTGGCGTGGCGCCGGTCCATCCCGTCGCCGAGCAGCTCACCCAGCAGGCGGCTCTTCGAGCCCGGCGCTCGCGCCACCCATACCGCGTGGGTCGCCTCGCCGATCGACTCGCAGCCAGGTGTGCGGCCCGGCTCCGGACGGTCGCCCTCGACGAGCGCGTAGAGGGCGCCGGCCCCGGCGCCGAGCATCCGCGCGGCGCCGTCATGCGCTGTTCGGTGGCCACGTCCGACGGCGGCGCCGTTGAGCACCCCGAGCGCAGCGTAGTCCTCGACGAGATACCAATCCTCGTAGCCGCGCGCCGGCGCCGCGCCGGGCTCGAGCCATGGCGGGCCTGTGACGCGGAAGGCCGAGGAGCCGCACAGGCCGACGGGCGGAGCACGGTGCAGCGAGCGGTGGAAGGCGACCTGCGCCTGCTCGTAGGCGGCGCGGTCAGAGCTCTCGAGCGGCCGGTGCCAGAAGAGGTAGGCGAGCACCGCTGCAGCCAGCGCCTAGAAGGAGGGCTTGATCCAGTCCATGTGGGAGCGGAGCTCGGCGCCGACGTGCTCGACCTGCGTTTCGGCCTGCTCGGCGCGCATGCGCAGGAAGTTCTCCTGGCCGGCGCGGTTCTCCGCGATCCACTCGCGGGCGAAGTCGCCGGACTGGATCTCCTGGAGGATCTGGCGCATGCTCGCGCGCGTCTCGTCGGTGATCACGCGCTTGCCGCGCGTGTAATCGCCGTACTCGGCCGTGTTCGAGATCGAGTAGCGCATCCCGGCGAGGCCCTTCTCGTACATCAGGTCGGCGATCAGCTTCAGCTCGTGCAGGCACTCGAAGTACGCCATCTCCGGGTCGTAGCCGGCATCGACGAGGGTCTCGAAGCCGGCCTGCACGAGCTCCGACGCGCCGCCGCAGAGAACGGCCTGCTCGCCGAACAGGTCGGTCTCGGTCTCGTCCTTGAAGGTCGTCTCGATCACGCCGCCGCGCGTGCAGCCGATGCCCTTCGCATACGCGAGCGCAAGCGCACGGGCGTTGCCGCTCGCGTCCTGGGCGACGGCGATCAGGCCCGGCACGCCGCTGCCTTCGGTGAACTGGCGGCGCTCGAGATGGCCGGGGCCCTTCGGCGCGACCATCCCGACGTCCACGCCGGGCGGCGGCGCGATCTCCCCGTAGTGGATCGAGAAGCCATGACCGAAGAGCAGCATGTCGCCCTCGGCGATCCCGTCGCGGATGTCGCTCTCCCAGACGTCGTGATGCCTCTCGTCGGGGAGCAGGATCATCACCAGGTCCCCGCGGCTGGCCGCCTCGACGATCGGCAGCACCTCGAGGCCCTGCTCGCGGGCCTTGGCGACCGACGAGGAGTCCTCGCGCAGGCCGACGACGACGTCGACGCCCGAGTCCTTCAGGTTCAGCGCGTGCGCGTGCCCCTGGGAGCCGTAGCCGATGATGGCGACGGTCTTGCCGTCGAGGAGATTCAGGTGGGCGTCGTCGTCGTAGATCATTGCGCGCAGGCTATCCAATCGCGGTGGGCCGCAGGCGAGGACGCGCGCCCCACGCTCACGCGCTCGCCGCGGCGAGCAACGTGCGTCCGGGTATCTGAAGCGTCCCGTCGTCCTGCGTGTACGGGGCGAAGCGCTCGGCGAGCGAGCCCTTGATCTGCTCGATCTCGGCTTGGGGCCGATCGAGCACGGCATCGTGGAAGACGCGCGAGAGGTCGAGCGTCGAATCCCAGAGATCGTCGAAGCTCGCGTGGCTGCGCACGAGCTCGAGCGCCTCGACGCTCACCTCCGAGAAGCCTGCAAGCTCGAGCAGCTCCGCGACGCGCTGCTCGCTTCCGAGCGCGAAGGGCCCCGGCGCGCCGGGATCGGGTGGCGGGCTGAGGCCTCGCTCGCGCAGCTCGCTCGCCGGCAGCAGCGCCCAGGGGTTGTACTCGACCGCGTCCCACACGGCGAGCGCGGTGGCGCCGCCCGGACGCAGCACGCGGCGCGTCTCGCGCAGGGCCGTTTCGGGGTCGGCCATCAGCATGTAGCCCCAGCGGCAGAGGACGGCGTCGACGCTCGCGACCGGCAGGTCGATCCATTCGGCGTTCAGCACTTGGAACTCGACGTTGCTCAGCCCGAGCGCCGCGGCCCGTGCTCGCGCTCCCTCGAGCATCGCCTCGGCCTGGTCGGAGATGATCACGCCGCCCATCGGCGCGACGAGTTCCGCCGCGAGCATCCCCGTCTCGCCGAGCCCCGCCGCGAGCTCGAGCACGCGCTGCCCCGGCTGCGGAGAGACCGCGTCGAGCATCCAGTGCGAGACCGGCGCGCCGAGGTCGCGGAGCATCTCCTGCCGGCGCGTCCAGCCCGACGCCGCCTCTTCCCAGTTGCGCAGGCTCGCCTCGCGGTGCGCGTTCGCGTCGAAGCTCACGGGAGGTCCCTGCGCAGGAGCTTCCCCGACGGGGTGCGGGGCAGCGGCCCGGCGACCGCGAGGATCCGCTTCGGGACCTTGAACGGTGCCAGCGCCCGCGCGCAGTGCGAGCGCAGCTGCTGCTCGTCGAGCTCGGCGCCGTCGCGCGCGACGACGAATGCCGTCACGGCCTCCCCCCACTCCTCGTCGGCGCGACCGACGACGGCCGCCTCGAGCACGTGGGGATGCTCCTCGAGCACCGCCTCGACCTCGATCGGGGAGACGTTCTCGCCGCCGCTGACGATCGTCTCGGACTTGCGGCCGAGCACGCGTAGCTCCCCGTCCGCGCCGATGCTCCCGAGATCGCCGGTGTGCAGCCAGCCATCCGCCGCCGGCGCCGAGCGGGCGACGGTCGGACCGCGCACGAGGATCTCGCCATCGGAGGCGAGCCGCAGGCGCGTGCAGAACAGAGGCGGCCCCGCGCTCACCACGCGGCCGTCCTCGATCGCAGCGATGGGCGTCGTCGTCACCTGCGAGCAGGTCTCGGTGAGCCCGTAGGTGAGGCTCACCGGCACGCCGGCGAGCGAGGCGCGCCGCACTAGCGCCGCGGGCACCGGGCCGCCGCCGGTCAGCGCGCAGCGCAGCGCGGGAGGCTGCTCAAGACCCGCGTCGAGCAGCCGCGCGAGCGTCGTCGCGACGAGGCTCACGAGGGTGACGCCCTCCTCGCGCAGCGAGCGCAGCACGCGCTCGGTCTCGAAGCGCTCGTGGACAACCGCCGTCGTGGCGTGGATGCACGATCGCAGCAGGATCGAGAGGCCGCCGACGTGGCACAGCGGCAGCGTGCACAGCCAGCGCTCGGCCCGGTCGTGGCCGAGCGCGACCGAGGAGCCGAGCGCGCTCCAGAGGAAGTTGCCGTAGGTCAGCTCGATGGGCCGCGGCTCGGAGGTCGTGCCCGAGGTGTGCAGCACGACTGCGACCGCGTCGAGGTCGTGCCCGCGCTCCGGCACCGACCCCGCGTGGCCCCGCCGCTCCGCGAGGGGCTCACGGATGTGAAGCTCCGCAGCCGAGGCCGTTCGGGCGCGTTCGGCCTCCGCGGCGCGGAGGTCGACGGGCACGGCGACGGTGCCGAGTAGCAGGCACGCGTGGAGCGCCTGGACGAACGCGAGGCCCGGCGCCAGCTCGATCGCGACCCGCGTCCCCGGCCCCGCACCGCATGCGGCGAGCTCGGCGGCGCCGGAGAGGGCGAGCTCGAGGAGCTCGGCGTAGGAGCAGCTGCGCCCGGGCGTCTGGAGCGCGACACGTTCGGGCCGCGCCGCCGCCGCGCGGGCGAGCCATCCCTCGACCACCATGGCCCACAGGCTAGCCTTCGCGCAATGTCAACCACCTGGATAGCGGCCGCGCCTGCCGGCGACGAGGCTTACACGGACATCCGCTACGAGAAGTCGGCGGCGCCCGGCGAGGGCATCGCGAAGATCACGATCGACCGGCCGGAGGTCCGCAACGCGTTCCGGCCCCGCACGATCATCGAGATCTCGCAGGCGCTCGAGGACGCGCGCGAGGACACTTCGATCGGCGTGGTCGTGCTGACCGGCGAGGGGCCCGACGCCTTCTGCTCGGGCGGCGACCAGCGCGTCCGCGGAGACTCCGGGTATCTCGACGACGGAGCGGCCGGTAGGGCCGGGGTCGGGCGCTTTCACGTGACCGACCTGCACGTCCAGATCCGCCGGCTGCCGAAGCCGGTCGTCGCGATGGTCGCCGGCTATGCGATCGGCGGAGGGCACGTTCTGCACCTCGTGTGCGACCTCACGATCGCCGCCGACAACGCGCGCTTCGGGCAGGTCGGACCGCGCGTCGGCTCCTTCGACGGCGGCTTCGGCGCCGGCCTGCTTGCGGAGCTCGTCGGACCGAAGCGGGCGAAGGAGATCTGGTTCCTGTGCCGCCAGTACTCGGCCGAGGAGGCGATGAGCATGGGGCTCGTCAACACGGTCGTGCCGCTCGATCGCCTCGAGCAGGAGACGGTCGAGTGGTGCCGTGAGATGCTCGCGGTCTCGCCGTTCGCGCTGCGGCTGCTGAAGGCGAGCTTCAACGCCGCCGAGGACGGCCTCAGCGGGATCCAGCAGCTCGCGCACGACGCCAACCTGCTCTTCTACGGCAGCGAGGAGGCGCAGGAGGGGCGCGACGCATACCGCGAGAAGCGAGCGCCGGACTTCTCCCGCTTCCCGAAGCGCGCCTGACTGGTGGGGACGGCTCGCATCTGGCTGATGGCGGCGCGCGTGCGCACGCTGCCGGCCGCCGTCGCGCCGGTCCTCGTCGGAACCTCGCTCGCGCTCGGCGCCGGACGCTTCCATCCGCTGGCGTTCGTCGCGGCGCTCCTCGGGGCGGTGTTCATCCAGGTCGGCACGAACCTGTCGAACGACTACTCGGACGCGCGCCGCGGCGCGGACACCGAGGATCGGCTCGGCCCCGTGCGCGTGACCGCGGGCGGCCTCGTGCCGCCGCGCCAGGTGCTGATCGCGACCTACGTGACGTTCGGCCTCGCGGTCGCATGCGGCGCGTATCTGGTCGCCGTCGCCGGTCCCGAGCTGCTCGCGGTCGGCGCCGCCTCGATCCTCGCCGGCGTGCTCTACACGGGCGGCCCGCGCCCGTACGGCTATGAGGGGCTCGGCGAGGTCTTCGTGTTCCTGTTCTTCGGCATCGTCGCGGTCGCGGGCTCGTACTTCGTGCAGGTCCAGGAGCTGCCGTGGGAGGCGTTCGTGTGCGCGGTGCCGGTGGGGCTACTCGCGAGTGCGATCCTCGTCGTCAACAACGTCCGCGACCTCGAGACCGACCGCCGAGCCGGCAAGCGCACGCTCGCAGTGCGGCTCGGGCGCGAGCGTACGCGGAGGCTCTACGCGGCGATGCTCGCCGGCGCATATCTGTTCGCGCCGCTGCCGTGGCTGCTCGGCTCGATGAGCGCCTGGCTGCTGCTGCCGTGGGCTTCGGCGCCGCTGGCGCTGAGGCTCGTGCGCGTCGTCCAGAGCCGCACCGACGGCCCCGCGCTGAACGGGGCGCTGGCACGGACCGGCGCGCTGCAGCTGCTGTTCTGCCTGCTGTTCTCGGCGGGCATCCTCGCGAGCGGCGGCGTCGCGTCGTGAAGCTCGAGCTCGAGCGGCGCACGCTGGCGCTGCGCCGGCCGCTTCAGGCCGCCTACGGCGAGGTGCGCGAGCGCGAGCTGCTGTGCGTCTCGCTGACGGGCGAGGACGGCGTCACCGGCTACGGCGAGGCGGCGCCACTCGAGTCCTACGATGGCGCCGGCGTGGAGCGCGTCGAGCAGGCGCTCCACCGCTACATCGACGTGCTCGCCGGCTCGCGCGGGGAGAACGGTGCGCAGATCCTCGATGCGTGCCGCGCCGTCGACGACGAGCCTGCGGCGCTCGCCGCGATCGACCTCGCGCTGTGGGACCGCGCGGGGCGGCGCGCCGGCCGGCCGCTCGCGGCGCTGCTGACCGACAAGCCGGCTGCCGAGGTGCCCGTCAACGCGACGATCACCGCGTACGACCGGGCCGGAGCCGCCGAGCAGGCGGCGCACGCGGTCCGCGACGGCTTCCGCTGCCTGAAGCTCAAGGTCGGCACCGGCGACGACGCCGGCCGCGTCGCGGCGGTGCGCGCGGCGGCCGGCCCGGAGACGCTGCTGCGACTCGATGCGAACGGGGCGTGGAGCGTCGAGGAGTCGGTGCGCGCGATCGAAGCACTGTCGCCCGCGGGCCTCGAGCTGGTCGAGGAGCCGACGCACGGGCTGCGTGGCGTCAGAGAGGTGCGCGAGCGCGTCGCCGTCAGGGTCGCGATCGACGAGACAGCGGCAGAGCCGGGCGCGCTCGGCGCGGGCGTCTCCGATGCGGTCTGCCTGAAGCTCTCGCGCTGCGGGGGTATCGCCGGGCTCCTCGCCGCCGCGACGCTCGTGCGCGCCTCGGGCGCGGAGGTGTACCTCGCCTCGACGCTCGACGGGCCGCTCGGCATCGCGGCCGCGCTGCACGCGGCGGCCGCGCTCGCCTCCCGCGGGACGCTTCCCCACTGCGGGCTGGCGACGCTCGCGCTCTTCGCGGACGTCGAGGACCAGCTGCCCGCGCGCGCCGGCGCGATCGCCGTGCCGTCGGGCCCAGGGCTCGGGGTCGAGCCGCTCTAGCTCTCGTCGCTCAGGATCGCGGCCAGCGCGAGCGGGTTCTCGAGCGGCAGGTTGTGCGCGCCCGCGACCGCAGCCAGCTCCCCGTCCGCGAGCAGCGAGACGACCTGTTCGCCGATCTCGCTGAACTTGGCATCGCGCTGGCCGACGACCACGGTGACCGGCATCCGAAGGTCACCGAGCCGGTCCCACAGCGGCTCCATCGCACCCGTTCCGATCCCTCGCAGCACGGCGGCGAGCGCGAGTGGGTCGTTGCGCCGCTGATCCTCGCGCGCGAGCCGGTCGACGGCGGGCGGGTCCCCGGCGAACAGCGGTTGCGTGCGCCAGCGGTCGATGAAGCGCTCGAAGGGCTCGTCCTCGAGCTCGGCGGCCAGCCGTTCGTCCGCGCGGCGGCGCTCGGCGCGCTCGGCCGGGCCCTCGATCCCCGGAGTGCTCGAGACGAGCACCAGCCGGCTCACGCGCCGGGGCGCGGCGAGCGCGACGTGCAGCGCGACGCGCCCTCCGAGCGAGTAGCCGCACAGCACGAAGCGCTCCGGCGCTCGCTCGAGCACGTGGCGCACGCAGTGGGCGAAGGTGATCGGCTCGACATCCGAGGCCGTCCCGTGGCCGGGGAGATCGGGGGCGAGCGGGCTGTAGCCTTCGCGTCGAAGCCGCCGGGCGACCCCGTCCCAGGCCCGGCCGGTGCCGCTGAACCCGTGCAGCAGGACGACGCTCTCCGGCACCGACCCATCCTATGACCCCCGCCACCGAGACATACCTGCTGCTCGCGGCGTTCGTCGACGAGCTCGCCCGTTGCGGGATGCGCGCGGCGTGCACCTCGCCGGGCTCTCGCTGCGCCCCGCTGGTGCTGACGCTCGCGCGCGAGGAGCGGCTGCGCTGCTTCTCGCACGTCGACGAGCGATGCGCGGGCTTCTTCGCGCTCGGCCTGGCGAAGTCCTCGGGGCTCCCGGTCGCGGTCGCGTGCACCTCGGGTACGGCCGCGGCCGAGCTGCTGCCGGCGGCGATCGAGGCGCGCGAGGCGCGCGTGCCGCTGCTGCTGCTCACCGCCGACCGCCCGCCGGAGCTGCGCGAGAACGGCGCGGGCCAGGCGATCGACCAGCTGAAGCTCTACGGCGACGCCGCGAAGTGGTTCTTCGAGGTGGGCGTCGAGCGCGCCGGCGAGGCGCCCCTGCGATGGATCCGCACGCTCGCATGTCGCGCGTACTGGACGGCGCTCGAAGGTCGTCCCGGGGTCGTTCACCTCAACTTCCCGCTGCGCGAGCCGCTCGTGAGCGACGAGCAGCTTCCGCCCGACGCCACGGCGCGTCCGAATGGCCTTCCCTACGTGCACCGCACGCCCGCGCCGCGCGGCTCCTCCGCGGCGGCCGCGGCGCTCGGCGCGCTCGTCTCGGGAGCGCGGCGCGGGGTTCTCCTCGCCGGGCGCCACGAGCGCGCGACGCCGCTCGGCCGGGCGGCCTCGGCGTTCGCCGCCGCCGCCGGCTGGCCGCTGCTCGCCGATCCCCTCTCGGGCGCCCGGCGCGGCGATGCGGCGATCGCGCACTACGATGCGCTGCTGCGCGACGAGACGTTCCGCGCCCGCGTGACGCCCGATTTGATCTTGCGCGTCGGCGACCTCCCCGTCTCCAAGCCCCTGCGCGCGTGGCTGGCGGGGCTCGTTGACGCTCGCCAGGTCGCGCTCGATCCGGAGGCCGCATGGCAGGACCCGGCGTCGGTGCTCTCGGACTCGCTCGCGCTCGAGCCGGCGTCCGCGCTGTCGCGCCTCGCGGGCTCGCTCGCCGAGCCGTCCGCGCCGGGATCGAGCGTCGAGGAGGACTGGCTGGCGCTGTGGCGCAGCGCGGATGAGCAAGCCTCCGAGGCGATTCTCGGCGAGCTCGGCGATCACCGCATCAGCGAGCCGGCGGTCGCGAGCGAGCTGGGCGTGCTGCTCCCCGAGGAGGCGACGCTGTTCGTCGCGTCCTCGATGCCCGTACGCGACATCGAGTCGTTCTGGCCGGTCCGCCCGGACCCCCCCCGGGCGCTCTGCAACCGCGGCGCCAACGGGATCGACGGCACGGTCTCCTCCGCCTTCGGCGCCGCCGCGGACTCGACAGGGCCCGTCGTGCTGCTGATCGGCGACGTCGCCCTCGCACACGACATCGGCGGATTGCTCGCCGGCCGCCGTCTGGGGCTGAAGCTGACGATCGTGCTGCTCGACAACGCGGGTGGCGGGATCTTCGACTTCCTGCCGGTCTCGCGCTCGGTGGCGGCTCGCGAGCGCGCCGGCGACGAGGACATCTACACACGTCACATCGCGACGCCGACGGAGCTGGACTTCTCCGCGGTCGCCGCCCTCTATGGCTTCTCGCACGAGCGGGTCGAGGACGTATTCGCGTTTCGCGCCGCACTCGAGGCCTCGCTCGAGGGCTCGCGGGGGGCGAGCATCATCGAGGTTCGCACGAGGCGCGATCAGAACGTCGAGCTCCACGGGCGCCTCTGGGAGGCGGTCTCGCGGGCGCTCAACCGGCCAGGAGCGGAAGCAGCGCCGAAAGCTTGACTTCGGTCTCGGCGAGCTCGGCCGAGGGTTCGGACTCTCCGACGATGCCGTTGCCGGCGTAGCAGCGGGCGAGCGCCCCGCGCAACAGCGCGCAGCGCAGCGCGACGCAGAACTCGCCGTCGCCCGTCGCGTCCGTCCAGCCCACCGGCCCCGAGTACCAGCCGCGGTCGAGCCCCTCGAGCGCGGGAATCAGCGGCGCGGCGCTCTCGAGCGGCTCGCCTCCGACCGCAGGTGTCGGGTGCATCAGCCCGATCAGCTCCAGCGCGTCAAGCGGCTCCGCGAGCTGTGCCCTGATCGGCGTCGCGAGGTGCTGGATGTTCGCGATCCGCACGAGCTCGGGCTCGGAGGAGGCGGCGACCCAGATCGCGTGCGGACGTAGCATCCGCTCGATCCTGCGCGCGACGATCGCGTGCTCCTGGCGGTAGCCAGGGTTGCGCAGCAGCTGCTCGCCGAGATGCGCGTCGACGGCCGGGTCCGCGCTGCGGCGGGTCGAGCCCGCGAGCGCCAGCGTGCTGACGCGGCGTCCCTCGCCGCGCACGAGCAGCTCCGGGCTGGCCGCGACCAGCGTCGCGTCGCCGCGGCCCACGCAGAGCACGAAGCAGGAGGGGAACTCCTCGCGCAGGACACCGAACACCGCGACCGGGTCGTGGTCGCGCGGCGCGTGGACCTGGACTTCGCGGGCGAGTACGATCTTCTCGATCGTCCCGTGGCCGATCAGCTCGACCGCGCGCGAGACGGCCGCCTCGTAGTGCTCGGGCGGCATCGCGCTCGCGACCTGGAAGCGTCCCGCCGGCGCGGGATCGAGAAGCGGCAGCTCGCGCGAGCGCAGCTCGGCGAGCCTCGCCTCGAGTCGCGCGAGCAGTTCCTCGGGCATGTCGTCGGGCGAGGCGAGCGTCGCCAGCGTCATGCGCACGCGAGGCGACCCGTCCCCGTCGCGGCCGTCGCGCACGAGCGCGACCTCGGGGACGATCAGCGACGCCGGCGCGAAGCCCGCCCAGTGCGGCGCGCGACCGCCCTCGGGGGCGAAGGCGAAGCCGCCGACCGCCACGGGAGCGGCGCCCTCGCAGCCGCCGAGCTGCTCGTGCACGGCGGCGGCCGCCAGCGCCCGCCAGCGCTCGCCGACGTCCGCGAAGCGAGCCGGCCCGTGAGCCTCGAGGCAGGCCACCTCGCCGAGCGCCGCGAGCGCGGCGCGCCCGCGGTCGGGCTGCTCGAACAGGAACCACGGCTCGCCCGCACGCCGTGAGGCGGCCGCGAGCGCGGACGGATCGACGTTCGACGCGAGCGGCAGCGAGATCGCCGCGAGCGTCTCCCCGCCGCTTCGACGGGCGCGCGCGACAGCGCGTCGCAACGTCTCCGCCAGCCGCTCCCGCTCGGCGGGGCCGAGCGAGAAGCGCGCGCCCGAGTCGGTGCGGCGCAACGCTCTAGGTCTCGGTGCGTCCCCGCGAGATCGCGATCTCGCCCGTGCGCATCATCTCGATCAGCCCGAAGGGCCGCACCATCATCTCGAAGGCGGCGATCTTCTCCGTCGTTCCCGTGACCTCGATGATGATCGCGCGCTTGGTGACATCGACGACCTTCCCGCGGAAGATCTCGGCGATCTGCAGGAGCTCCCCGCGCTGGACGCCGTCGGCGGCGACCTTAAACAGCGCGAGCTCGCGCGAGACCGTGTCGCCGGGCTCGAGATCGCGGATCTTGAGCACGTTGACGAGCTTGTGCAGCTGCTTGGTGACCTGATCGATCGGGTGGATCGCGCCGTCGACGGTGAGCGTCACGCGCGAGACCGCCTCGTCGTCCGTCGGGCCGACTGTCAGCGTGTCGATGTTGAAGCCGCGCCGCGCGAACAGCCCCGCGATCCGCGTGAGCACACCCGACTTGTTTTCGACGAGGATCGAGAGCACGTGCTTGCGGCCCGTGCGCAGGTTCGTCGCAGCCTCGAGCTCCTCGAGGCTGAGCGGCTCCTTCGTCCCGGGCTCGCCCATCAGGCGCCGCTTCTTCTCATCCCACCATCTCGCGCGCGGGCTGTCCGGCGGGGATCATCGGATAGGTGTTCTCCTCGCGCGTCACGCGCACGTCGACGAGTACCGGCCCGTCGGTGGCGATCGCGCGCTTGAAGTCATCGACGAGCGTGCGCTTGTCCTCGAGGCGCATGCCGGTCACGCCGTAAGCCTCGGCGAGCTTGACGAAGTCGGGGAACCGGCCCATGTCGACATGGCTGTAGCGACCGTCCCAGAACAGCTCCTGCCACTGGCGCACCATGCCGAGATAGCCGTTGTTCATGATGAACACCTTGATCGGGATCTCGTTCTGCGCGCACGTCGCGAGCTCCTGCGCGTTCATCTGCACCGAGCCGTCGCCCGCGACGCAGACGACGACGCGCTCGGGGCATGCGACGGCCGCGCCCATCGCGGCCGGCAGACCGAAGCCCATCGTGCCGAGCCCGCCCGAGTTGATCCAGCGACGGGGCGCCGGGAAGTCGTAGTACTGCGCCGTCCACATCTGGTGCTGGCCGACGTCGCTGGTGACGATCGCCTCGCCGCCGGTAGCCTCGAACAGCGCCTGGATCATGTACTGGGGCTTGATCTCGGAGTCGGTCGTGTCCTCGTAGCCGAGCGGGTACTTCTCGCGCCAGCCCTCGATCCGGCTCCACCACGCTGCCAGCCGCCCCGGGTCCGCGCCCGTCGCTCGGTACTCGACGACGAGCTTCGCGAGCACGTGCTTGGCGTCGCCGACGATCGGGATGTGCGCCGGCACGTTCTTGGAGATCTCGGCGGGGTCGACGTCGATGTGGATGAACTTCGCGCGCGGCGCGAACTCGGAGAGCTTGCCGGTGATGCGGTCGTCGAAGCGCGCGCCGATCGCGCAGATCAGGTCGGCCTCGTCCATCGCGTAGTTGGCGGCGCGCGTGCCGTGCATGCCGAGCATCCCCAGCCACTGCGCGTGCGGCGCGGGAAAGGCGCCGAGGCCCATCAGCGTGCAGGTCACGGGGAAGCGGTCGGAGATCGCGAACTCGGTCAGCTCCTCCGAGGCGTTCGCGTTCACGACGCCGCCGCCGGCGTAGATCACCGGGCGCTGCGCCGCCGCGAGCGCCTTGGCCGCCTGGCGGATCTGCTTCTGGTTGCCCTCGACGCGCGGCTGGTAGCCGGGTAGGCGGACGTCGCCGACCGGCTCGTAGTCGATCTCCGCGCGCGAGAGGTCCTGGGGGATGTCGACGAGCACCGGCCCGGGGCGTCCCGAGCGGGCGATGTGGAAGGCCTCGTGGATCGCCCGCGGCAGCTCCTGGGGGTGCTGGATCATGAACGAGTGCTTGACGACCGGCATCGTGATCCCGATCGTGTCCGCCTCCTGGAAGCCATCGGTGCCGAGCAGCTCGGTGCGGACCTGGCCCGTGATGAACACGACCGGCACCGAGTCCATCATCGCGTCACAGATCGGCGTAATCAGGTTGGTCGCGCCCGGGCCGCTGGTCGCGAAGGCGACGCCGACCTTGCCGGTGGCCTTCGCGTAGCCCTCCGCGGCGTGGCCGCCGCCGGCCTCGTGGCGGACGAGGATGTGGCGGATGCCGGCGTCGACGAAGGCGTCATAGGTCGGCAGGTTCGCTCCGCCGGGCAGGCCGAAGACGACGTCGACGCCCTCCGCCTTCAAACATGCCATCAGCGCATCGACCGCTCGCATCGCGTCGGGATCCTTTCCTGGGTCCGGGAAAACCCAGTGTACCAGCGGGTTTTAGGGCGATTTCAGGAGGCGCCGAGCCCGACGCCGATCGCAAGGCTGATCACGCCGCCGAGCCCGACGAACATGAGCGAGGCGCGCATCGGGATCCCGAGGAAGCGGTTCCGGATCCAGGCGATCGCGAACAGCTCGACGGCGACGACGACGCCGGCGACGAGCAGCGCCTTTTTGACGTCGGATATGAGGAACGGCAGCGTGTGAAAGATGCTGCCCAGCATCGTCATGCCGCCCGTGATGCTGCCGCGCACGACCGCCGATCCGCGCCCCGTCTCCTCGCCCGTGTCCGATCCGGCCTCCGACCATCCCATGCTGACGCCGGCGCCGAGCGCCACGCCCAAGCCGACGACGAAGGCCGTGTGCGAGCTGGATGTGATGGCCGCGGCGAAGATCGGGGCGAGCGACGAGATCGTGCCGTCGATCAGGCCGACGAGGCCGGGTTGCACGACGCGAAGCAGGAAATCGCGATCGTCCTTGAAGCCCCAACGGTGGATCAGGCGCGCGATCAGCGAGTCGCTTCGCGTGGCGGTCTCTGCCTGGCTGCTCATGCCCTCACCCTAGGCGAAAGACCCGCTTAGGGCCGCCGAAATCGAGTTAGGGAGCCCTCACGGACGGAGCCCTCGTCGAACGCTCTCCCGCGGCCGTTCGGGCCTGCCCATCCGGGTCTGGGCGCTCGGGCGAGATGGCCTCGTCCGGGAACTCGAGCTCCGTGCCGCAGCGGATGCAGATCGCGTCGTAGATCTTCGTCACGCGCCCGCAGCGCGGGCAGCGGCGGCGCAGCTCGTCGCTCTCGTAGCGATATGCGACCGCGGCAGCCAGCCCGAAGAACGGGACAGCCGCGGAGATCAGGAACCAGAGGACGAAAGAGCTGCCCTTGATCCTGCCGACCAGCCCGCCCGCCAAGCCGAAGCAGAGCGCGATGATCACGTAGGCCATGCGGCCGCCTCGCTACAGGAGCACGCGCAGCGCCCACACGACAGCGATCACCGCGATCACGAGCACGAGCCCGCTGAACAGGAACGAGACGACGTGGATGATCAGGCCGAACAACACGTAGACCGCCAGCAGCAGGATCAGCGCTGCGACGACCGTGCGGCCGAAGGACCTCGACGATGAGCCGGTGGAACCCGGTGAGCCGTTCATTACAGCTTCAGTTTACCGGCAGGCGCGGCCGAGCAGGAAGTGCTACCCCTGCCCGGCCGCACCCCCGAGGAGCACCGGCTGAGGGAAGCCGGTTCGGCCGTCGCCACGACGGACCGCTTATGAGGAGCCCAGCCTCGCGAGCTCGCGCGCCATCCCGGCGCTCGCGAGCTCAGAGTCGCTCAGACCCGCGCGCCGCCTGCCTGCGCCGCGCCCGACTCTCGTGAGCTGATACCGGCGGATACGGGGACGGCTGGCCACCCCGTCCGCCGCCTCCTCGGGCAGCAGGATGAACCGCCGAGGAGACGCTTCGCTCGATTTGGCTGCCGAACGGTTCATGATCGTCATCTTGGCGCCTGGTGCCCGAACTGCCTTTGGCCGCCGGTCCAAAATGTCGACTCGGGGCGTGTCAGGAGTGGACGTCGCGGCTGGTCCTCAGATGCCGAGCTGCTCGTTGATCAGGCGAGAGACCTCGGTCCCGTCGGCACGGCCCTTGGTCTCGCGCATCACATGGCCGACGATCGGACCGATCGCCTTCGCGTTGCCTTCGCGCACGCGCTCGGCCGCGTCGGCGTTTGCGCGCAGCGCGCCGGCGACGATCGCGGCGAGCTCGTCCGAGCCCTCGATCGCGGCGAGGCCCTCGGATTCGACGATCGCCTGCGGCTCGCCGCCCTCTGCGGCCAACCGATCGAGCACCTGGCGCCCCGCTCCGACGCTGACGCGCCTGGCCGCGACGAGCCCCACGAGCTCTGCGAGCGCCGCGGGTCGCACGCGCGAGCCGAGCGGCTCCTCGTCGTCGGCGAGCCGCGCGACGAGCTCGCCGGTCACCCAGTTGGCGAGCATCTGCGGGGGCGCCGGCGGGTCGGCCTCGATCGCGAGCGCGGCCTCGAAGTAGTCGCCGAGCTCGGAGGAGAAGGCGAGCCGTTGAGCGGTTTCGGCGGTCAGCTGCAGCTCCCGTTGCAGTCGCTCGGACCGCTCGGCGGGAAGCTCGGGCATCGCCTCGCGCGCCCGCTCGACCATCTCCGCGTCGATCGCGACGGGCAGCAGGTCGGGCTCGGGGAAGTACCGGTAGTCGTGCGCTTCCTCCTTCGAGCGCAGCGACGTGAGCGCCCCGGAGCCTGGGTCGAAGTGCAGCGTTTCCTGCGTCACGTGGCCGCCTTCGCCGAGGATCGCGCGCTGGCGCTCGGTCTCCGCGCGGATGCCGCGTTCGATGAAGCGGAACGAGTTCATGTTCTTCAGCTCGGTCTTGACGCCCAGCTCGGCGGAGCCGGCCGGGCGCAGCGAGATGTTGGCGTCACAGCGCAGCGAGCCCTCCTCCATGTTCACGTCGCTGACGCCGAGCCGGCGCAGCGTCGTGCGCAGCAGCTTGAGCCATTCGCTCGCCTGCTCGGGGGTCCGCAGGTCGGGCTCGGTGACGATCTCCGCCAGCGGCGTGCCGCCGCGGTTGAAGTCGACGATCGAGGCGTCCGAGCCGTGGATGCGTCCGCTCGCGCCCACATGGATCAGCTTCGCGGCGTCCTCCTCGAGGTGAACTCGGTGGATGCGCACGTCCTGCAGGCTCCCGCCGCGGCACAAGGGCTCGTCGTACTGGGAGATCTGGTAGTTCTTCGCCTGGTCGGGATAGAAGTAGTTCTTTCGATGGAAGATCGACCGCGGCGCGAGCTCGGAGCCGAGCGCCAACCCGATCATCAGGCCGAAGTGAACGGCGCGCGCGTTGGCCACGGGAAGGCTCCCGGGCAGCCCCAGGCATACGCCGCAGGTGCGCGTGTTCGGCGGCTCGCCGAACGACAGCTCGCATCCGCAGAACATCTTCGTGGCTGTCGCAAGCTGCACGTGGATCTCGAGGCCGATGACCGCCTCCAGGCCATCGTGGCGACCGTTCACCGACTCGGCGCCGGAGCCGTTCACGGGGTCAGCCACGCGCGGGGCCTCCGTCGAAGCCGATCGCGAGCTCGAGCGCGTGCGCGGCATCGAGAAGCCGGCTCTCGCTGAACGCCGGGCCGGCGATCTGGAAGCCGACCGGGAGCCCCTCGCTGAGGCCTCCGGGGATCGAGATCGCGGGGATCCCGGCGAGCGACATCGGGACGGTGCAGTAGTCGTTGAGATACATCTCGAGGGGGTCGGCGGTCTTCTCACCGAGCCTGAACGCGACGGTCGGCGCCGTCGGCGTCACGATGAAGTCGACCTCGGTGAAGGCGGAGCTGAAGTCCTCGGAGATCTTCGTGCGCACTCGCTGCGCGCGCCCGTAGTAGGCGTCGTAGTAGCCGGCCGAGAGCGCGTATGTCCCCAGCATGATGCGCCGCTTGACCTCTGCTCCGAAGCCATCGTGGCGCGTGCGTGTGTACATCTCGAGCAGGTCCTTCGCGTCCGGCGCGCGGTAGCCGTAGCGCACCCCGTCGTAGCGCGCGAGGTTCGACGAGCACTCGGCCGGCGCGAGCACGTAGTAGGCCGATAGCGCGTGCGGGGCGTGCGGGAGGTGAACCGGCCGCAGCTCGGCGCCCAGCTCCCCCGCCAGCGCGAGCGTCGCCTGGAAGGAGTCGAGCACGCCCGCTTCGATGCCCTCGCCGGTGAGCTCCTGCGGCACGCCGAGCCTGATGCCGTCGAGGCGCTCGGCGCCGGGCAGCTCGATCGCGCCCGGGTACTGCAGCGATGTCGCATCGCAAGGGTCCGCGCCGATCAGGTGGCGCAGCATCAGCGCCGCGTCGGCCACGTCGCGCGTCAGCGGTCCGGCCTGATCCAGCGAGGAGGCGAAGGCGATCATCCCGTAGCGCGAGACGGCGCCGTAGGTCGGTTTGAGCCCGACGATCCCGCACAGCGCGGCGGGCTGGCGGATCGAGCCACCGGTGTCCGTCCCGAGCGCCCACGGCGCCAGCCCCGCAGCGACGGCCGCCGCGCTCCCGCCCGAGGAGCCGCCCGGGACGCGCTCGCGGTCCCACGGGTTGCGCACGGGCCCGAAGGCCGAGTTCTCGTTGGAGGAGCCCATCGCGAACTCGTCTTGGTTGGTCTTCGCCATCAGCGTCGCGCCGGCCGCCTGCAGGCGCGCGACGGCGGTCGCCGTGTAGGGAGGCTCGTAACCCTCGAGGATCCGCGAGCCCGCCTGGCTCGGCACGCCCTCGGTGCAGAACAGGTCCTTGACCGCGATCGGCACGCCGCCGAGCGGTGAAGGCGCCGGCTCGCGCGGGGGCTGGGAGGCGACCCACGTGAAGCAGTTGAGGCCGTCCTCGCCGGCCTCGAGGTCGGCCGCGGCGCGGGCGCGGTACGCGTCGAACAGCTCGAGTGGATCGAGCGAGCCGGCCTCGATCGCCTCGCCCGCCTGCCGCGCGGACAGGCCGAGGACGTCGGTCGCGCTCATGCCTGCGGGCTCGGAACGAGGAAGCCCCCATCGCTCACGGCCGGTGCCTGCGAGAGGACCACGTCGCGCGGCAGCGAGGGTCGCGGCTCGTCGGCGCGCAGCGCGCCCGTGACCTCGACCACGTGCGAGGTCGGCGGCACGTCGGCGAGCTCGAGCTCCTCCATCTTGGCGATGTGGTCGAGCACCGCCGAGAGCTCGCGCGCCATCGGCTCGAGCTCCTGCTCCTCGATGGCAAGGCGCGCCAGGCGGGCAACGTGGAGTACCTCGTCGCGGGCGATCACGGTCCTGCGGATTCTAGGGAGGCGCACGATGCGACCCCCGGGAGCCCGCTCGGGACCCAGCGGGCGCAAGCGCCGGGGCCCCGCCGCCGCAGGCGCCGGCGAGCGGCAACCTCAGGGACGGGGCCGCGGCGGTGGTTCGGCCGGCTCGTACAGGGAAGCGTGTTCGTCGCGCAGCGTCAGCCATGCGCCGACGGGGATCGCGATCGCGCCGGCGAGCGCCAGCCAGGCGCCCGCGCACAGCGAGGTCGCGTGGTCGGGGCGCTCGAGCACCCTCACGAGCGCGGCGGCGAGCCCGGGCACGCCGACGACGATGCTCCACACCGCGACGGACACCGGCAGCGCGGTGCTTCGCTCGGTGAGGGCGCTCGCGACGACCGCGAGCGCCGCGAGCGCCGCGGCGATCATCAGCACGAGCGCCGCACCGAACGAGTCCCACGCGCTGAGCGTCCCCATCGTGCTGCCGCCGTACCAGGGCAGAAACAGCGACACGAGCACGAGCGTCGCGCCGAGCAGCGCGATCAGCTCGCCGATCCGGATCCGCTTCAGGCGCATCGAATCACCGGCCCGCTCGGCTGCGCGCGGCCTGGAGCGTGTTGCGCAGCAGGCATGCGACCGTCATCGGCCCCACGCCGCCGGGCACCGGCGTGATCGCGGAGGCGACCTCGCTGACGGCCGCGAAGTCGACGTCGCCGACCAGGCCGCTGCGGTTCTGTGCAGCCTCGGGCGTGAGCCGGTTGATGCCGACGTCGATCACGACCGCGCCGGGTTTGACGAACTCCCGCCCGATCAGGCGGGGGCTGCCGACGGCGGCGATCAGCACGTCCGCGCGAGCGCAGACCTCCTGAAGATCACGCGTGCGCGAGTGGCAGACGGTGACCGTCGCGTTCTCGGCGAGCAGCAGCTGTGCCATCGGCTTCCCGAAGAGATTCGAGCGGCCGACGACGACCGCCTCGGCGCCTTCGAGCTCGGCGCCTGCGTCGGCGAGCAGCTCGAGCACCCCGGAGGGGGTGCACGGCCGCAGACCCGGACGCCCGAGCGCGAGCAAGCCCGTGTTCACCCGCGTCAACCCGTCGACGTCCTTGGCGGGGTCGATCAGGTCTGTCAGCGCGCCGCCGTCGAGTGGCTCGGGAACGGGCAGTTGCAGCAGCACGCCGTCGACCGCCGGATCGCCGTTCAGACGCTCGAGCTCGGCGGCCACCTCCGCGAACGCCGCGCCGCCGGGGAGGCGCACGTCGAAGGAGGCCATCCCCACCTCCTGCGAGGCACGCTGCTTGCCGCCCACGTAGACGGCCGAGCCGGGGTCCTCGCCGACGAGCACCGTGGCGAGCCCGGGCGCGCGCCCGAGCTCGCGCGCGATCTCGGCGACCGAGCCTGCGACCTCGGCGCGGACGCGCGCGGCAACCGCCTTCCCGTCGATGATCGTTGCGGTCATCGCAGTGGATGCTATGTGCATCGCAGCCTCCCGGTCATCCGCATCAGCGGCGGCTCACCGGCGCGTACTCGGCCATCAGCTTGCGCTCTGAGCCGTCGTCGGCGAAGCGCACGACGATCACGCCGCCCGGCTCCACGCCGGTCACGACGCCGTCGCCGAAGGCCGCGTGGATCACGTCCTCGCCGAGCCTGAAGCTGCTCGCCGCCGGCGCCTCGGCGACGCCGCGGGCGCCCTGCGAGGCACGCGCCCACCCGCCGCGCGAGGCGGCGCCGAGCTCGCTCGCCGAGGCTGCGCGGGCGACCCCGGCGCGCGCCGTGATCGCGCCGGGGCGGAACATCGCCTCCTGCGGTTCGTCGAGCAGGTCGGCCGGGATCTCGTCGAGAAAGCGGCTGCGCAGCCCGTAGGTCTGCGCACCGAACGCCGCGCGGCGGCGCGCGTGCGTCAGGTAGAGGGCGCGCATCGCGCGAGTGACCGCGACGTAGAACAGCCGCCGCTCCTCCTCGAGCGCTCCCTCCTCGATCGCGCGCGAGTGCGGGAAGACGCCGTCCTCGAGCCCGGTGACGAACACCGTCGGGTACTCGGTGCCCTTCGCGTTGTGGACCGTCATCAGCGTCACGAGGCCCTCGTCGTCGGTCCGCGTGTCCGCGTCGGCGACGAGCGAGACCTCCTGCAGGAACACGCCGAGCGTGTCCTCACCCTCGCTCACGCGCGCATCGAACTCGTGCCCGACCTCGATCAGCTCCTGGAGGTTCTCGATCCGCCCCTGCGCCTCGATCGTCCGTTCCGCCTCGAGCGCCTCGATGTATCCGCTCTGCGTCACCATCGCCTCGATGAGGTCGCCGACGGGGACGCCGCGGGACTCCTCGCGCGGCTCCTGCGCACCCGCGGCGGGCGGGGTCCCCGCGAGCACCGCGAGCTCCGCCATCGTGTCCATGAAGCGTCTCAGCGCCTTGACCGCCGCACCGCCGAGACCCGGGACCTCCTCCGGGCGTGAGGCCGCCTCCCACACGGAGACGCCCAGTGCTTCGGCGTGGGCGAGCACCCGCGAGAGCGAGGTCTGCCCGATGCCGCGCCGCGGCGAGTTGACCACGCGCGTGAAGCTGACGACATCGAAGGGGTTCGCCAGCAGCGAGAGGTAGGCGATCGCGTCCTTGATCTCGGCGCGTTCGTAGAACTTCGTGCCGCCGATCACCTGATATGCAATCTCGCGGCGCACGAGCGCGTCCTCGATCACGCGCGAGGAGGCGTTGGTCCGGTAGAGGACGGCTATCTCGTCTCGCGAGGCGCCCTCGTCGACGAGCCGCTCGATCTCTCCCACGACGAAGCGCGCCTCGGCATGCTCGTCGTCGAGCACGCGCAGATGGATCTGCTCGCCCTGGCCGAGCTCGCTCCACAGGCGCTTGGCGATGCCGCCGCGGTTGTTGGCGATCACCGCGTTCGCAGCTTCGAGGATCGTCCCCGTCGAGCGGTAGTTCTGCTCGAGCTTGACGACGCGCGCATCCGGGAAGTCGTCCTGGAACTCGAGGATGTTGCGCACGTCGGCTCCGCGGAAGCTGTAGACCGACTGCGCATCGTCGCCGACGACCGCCAGGTTGCGGTGGCCCGGCAGGCTCGTCCGCTCGCCGCGAGCGGGCGCCTGGCGTCCGCCGCCGACGAGCAGCTGCAGCAGCCGGTACTGCGCGTGGTTGGTGTCCTGATACTCGTCGACGAGCACGTGGCGGAACGTCGAGACGTAGCGCTCGCGGACCTCCTCGAACAGCTCGAGCAGGTTGACCGTGCGAAACAGCAGATCGTCGAAGTCCATCGCGTTCATGCGATGCAGGTCGCGCTCGTAGATGTCATAGACGTCGGCGACCATCTCCTCGAAGGGCGAGGCCGCCGTCTCGCGGTAGTCGGCGGCCGCGAGCAGGCGGTTCTTGGCTGCCGAGATCTGGTTGTGGATCGCGGCTGGGGTGAAGCGCTTGAGATCCACGCCGACGGCGTCGGCCGAGCGCTTGGTGAGCCGCCGCGAGTCGGCCTGGTCGTAGATCGTGAACTGACGCGTGTAACCGAGCCGCGCCGCCTCCGCGCGCAGGATGCGCGCGCATGCGGCATGGAAGGTCATCAGCCACATGCCGCGCGTGTCGCGCCCCAGCAGCCGCTTCACCCGCTCGCTCATCTCCCTCGCGGCCTTGTTCGTGAACGTGATCGCGAGGATCTCGCCGGCCTGCGCCTGGTCGCTGTAGATCAGGTGGGCGATCCGGTGGGTGAGCACGCGGGTCTTGCCGCTGCCGGCGCCGGCGAGTATCAACAGCGGCCCCTCGCCATGGGTCACGGCCTCGCGCTGTGGCTCGTTGAGGCCCTCGAGCAGCTCCTGCAGGTGCTCAGCGTGAGGATTCGCGCTCATCAGAGCCCAGGATAGATGCGCCTTCGGCCGTCTGTGCGAAGCCGAGGACGCGCAGCGGGCCGCGCCGCGGGACGCCGGCTCAGCCGCCTGCCGGGTTCGGCCCCCGGACGGTGCGCAGCGGCGTGACCTCGGCGACGGGCTCGGGCTCGCTGTCGCTGATCTCGCTGACGGCGCGTTCGAGCGCGCCGATGCGGCTCGCGAGCGCCTGGATCGCCTCGGCGATCGGGTCCGGCAGGTGGATCCAGTCGGCGTCGGGGCCCTCGACGCGGCGGCCGTCGACGCGGACCGGATGGCCCGGGTTGCCGACGACCGTCGAGTTCGGCGGCACGTCTGTGATCACGACGCTGTTCGCGCCGATCTTGGCCCCGTGGCCGATCGTGATCGGGCCGAGCAGCTTCGCGCCCGAGCCGATCGTGACGTTGTCTTCGACAGTCGGGTGGCGCTTGCCGGTGGCGAAGCCCGTGCCTCCCAGCGTGACGCCCTGGTAGAGGGTCACGTCGTTGCCGATCTCGGCGGTCTCGCCGATCACCACACCGGCGCCGTGGTCGATGAACAGCCCGTCGCCGATGCGAGCCGACGGGTGGATCTCGATCCCTGTGACGGCCCGCGTCAGCATCGACATCGAGCGGGGCACGAGCGGCACGCCAGCGCCGTGCAGCGCGTGGGCCACGCGGTGTGAGAGCAGCGCATGGATGCCGGGCCACGTGGCGAGGATCTCGGCGGGTCCGACGCCCCTCGCCGCCGGGTCGCGGTCGCGTGCCGCGAGCACGTCGCGCCGGAGCTCCTTCCCCACCCGCGCGAGAGTGTCGATCCCGAGCATGCGATCAAGGGTAGCGGCCGCACCCACGCGCCCCGCGCGGCTCAGGGCGCGAAGAAGGGCTGCGAGACGTAGCGCTCGCCGGAATCAGGCACGATCACGACGATCCGCTTGCTCGCGGAGTCGGGGCGGGCGGCGATCTGCATCGCGGCCCACAGTGCCGCCCCGCCGGAGATGCCCGCGAGCAGGCCGAGCCGGCGCGCACAGCTCCAGGCCGTCTGGATCGCGTCGTCGTCGCTCACGGCGAGCACCTCGTCGAGCAGCTCGCGGTTCAGCACGGGCGGCACGAAGCCGGCGCCGATTCCCTGGATCCGATGGGGTCCCGGCGCTCCGCCCGAGAGCACCGCCGAGCCGCGCGGCTCGACGCCCGCGACGTGGAGCTTCGGATTGCAGCGCTCGCGCAGGTACTCCCCCACTCCCGTGATCGTGCCGCCGGTGCCGACGCCCGCCACCAGCACATCGACCCGGCCTTCCAGGTCGCGCTCGATCTCGGGCCCGGTCGTCCGCCGGTGCGCCTCGGGGTTGGCGGGGTTGGAGAACTGGTCGGGCAGGAACACGTCCGCGTCTAGCGCCATCGCGCGCGCCGCGTCGACGGCCTCGTTCATCCCCCCGAGCGACTCGGTGACGTCGACGCGCGCGCCGTACAGGCGCAGCAGGCTCTCGCGCTCGCGGCTCATGCCCTGGGGCAGCGTGAGGACGAGGTCATAGCCCCTCGCGGCACAGACGAACGCGAGCGCGATGCCGGTGTTGCCGCTCGTCGCCTCGACGATCGTCGTGCGTCCCGGCTCGATCCTGCCCTCGGCCTCCGCGGCCTCGATCATCGCGACGCCGATGCGGTCCTTGACGCTCCCGCCGGGGTTGAAAGCCTCGAGCTTCGCGAACAGCTCGACGCCGCTGTCGGCCGCCGCCGAGCCCGCGAGCATCCGATCGACGCTCACCAGCGGCGTGTCGCCGACAAGCTCCGCAATGTTGATCGGAATTCGGGCCATAGGCCCTACGACAATAGTGGGCACGGATCGGCCCGGAGCGAGAGCCGGCCCGGCTACTTGCCCTTGGCCTTCGCCTTCGTGTGCTTCTGAACGGCCAGCCGCACGTTCGCCGTGCGGGCCGAGCTCACGTGTCCGGTCACGCTCGAGATCAGCAGGCTCGCGTTCATGCGACCGTGCCTCGCCGCGAGCAGCGTCCGTCCGAGCCGGTTCAGCTTCACCGTCACCGTGCGCGTCCTGCCCGCGGCGATCGTGAATGTCCCCGTCCCGATCGTCTTGGTCCTCAGGTGCTTGCCGGCTTTCACGCGGACGCTGAGCCTCACGGTTCCGGCGCAGGTGCCCGCGCCGCGCCAGCTGAGCCTGATCGTGGCCCGCGCATCGCCGAGTACCGTAAGGGTGCGGCTCAACAGCGAGGCGTTGCAGAGCGGACCGAAGCCGAGCACGCCACCACCACCCGCAGCGCCGGAGCCGCCCGAGCCGGCCGTCGAGCCGGACGGGCCGCCGCCCGATCCTCCTTGGGGTCCAGCGGGAGCCGCGACGAACGTGAAATGCGCTTTCGCGGCGCCGCCGGGCGTCGCGACCGTGAGCGTCACGCTACCGACGCCGCCGGCAGGCGAGACCGCCGAGATCGATTTCGCGGAGAGCACCGTGAAGCTCGCGGCGGGCACGGATCCGAAGCTCACGGACGTGGTTCCCGTGAGGTGGCTGCCGGTGATCGTGACGGTCGTTCCGCCGACGGTCGGCCCTTCGGGCGGAGAGACTTCGCCGATCCCGGGCGGCTGGAGGTAGGTGAACACGGGTGCTTCGGGGCCGCCCTGGCTTCGACCCTCCGGGGTCGTCGCGACGACGCGCACGCCGCCGGACGTGTGCGGCGGAGCGATCGCGGTGACCGAGCTGTCGGAGTTGACGGTGAAGCTCGCTTCGACCCCGCCGAATTCGACCTTGCTCGTGTCCGCGAGGCGGCTCCCGGTGATCGTCACGCTCGTCCCCCCGAGTACCGGCCCCGCGCTCGGAGCCACCCCGCTCAGGAGCGGGATCGTCGCGGGATCGGCGAACACCCAGACCGACCCTGCCTTGTTGTGGTCTTTCGGTGCGCCGATCAGCGCCGCCTTGCCGTCCGAGCTGAGCGCCACCGCCGATCCGAACCAGCCGGGCACCGGTTCTCCGCCGCTCAGCCTGTGACCGTCCGGCGTCAGCCCTTCGGTCGTGCGCGCGAACACCCACGCGCCGCCCGCCCCACCGTTTTCGCGCGGCGCGCCGACCAGCGCCGAGCTGCCGTCAGCCGACAGCGCGACGTCGTAGCCGAACTGGCCCGCGCCATTGGGCACGCCGCTCGTGACCTTCGGGCCCTGCTGCGACCACTGTTCGCCGCTCACGGGCCTCGCGAACAGCCACGCCGCGCCGTCGCCTTCTTTGTCGTCTCGACCTCCGACGAGCGCCGTCGAGCCGTCCTGGGAGAGCGCGAGGCTATAGCCGAAGCGCGCCGCTCCCAGCTCTTCCGAGCCAACGAGCTTTCCGCCGCGCTGCATCCACGTTTCTTTCGAGTTCTGGAACACCCACGCCGCACCCGCGAAGCCGTTGTCACCGGGGGCGCCGACGACGGCCGTCGCCCCGTCGGCCGACAGCGCGACGCTGCGGCCGAAGAAGCCAAGTCCTCGCTCTTCTTCTCCGCCGGTCAATTTGCTGCGGGGTTCCCACGAGGAGCCGTTCCAGGTGAACACGAACGCGGCGCCGCCTCCGCTCGAGTTCGCGGGCGCGCCGATCACCGCGGTCCGGCCGTCACCCGAGAGCGCGACGCTCCTGCCGAATCGCCCTTCGACACCCTCTTCGGGACCGCCGGTGAGCGTCGAGCTGAGGCTCCATTCCGTCCCCGCGCGCGTGAAGACCCACGCCGCGCCCTGATTGTGGCATTCGCCCGTGCGGCACGGCCCGGTCTCGCGAGGCCCTCCGACGAGCGCCGTGTTGCCGTCGGCCGACAGCGCGACGCTGCGGCCGAAGCTGCAGTTTTCGGTTTCTCCGCCGGGTCCCGCTTCTTCGCCACAGGGCTCCGATTCGCCGCCCGGTTCGCCGGCCGTCAGCTTGCTCCCCTGCTGGCTCCAGGTTCGCGCCGAGCGAACGAACATCCAGACGGCGCCGGCGGAGTTGTTGTCCGCGGGTGCGCCGACGAGCGCCGTGTCCCCGTCGGCCGACAGGGCGACGCTGTAGCCGAGCTGGCCCGGGCCGACGGCGCCGGCTTTTTCATCGACCGTCAGAGCTTCGGCGTCCTGGACGAGCGGGTCGACCGTCACGGGGTAGGCCGCGCCGCGGTCGTCCACCCGCAGCAGCAGGCGGCCGTCGCTCAGCTGCATCGAGCTGCCGAGCGTGCGACCGCGCGCGTCGGTCGCGACGAGCTGCCCGTAGCGAAGCGAAGTCGCACCGCGACCGGTGAAGGTGACCGTCCGCCCGTCGCGCGAGACCGTCGCGGCGGCGTTGCCGGACAGCCCCAGTGACAGCGTCAGCAAACCCCCGCCCGCGCCGGACGGCGCGCTCGCGAGGGTGAAGCCCTGCTCTAGGCCGAGCGGGCCGTTCGAGTACCACTCCGTCACCTGTGAGTGCGCGTAGACGACGCGGTTGGCCTCGGCACGCGGTGCGACCGGATCGACGGCGCCGAGCTCCTGGCCGTAGCCGATCGCGCCGAGGCTCAGACCCACGCTGCTCGCCCCGGAGCTGAGTGTCACACCCGCGCGCGCGAAGTGAGAGCGTAGGCGTTGGCCCGCGCTGACGGCCTGGAAGCCGCCCGGCGCGGAGTGCACCCTGTAGGAGCTGCCGTCACGGCCGAGCGCCGCGGAGACCGGTCCCTGGGCCGCGGCGGGGAGACTGGCAAGGCCGGCGCGCGAGGCCGCCGAGGGTGAGACGACACGGGCGCCGCTGCCGCCGGCGAGCAGCTCGAGCATCGCCGCGCTGAGCAGCAGCGAGAGTACGGCCGCGAGCAGCGCGGGCCGGAGAGGCAGGGCGACTCGCCCGATCGACGCGATCCGACCGGTCATCTAGCGATTCACCGCCCCGCTACCGCGGGGCTCTTGTCCCAGCACTGGCAACCCTCCATAGTCGCGTCCATGACCCGGCGAACCCGCTGTCGCGGCCCTCGCGTTCTTACACCCACCAGCTGTCCCGTCCTAGAGGCTACAGACACGCCTAGCCAAGTCAAGGAGGAACGCGGATCTTGTGCAGCTGTCGGGCCCGAAGCCCGCCGGCTTCGGCAAATGGCCAGCAAATCAGAGACATCCTGGCCACTCGGCCAGTCGTTGCTGTGGGTGCGGCTGCCCGGCTGGGAGCCGACCGAGGAGTGCCTCAGTTGGACGTGTGAGTCACACCTGGGGCACGGTCGGCTTGACAGCGAATCCTACAAAAAGCTCACAGGTGTCAACAAAAGTGTTACGAGCTCGCGGGGCCGGTGAGCCGCGCCGCGAGCGCGATCCACTCGAGCCCGCGCTCACCCTGATGCGCGAGACGCCGTCGGGAGACGAGAGCGCGCGCGCCTCCACTGACGTGTACCCCACTTCCCCGCCCCGGCCCGCAGCAGGGTGGCCGCATCGATCTTCTCCCGCGCGAGCCCATCCAGGGGGATGCCCTTGCCGCACACGAAGGCGGCCCGCTGCTTGGTCTTGTAGTCGGCCATCCCGGTGAAATCGGTGATGTGGTGAGCCACGGCGACACCCGTGTAGCCGAACTGGTCGGCGAGGTCGAGAACGGCACGGCGGCTGGGGATCAGCACGATCTCGTGGTCGACGGCGTTGCGCACGTTGCGCAGGCTGTCCTCGCGCGCCACGCGAAACATGCTGGTGGGCATCAGCGAGACAGCCGTGTCGATCAGCAGCAGTTGCGCGTCCACGCCCGCCATGATCTCGAACAGCTCCATGGGCTTCGAGATGTGGTACATCAGCCCGAGGCACAGCACGACGTCGAACGAGGCCGCGAAGTCGTACTTGAAGATGTCGCCCAGGACGAAGTTGTAGCGAGCGCGATCGACGCCCTTTGCCTCGAACACGAGGTTCGCCTGGTCGACGTGCATCTGCCGACCGTCGATGCCGAGCACGAAGTCGGCTCCGGCTTCGATCGCGGCGAGTGACCAGTACCCGGCGTTGGACCCGAGGTCCAGCACTCGCTTTCCATGAAGCGTGCCGCCTGCGACGGCGACCAGCGGGTCGAAGAACGACCGGCGGCGCTGCTCGTGACGGTTGACCCAATCGCTTCTGTGGATCGGAGTCGACACGCCGTCGAAGTCGAACTTGTAATGCCACACCGGATATGACTGGATCCGGTCTTGTAGCTCCTGCACGTCCATATGGTTCCTTTTCGTCGCGTCGCAGCCATGCGCCGCTCGGATCAATGGCCCGATCCTATCCTTCCGCCTCGTGCCGGCCGCCGCTCGGGCGGGCACTCAGATGTGGTACATGCTCGCTCCGGCGTCGAGTGCCTCGCGCTCGATCACGTCGGCGATCGTGGTGCCGGCGAGCACCGTTCGCGCCGCCTCGGAGGCGTCGGCGAACACGCCGCTCGCGTCACGGCCGAGCGGCCCGTCGAGCAGCTCGACGACCTCGAGCACGGTGACCGTCGCCGGCTCGCGTGCGAAGCGGTAGCCGCCCTTGACGCCGCGCTGGGAGCTGATGATCCCGGCGCGCCTGAGGACGGCGAACAGCTGCTCGAGAAACTGCACAGGGACGTCACGCCTGCGGGCGAGCTCGCCGATCGGCACGGGGCCGGCGCCGGCGCTGCGCCCGAGCTCGGCGAGCGCCAGCACGGCGTATGGAGACTTGCTCGTGATCGAGATCATCGTCACCACCGATGCTACGGAACCACGGAGACCGGGGACGGCGGGCCGCTCCCCGTCGTGCGTCTCAGAGCCAGCCGCGCTCCGTGGCGATCAGCACCGCCTGTGCGCGGTCGACCGCTCCGAGCTTGCCGTAGATGTTGTGAAGATGAGTGCGGACGGTGCTCGTCGAGAGCGTCAGCTCGTGGGCGATCTGCTTGTAGACCTTGCCCTCGGCGAGCCGCTGAAGGACGCCGAGCTCGCGGCCCGAGAGCGGGCACGGGTCCACGTGGCGCTGGCGCTGGCTCGCGGAGCTGGGCAGCTCGTACATCACGCGGCGTAGCTCCTGCGGTCCGAGGCCGATCCGGCGCGCGGTCTGGAGCATCTCCGCGGGCGAGACGCGGCCGCCGCGCTCGTAGTGGGCGAGCATGTCGGCGAGGCGGATGAACGCGGCCTCGCCCTCCTCGTCGGGGTTGTGGTGACGCTCGATCGGCGTGGCGATCGAGGACGGCAGGCCCCAACGACGGATCAGCACGCCGCCGACGAGCGCGTGGTCGACGCCCAGCTCGCGGCGCTCCTGGTGCAGCCGTTCCTCGGGCGTGCGCGCGCCGCGATGGACCTGTGAGGGATAGCCCGGGTAGGCGTGAAGCAGCACGAGCTTGCCGACGTCGTGCAGCAGGCTGGTGACGGTCAGGCGGTCCCTGTGCTCGTAGCCGACCTCCGCCGCGACGCGGTCCGCGGCGTGCTGCGTGGCGAGCGCGTGCAGGCGGAAGCGCTCGGGCGCGGCATCCCACACGCTCGCGCGCTCGAAGAAGTCGAAGGTGCGCATGCGGTTCGCGACGGCCTGCACGGTCCGCGCGGTGAGCCGCTCGACGGCCGCGACGACGGTGTCGACGCGCCCGCGCCCGTCCTGCACGCGGTTGGCGAGGCGCAGCACGGCGATGATCAGAGCCACGTCGGACTCGACGGCAGAGACGACGTCGGCGGTCGCGACATGGTCCTTCGAGACGACGGACAGCAGGCGGTCGCGGGACTCGGCGAGCGCGGGGAAGCCCTCGAGTGCTTCGAAGGCCATCGTCAGGCGGCGGCCGTGGCCCTCGTTCTGATGGCGCTCGCCACTGCTCGGGTGGCGCTCAGTCGTCGCAGATGCAGGCGCGCTCGGCCGCCGCTCCGCTGCCGTCGGGCGGCGGGGCTTCTTCGTTGGGGCCTTCTTCGCTGAAGCTGGTGCCTGCATTCGTCACGCGTCCCTTCCTTGGGTGTCCGGCTCCTGCGGCCGGTTCCAGATGAGGTCCTATCGGCATCCGGACGCGAACGGTTGAGCCCAATTTGCGATCAGGCGCCCGCGAGCGCGCGGTCTATGCGCCGCAACGTCTCCTCGCGGCCGAGCAGCGCAACGGTCTCGAAGATCCCAGGCGACACAGTGGCGCCCGTCAGCGCAACGCGCAGCGGCTGGTAGACCTCGCGCGGTTTGCGCCCGAGCCGCTGCAAGACTTCTTGCAGGCGCTCCTCGACGGCCGCTTCCTGGAAGCTGCCCTCGCGGGCCAGTGCCTCGCGGACCTGCGCGAGCACCGCCCGACCGTCCTCCCCCAGCCAGCGCTCGCGCGCGCCGGGGTCGTCGACCGGGCCGTCGAAGAGCGCGCCGGCGAGCGGCCAGAAATCCGCGAGCGTGTGGATCTTCTCCTGGCTGATCCGCGCCGCCGCTTCGAGCCCCGTGCGCCCCGTGAAGCGTTCGAGGCGCCCCGTCAGCTCCGGCACCGACAGGGAGCGGATGTGGACACCGTTCAGCCAGCGCAGCTTGGTCTCGTCGAAGCGTGCCGGGTGGCGGCTCACGCGCTCGAGCGTGAAGCGCTCGACGAGCTCCTCCGTGGAGAGCACCGTCGCATCGTCGCCCGCCCCCCAGCCGAGCAGCGCGAGGTAGTTGCGCACGGCCTCGGGCAGGTACCCCGCGTCGCGCAGCTCCTGGACGGAGGCGGCGCCGTGGCGCTTGGAGAGCTTCTTGCCGTCGGGGCCGTGGAGCAGCGGCAGATGGGCATACACCGGGAGCGGCCCGTCGCCGAGCCCTACGGCGCGCGCCGCTTCGAGCACCAGCAGCTGCTTGGGCGTGTTCGAAAGGTGGTCCTCGCCGCGGACGACGTGCGTGATGCCCGCATCGAGATCGTCAATCGCGACGGCGAAGTTGTAGAGCACCGAGCCGTCCGCCCGTGCGATCACGGGATCATCGAGGTGCACGTGCTCGAACGTCGTCTCGCCCCTGATCGCATCGTGCACCACCGTCGCGCCCTCGTCCGGCACCCGCAGCCGCACCGCACCGCCGTCCTGCTCGGGGTCGCCGCGGAAGCCGCGGTCGGCGCCGTGGAGCCGCTTGTAGGCGCGCACGTCCTCGGCGGTCGCGCCCGAGCGGTAGGCGAGCCCGGCGTCGAGCAGCGCGTCGAGCGCCTCGCGGTGGCGGGCCGAGCGCTCGGTCTGCATCACGGGGCCCTCGTCCCAGTCGAGCTCGAGCCAGGCGAGCGCGTCGAGGATCTGCTCCACGTTCTCGGGCGTCGAGCGCTCGCGATCGGTGTCCTCGATGCGCAGCACGAGCTCGCCGCCCTCGTGTCTCGCGAGCAGCCAGTTGAACAGCGCGGTGCGGGCGCCGCCGATGTGCAGCGCGCCCGTCGGCGACGGGGCGAAGCGGGCCCTCACAGGCCGGCCACCCGCGTCGCCTCGGCATGGTCGAGGTATGCGCGCAGCCGCCGGATCCTGCCCGCCCGCAGCTCCCACACGGCTCCCACCGGCGAGTCGACCGGGACGCCCCCGCCCCTGCCGCGGCCCTCGAGCCGGCCCAGCACCAGCACCACGTCGTCGCGGTCGTGGAACTCGTCTGCGAGGAAGCGGAACTCCTCCCACGCGCCGTCCAGCCGTTCGAAGTACCGATGCACGCCCTCGTGGCCGTGAAAGATCTCGCCGCCCTCGATCGCACCGAGGCCGGTCTTCCATTCGATGTCGGGCGTCGTCAGGCTCGCGAAGGCGTCCGCGTCGGCGCTGCTGAAGGCGTCGAGCGCCGCCCGGACCACCTGCACGTTCTCCCGCGACACGCCCGCCAGTATGCCGCGAGCACCGTCGATGAGCATCGCGTCGTCCTGCCGGACGCCAGCCGGGAACGACGATAATCGCCGTGCATGCTGATCGGAGCACACGTGTCGCCTGCGGGCGGGCTGACCAAGGCGATCGAGCGCGGCGTCGCACGTGGCTGCCGCGCGATCCAGATCTTCAACCAGTCGCCGCGCATGTGGAAGGCCACGGCCTACACCAGCGAGAGCGTCGCGGCGTTGCGCGAGGCGATGTCTGCGAGCCCCATCGACGCGCTCCTGATCCACGCCGTCTACCTGCTCAACTGCGCGAGCGAGGACCCCGACATCCGCGCGAAATCGGTCGCCTCGCTGACGCACTCGCTTCGCGCCGGCGCGGAGATCGGCGCGGCGGGCGTCGTCCTGCATCCTGGCTCGGCGAAGACCGGCGAGGTCGGCGCCGCGATCGAGCGCGCGGGCGGGGCGATCGCCGAGGCGCTGGCCGAGAGCGAGGGATGCGAGCTGCATCTCGAGAACACCGCCGGTACGGGCGGCACCCTCGGCCGCTCGATCGAGGAGCTGGCTGCGCTGCTCGAGGCCGGCGGCGGCGACCCGCGTCTCGGGCTGTGCCTCGACTCGTGCCACCTGTTCGCATCGGGCTATGACATCCGGACCGCGGCGGGCGTCCGGGAGGTGGTCACCTCGCTCTCCCGGGAGGCGGGTCTCGTGCGGCTCCGCTCGCTTCATCTCAACGACTCGCAGACGCCGCTCGGTGCCAACCGGGACCGGCACGCGAACATCGGCGCGGGCGAGCTTGGCGAGGCCGGCTGCATGGCGTTCCTCTCCGAGGCCGCCTTCGAGGAGCTCCCCTGCGTGCTCGAGACTCCCGGCGAGGACCGCAGCGGTCCGAGTCTCGAGGAAGTCACGTTCGCGATGGCCCTGCGAGAGCGCGGCCTGGCGGCGGCCCGACCGCGTCGGCGCCGCGCGGCGAGCCGGCGGCCCCGTTAGCCGCTCGCGGCCTTCGGCAGCAGCGGCGCGAGCGCCTGCTCGAGCTCGGCGAGCAGCCTGGGCGTGTGGGCGACCCGGTACTCGCTGCCGAGCCGCAGGCGGCGCGTACCGGCGCTCGTGTCGATGTCGAGCACGACTTCCGCCGGCCCGGGGTAGTCGCCGAGCGCCTGCTTGAGGTCATCGATCGTGCTGTGCGAGAGCGCGGCGGCGTCGACGCGCACATGCACGGGCTCCGGCGGGGTGGCACGCGCCGCCGCCTCGGTGCGCGCGCGCTCGATCTCCTGCTCGGAGGGAGCGAACAGCTCCGCGCTCTGGACGACGAGACACGTCTTGCCGGCTTCCTTGTGGTCGACGCGGCCCTTGACGAGGACGACCGAGTCCACCGCGAGCGCCGACGCGGGCGCGTTCGCCGCCGGGCCGCCGGTCGCTGCTCCACCGGCGGCCCGTTCGTGCTCCGCGAGTGCTTTGCCGAAGACGAGCAGCTCGACGGTGCCCGCCAGGTCGTCGAGCGTCGCGAACATCATCGGGTCGCCCGAGCGCGTGCGGATGCGCTTGGTCTCGGTGACGATCCCGCCGACGGTCACGGTGTCCTTGTCGCGGCGCTCCTCGAGCGCTGCGATCGGGCAGTCGACACGCGCGCGCAGCGCGTCGCGCAGCGGCTTCAGCGGATGCGCCGAGACGAACAGCCCGATCGCTTCCTTCTCCGCCGCGAGCAGCTCCCCCTGGTCGTACTCCTCGGCCGGGATCGGAAGGCGCGCGAGCGTCGGCGCCGCGGGGGCGCCGGTTCCGTCGCCGAGGTCGAAGATCGAGCCCTGGCCGATCAGCGCGTCCTGCTGGATCTGCTGGCCGCCGGCCTGCGCGGACTCGAGCACGTGCAGCATTCCCTTCCGGCTCGCGCCCGTCGAGCCGAGCGCGCCGCACTTGATCAGCGCCTCGATCGCCTTCTTGTTGACGGTGCGGCTGTCGACGCGCTCGCAGAAGTCCCACAGCGAGGTGAACTCGCCGCCCTGCGCGCGCGCCCGCTTGATCGCCTCGACCGCCTGGTAGCCCACTCCCTTGACTGCGTCGAGCCCGAAGCGGATGTTGCCTTCGACGACCGTGAACTCGTGGTCTGAGAGGTTGACGTCGGGCGGCAGGATCTCGATGCCCATCTCCTCACAGCGCGCGACGAAGTACGGCACCTTGTCCTTCGTCGACATCACCGAGGAGATCAGCGCCGCCATGTACTCCGCAGGGTGGTTGGCCTTCAGCCAGGCCGTGCGGTAGCCGATCAGCGCGTAGCAGGCGGCGTGGCTCTTGTTGAAGGAGTAGTCGGCCGACTTCTCGTTGGTCTGCCACAGGAACTCGACCACGCTCTGGCTCGTGCCCGAGGCGCGGCAGCCGGCGACGAACTCGGGCTTCAGGGCGCCCATCGCGGCGCGGTTCTTCTTGCCGATCGCCTTGCGCAGGTCGTCGGCCTTGGCGCCGGAAAAGCCGGCGATCTCCTTGGCGATCTGCATCGCCTGCTCCTGGTAGAGGATCACGCCCTTGGAGGACTCGAGGATCGGGCGCAGCCGGTCGTCGGGGTAGGAGATCGCGTCGGGGTGATGCTTGCCCTTCGCATACACCGGGATCTGATCCATCGCGCCGGGGCGGTAGAGCGCGTTGAGCGCGACGAGGTCGTTGAACTCGTCGGGGCGCACCTTCTTCAGTGCCTCGCGCATCCCCTCGGACTCGAACTGGAACACGCCCGTCGAGTCGCCTCGCGAGAGCATCTCGTAGGTGGGCGGATCGTCCAGCGGCAGCGTCGTCATGTCGGGGCGCGCTCCGCTCGAGCGCTCGATGATGTCGAGCGCGTCCTCGATCACATCGAGGTTGCGAAGGCCGAGGAAGTCCATCTTCAGCAGGCCGATCTCCTCGATCGGCTTCATCGAGAACTGCGTGACCGTGCGGAACGCGCGCGCGCCGTCCTCGTCGGTGCCCGCGTCCGCGAGCTGTAGCGGCACGATGTCCGTGAGCGGGCGATCGGCGATCACCACGGCCGCCGCATGGATCGACGAGTTGCGGACGATCCCCTCGAGGCCCTGCGCCACGTCGATGATCTGCTTGGCGGTCGGGTCCTCGTCAACTGCCTTGCGCAGCGGCTGCCCGCTCTTCAGGCAGTCCTCGAACGAGGGCGCGCGACCCATGATCGGGTCGGGTATCAGCTTCGCGAGACGATCGCCCGCCCCGTAGTCGAGTCCGAGCACGCGCGCTGCGTCACGCGTCGCGGCACGCGGGAACATCTTGCCGAAGGTGACGATCTGCGCGACCGACTCGCGGCCGTACTTGTCGGTCACGTAGCGCATCACGCGCTCGCGGCCCCGAACCGAGAAGTCGATGTCGATGTCCGGCATCGACACGCGCTCGGGGTTCAGGAAGCGCTCGAACAGGAGGTCGTAGCGAAGCGGGTCGACGTCGGTGATCGCCAGGCAGTAGGAGACGAGCGAGCCGGCGGCCGAGCCGCGGCCGGGGCCGACCGCGATGCCGTTCTCCTTGGCGAACTTGACGAAGTCCCAGACGATCAGGAAGTAGGCGTTGAACCCCATCCGGTCGATCACGTCGAGCTCCATCGCCATCCGCTCGACGGCCTCCGCCGGCGGCGGATCGCCGTAGCGCAGCTGCAGCCCCTCCTGCACGCGGGCGCGCAGGTAGTCGCGCTCGCTCGCCCCATCGGGCGTCTGGAAGCGCGGGATCAGCTGCTTGCCGAGCTCGAGCTCGACGGTGCAGCGGTCCGCGATCTCGAGCGTGCTCGCGATCGCCTCGGGCCACTCGGCGAAGGCTGAGGTCATCTCGGTCGTGTCCCGCAGGAAGAACTCGTTCTTCTCGAACGTCAGCTTCGGCGCCGCCAGCGTGCTCTTCGTCTGCACGCAGAGGAGTGCCGTGTGATGCTCGTAGTCCTCGCGGCGCAGGTAGTGGACGTCCCCCGTGCCGACGAGGCTGCCGCCGAGTTCCCGTGCGATCCGCACGATCCCCTCGTTGCACTTCTCCTGCGCTGCGAGCCCGTTCTTCTGCACCTCGAAGTAGACGTTCTCCGGCCCGAAGATCCGCAGCAGCTCGTCGGCGTGCGCCCTCGCGTCGCCCGTCCGCTCCTCGAGCAGCCGCTGGCAGAAGCGCGAGGCGAGGCAGCCGGTGAGCGCGATCACCCCGTCGGAGTGGCGCTCCACCTGCTCGAGGTCGACGCTCGGCTTGCCCCGCTGGAGTCCTTCGAGGAAGCCCGCCGATGAGAGCTTGACGAGGTTGCGGTAGCCCGCGTCGCTGGCGGCGAGCAGCGTCAGGTGGTTGCGCTCGACGCGGCCCGGCCCGCTCGCGGTGTGGTCGTCGACGAGATAGATCTCGCAGCCGACGATCGGCTTGATGCCCTGCTTGGCGCAGGCCTTGTGCAGCTCCACGGCGCCGTTCATCACACCGTGATCGGTGAGGCCGAGCGCCGGCTGACCGAACTCGGCGGCCCGCGCGGCGAGGTCGTCGATCTTGCATGCGCCGTCGAGCAGCGAGTACTCGGAGTGGACGTGGAGGTGGGCGCAGCCGGGGTTGCTCACTGACACTGGATGCTAGGCGGCGCGGCGGCGGACCTCAGCGGGCGCGCCGCTGTTTCCGTTTGATTCGCCAGCGTTTGAACCACGACATGCTGTGCTTGTGCTCCGGCAGCTCGAGCGGGCGTGCCGCCATCGCCTGCGGGGGTCCGGGCGGCGGCACGGGAGGTGGCTCCACGGGGCCCCTGCGCGGCGGCGGGGGCTGCGTCGCGCGGCCCGGCGAGGGCTGGGTCGCCTGCCCCGTGGTCGCGTTGGGCGCGGCAGCCCGCGGCGCTGCCTCGGGCGGCGCCGGCGCTCGCTCCTCGAACGTGAGTGCCGTCTCCGGTGCACCGGCGAAGCTCGCGGCGTCATCCGCTGCGGCCGGCTCGCGGATGCCGTCGGGGGCGGGCTCCTCCGCGCGGGCCCGCAGCCGCTCGACCGCAGTCGCGAGCGCCGCGGCCATCTCCGCGCTGCGGGCGGCGGCCGCCACGTCCGCAGGTGCCGTGGCCGCGCCGCGGCCCGGCGGCCGGGTGCGGGAGATGCGAACCTCGCCGAGCGGCTCGCGCGCAGCGGGCGCTGCGGCGGTCTCGGATCCCGCGAAGGTCGACGCCAGACGCCCGACGATCGCCCTGGTCTCCCCCACGAGCGACTCGATCATGCGGTGACCGCGACGCATGCTCTCGATCAGCCCTTCCGCGCGCTCGCGCGCCGAGCGCTCAGCCGCCAGCGCGCGATCGATCTCCAGCGCGCGGCACTCGAGCTCGGTGACGCGCGCCTGCAGCTCCCGCTCGCTGCGCCGCACCGACGTGCGCTCCGCCGCGGCGGCCTGCTCGGCCTCGGCGAGCGCGCGTTGCACGCTCTCGAGCCGCTCGGAGAGCTCCCGCACGTCCTGCTCGCTCGCATTCAGGCGACGGTTGAGGCGGTCGAGCTGCGCGCGGCTCTCTCGATCCATGCTCATCACGCGGTCCTCTGCCTCGACCCGTAGCTGCTGCTCAGCGTACTCGCGCTGCTTGACGCGTCGCAGCTCCGCCTCGCGCTCGAGGACAGCCGCCCGCTCGGCCCTGGCGCGCTCGGCGTGATCGCGGCGCTCCTGTTCGGCGTCGCGGAGGCGCTGCTGCAACGTCGAGACGTGCGCTTCGAGCGTCTGCACCGTCGCTTCGGCTGCCTCGGCGCGACGCGTCAGGGCAGCCTCCCCCGTTTCCGACGCGCGCCGCGCGCGGCGTTCGGCCAGCAGGTCGCCCTCGCTGCCGCCCACCGACCTTCGATCGGCGTGCTCGCCCCCAGGCGTCTCGTTTCCCTCCGCGATCACGTTCGCGTCCAACTTAGGGTGCCGACCGGACGGCGCGGCCCCGCGCATCGCCGGTCATGCGCGCGGTCGTCGCTGAGGGCGAGGGACGGCCCGCTTCGCGCCGATCAGGCGCGAACGCGGCGCGCGGCCAGCACGAGCGCCGTCGCCGCAGCACCTCCGAGCACCATGCGCGTGGCGAGCGCGCGCACCGAGGGAAGGCGCCGGCGGAGGTACCACTTGCCGCCCCTCCAGAGGAGGAAGCCGACGAGCTTCTGGGCATTGGAGCTCATGGCCGAATGCTACCCGCGGCCGCTACTCGTTACGCAGGCGCCACGCCATCCGCGACTGAAGCGACCAGAGCTCGATGAAGCCGGGCGAGGCGGACTGCGAGAAGAGGCCCCCCGACTCCGAGAACGAGGCGAGGCTCGCGTCGTAGACGGCGTTCGGCGAGGAGCGCGTGACGACGCGCGCGTGGCCCTTGAACAGCTTGATCCCGACGGTCCCGGTGACCTGCTCGTTGACGCGGTCCAGGTACGCGTCGAGGTCGCCGCGCAGCGGCTCCCACCACAGGCCGGCGTAGACGAGGAACGCCCACTGGCGGTCGAGCTGCGGCTTGAACTGGTTCTGGTGGATCGTGCAGACGAGCCGCTCGAGCTCCTGGTGTGCGGGCAGGATCAGCGCCGCTGCGGGCGCCTCGTAGATGTCGCGGACCTTCAGCCCGACGATCCGGTCCTCGATGTGGTCGACGATGCCGACGCCGTGGCGCGCGCCGATCTCGGCCGCGCGTTCGATCAGCTCGACGAGGCCCAGGCGCTCGCCGTCGAGCGCTACGGGAACCCCGCGCTCGAAGCTCAGCTCGACGGTCTGCGGCGCGTCGGGCGCCTCCTCGGGACGCGTCACGAGCTGGAAGACATCGTCCTCGGGCGCGTGCTCGAGCTGCTCGATCCAGCGGCCCTCCGACGAGCGTCCCCAGAGGTTGTCGTCGATGGAATACGGGGCTTCGCCCTCCGCGCCGCTCGAGGACTTGATCGGGATCCCGTGCTCGCGCGCGTAGGCGATCTCCTCGTCGCGCCCCATCTGCCAGCTGCGCACGGGCGCGATCACCTTGAGCTCGGGCGCGAGCGTCGCGACGGTCGCCTCGATCCGCACCTGGTCGTTGCCCTTGCCGGTGCACCCGTGGGCGATCGTGTCGCAGCCGGCGCGGCGCGCGTACTCGACTGCGAGCTTCGCGATCAGCGGGCGGCCGAGCGCGGTGAACAGCGGGTAGCCGCCGCCGTACAGCGCGTTGGCCTTGATCGCGGGGACGAGGTACTCGGCGGCGAACTCCTCGCGGGCGTCGACCACGTGGCACTCGAGCGCGCCCAGCTTCAGCGCCTTGCCGCGGATCACCTCGTAGTCCTCGCCGGGCTGGCCGAGGTTCACCGTCAGGCACACGACCTCGGCGTCGTACTCGTCCTGGATCCACTTGAGCATCACGCTCGTGTCGAGGCCGCCCGAGTACAGCAGCAGCACGCGATGCACGTTCGCGGGGTCCGCCTCGTAGGACGCGGTCGGGATCGCCTTCGCTGTGGGCTCGCTGCTCACGGCGGCGAAGGCTACTGCGGCCGGGCGGGGGCGGCGCCCGCCGAACCGTCGTTCGGGCCACGGCGGCCGCGTTCCATCAGCGGGTAGAGGGGCCGCTCCTCGGTGAAGCCCAGCTTCGCGTAGAGCCGCTGCGCGTCGGCGGTGTGTAGCAGCCAGCGCACCTCCGGCGCCCCGTCGAGCTCCCCGTCGACGGTCTCGCGCACGAGCTCGAGGCCGAGGCCACGGCCGCGGTAGTCGGGCAGCACGTAGACGTCGGCGAGATAGGCGACGGTCGCGCCGTCCGAGACGGCGCGCGCGAACCCCACCTGCCGCGATCCGGCGTAGAGCCCGACGACACGCGCCGAGCCACGGATCGCGCGCTCCTGCAGCTCGCGCGTGCGGCCGCGGCCCCAGTACGAGTCGCGGCTGATGAAGGCGTGCACGGCGTCGATGTCGATCCGCGCGCGATCGTCGTCGAGCTCGACTCCGCCTGCGAGCGCTCGCCGCATCGTCAGCCACCGAGCGCGGCGGCGAGCCGCGCGAGTCCCTCGTCGACCTCGTCGCTGCCGATCGTCAGCGGAGGCAGCAGCCGCAGCGTCGTCGGCCCCGTCGCGTTCACCACGAGGCGCTGGCCGAGCAGCGCCTCGCGCGCCACCGCGGGAGCGGGCACGTCGAGCTCGCATGCGAGCATCAGACCGCGGCCACGGACGGCGAGCACGTGCGGCAGGCGCTCGAGCCCCGTCCGAAGGACGGCTCCCAGCTCGCGCACGCCGGCCAGCAGCGCGTCGTCGTCGGTCAGCTCGAGCGCCGCGCGGGCGGCCGTCGCGACGACCGGCCCGCCGGCGAACGTCGAGCCGTGGTCGCCCGGCTGGAGCACGTCCGCGAGGCGCTCGCCGGTGACGAGCGCGCCGATCGGCAGACCGCCGCCGAGCGCCTTCGCGACGGTCATCGCGTCGGGGCGCACATCCGTCTGCTCGTAGGCCCAAAGCGTGCCCGTGCGCCCCATCCCGCATTGGATCTCGTCGAAGATCAGCGCGGCGCCGTGCTCGTCGCACGCGGCGCGCGCCGCGCGCAGGAGCTCGTCCGAGAGCACGTGCACACCGCTCTCGCCCTGGATCGGCTCGAGCAGCACGGCCGCGGTGGCGCCGTCAACCGCGGCGCTCAGCGCCTGGGGCTCCGGCGCCACAGCGCGGAAGCCGGGGACCAGCGGCGCGAACGGCGCCTGCTTGGACTCCTGCGGGGTGGCCGACAGCGCGCCGTAGGTGCGCCCGTGGAAGGCACCGTGGACGACGACGATGTCGCCGGCCGTGCGCGCCTTGCGGGCGAGCTTGATCGCCGCCTCGACCGCCTCGGCTCCCGAGTTGCAGAAGAAGACCTTGCCTCCGAGGCTCGAGCGCGAGAGCTGCTCGGCCAGGCGCATGGCCGGTTCGGTGTAGAAGAGGTTGCTCACGTGCATCAGCCGTCCGGCCTGCTCGCGTAGCGCCTCGACCACCTGCGGGTGGCAGTGTCCGAGGTTCGTCACGGAGATGCCGCAGAGGAAGTCGAGGTACTCGTTCCCCTCGGTGTCCCACAGCCGCGCGCCCTCGCCGCACACGAACTCGACGGGCATCCGTGCGTAGGAGCCCACCACGCTCGAGCGCTCGAGCGTCTGAAGATCGGCGAGCGTCACGGAGAGGCCGCCTCGATCTTGGTGCCGATCCCAGCGTCTGTGAAGAGCTCGAGCAGCAGCGAGTGCGCGACGCGCCCGTCGAGGATGTGCGCGGCGGTGACGCCGTCGTTGATCGCCCGCACGCACGCTTCGAGCTTCGGGCGCATGCCTCCGTCGAGCTGCGCGAGCGCGGCGTCCACCTGGCCGACGCTCGCCTGCCCGATCAGGCTCCGCGGTTCGGCGGGGTCGGCGAGCCAGCCCGCGACGTCGGTGAGGAAGACGACCTTGTAGGCGCCCATCGCTCCGGCCACCGCGCCGGCGGCCTCGTCGGCGTTGACGTTGTAGGAGCGCCCCTCGCGGTCGGCGCCGACCGACGCGATCACCGGGATGTAGTCGCTCGAGATGTGATCGATCACGCCGATGTTGACCCGCTCGATGCGCCCGACGAAGCCGATGTCCTCGCCGTCGGGCGCCGCACGGCGCACGACGCGGAACAGCGAGCCGTCGTCGCCGCACAGCCCGACGGCCGGCTGGCCGTGCCGGCTCAGCCGCAGCACGATCTCCTTGTTCACCTTCCCCATCAGCACCATCTTCGCGACCTCGACCGTGTCCTCGCTCGAGACGCGCAGGCCGCCGACGAACTCGACGGGCAGGTCGAGCCGCTCCATGTACGCCGTTATCTCGGGACCACCACCGTGCACGACGATCGGGTTCAGGCCGACGTACTTGAGCAGCACCACGTCGCGCGCGAACTCCTCCCGCAGCGCCCGGTCCTCCATCGCCGCGCCGCCGTACTTGATCACGACCGTCTTCCCGTGGAACTCCCTGATGTAGGGAAGCGCCTCGAGCAGCGTCCCTACGTCACGCATGACGATTGCCTCCCGCGGTCGCCCTTGCCCCACATGGGCACGCTGGGCAAGCCGGGCAAGGACGCAGCGAGCGTGGCGTGCTCGGCACGCAAGCGAGCGAGGACGCCGATCCAGCGCAGCCATGCGTGTTCATGTCGTGTAGTCGGCGTTGATGGTCACGTACTCGTGCGAGAGGTCCGAGAAGAAGACCTCGGTCTCGGCGCCCTCGCCGGGGAGCTCCACCTCGTACTCGACCTCCTCGCGCTGGACGGCGCGGGCGAGGGACGCCTCGTCGTAGGGAATCGCGGCGCCGGCGGAGCACACGGGGATGCCCTCGATCGTGACGTCGAGCGGGAGCGGCGCCGGAGCCGATCCGCGTCCACCGAGCGCGCCGCCGATCGCCTGGACGATACGGCCCCAGTTGGGGTCGCCGCCGTGCAGCGCGGCCTTCACCAGCGGCGAGTTGGCGACGGCGCGCGCGGCCGCCTCGACGACCTCGGGGTGCCCGCCGCGGACCGCCACGCGCGCGATCCGGCGGGCGCCCTCGCCGTCCGCGACGATCATCACGGCGAGCTGGCGCAGCAGCGCGTCGAGCGCCTCGCCGAGGCGCAGCTCGTCCTCGCTCTCGGGCGCGACGACGACGCCGCTCGCTCCCGAGCACATCAGCACCGCCGTGTCGTTCGTCGAGAGCTGGCCGTCGACGGAGGCACGGTCGAAGCTGCGCTTCACGCACACGCCGAGCAGCAGGTCCGCCGTCTCGGCCGCGAGCTCCGCGTCGGTCTGCAGGAAGCAGAGCATCGTCGCGAAACGCGGCGAGATCATGCCGGCGCCCTTGCACTGCGCGCTCAGCCGGACGATGCCCGAAGGCAGGTGCACCTCGAGGTTGACGCGCTTCTCGAACGCGTCCGTGGTCTGGATCGCACACTGGAACTCGCGGTCGCCGTGCTTGCGCAGGCGGGACCGCGCCTCCAGGATGCCCTTGACGACCGCGTCGACCGGTAGGAACTGGCTGATGCCGCCCGTCGAGGCGAGCAGCACCTGCGAGGGGTCCACGCCGGCGGCTGTCGCGGCGGCGCCCTGCGTCTTGGCCGCATCATCGAGCCCGCGCCGTCCCGTCGCCGCGTTCGCGCACCCGGCGTTGGCGAGCACGGCACGCAGGGCGCCGAGGCGGCAGCGCTCGCGGCTCACGAGGACGGGCGCGGCAGCCGTGCTGCTCGACGTGAACCGTGCCGCGCTGACCGGCTCGGGGGCGTCGCAGACGAGCAGGCCGACGTCGGGGTCGCCGCTCGTCTTCAAGCCCGCGGCCACGCCCGCCGCGCGGAAGCCCGCAGGCAGGCCGGCGCCCTCGGCGAGCTCGCGGACGTGCTCGGGAACCGGCACCCAGCGCGAGCCGAAGAACGGCCCGCGCGCGAGCGTCGACGCCGGTCCGGCGCCGCCATGCGCGCTCATGACAGGCCCTCGGACTCGGGGCGGCCGTACATCAGGTTGAGATTCTGGACGGCCTGCGAGGAGGTGCCCTTCCAGAGGTTGTCGATCGCAGAGAAGACGAGCACCTTGCCGGTGTGCTCGTCGGCGGCCGCATGCATGCGGCAGAAGTTCGTCTCGCGCACCTCGCGCACTCCGGGCGGTGCGTCGAGGACCTCGACGAACGGCTCCTCCGCGTACGCGTCGGCGAACAGCTCGCGCAGCTCGGCCGCCGAGACCTCCCGGGTGGGCGTCACGTAGCAGCTCGCCATCTCGCCCTGGTCGAGAGGGACGAGGTGCGCCTGAAACTGGACCTTCAGCTCGCGATGGCTCGGGTCGAGCAGGCTCAGCTGCTCCTCGATCTCAGGGGTGTGCCTGTGCGCGGCGACCTTGTAGGGCACGATGTTCTCCCCCGCCATCGAGAGATGCGTGGTCTCGTCGAACGCGCGCCCGGCACCCGAGATCCCCTGCTTGGCGTCGATCACGACGTCGGCGAGCAGGCCCGCGCGGGCGAGCGGCGCGAGCCCCAGCAGCGAGGCGGTCGGGTAGCAGCCGGGGTTCGCGACCAGCGATGCGGAGGCGATCTCGTCCCGGTGCAGCTCGGTGAGGCCGTAGACGGCCTGGGCGAGCAGCTCGGGCCTCGGGTGCGTCCCATACCAGCGCTCGTAGGTCTCGAGCGAGGCGAGCCGGAAGTCGGCACTGAGGTCGATGACGCGCGCGCCGCGCTCGCGCAGCGCGGCCACGGTCGGAGCGGCGGCTGCGTGCGGGTAGGCGACGACGGCCGCGTCGAGCTCCCCGAGCGAGTCCGCGTCGAGCTGCTCGAGCGCGAGCGGGACGCGGTAGCGCGGGTAGAGCTCCTCGAGGCTCCGCCCGAGCTCGGAGCGGCCGGTGACGGCGACGAGCTCGAAGCCCGGATGGCGCCACAGGAGATTGGCTGCGAGCGCGCCGGCGAAGCCCGTCGCCCCGGCGACGATCACCCGCGGCGGATTCTCGCCCTGCAGCGGCTGCCCGTTGCCCTCAGCCACGCAGCTCACCTCCCAGCGCCGCGAGCGCGGCGACGATCCTCGCCCGCACGGGCGCGACGTCCTCGTCGGTGAGGGTTCGGTCAGGCGTCTGGAAGGACAGGGCGAGCGCGAGCGAGCGGCGCCCCTCGCCGACGTGCCCGCCGGTGTAGACGTCGAAGACGCGGACGTCCTCGAGCGTCTCGCCGCCGGCGCCGCGCACGCGTTCGAGCACCTCGGCGGCCACCACCGAGTCCGGCAGCGTGACCGCGAGGTCCTGGCGCAGCGCGGGCACCGAGGAGAACGGACGGAACGAGACGACCTCGGGCGCGACGGCGGCGACCGCGCCGAGGTCGACGGCGAAGACGGCTGTGCGGTCGAGGTCCCACGCGGCGGCGACCACGGGATGCAGCTCGCCGACGAACCCGAGCCGCCGCGGCTCATCCGACCCTGCGAGCACCGACGCGCTTCGGCCCGGATGCAGGAAAGGCCGCGCCCACGGCTCGACCGACCACTCGACGTGGAGCTTGCCGAGCAGCGCCCCGAGCAGCGCCTTGACGGCGAAGAAGTCAGCCTCCTCGCGCGACCCACGCCACGAGCGCGGCGCCATTGGCCCCGTCAGGAGCACTCCGAGGGCGTGATGTTCGTCGGCGCCGGCGCGCTCGGGCGTGGCGCGGTACACGGTTCCCGACTCGAAGATCGCGACGTCGGGACCGTTGCGGGCGACGTTGTGGCGGGCGATGTCGAGCAGCGAGCCCAGCAGCGTCGGGCGCATGATCGAGTGTGCCTCCGACATCGGGTTCTCTAGCTCGACGACGCGGCGCAGCTCGTCCTCGGGCCCGAGCCGCAGCCGATCGAGCAGCGCCGGCTCGGCGAAGCTCCAGCCGACGACCTCGCGGAGTCCCCGGCCGACCATCGCGTCCTCCGCGGCGCGGCGCACGCGCTGCTCGTGCGTGAGGATCCCCACCGCCCCGCGCCTCGCCGGCAGCGTGGCCGGCAGCCGCTCGAGCCCGTCGATCCTCGCGACCTCCTCGATCAGGTCGACCTCGCGTGTGACGTCGTCGCGACGCAGCGCCGGCACGGTGACGTCGAGGCCGTCGGCCGCCGGCGCCGTCGCGAAGCCCAAGCGCTCGAGAATCTCCGCCTGGCGCTCCGCGGGCACGGCCACGCCGAGGATCGACTCCACGCGCGCCTCGCGAAGCCGCAGCACCTGCGGGGGCGGGGGCGGCCCGCCTACGTCGATCGTGCCGGGCGCGATACGTGCGCCGGCGAGCTCGATCAGCAGGCGGCTCGCGACGGCCTGCGCGTGCAACGCCTGCTCGGGCTGAAGCCCCTTCTCGAAGCGGCTCGACGCCTCGCTGCGCAGCCCGAGCGCGGAGGAGGTGCGGTGGATGTTGGGGCCGCTCCAGGTCGCGACCTCGAGCAGCACGCGCGTGGTCTGCGGCGCGACCTCCGAGCGCGCGCCCCCCATCACGCCGGCGATCGACGTCGGCCCCTCCGCGTCCTCGATCAGGACCATCTCGCCGTCGAGCGTCCGTGTCTGCCCGTCGAGCGTCTGCACCTGCTCTCCCTCGTGCGCGCGGCGGACGTTCAGCCGCCCGCCCGCGACGCGGTCGAGGTCGAACGCGTGCAGCGGCTGCCCGGTGAGCAGCATCACGTAGTTGGTGATGTCGACGACGTTGTTGATCGGCCGCTGCCCGGCGGCCGTCAGCCGCGCCTTCAGCCACGCCGGCGACTCGCCGATCGCGACCTCCTCGAAGACGCGCGCGGTGAAGCGCGGGCACAGGTCGGGACACTCGACGCTCACCTCGGCGCCCTCGACGGGGCCCGCCGACCCCGGATCCTCGCTCCAGGGCGCGACTGCCAGCGGTGCCCCGGTCGCGGCGTGGAGCTCGCGCGCCACGCCGTACACGCCGAGGCAGTCGGGGCGGTTCGGCGTGATCTCGAGCTCGAGCACCTCCGTCGAGAGCTCGAGCACATCCGCGAGCGGCGTCCCGGGAGCGAGCCCGCCCTCCGCCGCCAGCCCGTCGAGCACCATGATCCCGTCGGCGCCGTCGCCGATCGCGAGCTCGGACTCGGAGAGGATCATCCCTTCCGAGACGACGCCCCGGAGCCGCGCCTCGCCGAGCTCGCGCCCGTCGGGCAGCACCGCACCCGGCCGCGCCACGGCGACCGTCTGCCCGGCGGCGACGTTCGGCGCGCCGCAGACGATCACCGCCGGCTTGCCGGCGCCCTCCCCGCCGAGATCGACCGTGCACACCTTCAGGCGGTCTGCATCGGGGTGCGCCTCGGCCTCGAGCACGCGACCGACGAAGAAGCCCGCGGCCGACCCCACCCCCTCGTGGTGGATCGCCTCGACCTTCGTACCCGTCATCGTCAGCCGCTCCTCGACCCCCTCGACGTCCAGGCCGGGGTCGCAGTACTCGAGCAGCCAGGCAAGCGGGACCCTCATGGGATCTGCTCCAGGAAGCGCAGGTCGTTGTCGAAGTACAGGCGCAGGTCGGGGATGCCGTGCTTGAGCATCGCGATGCGCTCGATGCCCATGCCCCACGCGAAGCCCTGCACCTTCTCGGGGTCGTAGCCGGGGGCGTTGCGCTCGGTCGTGGGGACGTGGGCGTAGACGTTCGGATCGACCTCGCCCGCGCCGAGCACCTCGAGCCAGCCCTCGCCCTTGCAGAGGTAGCAGCGGCTGCCGTCGCGCAGCTCGCCGCGCCCGCCGCAGTTGAAGCACGACACGTCGACCTCGACGCTCGGCTCGGTGAAGGGGAAGAAGTGCGGGCGCAGCCTGACGTCTCGCTCGTCGCCGAAGACGGCGCGGGCGAACGCGAGCAGCGTGCCCTTGAGGTCCGCGAGCGTGATGTCCTCGTCGACCGCGAGGCCCTCGATCTGGTGGAACTGCGGCGTGTGTGTCGCGTCGTTGTCCGGCCGGTAGACGCGGCCCGGGATCACCACGTAGAGCGGCGGTGGGTGAGCCTCCATCGCTCGCACCTGCATCGGCGAGGTGTGCGTGCGGAGCACGAGATCGTCGGCGACGTAGAACGTGTCGGTGCGAGCCCGCGCCGGGTGGGTCGGGCTGTGGTTGAGCGCATCGAAGTTGTAGTGCACGGTCTCGACCTCCGGCCCCTCCATGACCGTGAAGCCGAGCCCCAGGAAGATGTCCTCGAGCTCGCGGCGCGTCGCGCTCAGCACGTGCAGGCCGCCGATCGGCTGCGGCGGCGCGCCGGGCAGCGTCACGTCGACGCGGTCCTCGCGCAGCCGCTCGTCGAGCTCCTGCGTGCCGAGTTGCGCGGCGCGCTGCTCGATCAGTAGTTCCAGCGCCTGGCGCGCCTCGTTGGCCGCCTTGCCGACCTCGCCCCGGCGGGCGGGCTCGAGCTCTGCGACGCCGCGCAGCATCTGCGGCAGCTCGGCCTTGCGGCCGAGGTAGCGGACGCGCAGCTCCTCGAGCTCCGAGCTCGTCTTCGCGGCCGCGATCTGCCCCTCGGCCTCCGCCCGCAGCTGCTCGATCCGCTCGATCATGAGGCTGTGACCCTAGATGGTCCGCGTGTCATCTCGTACAGCGCGACCGTCGCCGCCATCGCCGCGTTGAGCGACTCTGAGGAGATCGGGATCCGCGCGCTGCGCTCGCATGCCGCGATGACATCCGCCGGCAGGCCGTCGCGCTCGGAGCCGACGAGCAGGCTGACCGGCCGTCCGCCCTCGGCGTGCCGCAGGATCTCGCGGGCGCCGGCGAGCAGCGCGACCCGCTCGCCGGGCAACTCGTCGACCGCGCTCACGCGGGCCAGCGGCACCGCGAAGATCGCGCCCATGCTGGCACGCACGGCCTTCGGCGACCATGGGTCGGCGCAGCGCGGCCCGAGCGCGACCGAGGAGGCGCCGAAGGCCTGCGCCGAGCGCACGATCGTGCCGACGTTTCCCGGGTCCGAGACGCCGTGCAGGTACACGCACAGCGGGCCCGCCGGCGCGGCCCAGCGCTGCTCGTAGACGCCGATCACGCGGCTTGCCGATCCGAGCGTCGAAGCCGCCGCGAGCGCCCCGGGCTGCACGTCGTGGAAGCCCTCGCCGCCGAGACCGGTCCCCGCGAGGCGGAAGCCCTCGACCGCCTCGAAGCCGGCCCGCTCGGCGGCCGCGACGAGATCCTCGCCCTCGGCGAGAAAGCGCCCGCTGCGCGCCCGCTCACGCCTGGCGGCGAGCTTGCGCAGCGCCTTCAGCCGGGGATTCTGGGGGGATGCGATCTGGGTCATCGGTGTCGGTGTGGTGTCCTCGTGCGTGCTCGGGAAACAAGAAGGGCGCCGCCCTTTTCAGGTGCGACGCCCGGGAGGCTGTCTATGTCGAGTGCCGGCGCTCCGGCGGACCGGGGCTCAGGCAGCCGACGCCTCGCGGGCGACCTCGGCGAAACGTCGGAACGTGTCGGCGTCGCGGACGGCGATGTCGGCGAGCACCTTGCGATCGAGCTCGACACCCGCGAGCGACAGGCCGTGCATGAACTGCGAGTAGCTCATTCCATTGGTGCGCGCGGCGGCGTTGATGCGCGTGATCCACAGCCGCCGGAAGTCGCGCTTGCGGTTGCGCCGGTCGCGGTAGGCGTACGCGTCCGCCTTGAGCAGTGCCTCCTTGGCGCGCTTGTAGTTCGAATGGGCCTCGCCGCGGAAGCCCTTCGTCAGCTCGAGCGTCGCGCGGCGCTTCTTGCGCGCGCCGACCGAGCGCTTGACGCGCGTCATTTGCCCTCCCCCAGCAGCCGCTTGACGCGCGGCTCGTCGTGCTTGGAGAGGATCACCGGACGCCCCAGCGCGCGCTTGTGTTTCGGCGACTTCTTCTCGAGGATGTGGCTCGTGAAGGCGTGCCGCGCGCGGACCTTCCCGCCTGCGGTGACTTTGAAGCGCTTCTTTGCGCCGGAGTGGGTCTTCATCTTGGGCATGATCGCGAGTCGACGATTATGACACGGCGGCTGCGCCGTGCCGGCTCACGCCTCGTGCGAGGGAGCCTCGGCCGCAGCCGCGGTCTCCGGCTCGGGCTCTGCCTCGGGCTCGGAGGCCGCCTGGGGCGCGCCGTCGGGCTCGTCCTCCGCCGCGGGCTCGGCGTCCGGCGCCTGGGCGCCGCTCCCGTCCTCTGCCGGGGATGCCTGTTCGTCCTGCGGCTGCGTGCCGTTGCCGAGAGCGGGCGCGTCGATCGCGGCCGAGGCGACGTCGCCGACGTGGTGGCCCGGACGAGCCTCGCCGTCGGACGTCTCGGCGGAATCGATGCGCCCGGCCAGCACGGCCTTCGACGGGGCCATCATCATCGTCATGTTGCGGCCTTCCTGCATCGGCCGCTGCTCGACGACGCCGAGCTCGGAGAGCTCCTCGGCGAGCCGATCGAGGATCGCGGTGCCGCGCTCGGGGTGCGTCACCTCGCGCCCGCGGAACATGATCGTGACCTTCACCTTGTCCTTGTGGCGCAGGAAGCGCTCGACGTGGTGCTTCTTGGTGTCGTAGTCGTGCTGGGCGATCTTCGGCCTGAACTTGATCTCGCGGATCGTGATCTGCTGCTGGTGCTTGCGCGCCTGCTTCTGCTTCTGCGCCTGCTCGTACTTGTACTTGGAGTAGTCGAGCACCCGGGTGACGGGCGGCCGCGCCTCGGGGGCGACCTCGACGAGGTCGAGATCCCGCTCCTGGGCGTAGGCGAGCGCGTCGGGCGTCTTCATCACGCCGATCTGGTTGCCGTCCTCGTCGATCACGCGTACCTCGGGCACGCGAATCCGGTCGTTGATCCTCGTCGTGTCCCGCTCGGGCGGGCGCCGGTCGAACCTGCGGGGGACCGGCACTAGCTGTGATGTCCGCGCGTCAAGCGGATGCTAGCCGCGGCGCTCTGAGGATTTGCTTGGCTTCAACCCCGCCGAGTATAGCTCTCCCCGCAGGCGCTCGCCAAAGACTTCGAGCGGCATGCTGCCGAGATCCCCGGCCCTGTGCTCGCGCACCGCGACGGCCTCCTCGCCCTGCTCGCGCTCGCCCACGACGAGCATGTAGGGGATCTTCCTGAGCTCCGCCTCGCGGATCTTGCGGCCGACCGACTCGCTGCGCGTGTCGGCCTCGACGCGAGCCCCCGCGCCGCCGAGCGCGCTCATCACCTTCGCCGCGTAGTCGTTGAAGCGATCGGAGACCGGCAGCACGATCGCTTGCACCGGAGCGAGCCACAACGGAAGCTCGCCGCCGAAGTGCTCGAGCATGATCCCGATGAAGCGCTCGTATGAGCCGAACAGCGCGCGGTGGATCATCACCGGGCGGTGCTCCTGGTTGTCGGCGCCCGTGTAGGTGAGGTCGAAGCGCTCGGGCATCGAGTAGTCGAGCTGCACCGTCCCGAGCTGCCACGAGCGCCCGAGCGAGTCGGTCATGTGCATGTCGATCTTCGGGCCGTAGAAGGCCCCGTCTCCGGGGTTCAGCTCGTAAGGGAGGCCGAGCTGCTCGAGCGTGCCCATCAGCTTGCCCTCGGCGCGATCCCACATCTCGTCCGTCCCGATCCTCTGCCCGGGCCGCGTGGACAGCTCGAGGCTCACGTCGAGGTCGAACAGCTCGTAGGTCTCGAAGGCGAACTCGAGCGCGGCCCTCACCTCGTCCTCGACCTGCTCCTCGGTGCAGAAGATGTGCGCGTCGTCCTGCGCGAAGTGGCGCACGCGGAGCAGGCCGTGCAGCACGCCCGAGGGCTCGTCGCGGTGAAGCAGTCCCGGCTCGAAGTAGCGCACCGGCAGCTCCCTGTAGGAGTGCCGTCGCGTCCCGAAGAGATAGGCGTGGCCGGGGCAGTTCATCGGCTTGACGCCCATCTGGCGACCCTCGGACTCGACCAGGAACATGTGCTCTTTGTACTTGTCCCAATGGCCCGAGGTCTTCCACAGCTCGGCGTCGTAGATCTGCGGGGTCTTCACCTCGCTGTAGCCGCGCTGCTCTGACATCTCGCGCGAGACCGCGACGAGCGTGTTGTAGACGCTCGTGCCGGCCGGCTGCCAGAAGGCCGCTCCCGGCGAGAGCTCCGAGAAGCTGAACAGGCCGAGCTCGCGCCCGAGCTTGCGGTGGTCGCGTTCCCTCGCCTGCTCGATCCGCGCGAGATGCTCCGCGAGCTGTGCCTTGGTGAAGAACGCCGTCCCATAGATCCGCGTCAGCATCGTGCGGCTCGAGTCGCCGCGCCAGTATGCGCCGGCCACCGAGGTCAGCTTGAACGCACCGATGCTCTTCGTGCTGGGCGCGTGCGGCCCGCGGCAGAGGTCCGTGAAGGGGCCGTTCGTGTACAGCGAGACCGTCTCGAGCGGCCGGCTCGGGTCCGCGTCGCGTACGAGATCGTCGATCAGCTCGACCTTGTAGTCCTGGCGCTCGGCGAGGAAGCGCTCGCGCGCCCGAGCGACGGGGATGTCCTCGCGTTCGAACGCCTCCGCAGCCTTCACGTGGGCGCGCATGCGCTCTTCGATCCGCGGGAAGTCAGCCTCAGAGACGGAGGTCCCCTCGGGGAACTCGAAGTCGTAGTAGAAGCCGTCGGCGATCGGCGGCCCGATAGAGATCTTCACGCCGGGGTAGAGCTCGATCACAGCGGCGGCGAGCACGTGTGCGGCGTCGTGCCTGATCAGCTCGAGTGCCTTCTCGCCGCTGCGCTCGGTGAGGATCGCGACCCGCGCCCCGTCGGGCAGTGGCCTTGCGAGGTCGCGCACCTCCGCGGGCGCGCCGTCCCGCGATCCGCCGTTGCCGGCCGCTTCGGACTCGCGAGGCGGGCCGCCGACCTCGATCGCGAGCGCCGCGCGCGCGAGCCCCGGGCCGATCGCCGCCGCCGCGTCCGTGCCCGTGGCGCCGTCCTCGAGCTCGAGCGCCTTTCCGTCGGGAAGTGTCACCGTGACCGGCATCGCAGCGCTTGAGGCTATCCACCTGGGGCGCCTCGGTCGGCCTCGTTGCTCGTCGACCGTCCCGTTCGATGCCGGACGTGGGCTACGCCTTGATCTCGAGCGCTTCTTCGCCGGCCAACGTCAGGGTTCCGCTCCAGCGGAACTGTTCGTAGGCGCCGCCATTTGCATTTGTTTCGAGGTTGCAGAACTTCGCTGTGGCCGGTTCGAGATGCTGAGGTTCCTGCTGCCCCCCTTTCCCGGCGTAGCTCTCGGTGAACCCGGCGCTCATGACGTTCGCGGGCGCCACCGACCCGATCACGCAGTTGCCACCTTTCCGGCCTTCGACTTCGCCTTGCGTCCCTCGTATGGTGTTCCGCACCGCTCCTCCGAGACAGCTGAATTCTGCGAACAGGCCTTTGCGTTGTTCGGGCGCCAGCACCACACCGACGACGGGCGACGGCGTTTTTGCGCCGGAGACATATCCGAGCGGACCGGTCAGCGGCCGCATCTTGATTTCACCGGGAGCTGCGCCTGGACTTTCGCACGGCGATTCCATCGCAAGGACCTCGCAGCCGGTGAACGAGAGCATCACGTGCCGCACCCCTTTGGTCGACGGCGTCGCCCCCGTTTCCAGGAATTCACCCGTCTCTGAGACGGCTTTGCAGTCCAGGTGTGTGCCCGACGCGGTTTCCCAGTCCGATTCCCCTCCGGAAGCGCTGAACAACCGTTTCACGGCATTTCGCTTGAATTCGAACTGCCCCTGCCCCGCGCGCGCTTTTTCGGTGCAGTTCGAGTCCTTGTATCTGCCCGTCCCGGGTTGCACGACGCACCGCCCCACTTCGGGAAGTCCCCAAGCCGCCCCCGCGGCGACCAGGCCCAGTGCGCACACCGCGGCAAGACAGACGATGCCGTTCACGATAGGTCTCATGCCCCCACCCCTCAGATCCAGTGGAACACCGCACGAGCAGGAAGCTGCCCAGCCCGAGCACGATACCGCAGAGCCACAGCGCAGCTCCACGTCGATCGACTGAAAACACTTCTGCTGACAACCGTCTGCATGTGCGATGCTCGAATCGTGATGAACCACGAGAGGCGTTCGATCTGTGTGAAGCTCTCAGCGGCCCAGGTCGACGAGGTCGTCCGCGCCGCCGCTGGAGGGCGCGCGCCGAGCCTCGCGACGCTCGTCTCGAGCCTGCTCGCAGCGCCGCTCGAGGGCGCGAAGGCGCCTGGGGACCCGCAGGCCGGCGAGCGCGCGCCGCGCTTCGCCCGCCCGCTGCCGCGCGACACCAAGGACTCGCGCCTGTCGCGATCGCTCTTGCGAGGTCTCTCGCTGCTCAGCTGCTTCGGACCCGACGGGCGCGAGCGCGGCATCGTCGAGATGGCCCGCGAGCTCGGGATGAGCGCGAGCACGGCGCACCGCTACGCGGTCACGCTCGTGGAGCTGGGCCTGCTCGAGCGCTGTCCGGAGAGCCGCAGGTACCGGCTGCCCGGGACTTGAGCGAGCAGCCGGGGCAGGCTGCGCCGGAACGGCCGAGGGCCCCGCGCCGGCGGGGCCCTCGGTACGTCTCCGTTGCTCTCTCGCCTGCGGCGATCCCCTCTCGCGGATCTAGCTCGTGGCCATCTCGAACAACGGCTGGTAGCCGGTCCAGCACGGCGGCACGCCCGAGTCGAGGCGGAACGTGCCCGTTCCCTGCAGGCCTTTGTCGCAGTAGTTGCCCGCTGTGGCCGAGTCGTGGTAGGCGCTTTCGGGAGCCGGGTCGGCGCCGACCGACGGCGCGACCGGTTCCGGGTTTGCTTCGTTCGCCGGTTCGGTCAGGCCGATGTTCAGCGAGTCGTAGGGGCAGCCCTCCGTCGTCGTGGTGCACGGCTGCGCGCCCTGCGGTTCCGGTCCATAGTTGCTCGTGTTGAACGAGATGCTGAGGATCGCCTTGCTCGGCAGCGTGACGCCCTTCAGGGGGAACGTGACCCTGAACAGCTTGCCGTGGTAGCACTGCCCTTTGGCGAACCAGCGTCCACCCGTGCATCGCGGGCTGTCCGAGGGGCGGTAGGGCATCTTGAACGTCTTCGTGACGCTCGCGATCTGCGTGCCGACCGCGTTGAGCGTGCCGACTTCGTATACGTGCAGCGTCACCGGAAGCGAGAATTTCGCGCCTTTTTCGGATTCGCAGGTGGCTTCGAACCAGTTGCCTTTCTCGCACGCCCAGCTGCTGAGCGCCACCGTGACCGTCGTTTTGGTGAGGCTCGGACCCGCGAGTTCGACTTGCCCTCCGAACTGGCCCGTCTGCGTCGCCTGGAACGCCTGCGAGCCCACGTTCGGTGGGAGCGGCGAGGGGATGTTGTTGTAGATCGGCGTCCCGAGTGCACCGGCGCCGGCGGGAGCGATCGCCGCGAGCGCGCCTGCTGCCAGCACCACGACGGCCCACCTCGCGGCCCTCGCTGGAATCCTTCCAGTCATCTCTTTCCTCCATTGTCCTGCGCCGCTGGACCATCCCGTCCCGGAGCGCACTCTCCCCCCTGGGGCTGTCGGACGTGATCCCGGTCATCCTCCTCGCCGGCGCCCAGCGCAGGAACGTACCCGGCCACCCGGCTCGTGTCAATAGCCGGGACTTGCGCCGGTCAGCCGCCTGACGGGGGGACGGCGGGCGGCGGCCCCGCCTGGGTCCTGGGCTCGCGCCACATGCGCCACTGAGGCGGCGCTCCACGGCCGAGCGTGAATTCTTCCGTGATGGTGAAACCGTGCCGTTCGTACAACGCCCGGTTGCGCGGCGTCGAGGCCTCGAGGAAGGCGGGCATCCCCTCGGAGTCACAGCGCTCGAGCACCGGTGCGAGCACCGCGCCGCCGAGGCCGCGTCCCTGCCAGTCGGGGTCGACGCCTATGAACGCCAGGTAGTAGTGCGGCTCGCGCGGGTGCTTGCCTTCGAGCACTGTGAGCGCTTTGAGCACGCGCGGCAGGTGCCGCCGGAAGACGCCCGCCATCGCGGGCAGCAGTCGCAGCTGCCGACCGACCGGCGGTTTCCACTGATCCGGCAGCTCCCAGGCGGACACGGCCACGGTGTCGGCCGTCGTGTAGGTCTCCTGCTGCTCGAGCCACACGCGCCGCAGGAACAGCTCGAAGCCGCGCTCGAGGATCGGCATCCGCCGGCGATCGCCGCGCAGCACCCAGCCGAACGCGGGATCGTCGTAGAAGGCGCGCGCGAGCACGCGAGCCATCGCGGGGGCGTCCCGCTCGCTGCCCCTCGCGACGCTCTGCGCCTGCTCGCTCGCGGACTCGATGCTGACCATCAGGCCGCCTCCTCGACGGCCGGCAGCGAGGCGACGATCGAGCGCGTGAGGATCGCTCGGACGATCGGCGCGACCCCAGGGATCGGCGAGGCGATGCGGATGTCGTAGAGCAGGCGCGTGCCCCCGCCGTTCGGGATGAACATCATCGTGCCGACGTGACCGCGCAGTGGGCCGCCCCTGGTGATGCGATAGGCGATTCGCTCGTACGGCGCGTACTCGGTCACGGTCTCCTCGAACGGCGAGAGCGGCCCGATGCGCAGCTCGCGCCGCGAGCCGACGCCGTTGCGCATGCCGCCCTCGCCGTCGTTGAGCCGCGTCACCTTCGCGCCGAACACCGCCGCGAGGTTCTCGTGCTCGGCGAGATGCGTGAAGATCCGCTCGGGCGGCTTCTCGAAGTCGTGCTCGACGTGGACCCAGTGGGCACGCATGCGCCGCCAGCCTACCCGCCCGCCGACGTCGGCGCGCGGGCGGCCAGGAGCCGACGCGCCTCACGGCGCGTGGCCCGTGAACGTGATCACCTGCTGGACCTCGCTCGGAGCGTGGCGCCATCTAGGCGCGAAGATCGCGCAGGAAGTAGTCCACGGCGGAGTTGAGCAGCTGGGCGCGCTCCCATTGCAGGAAATGCCCCGAGCGCGGGACGACAAACGGCCCGACGAGCTCGCTGAAGGCGACTTCGCACATCTCCGGGAAGCGCCTCCAGATGACGTGGTCGTCGGGACCGTAGAGCGCCAGCGTCGGCACCGCGCTGACCTCGAAGAAGCGCGGCGGCTCCGACAGCGGTCGCGTGCCGAGCGCGCTCTCGTAATTGCCCCAGCCGGCTCGCAGCCGCTCGGCGTCCGCGAACGGCTCGGTCATGAAGTCGATCATGGGTCGCGTGAACGCGCCGGGCGTCGCCCAGAAGCGGTGGCCGTAGAACTCGCCGACGTAGCGCCTGCGCTTCTCGGGAGTGTCGAGCTCGGCTGCCAGCGCGTCGGCGTCACGGCCCTGACGGACGAAGTAGTCGAGGGCCATCAGCTCGTTGCGCGACGGCCGCGTCGGGATGCCCGCCTCCTCGTAGCGATCCCCGAGGAGCGGCATGACGCAGTTGAAGAGGATCTGCCGCTCGACGAAGCCCCCGAAGCGCAGGCCGAGATCCTGGATCACGCCGCCCCCGAGATCGCCGCCGACGGCGGCGCAGCGGTCGTGGCCGAGGCTGTCGGCGAGCAGCGCGTGCAGGTCGCGCGCGTGGGCGGCGAGGTCGTAGAAGCCGTCGCCTGCGAGCCCCGACTCGCCGTAGCCGCGCAGGTCTGGAGCGATCACCTCGAAGCCCGCCTCGGCCAGCGGCGCGATGTTGCGCCACCAGATGCGCTTCGTCTCGGGCCAGCCGTGCACGAGCAGCAGCGGGTAGCCGCCGGCGCCCGCGCGGACATAGGCCAGCTCGACGCCGTCTCGAACCTCGGCGCGCCCCACCTCGAAAGCTTGCGGGTCCGGCGTGTCGGTCATCGGCGCCACGCTACACGCCGCCGGCGGGCCACTCGCGCGCGAGCATCGCGTAGACCGCGTCGTCGTGAAAGCCGCCGGCGACCCAAAGCGCCTGGCGCAACGTCCCCTCGCGCACGAAGCCGAGGCGCTCGGCCACCGCCCGGCTGCGGTCGTTCTCGACGTCGATGCGGATCTCGACACGGTTCAGCCCCCACACCCGGAACGCGTGATCGACGAGCGCGCGCACTGCCTCGGTCATCGTGCCGCGCCCCTCCTCCCCCGCCGCCAGCCAGTAGCCGATCGTCGTGGCCCGGTTCGGCCAGTCGATCGCGTGAAAGCCGGCGACGCCGACGATCGCTCCGCCGCGAACGATCGCCGCCTGAAAGCCGTCGTTCTCGCCGAGCTGTCGCTGCGAGCCGCGGATGAACTCGAGTGTCCGCTCCCGCGTGTGGCCCTCGGCCCACGCCATCCAGCGCACGAGCCGCTCGCGGTTGGCATCGATCAGCGCGTCGAGCTCGTCGGCATCGGACTCCTCGAGCTCCCGCAGCTCGCCGCCGCTTGACAGTGGCATGCGCATCGGGCGCGCACGATATTTGCCGCCGCGAGGCCGAGGCGCCGCGAGACGCTCCGGGCCGGCGCCTCGCGACCGCTGTCCGGCGCCGCGACCCTAGATGCCGGCGAGCGCCTCGACGTGCGCCGGACGCGCGAGGTTGAGCACCGGCACGCCGTGCTCGCGCGCGATTCGCAGCGCCTGTCCGGTTCCGTCGTCGTAGCGCCCCTCGCCGTCGAGGCTGCCGTCGGCGGTCCAGCAGACGAGCAGCTGCGCTGGAGTGTCGAGGTCCGCGCCCAGCACCTCGTGGGCGTCGCGTGCGAGCAGCCGCCGTTGCGGCCGGTCGAGCTGCTGCCAGCCCGCGTGGAAGAGCCGCGCGAGCTCGCACGCGCCCGCGCTCGGCTGCGCGAGCTCGCGGACGCGACTGCCCTCGCCGGCGAGCCGCGCGCCAGCCTGGAAGCCGGCCCAGGGCAGGTAGAGCTCGACCTCGCCGCCGCCGAGCAGCGCTCCCCGGTAGAAGGCCTCGTCGGCGCCCGGCGAGAGGCCCGTGCGCAGCAGCCAGCGCTCGCCGGCGAGCCTCTCGGCAAGCGCCTCCATCAGCGCAAGCACCTCGACGGGCGTCCCGCGCGAGCCGACGCCCGCGTAGACATGCCCTGGCGGCAGCGGCGCCGTGCTCACAGCGGTCCGTGGCGTCGAGCGCCGGCCTCAGCGCGCCGCGCGGCGCTCGAGGAAGTCGACCACCGCGGCGTTGGCGCGCCCGGGCTCGTCGTCCCAGACGAAGTGCCCGGCGCCCGCGAGGACCTCGAGCTCCGAGCCCGGGATCTCCTCGTGGAAGCGATGCGCCATGCGCACCGAGGCGAACCGATCCTCCTCGCCCCAGATCACGAGCGTCGGCAGCCCCAGTCCGGCGACGCGCCCTTCGTAGGGCGCCAGCTTCTCGAAATCACCCGAGCGGTAGAGCTCGAGGTGGCCGCGACGGCGTGCCTCGCCGCCGAAGCCCTTCCAGTACTCGCCGATCGCCTCCTCGCTCATGCCGCTCGAGACGGAGCGCATAGCGCCCGCGAAGCCCTCGCGCGTGTAGGACTCGATCAGGCGCTCTCCCTCGCCTGGCGTGCGCATCACGTTGGCGAGATCGTGCCAGCGCCGGTCGGCGAAGAAGCCGCCGTCGGAGATCACCAGAGCGCGCGCCGCACCCGGATCGTCACACGCCCAGCGGAGCCCGATCGGCACCCCCCAGTCGTGCGTCACGAGCGCGACCGGGCCGAGCTCGAGCTCCCGCACGAACCGCTCGAGCGCCGCGATGTGCCGCTCCCAGGTCGCGGGCGGATCAGGCTCGGAGTCGCCGTAACCCGGAAGGTCGGGCGCGACCGCCCACCAGCCCGCGTCGGCCAGGACGGGCAGCAGCGCGTGCCACATGTAGGAGGACTCGGGGTAGCCGTGCACGAGCAGCACGGCGCGGTCCGACCGCTCACCCGCCGACCTGTACGCGAGTCCCGCCGCGCTCGCCACCCCGTTCACGCGGGGGATTCTATGCCCGGCCTGCGCGCTGCCGCGCTCAGCCGCGGGCGTCGGCGCCGCGGAACGGCAGCACGTCGATCAGGCCCGTCACTTCGAAGACCTGCTGCACGGGCTCCGGCCCGGGGAGCAGCGAGAAGCAGCGACCCTGGCGCTCGCACCATCTCATCGCAGCGAGGATCGTCCACAGGCCTGATGAGTCGATGAAGTTGAGAGGTCCCAGGTCGAGAGCGATCGGTCCCGGTCCAGCAGTGAGGCGCTCTGCGATCGCCGCTTCGAGCGCCGGGGCCGTACGTGCGTCCAGCTCTCCGGTGAGGACGAGCGTCTGCACGCCGCCACGGTCAGCCTCCTCGATGGTGAAACCGGCGGCGCGCGGCCGGTGCATCATCGGCTCGTGGGCTGGCGGCTCGAACGACGGGCGCCCGAGCACCGCCGTGCGTGAATTCGACGTAGAGCCGGCCGTCGCGAGCCCGCCTTCACCCGAATGGGGACGCAGCAGGAGCGTCATGTGGCGGAGCGCTCGGCGCCCGAGATCGGCAGCGCCCCCGCCGCGCGGCCGGAGCAGGGGCCGCGCGGCGGGGTTCGCTTCCTTCGAGGGAAACTCCACGTGGACGAGTCTCAGCGATCGCGACCGAAAAGTCGAATAGGTTTTAGCTGTCGGGGTATAAAGAACGCTGATCGCTTCGGGGGTAATGCATTGCTGCGACCAGCGCTTCGACTGCAGGAGCCGAGACAGGTCCGTCTGTCTCGGATCGATTCCTCGTGGCCGAGGACCGCTGACTGATGGAGTTCAAGCGCGGACAGCTTCGAAACTTCGTCACGGTCGCGGAGGACGGCCAGATGACGCGAGCGGCGAGGAAGCTCCACCTCGCGCAGCCGGCGCTCTCGCATTCGATCGCGCAGCTCGAGACCGAACTCGGCATCGTGCTGCTCGAGCGTCACGCGCGGGGAGTCCGGCTCACGGACGCCGGATACGCCTTCCTGCCGAAGGCGAAGGCCGTGATCGCCGCTGGCGACGAAGCGCTGCAGACCGCGCAGTCGCTCGCCCGCGCGGGCAACGGCCGGATGGACGTCGGCTATGTCGGGCCGCCGCCGCTGGCCAACGCGCCCGAGCTGTTCGGGGCCTTTGCCGACGCCCACCCGGACGCCTCGGTGTCGTTTCGTGAAATCCCCTTCCCCTGCACCCCGACGCACGCCTGGCTCGAAACCATCGACGTTGCGGTCGCACACTCACCGGCGAGCGAACGCGGCGTCTGCATCGAGGCGATCCGCACGGAGCCGCGCGCGATCCTCGCCCCGGACACGCATCCGCTCGCGGATCGCTCGCTGCTGAGCGTCGAGGACGTCCTCGACGACGTCTTCCTCGGCTACCACCGCGACGTCCAGCCGGCGTGGGCGGCCTTCCACAGCCTCGACGACCATCGCGGAGCGCCGGCACGGCTCACGACAGACCGTGCGCGGACGCCGCCGGAGATGCTCGCGATGATGGTTTCGCGCCGGGCGATCGCGGCGGTGCCGCTCTCGGACGCACGCGCGATCGAGCGCGTGCTTCGGAACATCGTCGCGATCCCGCTCGTCGACGCCGACCCGGCGGTGCTCTCGATCGTGTGGCGCGAAGGTGACCACAACCCGTGCGTGCAGGCGTTGGTCGCGCTCGCGGGCCAGATCGCGAGCCGCGACGGACACCACGGCGTGGACGTCGGGATCCGGTCCGCCGGGGGCTGAGCCCGGCCCAGCGGGCATACTGCAACTGGCATGTCGCAAGAGGACGTCGAGCAGGTTCGAATGGCGGTCGAGGCCTGGAACCGGCGCGATGCCGGGCTATGGAGCGAATACGCGGCACCCGACGTCGAGTGGATTCCGGCGGGTCCCGCGGCCGTCGAGGGAACGGTCTACCGGGGCTACGACGAGGCGGTGCGCGGGCTCGAGGCGGTCTGGCAGACATGGGACGTCGTGCATTTCGAGGAGTCGCAGGTGCGCGATCTCGATGACGCGGTGCTGTGGCTCGGACGCCTGCAGCTGAGGGGCGCCGCGAGCCACGTCGAGCTCGATCAGGAGTTCGCCGTGCGCTTCGTGCTGCGCGGGCAGAAGCTGCGCACCGTCCAGGCGTTCCTCGGATGGCAGCCGGCCCTCGAAGCCGCCGGTCTCTCGGGATAGGGCCCGAAAGGCGGAAACCCCCGCTCGGGGGGTCTCCGGCACTCGCCTGTTGGACGCGATGCTACACCGAGCAGGCCCGCGCCCGGCGGTCCGTGCCGACTTCGGTGATGCCCGCGGAGGTGATCTTTATGCGCGTCGGCACGCTGCCGCGCTCGAGCAGCTTGCGGAGCACCGACTCGCCCTTGGACTCGATGCCCGAGCGCAGCGGCTCCTCGCACGACTCGGCGCTCAGCTTCTCGGCGATCTGCACATAGACGTGCTTTTCGACGCGCCCATGCTGAACCTTCCAGCGGTAGAGACCGCCGACGTGAGGCACCTCGATCGGCGTCGGCCCGCCGATGATCCTCGGGTCTTCGGGCATGCCTCAAGGATCGCACCGGCAGGATGCTCTGCCACGGCCCGGTGGCCAGCAAAGCGCGCTTGACATCTGGACAGCTGTGGAACGCGGCGGCCGCCCGGCGTCGCGGCTCTCAGAGGCGCGCCGGCGCGCGCCGGCCGCGGGCCTTGTCTTCGTACATCGCCGCGTCCGCATGGCTGACGAGCTCGTTGACGGACGGCCCGTCCTTGGGCCACACCCCGCCTCCGACGCTCGCTCCGATGCAGAGCTCGATTTCACCGAGCGCGAACGGCTCGCGGAAGGCGGCACGGACGCGTGCTTCTGCGGCGCGCAGCTGCTCGTCCTCGCCGACGTCGGTCAGGACGATCGCGAACTCGTCTCCGCCGAGCCGTGCGACGCCGTCGCCGGCGCGCGCGGTCGACTCGAGCCGGTGCGCCGCTTTGCGGATCAGCTCGTCCCCTGCGTCGTGGCCGTAGGCGTCGTTGACCTGCTTGAACTCGTCGAGGTCGACGAACAGCAGGCCCGCGTGGCGGTCGGGGCCCCCGGCCCCGTCGAGGACCTCGTCGATGTGCTGCCTGAATCCGACCCGGTTCAAGAGGCCCGTGAGTGCGTCGTGGCTCGCTTTGTGGCGGAGTTTGTCGACGAGCTGGCCGTTCTGGATCGCCGTCGCCGCGAGCGCCGCGACACCCGAGAGGCGCTCGACCAGCTCGCCGTTCGCCCGCAGGCGCCGCGGGTCCTCGGTCACCGAGACGGTGAGCACGCCGAGGAAGACGTCCCGCGCGACGATCGGGACGATCGTCAGGGCGACCACGTCGAGCCGCGCCATCAGCCGCCGCATGAACGTGTCGGTGGTGTGCTCGTCGAAGAACTGGGGTTCGGGTACGGCGATCATCTGGCGCAGCTGGATCGTGTCGTCCACCGATATGACGAGATCGTGGAGGAACGCGGCCTGCTCGTCGCTGCGCGCCGACGACATCGCGAGCGAGCGCAGGTTCTGTTCGAGGTAGTCCCACAGCCAGACGCCCGCGCTGTCGCAGTCGACGACCTCGGGGACGACATCGACGAGGCGCTCGGCGACCTCGGCGCTCGTGCCGGCCTGCGCCACTGCGGTCGAGAGCGCCAGCAGCGAGCTGACCTGTTCGTGGCGCCTGGTCGACTGCGCGAGTGCGACCGACATGTCGAGCACTGCGGCGGCGTGCTTGGCGTAGAGGCTGAGCAGCTCGCGATCCTGAGGGAAGAACTCGACGGTGCCGGGGTAGCGCGCGATCAGCTGCCCGTGCTGACGGCGGGCGGAGGCGACGTCGACGACCAGCAGCGAGTCGCCGGGCGGCGGCTCGTGAGCGAGCGTCGCCGCGGCGAGCTGCTGGGCCCGCTCCTTCTCGACGCCGTGGCTGTAGACCTGGAGCTCGGCTGCGGGGTCGGTGCGCACGGCGAGGATGTGGCCCGGGGCGCGCACGGCGTCCGCGGCGCGTTCGACGATCCGGCGCAGGACCATGTCGAGGTCGTCTGTCGAGACGAGGTCACCGGCGGTGGCGTAGGCGCTGTGCAGACGCTCGGACATCGCGACGAGCTGCGCCTCGAGTGAGGTGACGCGCTGCTGCGGGTCCGCCGCGGCGGCGGCGAGCTCGGCGTCCCAGGACACGGTGTACGTGCACTGAGCGTCGCCGCGCGTCTGACATTCGGTCTCCTCGACGCGGGCGAGCGGCAGCCCGAAGAGGATCGGCAGCCCGGCGAGCAGGCCCGCCGTCCAGTCGCAGTGCAGCCGACCGCGCGTGAAGCCCTCGCGCGCGAGGGCCTTGACCACGCCGCGTCCGGGGACCGCCTCGATCGTCTCCATTTCGGTGACCGCGCTGAGCCGCGCAGCGCTCTGCGCGACCGCCTGGAGCACCGCCTCGGTGGAGCCGAGCGAGCGCAACACCGTCGCGACCTGGGTCCCTGCGTGCTGGCGCAGCGTGTTCTCCCCGACGCGGCGCGCGAATGTCGGGTCGCCGGTCACCTCGACCCCCGCCTCGAACATCGCCGTCGCCTGATCGAGCGAGATCCAGTTCTCGACGTTTTCAAGGTACGAGGGTTCGTGATCGATCTCCGACCGGGTGAGCAGATCGGCGACCGCCGCATCGCCGCCGAAGCGGCGCACGAGGCGCAGCATCACGTTCGTCATCGAGCAGGCGATCTCGCGTCGGGCGTCCTCCACGGGACGCCGGGCGACAGCCTCTCGCGTGCCAGCTTCCGCCTGCATGGGGACGGCTCGGCGCAGTGCCTCACGTGCTTGAACATTTCGCGGCAGGTTCCACGTCCTGCCGACGCCGCCAGAACGCCGTTCGCGCGGCCGGATGGCCACCGCCCGGCCCGTGTAGCCGCCGGTCGCTCAGATCTTCTCGAACACGAGCCGGTGGTGATCGAGCAGCTCGCGTTCGAAGCAGATTTTGTTGGCGCTCACGCCCGAGGTGAAGGCGAGGCGGAAGTCCCTGCTCGCGAGCCAGCGCGGAACGAGCTTCAGCTTGAGCAGCGTCTTCTGCAGCGAGCGCACGATCGTCCCGGGATGGGGCTCCGGAGGTCGCCGAACGCTAGGCAGCGGGTACGCGGACCGCTCGCGGATACTCCCAGGCCGCCAGCCCTGCGAGCACCACGGCCGTGACGACGCTGACGGCGAGCGCCGAGACCCCGCTCGCGAGCGCGCCGAGCAGGATCAGCGAAAGCACCGCGAGGACGCGCTTGGGGTTGACCGACCCGATCATTCGCAGCCGGAAGAAGCTCTCTCCCACGAGGTACAGCGCGGGACCGCCGATCATCATCGTCGCGGCCGCGAAGCCGACCGGTTGATCTGGCGCCACGATCAGCAGCTCGTCTCCGACGGCGACCATGATGATCCCGGCGACGATCGGCAGGTGCAGGTAGCTGTAGGCGTCACGCGCGAGGACACCCGTGTCGCCGGCCTCTTCGAGGTGCTGGCGCGAGTGCGCCGCGACCTCGCCGAAGTACAGCCACCACAATGCGGCGATCCCGACGAAGGCTGCGCTCAGCGAGACGATGATCAGCCCGTCCAGACCGCGGGCGCTCGCACTGGCGCCGGTGACCACGATCGACTCGCCCAGCGCGATGATGATGAACGACTGGAATCGCTCGGCGAAGTGGCCACCCTCGACCGGGTAGTCCTCGGTGACGGACCGTCCCAAGCCCGGCGTCCAGTAGCCGACGATCGGCGCCGCGAGATCGATGATGAGCGCCGGGCCCCAGAGCGCGAAGCGCAGGTGGCCCGGCGCGACGCCGCCGGCTATCCAGAAGCATCCGGAGAGGAAGCTCCAGCAGCAGATCCGCTCGAGCGTCAGACGGAGCGCGTGCTCGCGCGGGAGCAGCGCCGTCGCCGCGACGTTCCGCCCGACCTGGAGCGCCACGTAGGAGATCGCGAACAGCAGCGCGTCGCTCCCAAAGGCGCGGGGAATGGCCGCGGACAGGAGCAGGCTCGCAAGCGCCGCGCAGATGAGGATCAGACGCACCTTGCCTGATGACGGATCGAACCAGTTCACCATCCATGTCGTGTAGATCCATGCCCACCACACGACGACCAGCAGGAACGCGACGTGTCCGGCTCCTGCGAGGTTGAGGTGCGAGATCAGCAGATGTGACAGCTGGGTCACCGCGAACACGTAGACGAGGTCGAAGAACAGCTCGACGGGCGTCGCGGACTGTGGCCGGTCCCGAGACCTCAGATGGCGCGAGAGCCGGCGGCCGTGACGAGCCTCTGAGCTCACGCGTGGAGTGTCCACCCCACGGCCGACGTGACCGGGGCGGCTCTGCCACATCGAGACCGTCGGGGGGCCCGGGGTACGGGAAATTGCCGCTGTTTGCGCACATCGCGACGCGCTTTTGCCCGCATATTGCGACTTCCCGGTAGAGTCGCCGCATGGGAGTGGCGCAGGGCATTCCCAGCTCGGTAGGGGGGCTGCCAAAAAGCGAGGCTGCACTGGAATACGCGACGCGCGCGCACGCGGCGCAGTTGCGCGACGTCGACGGCGCCCCGTTCATCGTCCATCCAAGCGAGGTCGCGCTGCTGCTGCGCGCGGCGGGCGCGCCCGACCATCTGATCGCCGCCGGCGCGTTGCACGACGTGATCGAGAAGACGCCCGCGACCGCCTTCGATCTACGCCGGCGCTTCGGGAGCAGGACGGCCGCACTCGTGCTCGCGGTCAGCGAGGACAAGCGCATCCGCAGCTACAGCGAGCGCAAGCGCGCGCTCCGCGAGCGGGTCGCACAGGCAGGAGAGGAGGCGTTGATGCTCTTCGCCGCCGACAAGATCTCGAAGGCGCGCGAGCTGCACATCAGGCCGGCGAGACGGTCCCCGCGCGCGATCCGGCTGCGCCTCCGGAGGAGGGCCCACTACGAGCACTGCCTCGCACTGCTGCGAGAGCGCCTCCCCGACTCGCCTCTCGTCGGCGAGCTGGAGTATGAGCTCGCCCGCAAGTCGCGCCGGCAGTAGCGTCTTCGGTTCTTCACCGAGCCCGCCGCCGGCCGCGACCCGCGACCGGGGCGGCTGCGGCTAGGCCTGCTGGAGGTTGTGAACGGGGAACTCCTTGACGTCCGGCGGATTCGGAAATCCGCGATCGCCGAGCCCTTGAAGGCGTGGCATCAGCCGCTCCCCGACGAACCGGTCGAATGCAGCACGGGACTCCCAGAAATCGATCACGCCCCAGCCACCCTCGACCGGTCCGGCGGAGTGAACGATCATGCCCTCGGGAGGCTTGCTGTCGATCTCCATCACCCCGTGTGCGGCGTCGTAGTTCTCCTGCGTCCCACCGGCGAACTTGAGCCTGATGCCTACGGCCATTTTGTGTCCTCTCATGGAATATGTAAACCGACACTACTCCTCTGCGGGCCTGGCGCCGTCTGCTCGCCAGACGGCCAGCGGCGCCGCGGCGACGCCGCCACTCCGAGGCGAGCCGCTAGAGTCTTTCCTACCGGCCGAGCCTCTGCTTCAACCACCTGGAGCGACCTTTCCGGAGTCTTGCCCCGGCGCATCGCACGGCCGGCATCGAGACGGCAGGACGTGCTGGCAACCTCGACGAAGGGACGATCGATGGCCTCAGGCGGCAAGAGGAAGACAACGATGGCCAAGCTCACACGTGAAAGCAAGCTGCGTGAGCGCCGGCTCGACAAGCAGGCGAGAAGGGAAGCGCGCAAGCACGCCCCGGCCGATCAACCCGCGGACACGCTCGACGCGATGGCCGCCACGCTGGGCCCGGCGAGCGACGCGGTCGACGCCACGCCCGACACGCCGGACCAGACGGCCGAGACCGTGGACCCGACGGCCGGGACGCTCGATCCGGCGGCCGACGAGTCGGCCGAGCAGGCCCGCGCGGCGCGGGACTAGGTCAACACACCGGCCGGGAGCACGAAGCGCAGCGGCGTTCGATCGCGCTCGCCGGTGAGCCCGACGAGCGGGCCGTGCAGGCCCCGCCGGGATGGCTCCGAGGCCATCGCCTCAGCGACTCCCTCGTGATCGGTGATCCACGCCATCACGGCACCGAAGTCACTTCCCGACGCCAGCAGGGCTGCGCGCTCGACCACGTCTCCACCCGATGAGTGCGGGCGCGCGAGGCGCTTCACGAGAGCGCGGATCTCGACATCGCGAGCAGCGTCCTCGGCGGTCACGAGAGAGCCGTCGCGAGCCAGCGGGTCACTTGCGCCGCGCGCTCGGCGGCACAGCGGGGTAGCGGCGACGCTCATCGCGCGTCATCTTCCGGATCTTCAGCGACCCGTCCTTGACCTGACGCTGGACATCCTCGAGCTTCAGGCGCCTCTTGTCTGCCGCTCTTTCTGCCTGTGTGATCACCCCTCAAGGCTAGCGTGATCCGCCGGCGCCTCGCTTGCGGCCTCCGAACGCCGGTCCTCCGCCAACGCGAAGCGAAGCCGTTCGTCTGCCTGCTCGTGTGCCCGTTGGAGCTCCCGCAGCCGCGCCTCGCTCGTTGGTCTCTGACCGTACGCCTTGGCTTTGTAGAGCTCGTAGCGCTCGCGCGCGTATTTCGCCTGCGCACGTAGCTCGTCGATGTGCTCTGTGGGCATGCGATCCACTCTAGGGGGCTGATGGCCTAGAGCGGTTTGCAATGGTCTGAAGCGGGTACCTTTCTGGGTGAGGGCACGAAGGCCCTGACGGGATGGCCGGGTTCCGGCGCTCCCAAAGCGCACAGCCCTCCGAGGGAAGGGCCCATCGGGCGGTCTTTGAGCGCGGAACGGCCACATCGGTCACGGCGCGTCCCCCCGCTCCCCGCGGGGGCGCGTCGTGAGCCTCTTGCGCCGAGGCGCCAGGGAGCGAGCCGCGGTCGGTGAGGTTGGGGAATAGGATCGTCTTTGATGGCCTCATCCGGCGCCCCCGCTTGGCTATGAGCTACGACGAAGTCATCTCGGAAGTCGTCAAGGTCGTTGAGGCGGTCGGCGCGGCGATCATGGTCCTCGGTGGGCTGGGTGCGTTCCTCGTCTTCGCATCGCGGGCCCTGCGCGCCGACACCGCGCAGGAGTCTTATGGCGAACTGCGACGGAACCTCGGCCGCTCGATCCTGATCGGGCTAGAGGTGCTGATCGTCGCGGACATCGTCCGCACGATCATCGTCGACACCACGCTCGAGAACGTTGCCGTGCTCGGCATAATCGTCGTCATCCGGATCCTGCTGAGCTTCTCGCTCGAGGTCGAGATCGACGGCCTCTGGCCGTGGCGCCGGTGGCAGATGACGCAGGCTCACGAGCCGCCCGCACAGGGAAGTCAGGCTCCCGGCGACTCCTGAGCGGCTCGGGTCGCACGCTCGGGCGACGGTGGCTTTCAGCAGGACATCCGGGGGACCGTCGCCGAAGACAGTTACCGCCCGCGGACTGCGTAGGTCAGGTGGGTCGCCCGCTGTGTCGGCTCCCCGCGGAGCGGCTCCAGGGCCACGCGGCCCGCGTCCACGCCCTCGAACAGGCGGACTCCGGAGCCGAACAGCACGGGTGCGACCGCGACCGAGAACTCGTCGATGAGGCCGGCGTTCACGTACTCCAGGATCGTTGCGCCGCCGCCCGCGATGCGGACGTCTCGGTCGAGGGCGGCCTCGCGGGCCTGGTCGAGCGCGGGCTCGATGCCGTCGTTGACGAAGTGGAAGCTCGTCCCACCCGGCCGCTCCCAGGGTTCACGCCTCTCGTGCGTCACGACGAAGACCGGCGTGTGGAACGGCGCCTCCTCCGGCCATGCCTCCTCGCCGCGCTCGAACATGCGCTTGCCCATCACGCTCGCGCCGGTGCGCTCGAACGTCTCCCGAGCGATGTCATTGTCGCGCCCTTCCTCGCCCCCCACGCCGAGTTTCAGGTTCTCCCGGAAGAACCGCTGCGCGAATATCCACTGCTGGAGCTCCATCCACTGCGCCATCCTGCGCTCCCCACCCGGGTCATCCGCGCGCTCCTCGGGCGCGACGTACCCGTCCAGCGACATCGTCACGCTGAAGAACACCTTTCCGGCCATCAGTCCTCTCCTCCCTTGCGAATCATCTCGGTGACGTAGGCAGCCAGCTTCCCCAGGGTCTGCCGGCCACCCTCGATCACGTGGTAGTTCTCGACCAGCTCGTCGCGCAGCTTCTTCGTGGGGAACACCGTCCGCATCTCGATCCAGGTCCCCACACCGTCGGGCGCGAACGTGAGGACCGACTCGAAGGCGTTCGGGTCGCCGGGGGTCTCACCGTGGACCAGCGCGATCCGCTCCGGGGGGACGATCTCGGTCCAGGAGATCCACTCCTCGTAGTCCGTCCCGTCCGGTCCGTGCATCACGAAGTCCCACTCCCCGCCGACGCGGAACGCGAACGTCCGCGTCGTGGTGGTGAACCCATCCGGTCCCCACCATCGCGAGAGGTGACGGACTTCGGTGAACGCCTCGAACACCAGCTCCCGTGGGGCGCTGATAGCCCGGGAGATCACGATCTCGCGGTCGGCCGTCGCCGACCGCGGCGGCGCTCCTCGTCTCATTGCGCTCATCAGCTACTCCTCCTGTCTCGCCCGCTCGAGGTCCTGCACGTACTCGTTGAGCCGGTCGAAGCTCTCGTTCCAGAACCGCTCGAACCCGCCGGTCCACTCGTGGACCGGTCGCAGCCCCCGGGCGTGGAGGCCGTAGAGAGATTGCCTGCCTGCCTTGCGGTCCCGCACCAGTCCGACCTCCCGAAGCACCCGCAGGTGCTTCGACGCCCCGGGCTGGGTCATCCCCAGCTCCCGGGCCAACTCGGTCACGGGCCATTCACCCGCCCGCAGAAGCGTCAGGATGTCTCGGCGCTGCGACTCGGCGATCGCGTTGAAGACGTCCGAGGTGGTCGCTGCTCGTGCCATGTACGTGCATCATATGCCGATATCGGCATATGTCAAGTGGGAGGAATCGGGTCGCGCGCTCGAGCGCCCGATGGAAGCTCTGTGCGTGCTCGGAGCCCTGGTCGCACGCCTGGCTCTTTGCCGCTCTGTCGAGGCGCAACGATCGCCGTCGCGCACTGCTGGAGCGCGAGCGACTCAGCCTGCCAGTCCGTGAGCGGCCGCTCGATCGCGAGCAGAGAACTCACGTAGGTCCGAGCGCAGGCGCGCGAGGTTGGTCACGCAGACCTCTGCGGGATACTTGGCCGGGTGATGCCTGCAGAGTCCACGACACCCGACCTGGTGAGACTCTGGCGGGAGAGCGCGGATGCCGCTGACCGCAGGGATTTCGATACGGCGATGCGCTATTTCGCCGCCGACGCCCTCTGGGAGGTGCGGCCCCTGGGGATCAGCCTCGAAGGCGCACCAGCGATCCGCAGCTTCCTCGAAGACTGGGTCGGCTCTTATGAGCAGTACGAATACGAGCAGGAGGAGGCTTGCGATCTCGGCAACGGAGTCGTATTCGTGGTGAGCCGCCTCGATGCTCGCCCCCTCGGCAGTCCGGGCAGAGTGCAGGAACGATGGGCGTTCACGTTCGCGTGGACAGCGGGCATGATCGTGCGGGTCATGGGCCACACCGACGTCGACCAGGCACGCGCTGCCGCCGAACGACTCGCCAAGGAGCGGAGATAGAGCATGTCGCAGGAGAACGTGGAGATCGTGCGACAAGCCTGGCAAGCCTTCGACCGGCACGACAATGAGGCGGTCCTGCGCCTTTACGACCCCGAGGTCGAGATACACGTCGGGTTCACCGGCGGAGAGGTCTATCGGGGCCTTGAAGGCGTTCGAGATTTCTTTCGTGACTGGTTGACGACTTGGAATGAGTACGGATCGACGGTGGAGGAGTGGATCGACGCCGGAGACGATGTTGTGGCGGTGATTCGAATATGGGGTCGCGGACGAGCGAGCGGGGTCGCTGTCGAGGAATGTCAATCGCATGTCTGGACCTTGCGGGACGGCAAGCTCTGGAAGCTGCAGCGCTATGAGACGAAGGCCGACGCGCTCAAGGCTTTGGGGTTGGAGGAGTAGGCTCAGGCATCGTCCGCGCTGAACTGAATCGGTCGGACCATGCCCAGCGGCGGCTGCGACGAACAAAGCGGCTAGTAGCTGAAGACCGTCGCCGGCTCGTCGCCGATCCACTCCCAGAGCGGTGTCGCGCCGGCAAGGCGCGCGCCCGTTGCGAGCTGCTCGGGGTCGAGTTTGCGAGTGTCGAAGCAGATCGGGCAGAGCAGCAGCTCGCCGCCGAGCTCCGCGAACTGGGCAGACAGGCGCGCGACGGGGGGCGCGCCCGCCGACTCGATCGCCTCCGCGTAGCCGGGCACGCCGAGCCGGACCGCCTCCTTGGTGGCGAACATTGCGACCGGGCGACCCTTTTCGAGCGCGGCGACCGCGACTAGGAAGGCGACCGTTACGCGGTCGGCGTCCTCGTGGCCCGTCGCGAGGTTGATTACGACCCTGCTGCCCTGCGTAGACATCTTCGACCCCTCGTCGTTAGAAAGTGACCAAACACCCATATGACCATATCCCCACTATAATGGGAAAGCGATGCGAGTCAACGCGGACACCAGGGATCAGCACCGCAGGGCGCTGCTGGCGTCCGCGGCGGGTGCGTTCGCCGGCGAGGGCTATGAGGGCGCCGCGATCGACCGCATCTCGGAGGCGGCGGGCCTGGCGAAGGGGACGATCTACAACTACTTCCCCTCCAAGCGCGGGATCTTCGAGGAGGTTCTGCGCCAAGGCTGCCTGTACGCAAGCGAGGCCGCCGAGGCGGTCCCGGACGGCGCCTCGAGCGGCGAGCGACTCGAAGCTTTCGTGGAGGGCAACCTGACCTGGGCGTTCGCAGAGCCCGCGGTTGCGACTGTGTTGGCGCGCGAGCTGACGGGCGGCTCGCCCGAGACACGTGAGCTCATCCTCGATGCATCCGCGGCGTGCGTCGACAAGGTCCGCTCGATCCTGCGCGAGGGCACCGGCAGCGGTGAGCTCGCCCTGCCGGGTGAGGAGCGCGAGATGGCGGTCACTTTCATCGCGCTGGCCAACGCGCTGATGCTGCAGGCGGCGATGGGCGGCTGGCCGTCGATCGCCGAGCTACCCGGCGCAGTCACGACCCTGTTCCTGCACGGAGTCACCAACCAAGAAAGTCCAGGAGGCGAGCATGAGCGAAGGTGAGAGCTGCCGCATCGAGGCGGCGCGGCCGGCGATCGCCGGCCACGACATCGGCGAGCGCTTCGCGCGCTTGCTCGCCGCGAAGGACTTCGACGGCGTCGTGTCACTGCTCACGGGCGACGTGGAGTTCCGCGCGCTCACTCCGCGCCGCGCGTGGGCGGCCGACGGCCCGCCGGCGGTGCTCGAGATCCTCGGCACCTGGTTCGGCGAGCTCGACCGCATCATTTCGCTGGACAAGCTGGAACGAGATGCGTTCGCGGACCGCGAACGCGTAGGCTACCGACTCACCGTCGAGAACCGGGAAGGCTCCTTCCAGCTCGAGCAGCAGGCCTACCTGGCGACGGACGGAGAACGGATCACCTGGCTGCGCGTGCTCTGCTCGGGCTATCGGCCATTGACCCGAGCCGTCCGCGCCGACGCAGATTAGCCGGCTCAAGATACCGGTCCGCGCGTCGTAGGCCGCTCGTTGACGACCCCTCCACCAGAACCTACTGACGGTTGGAGTCCGGCGTCTTATCCCTGTTGCAAATGGGCGATACTGGGCTCGAACCGGTGACCTCCGCCTTGTCGAGGCTTCAAGAAATCCCTGCTAATCGGCACTTTTTTGTGGCACTAGCAGAGCTTTCCTTGCCCGAGTTTGACGCCGCTCGACCCCGTTTGACGCTTTTTCACCCCGCTTGGCGGGGTCCCGTACGGTGGCGAAGCTGTGCATCGATGGAGGAGTGGCAGAGGCTTCCGTCCGCGTCATGGAGATCCAGGTCTCGCTGCTAGGCACCGCGCTAGCCAAAGCCTGCGACGTGGTGATCGAACGGCCGAGGAAGCGCTCGCTGGTGCCCTGCTCGTCGTAGAGGAGGGTGAAGATCGGTGCCTGCGGGTAGAGCTCGGCGATCGCGGCGAATGTGCTCTCCGCGCCATGCATGACGAGCAGGTAGTCGTGTGCGAGGCTGACTCGCGGATCGCCATCTGCCCGCGATGCGACGGGTCGTTCGGAAGGTGACATGAATGGAAGGCGGGGCCGCGACTGGAAGCCGAGCAAGCGTATCCGGCCATACGCGACGCGCCGGGCACGAGCGGGTTTGTCCTTTGGATATGTTTCGCCGATGCCGGACACGATGCTTCGGGCCTTCGGCTGGAAGCCCCTGCTGATTCACGGTGACCCGTGCGTCCTGGACCGGTGGCTGTGGCTTCGCCGCCACTTACGCAAGGGACCGGCGCGGACCTTCGATGCCGGATGCGGGAACGGAGCCTTCAGCATCTACGCCGCCCGCTCGGGCAACCGCGTGCTCGCCGCCTCGTTCTCCTCTCGCGAGCAGGAGGATGCGCGCAGGCGGGCCGAGCTGCTGGGGGTCGACACGATCGACTTTCGCACGCTTGACCTGCGTGAGTTCGAACAGCATCGCGAGTCGCTGGGCCGCTTCGATCAGATCGTCTGCTTCGAGACGATCGAGCACCTGATCGACGACGAGGGCCTCGCGCGGACGCTCGCGCAGATGCTCGAGCCGGGCGGACAGCTGCTACTCACGACCCCCTTCGAGGGCCATCGGCCGCTGTTCGCCGAGCAGGAGGGAGCCCTCGCCGGCGGAGGACGGTTCACACGTTCGCTACGGCTACTCGGAGCAGCGCCTGCGCGAGATCGCTCTGGCCGCGGGGCTCGAGATCGGCAGCGAGGACTTTGTCAGTGGTGTCGTCTCGCAGAAGCTGACGGATCTGATGCGTTGGTTGAGCGCCCGGATCGGCAGGCTCGCGGCTTGGGTGGTCGTCCTTCCCCTCCGCCCGCTCGTGATCCTCGACGGACCTCTGGGCAGGGTCCTTCACTATCCCCACCTGAGCGTTGCTCTGACCGCCGTCGCGCGCGTGTAGATGAGACGGAGTTGTTCGCGACCCATGGCATCGGTCAGAAAAGACTCCGGCTTGCGTGAGCGTCTTATCGTTCCTTTGGACAAAGCCTCGTAAGGAGAGCGGATGCGCGTCGTCGTAACAGTGCCCTGGGGCGAGCGCCTGGGTGGGGCGGAGACCATGCTCCAAGGCCTGCTCGACGTCGGCGCTGACGACCAGCATGAGCTCGAGCTCGTGTTCCTCGAGCCGGGGCCGTGGGCGCGCGAGCTGGAGCAGAGGGGCTTCGGTGTGACCGTCATACATGCCGGCCGGCTGCGACAGCTTCACCTGTGGGGTACGGCGGTGCTCCGACTCGCGCGTCTCCTTCGCGCACGCAAGCCCGATCTGCTTCTGAATTGGTCCGCCAAGACGCAGCTCTACGGGGCGCCCGCGGCGCTCCTCGCGGGCATGGGTGGCCGTGTCGTGTGGTGGCAGCACGCGATCCCCACTCGCAGCTCGAGCTGGGTCGACAGGGCTGCGACGTTGCTGCCGGCGACCGCGATCGGCTGCACGTCACATACGGCGGCGAGCGCCCAGGAGCGGCTGAGGCCGAGGCGGCGCACGCTCGTCGTCGCCGCGGGATCAGCGCCGCCCGATGCGAGCGCTGACGCCGCGCCGCTCGAGCTGCCGAGGGGCGTGCCGATCGTCGGCCTCGTCGGGCGTCTGCAGCCGTGGAAGGGACAGGACCGACTTCTCAGAGCGCAGGCCATCCTTCGCGGACGCGGCCATCGGATGCACACGGTGATCGTGGGGGGCGACTCCTACGGCCTTTCCCCCGAGTACGCCGCTTCGCTGGAGCCACTGGTCCTCCAGCTGGGCTTGGAGGGCGCCGTGACGATGACCGGTGAGGTCCCGGACGCAGGTCCGTACATCGCCCAGATGGACATCCTCGTCAACGCGTCCGACGTGGAGCCGTTCGGCATCGTGATCCTCGAGGGCATGGCCAGGGGTGCAGCGATCGTGGCGGTCAACTCGGGCGGCCCGTCCGAGTTCGTCGAGAGTGGCGTGACCGGCATGCTGGCCAGCACGGCTGAGCCCGACGCGCTGGCCGACGCGCTCGAGCCGCTGCTCCTGTCGGCCAGCCTCCGCGAGCGGATCGGACAGGCTGGTCACGCTCGCTACGTCGAGCGGTACACCACTGCCGCGATGCGCGGGCGCTTCTTCGCGAGCCTGGAACAGCTCGTGGACTCCAAGCGCGATTGAGTACGCTGGATCTTCCCGCCAGGTGGTCGCCGATGCACTCACAGAGCGAAATCCCCGACCACGAGCCGACGCACCCCGGCGTGGACGTGACGATAGTCGCCAACGACATCGGCCCGGTCGGGGGCATGGAGCGCCAGCTCTCCGACCTGATCCTCGGACTGCGGCGGCGGGGAAACCGTGTGACGGTGATCGCGCGCACCTGCGCCCTGCCCGAGGATGCGGGGATCGAGTTTCACAGGGTCCGCGCGCCGGGACGCCCCTTCGTGATCGCCTACCCGTGGTTCATGGTGGCGGGCTCGCTCGCGCTGCGCAGGCGTCGGAACGGGGTCGTGCAGGCGACCGGGGCGATCGTGCTCAACCGGGTGGACGTCATCGCCGTGCACTACTGCCATCAGGTTGGCCCCGCCAACGCGAGCCGCTCCACCAGGCTGTTCCGGGGGCAGGTTTGGGCCGCTCGGATCATGAAGCGCCTCGGAGAGCGAGTCGGCTTTCGCGTCAACAGGCCCACCGCGGTCGTCTGCGTCTCGGAGGGAGTGGCTGCGGAGGTACGCGAGCACTTCCCCTCGCTCGCAGGAAGGGTGCTGACGATCCACAACGGGGTCGACACGGAGACCTTTGCGCCCGGCGTGCGCAGCGAGGAGGCTCGCGCGAGGCGCGCGTCGCTCGGCCTCCCGCCCGAAGCGCTCGTCGCTGCATTCGTGGGCAGCGAGTGGGAGCGCAAGGGGTTGGAGCCGACGATCCGCGCGCTGGCGCAGGCGCCTGAGTGGAGCCTCCTGATCGCGGGAGCCGGCGAGCAGGTCGGCTATCGCCTACTTGCCGAGAGGCTCGGCGTCGCCGAGCGCATCCACTGGCTCGGTCTGACCTCTGACGTGCAGCTCGTGTACCAGATGGCCGACGCTTTCGTGTTGCCGTCGAGCTACGAGACCTTCTCGCTGGTCACCTTCGAGGCCGCCGCGAGCGGAGTGCCGGTGCTCGCCACGCCGGTGAGCGGCGTCCGCGAGCTGATCGACGACAAACGAAACGGCTTCTTGATCTCGCGTGACCCGACGCTGATCGCCGACCGGCTCGCGCGGCTCGCCGCCGACCCCGAGCTCAGGCGGACCATTGCGAACGCTGCGCGTGATTCGGCGCTCGCCTTCGCTTCGGAGCGAATGGTCGCCGAGCATGAGGCACTCTACATGCGCCTCTCAGGCCCTTCGCTGCAGGGCGGCTCGGCTTCAGCCGCGCTTCCGGCCTCCGACTCCGCCGCCTGAGCTCCGCTCGCGGGCTCAGCCGCGAGCTCGGTTCCCGGACAGGATCTCGCCGATGAAGTCCTTCATGTGACGTTGCTGCGTGGGCCGGTCGAACGGGTCACCTCGCCGTGCCAGCAGCGCCTCGCGCCGCCGGCTGACCTCGGCGGGGGTGAGATGCTCCAGGAGCGCGGCCAGGGCGGCGACGTACTCGGAGGACCAGGGGGCCTGTCCCGGGAGTCGCCAGAAGAACCCCTCGTCGAGGTCGTAGGCGGCGGGTATCTGCCCCGTGATCACCGGAAGCCCAGCGGCCAGGTACTCACTCAGTTTGATCGAGTAGCGGAACGACCCGACTTGATCGACGCTCTGGGGCAGGCCGGCGACGTCCATCGCGAGGAGGTAGTCGATGACCTGCGCAGGCGCTACGCGTCCGGGCAGGAGCACCCGGCGCCCGAGGTCATCGCCGGCCAATTGCCGCAGGCGCTCGAGGCCTGAGCCGTCACCGACGATGCAGACGACCAAGTCCTGCCGGCGTAGCGTGCGCATCGCCCGTACGAGCTCGGCTCCATAGGCATAGCCGACGCTCCCTCTCCAGTTCAGCGACCCGATCAGGCCGACGAGGAGGGCGTCTTGCGGGATCCCGAGATCACGGCGTATCTGCTCACGTGCGCCCTCGGAGGGGCGCCGCTGCGCCCAGCCCGGTGCGGTCATCGCTCGCCGGGCACCGAGCGTGAGCGCCCGCCCGACCAGGTAGGGGGTCCACCCGACGTAGCCCGCGCAGCGCCTGCAGAGGACCCGCTCGTACACGGACCCGAGGATGCCCGCGCCGCGCATCCGCAAGCGCAGGTAAGGAGCGACCGCGTCGCCGCTCGAGAAGACGAACGGAATGCCCCACAAGGCGTCGATCGCCAGCACCGCGATGCCTCCAGCCAGGCCGGTGCCCTCCATCACGATCAGCCCTGGCCGCAGCCGGCGCGCCGCCTTGATCAGGCCCACCGCAGAGCGCAGCTTGCGGGACCGGTCGAACGGAAAGGAGTCGGGGTTGAGCGCGTCGAGCAGAGCCCTGATCCGCTCGGCGTCACCGTGAGCGTCGCCCTGGGTCGCAAAGCACAGTACGGCCCTGTTCTCTGCGCCCTCCACGGCGCTCTCACCATAGACGATCGTACTCCCAGCAGGGATCGGCCAGGGTTGCGATCTCGCGGATAAAAGGCACCCGGCACGGTGCGGAAGGTGCACACGGTGCTCTCGGCGATCATGAGCGAGGCGGTCGAGCTGGACATCATTGCCGCCAACCCATGTACGCGGATGCGCGAGCTCCCCGCAAACAGCCATCAGGAGCCGGGTGTTCCTCAGCTCCGACCAGGTGCGGCTGCTGGCGGAGGCCATGCCGACCGATACCGACCGGCTACTCGTCTACACGGCGGCATACACCGGCCTGCGTGCCGGCGAGCTCGCGGCCTTGCGCGTGCGCGACGTGGACCTGCTGCGAGGCACGATCCACGTACATCGGGCGCTCAAGTCGGTCGACGGCCCGGCGGACAACCGGGGTCCCGTGTTCGGCGGACCCAAGACCGGCAAGACGCGCACGGTCACGCTACCCCGCTTTCTGAAAGCGATGCTCAAAGATCACCTGGCCCGACCGCTTCCCGGCGGCAATGGGCCGGATGCGCTGATCTTCTGCAATCCGATGGGCGGCATCTGGCGGCATGGCCTGTTCATGCGCCGCGTCTGGCAGCCGACGATCAGGGGCGACAAGCGCAGGAAGATTGCCCCGGCGTTGCCGCAGGAGCTACATGGCCTGCGCTTCCACGATCTGCGGCACACGATGGCATCACTGCTCATCGCGCAGGGCGCGCACCCGAAGGTCATTCAGGACCGCCTCGGGCACGCCAGCATCACCACGACGATGAACCGCTACGGCCATCTGTTCGACGGCCACGACCAACCCCTGCTGGATGGCCTGGACGCAGCACACGCCACGCCCCCAACGAACGTGACCCGCCTACGTAAGGCGGAGGTCAGCAGCTCGTAACACCAGCCAGCGCGGGGTCTCGGCGCAACACAGGACAACCGGGACCCCGCCCTGGACCCCACACACCCAAACACCAACGAAAGGAACCACATGACCAAGGTCAAGATCAAGCGCAAGCCTGAGCCCGCGCCGCCGGACCCGGCTCCGCCGGAAGAGGAGGTCTGGGTCGTTGACTACAGCGAGCCCCGCAACGGGCCGTGGAGCGCGGAGCACCTCTACAGCCGCTCGCAGAACTTCAGACGCGTGTTGTTCTTGGAGCTGATGGCGTGGACCGTCGTCCACGCCGAGAACATCGAGACGCGCGCTGAGTGGGACGCGTTCGTGGCCGAGCTAGCCAGCGCTGTTCGTGGATTGGGCACAGCGCAGCGGCGACGAACTCGCGACGATCGTAGGGGTGACGGAGTCCACCGAGGATCGTCGCGAGACCTTCGTTCACGACCTGTTCCCACCGTGGGTTGTCGACCGGAACGAGCTCGGGGATCTCTACGTTCCGGTCAACACGAACATGGAGGGCGACCCTCCCACCGTTGAACGTCTCAAGCTTGTGAAGCTGGACCTTCGTGGTCCGGTTGAGATTCGGGTCAGCAAGTCGACCTCCAACACCGGCAGTTGCACGAGAGGTTGGCCTACTCCGTCGGAGAAGCCGACATCGACGGGACCCCCATGTTGTTGGTCGTCAGCGCGAGCCCAAAGGGCGAGAAGCTCACGACCCTGCCTCTTGGAGTCGGATCTGTGCCCGGGCCGAAACCTGCAAAACGCAAGAGGGCGCGGCGCCCTCCCAAGCGCCGGTAGCGTCTTGGCCTGCGGACGTACGACGCCTGCCCTAGCGCCAGAGGCCACACCTACGGACGTGGATTTGCTGCGGGCACCCCTACCCACAGGGTCGGCGTTTCGCGGCCGTAGCGCCCACGTAAGCGCTCCGGGGTCCCCGGCGGGGTCCAAGCCTATTTTGAGCCCCGCCTATCGGACCCCAAGCAAACAAAAAGACCCTGATTAGCAGGGCCTTTACGGAGTGGGCGATACTGGGCTCGAACCAGTGACCTCCGCCTTGTCGAGGCTTCAAGAAGCCGCTGCTAATCGGCACTTTTTTGTGGCACTAGCAGGGCTTTCCTTGCCCGAGTTTGACGCCGCTTGACCGAGTTTAGCCCCGTTTCACCCCGCTTGGCGGGGCTTTGGGGCTGTTTACGGCTGCTCGGATCGTCAGCGTGCTGAGGGAACGGTCGCCGTCAGGAACCGTTATTGGCGAAAGCCTGGTAGGTGCGACAGGGCTCGTTGCGAAGGCTCGGGCACGGCGGCAGCCCGGCGGTCACGCTGACGCCGGATACGACCGGGAGCGTCAGATTGTCAGCCTGCGAAGGCCCGAACTCGATCGACACATTGGCTGTCATGCCTTCCGGCCTGCTCTGGCCAAACGACCAGATCGGCTGGTCTCCGTTGGGGGCAGCGATCGTCACCCTGATGCGCGAGCCCGCGCGGTAGACGTGCCCCTCGAAGTAGAGCGGGATCGTCACGGGCACGAATTCGCCGGCCGGCATCGACTGCAGGTCGGACGCCAGGAAGGTGGGGATCGGCTGCACCGCCGTCGGAGCCTGCGCGAACATGTTGATCGAGGTGGTGGCGAGCTTGCGCTCGCTGGCGCGGATCCAGCCGTTCTGGACGAAGCTCTCGTTGCCGTCGGGGCGCACCTCGCTGATCGTCGCCTGGAGGTCGACGTCCGAGGTGGACGACTTCACCCAGAGATTGACGGCGCCGGCGCCGATGGCCGTCGTGTCTCCGCTGAGCGGCGCTGACACGTAAGACACGGCGTCGCCCGCCGCGGGCTGCGCCCAGTTCCATTCCCATTGGGACGCGACGCCCCACAATCCACCGGGACCGGTATGCGTACCGTAATCAGTGAGGGGCGTCGCGCTCGCATCCGACGTGTAGGAGTCGATCCCCGTGGCCGCCGGTGGTTTTTCAGTGAGCGTGCCTTCCGGGCCGAGATAGAACGAACGAGCCGTCGTGCCGGGTATCGGGAGCGCCGAGAACGACTGTTCGAAGGCGGGATAGGGATTGCCGGGCGTTGACCCGCCCGCCGGAGAGGCCCCGGCGCCGTTGTCGAACAGCACGCGAACGTGCGGAAGGGCGCCGAACGCTGTCGTCGCCCCTTTCAGCGTTTCTTGTTCCTGGATCGGATCTTTCGGGAGGCTGATTTCGTCTCCCGCGGGAACCCCGAGTGCGGCGTGATAGATGGTCGGAGCCGCCGCATCGATGATCCCCTGGTTCTGTTTCGGCGCCAGGTGCGCCACGTAGATCTCCAAGAAGTCGTACAGCCGGTTGAAGGTATACGGGTCGAGCGAGTCGGTGTGGGCGCCGTTGGTGAAGGTGAACCACTTGTGTTTGGTACCTGAGAAATGCTGAGCCAGATCGGCGCAGTGCCCGCCGGTCTGCTCGTCCTGCCATTGGCACGCCATGAAGGTCGGGACGGTGATGTTGTGCACGAACGTCACCGGGTCCAGCGGATCGGCCACCGACGGCTGGTAGGTCGAGTTTTCTTTGATCGATTCGAGCAGGTTCGTCGCCTCCCCATGCAGGTCTTGGTTGACCGCGCAGGTCGCGTCGCCTTTCTGAACCTGTTCGTATGCCCAGTGCTCGCCGTTGGTCGGACCGGCCGCTTCGGCGTCGTGCTGACGTTCTTCGGCCCACGGCACCGCGAAGCCCGTGTTGAGAATCCCCCCGGGATAGAGCGTCGCCGCCGTCGCATCGACCACCGACAGAGGCGCGATCGCCGCGAGGCCGAGCGGTCGAAGCTGGGCTGCGAAGAGCTGGCTGATGCCGCCGTAGGAGATGCCGAACATGCCGACCTTGTGGTGCGCGGCCCACGGTTGTTTGGCGATCGTTTCGATCACGTCGTATGCGTCGAGGTTCTGCAGGGGCTCGAAGTAGTTGAAAGCACCGCCCGAGCATCCGGTTCCACGTATGTTCACGTCGACCACACCGAAGCCCATCAGGTTCGCGATCTGGGCGAGGCCACTTTCCGGGCCGGCCGGATTGGCGTACCCGTACCCCGAGTATTCGATCAGCACCGGGAACTTCGTGGTGCTTCCGACGCTCGGCAGGTGGACATCGATCGCCAGCTGGATGCCGTCGCGCGTCGTGAGGTAGGTGTAACCGCTCTTAGGAATCGACTGGCTGTAGATGGTCGGATCCCACGGCGCGGCTGCTTGTGTGTGGACGGTGATGGGCCCCGATTCTTCGGTCGTCGCGGTCAGCCGGACCTTGTAGCCGGATTCCGGCGCGACGTTCCGGAACAGCAGGCCCCCGAGCGAGTCCGCGCTCTGAGTCGCGACCGTTTCGCCGGTCGACTTGAGCAGCGACACCTCGGCGCCTGATTCCAAGCCGGTGACGTAGACCTGTTCGACGCTTCCCTGCGCGCTGAAGGCCGACGCCGCGGCGGCCAGAACGAGGGATGCAGCGGTCGCGGCAAGCGTCGCCACTGCACCGAGCTGCCCACGACGACGGAGCGCGCGCTTCGCGCCGTCGCGCCGAACGTCGCGTCCGGCGCGCACGAATGCTCGCGACCAGCGGCTGGCATCCTTACAGTGGGCCAACATCGTCCCCTCCCGTTCCTCTTGCATCCCCGTGTGCTGTGGCGACAAGTAAACACCACCTGACGGGTCGGCGCCACTCCCGGACCCGCGGAGGCGGCGCCAGCCCGGTTTCCTGGTGGCGACGATCCGAGTCGACCCCACGGCTGGGGCCATCACTGTTGTGGAACCCGCGGCGGCGATCGTCGAACGGTTTCGCCGCCGCGTTGCGCACCGGCTAGCGGCAAGAGCCGTCAACAACGCGGGCCGGTTGGAGTCCGACTGCTTCCGGTCACTCAGAAGTGGGCGATACTGGGCTCGAACCAGTGACCTCCGCCTTGTCGAGGCGGCGCTCTCCCAGCTGAGCTAATCGCCCTGGGACTGGCAGAAAGCGTACCAACGGGCCGCATCGCGGCAGCGCCCCGCCAAACGCGGAGCGGACCTGCGTACGGCAGTCGCCAAGGCCTGGGGATGCGCTCGCACCGCGTCGCGTCGACCAGCCCGCGTCCCGCAGGACTACGGCACGATCACGACGCGATCGCCCGCTTCTCCTTCTTCGGCGGGAACCTGTCGGTGTTCCTGAGATTCGTTTGCGCCTTCTTCGGAGCCCGCCGCGCCCCGTCGCGCTTCGAGCCGTTCACGCGAAGCCGAGGAGGAGACGCCGTTGCCGCCCTCGATTGACGCCACCGCCTGCTTGACCGTCGCGGTGGAGATGGCGAAGCCCACACCCGTCGAGCCGGGCTGGCCGCCTTGGCTGGACTGGTCGCTTGCGATCTGCGAGTTGACGCCGACGACTTCACCTTGGGTGTTCAAGAGGGGACCACCTGAGTTCCCGGGGTTCAGCGCGGCGTCGGTCTGCGCCGCGCCGCTGATCCTCGCGCCGTCGGGAGCCTGGATTTCGCGGTTGAGCGCCGAGACGATCCCGCGTGTGAACGTCTCTTCGAGGCCGTAGGGATTACCGATCGCATAGACCTGATCGCCAACGCGCATCGTGCTCGTGTCTCCCAACTTGAGAGCCTTCAGGCCCAGGCCGCTCGGGTTCACCTGGATCAGCGCGACGTCGCTGTTGGCTTCCTCGCCGAGGAGCTTCGCTTCGCGCGTCGTTTTCGACGAGCCGCTGCCGACGCCGATCTGGATGGCGCTCGCGCCTGCAACCACATGATCGTTCGTCAGGATCAGGCCTGTTTCGTTCAGGACGAAGCCCGTGCCCTCGTCGACGCCTTCCGGCGTGCGCGCGGTGATCGAGACCACGCCGGCTGAGTCACGTTCGTAGATCTGCGTCGCACTCGGAGCCGTGTTGGCGACGGCTTTCGCGTGTCCAGAGGTGGTCGGAGATGAGACGGCCGGCGTCGTCGTCGAAGCCGGCGCCGTGGACGGGGTTCGCGGGTACCCCCCGCCGAGCGCGAGAGCGAGCACGATGACCAGCGCGGCCACGACGGCCCCTCCGACGAGAGCGGCGAGGAGAAGCGGGCCTAGTCGACGTCGCATCAGACGCCTCGGGTTCGACTCTTGAGCATGACCGCATGCTGGGATGCTCCGCTGACGGTTCGATAACGAACGACGAAACTCGGGCTAAAAGGTCGGGAAGCACCGGCTCAAGCGAACCGAAGGAGCACATAAGGCGCTCGAGCCGAGGCGCCAAGCGGGACCACGCCCGCGCACCGGTACGCTTGAGCCTCCCGGCGACGTGGCGGAGTGGCTACGCAGCGGCCTGCAAAGCCGTGTACACCGGTTCGATTCCGGTCGTCGCCTCTCTCGCTTCTCTTGGAACCCTTCTCACGCGGGCCGGATAAAGTACGCCCATGGTCGAGTCCACCGCCAGCGGCGATGCCGACCGGGTCGAGGCACGGCTGCGCGAGGCGCTTGACGCGCACGGTCTCCAGCTGTTCGCGCGCATCGACCATGCGGCCGGTGCCCGCAAAGCCGATGTCGAGCTGCAAGCCAACGTCCTGCTGATCTTCGGCAACCCGGCCGTCGGCACCCCCCTGATGCAGGCCGACCCCCATGTCGGCATCGAGTTGCCGCTACGAATGTTGATCTGGCAGGACGCCGACGGCTCGCATGTCGGCTACCTCGACCCCCGAGAGCTGGCCGACCGCTATGCCCTCGACGGTCACGAGCAGGCGCTCGAGCGGCAGAACGCGGTGCTCACCAAGCTGGCCGCCGCGGCAGCGGGCTGAAGCGCTCCGGCTCGCCCGGACCGGACGCGCCCTCCCCTGCCCGGTAGCGTCGGACGCGCGAGGGGCGAGCTCGTCTGCGCGCCGCCGTCGGCGCCCTTGACCACCACCACTCAACAGCGATAGCCTCGCGTTGGTTCTCGCTGCCCGGAAAGGCACCGAGATCGTCCTAAGCGGCAGGAACGCGACGAGATGGAGGGGGCGCGTCGGGCCTGTCGTCGGAGACATATGGGTGTGGGGAGAAAGTGCCCGGTTCGGCGGAACGCAGTCGCACGCAGGCAACGAGAGGTGGACCTCCGCTGCCCGCATTCGAGGTGCGGGACATCGCCGAGGGCAGCGCCCACACGCTGGTGCTCAGCGGCGAATTGGACATGCTCGCCTCGCCCGACCTGCAGGGTGCGATCTCGGCGATCTGCAGCGCGGGCGCGAGCGGCCTCGTGCTCGACCTCAGCGAGCTGACGTTCATGGACCTGATGGGTCTGCGGTCGGTGACGTTCGCCAAGGAACTCTGCGAATGGCATCGCTGCGAGCTGATCCTCGTGCCCGGCCCCGAGGCGGTGCAGCGCGTCTTCGCGCTCACGAATCTGCTCGAGGAGATGCCGTTCGAGACGCGTGCCTCCGCGGGCACGGGCCGGGACGCCTCCGCTGCCGGCGAGCAAGAGCAGCGGGCCAGCTGAGCCGCCTGAAAAAAAATTGCCACGACGCCGCCCCTTGCTTTAGCATCCTGCTCAACCGTGGGTCAACTCGATTCAAGAGCGCTCGAGGATCTTGAAGGCGAGCTGCGGGCGCGGGCTTTCGCCCGCGACGCAGAGCTCATGACGGGGACCTGCCCCGACGGCAGGTTCCGCGCGGCGTTCGTGCGCTTCGGAGGACGGATCGCGAGGCGCGGCATCGTGCTGCTGGAGGCGGCCGCCGGCGACAAGCATGTGGCGTTCGAGTGGCTGATCGCGGCCGACGCCGAGCGCCCGCCGCACCACCGCTAGGCGGTCGCGCGAGCCAGCGCTCGCGTCAACGAGGCCACGCTCTGCGGCCCGACGAGCGTCGCGCGAATCCGGCCATTTGCGTCGACGACGAATGACGTGGGCAGACCGGTGAGCCGGTAGGCGCTGCCGACCGTCCCTTCGCCGTCACGCACGTTGGCGAAGGTCCAGGAGTGGGTCTTGATGAAGGAGCGCGCGCCCGAGAGCGCGTCGTTCCAGTCCACGCCGATCACGCGACCGCGCCCGGCGGCGCTCTGCGAGAAGCGCTGCACGGCCGGAGCCTCTTCGCCGCACGGCTCGCACCAGCTCGCCCAGAAGACCACGACCTTCGATTGGCCGCTCGCCGCGAACGCCGGCGCGGGCGGCCCAGCGAGATGCTCGCTGGGAAGCGCCGGCGCCGCGCGCCCGCCGGGCGATGAGCTCTTCGAGGCCAGACCTACGATCGCGAGCGCGGCGATCACGCCGGCCCCCACGAGCGTCCATGCGATCACCCGCGGGCGCACGCGCATGCGGGACCTCAGCGGACGGCCAGCAGCGGCACGTCATGAGCTATGTCTGAAGGCTGGAAGTTCGCCGCATAGATCGTCAGACGCTTGCCGGAGCTGGTGATGCCGTAGATCAGCCCGGAGTGGTTGATGAATTCCGGCTTCGCCGCGTCCCGTTCAGAGCCGACGCCCCACGCCTGCCACACCGGGCCAAGTTCATGTGCCGAGCCGACGAGGTAGAGCATGCGTCCGGTCATCTGATGGCGAGCGAGAAACGACGCGACCGCCTTCGGGGTGTCGCCTTTGGGGTCGACCGACACCGCGATCACCTGCACTTTCGAGCGAACCGCCGCTGGCATCAGGTTCTGAGCGACCCGCAGGTTGGAGGCGATCAGCGGGCATACGTCGGGACAGTGCGTGTAGAGGAAGGTGACGAGCAGCGCCTTGCCCTTGTAGGAATCTATGTTGACCGGTCGGCCGAGGTAGTCGCGCAGTGCAAGAGGCGGAGCGACGCTCACCGGGCTCAGTAGGCCAGACGCGGCGAAGCTCCCGTCCCTGGCGGCCTGCTTCTTCGTCGACGCGGAGGAGCCGCCCGCGATCAACACGACCGCTCCCACGATCAGCACGACGCCCAGCAATGCCAGCGGAACGCGCAGGTCCAGGCGCTTCTTCATCGCCCAGCGACGATACCAGCGGGCTATATCTGCCCGCGCAGCATGCGCCGGGAGGGCCGTGCGCTCATCTCATCTCCCCGTCGGCAAGAAACGTTGCATCCCTTCCCCTGTAACGCATCTTGCAAACAAATCTGTTAGTTTGCCGCCCGTTCGTGCCGAGTCCTTCACCTCATGGGGTGTTGGAGCGGGGGACCCAGTGTGGCCGACAGGCCACGGGGGCGAATCGCCACAATTGTGGCGTAGCGTAGACGGTTACGCGAGCCCGACAGCTAACCCCGTAGGCGCCAAGAAATGACGAAAGGACGCCTTCGGATGCCGGGATTCGCCCGTGATCTTGCTCTTGATGACCCCTGGAAAGCTTCACTGGAGCGCTCCCGAGCCCGCCGCGCACGCGCCGGTCGCGGCCGCGCACGGCGCAGCGCCAGCAGCTCCACGCCCGCTTCTGCGCTGATCGACACCGGAGTGCGGCTGCGGGAGGCACGCGACCTGGCCGAGGCAGACGCCTGGCAGCTGTCGCTGGGGCGCTCGCGCGCCCGCAGGCGTGCCGCCGAGCTGCGCTTCGTGCCGGCGGGATCACGCGCCAAGCGAGTCTCGATCGGAGCGCTCGCCGCGCTCTCCGTCGGACCTGCCTCGACGCTCGCGAGCGGGCAGTCCTCGGTCAACCCCGCAACCCCGAACCCCGAACCGCCCACCACGACCGAACACGTGATCGTGCTGAGCTCGGGAGCCGAAGGGCGACAGGTGAAGCTCCTGCAGAAGGCCCTCGGCGGCGTTCACGTCGACGGTGTCTTCGGGTCGGAAACCGAAGAAGCGGTCCGCAGCTTCCAGACGAGCAGAGGCCTGGCCGCCGACGGCGTGGTCGGCCCGCAGACGATCGCCGCCCTTCGCAGCAACGCGACGGTGAAGGCCTTCGCGACGGTGCAGAGCGAGCTCCCCGGTGAATCCTCGGCGTCGAGCCAGGGGACGAGCGTACCGGCGGTCCTGAGCTCAGAACCGGAAGCGAGCTCGCAGAGCGCGCCTGCACCTGAAGCGGCCGTCAGCTCCTCCGCCGGCGCCGGCGAATCGGAAGCCGACGCTTCGGCACCGGCGAAGGCCGCGCCCGAACACTCGCTCACGGACGCCGTGATGCGGTTGCAGTCGGCCTTGAAGCTCCCCGCCGACGGCCAGTTCGGTCCCGAAACAGAGGCGGCCGTGCGCCGGCTCCAGGCACGCCACGGCCTGTCCGTCGATGGTGTCGTGGGACCCGAGACGTGGGGCGTCGTCAAGGTGACGAGCGAGGAAACGCTCACGCCTCCCCCCTCCGCCCTGCCGGCACCTCCGAAGCCGCGTCACGCAAGCGACGCGGGCGCCCGCGTCGCGGTCGCAAACGAGGAAAAGCCGTCGGGCGAAGCGCCGGACCCGACCGGCGGCAACGCCGTCGCCCGTCTGCAGCACGCGCTCGGAATGTCGCCCGACGGCGAATTCGGCCCCGCAACCGAGGAAGCCGTGCGCCGGCTGCAGGCACGTCACGGCCTCCACGTCGACGGCGTCGTCGGCGCCGAAACATGGGCCCTGCTGGGCATCAGCAGCGAGCCCGAACTGAAGCCCCCGGCGTCCGCGATTGTCCACTCGGAACGCGCCGCCAGCGAACACTCAGAAGGCGGTTCGACGAGCAGCGCCGGCGGCGAAGGCTCGGGCGTCATCGCCCGCGTGATCGCCGCGGGAGAAGAAATCGCGACGCGGCCCTACCAGTGGGGCGGCGGCCACGGCTCCTTCCAGTCGGCGGGCTACGACTGCTCGGGCTCGGTCTCCTACGCGCTGCACGGCGGCGGCCTGCTCAGCTCACCGCTCGACTCGACCGGTTTCGAGTCCTACGGCGAATCCGGCCCCGGCAGAGACATCACGATCTACGCGAACGCCGAACACGTCTACATGGTCGTCGACGGGCGCCGCTTTGACACGGTCGCGCAGGCAGAAAGCGGATCGCGCTGGTCGAGCAGCACGACCTCGACCTCCGGCTACGTCGTCAGGCACCCGGCCGGCTACTAGGGACCATGCCGAGCTGACAATCCTCGCCGAGCTGCTGGTCGCGCTCGCCAGAGCGCCGGCAGCATCGGCGGCGACGTAACCGCTGGGCGATACTGCGAAGCGATGTCGCAGAAGAACGTGGAGATCATCCGGCGAGCAACAGATGCCTTGGCACGACCGAGGGACGAGGCCGAGCAAGCGGCGTCGAGGTCAACGCGCCGATCGGAATTGTCTATGACTGTCGCCGATACCGGGCCTCGCGCTGCCGCGCGTTCCTCGATCATGCAGATGCCCTCAAAGCCGTGACACTGGCGCAGTAGGCGTCGCGGACCGGCCGAGCGTCCCGTCCCATTCGCCGCCTAGCCTCCGCCGTCTCCGTCACAGGAGCACGACCAAAGGAGGCCGGCGGTGCTGGCTCGGGCGCATACCTTCACGATCGAAGGCCTTCAGACCAGGCACGTGACCGTCGAGGTCGACGTCCGGCCCGGGCTCGCCGCGTTCACGATCGTCGGCCTCGCCGACGCTGCTGTCCGCGAGGCCCTCGAGCGCGTGCGCGCGGCGATCCTCAACTCGGGATTTGAGTTCCCCGGCAGTCGGATCACGGCCAACCTCGCGCCCGGGAACGTACCGAAGGCCGGTCCCGGAGTCGACCTCGCGCTTGCCTGCGCGGTGCTCGCGGCGAGCGGCCAGCTCCCGAGCGAGCGCCTCGCCACCCATGCGCTGCTCGGCGAGCTCGCGCTCGGAGGTGAGCTGCGCCCGTGCGACGGGACCCTCGCCGTGGCGCTCGCGGCACATGAACGCGGGATGCGCGCGCTGATCGTCGCCGCGGCGCGCTGCCAGGAGGCGCATCTCGTCAGCGGCCTGCAGGTCGTTCCGGCCGAGCGCCTCAGCAGTGCGGTGCGCGTTCTCCGCGGCGGGCCGGCGGACCGCGTGCGCGCGGGAGATCAGGTCCGCGGCCCGCGGCGCGGTTCGGCCGCCGCACAGCCGGATCTCTCGGACCTGCGAGGCCAGCATCACGCGGTTCGCACGCTGGTGATCGCTGCGGCGGGTGACCACAACTGCCTGCTCAGCGGACCGCCCGGGACCGGGAAGACGATGCTCGCACATCGCCTGCCCTCGATCCTGCCGCCGCTCAGCCGATCCGAGGCGCTCGAGGTGACGCGTCTCAGAAGCGTCCTCGGGAGCGCGCCGAGCGAGCTCGCAGCCGTGAGGCCGTTCCGTGCGCCGCACCACTCGACCACAGCCGCCGGTCTCATCGGCGGTGGCAACGGCGTGTGGGCGGGCGAGGCGGTCCTCGCCCACAACGGCGTGCTGTTCCTCGACGAGCTGTGCGAGTTCGCGCGCGCGACGCTCGACGCGCTTCGCCAGCCGCTCGAGGAGGGGCGAATCGCGATAGCACGCGCGCGGCACACGGCGGTCTACCCCGCGCGGTTCATGCTCGTCGCCGCCACCAACCCGTGCTCGTGCGGCTACGCGGGCGAGGCCGAGCGCTGCAGCTGCAGCGAAGTCGAGCTCGCGCGCCACCGGCGACGTCTGAGCGGTCCGCTGATCGACCGGATCGACCTGCTCGCGCAGCTCGCTCGCCCCCGATCCAACGCGGCGGGCGAAGCTTCTCTGACGTCATCGGCGGTTGCACGCGAGCGCGTGATCGTGGCGCGCGAACGGCAGGCGCGGCGGCTGGCAGGCGAGGGCATCCTCGCGAACTCGCACATGAACGGCGCGATGCTCGAACGCCACGTGCGCCTCGACGCGAGGGGCGAAGAGCTGCTCCGACGCACGCGCGAATCCGGCCTGCTGAGCACCCGGGGCCAGCACCGGGCGCTGCGAGTAGCGCGGACGATCGCCGACCTGCGAGGCGGAGAGCAGCTGCTGGCGAGGGACCTCGGCGCGGCGCTGGCCCTGAGACCGGAGGCGACGCTCGCTGCGAACCGGGCGGCGTGAGCGAGCCGCGCGCACCGAGCGCCTGCCACGCATGCCTGCGTCGAAGCTGGCTGCTCGCGCGCCTGAGCGCGTCGCTCGACTACAGGTGCACGAACGTTCCACGTCTGGCCGATGCGCTCGCGCTCGACGACGAGCAGTTGTTCGCGGCGCTGGCCGGCAGCCGGCGAGCCGCGGTGCGCTCGGAGTTCCTCAGCTTCGACGCAGCCCAGGTCGCGCCGGGCGCAGGCGTCGACACGCTCTGCCGCCACGATCGCAGCTACCCGACGCCGCTGCTCGATGCCGGAGCTCCGCCGATGCTGAACATCAGCGGGAGCGCCGCACGCCTGCGCGAGCTGACTTCGGGGCCGGCCGTCGCGATCCTCGGCACGTGCAGGGCCAGCGACTATGGGCTCGAGGTAGCCAGGAGCATCGCGCGCGGGCTCGCGGCAGCCGGCATTGTGGTCGTCGTCGGTCTGACCGACGGCGTCGCGACGGCGGCACTCGCCGGTGTCCTCGAGGCGCGCGGTGCCGCCCTTGCGGTCGTGGGGCGCGGTCTCGGCATCCCGCACCCGCGGGGACACCGCTTGCTGATCGAGCGCCTGTGTGACAGCGGATGCATCCTGTCTGAGCTGCCGAGCAACAGCGACGGGCGGCGCTGGGGTCCCGTCGCGGCCGAGCGCATCGTCGTGCGGCTCGCCGAGCTGGCCATGGTCGTCGAGGCCGATGACAGCACGCGCGAGCTGGCGGGTGCTCACCTCGCCCGTGCGCTCGACCGTCGCGTCGCTGCGGTGCCCGGGCGGATCAGCTCTCGGGCCTCGCGCGGAACGAACGAGCTGCTGAGAGAAGGCGCTCGGCTCGTCAGAGGCCCGGAGGACGTTCTCGAGCTGCTCGGCGCCGATGGCGGAACCGGCCCCGCGCACGCCACGGCCGCGTGCCCCCGCCTCGAGCCGCGGCTGGCCGAGCTGCTCGAGCAGGTCGGCGAAGGCCGCGACCGGCCCGACGAGCTCATCCGTGCAGGCCGCGACGCCGGGGACGTGCTTCTCGCATTGAGCGAACTCGAGCTGATGGGCCTGCTGAGGCGCGGCGACGGAGGCCGTTACCTGCCTGTCCGACTCCCTTAGGCGCTCGCCTCGGGAGTGCATCGCCGCGCTTGCCGGCGGGCGCGCCGTTCAAGCCCGGAGGGGGATGAGCCGATCTGAGTGGAGTGCGACTGACAGCCCCTGCCATCGTTCATCCTGCACCCGGCCCACGCGCTCGCCCGGGCGGGCAGGCCGACGCCCTCGCTGGACGGAGCTCGAACCGCCGAGCTTGGGCACGTGTGCTCGCGTCGGTCGGCCTCGTCGTGGTGCTCGGCGTGCTCGCGACGGGCATAGTCGTCTCGCGCCAGCACTCGCGGAGCGGCATCTTGACCAACTACCGCCTTCGCGGCACCACCTCAGCCGGTTTCGTCTCCGCCTTCATCGCGCAGCAGGCCGCCCGCGAGCGCGCGGCCGCGGAACAGCTGCTCGCGGGCCGAGACGTGAGCGCCGCGCGCTTCGAGCTGGTCGCAGGTGCCTTCGGTGACGGGGCGGCCGTGCTGCTCGACGATCACGGCCGCGTGCTGGCGACCTCGCCCCCCGACGCGTTTCTCTTGGGAAGGTCGATCGCCGCCCACTTCGCCCACCTCGCCGCGGCCGAGCGGGGGATCGTGTCCGTCTCCGACCTTGCGCCCTCACCCGTGAACGGAGAACCCGTCGCGACCGTCACGGTGCCGTTCGCAACATCGCGCGGGAGGCGCGTCTTCGGCGTCGCCTACCGCGTCTCGGGATCGGGGCTCGCGGCGTTCGTCGACCACACGATCCCCTATCCCGAGCACGAGGTCTACCTCGTCGACTCCGCGAACAACCTTCTCGCGGCGAGCCCGAGGACACTGGCGTCGACGCTCTCGCTCGCAGATCCGGCACTCGCCCGCGCGGCGAGCAGGTCCACGGAGGGATCGATCGCCGGCGCCAGGTCGGCGAGCACCTTCACAGCGGCGAGGGTCCCAGGCACGAGCTGGCGGCTGTTGATCAAGGTGCCGGACAGCCGCCTATATGCCTCGATCGACGGCGCGCTCAGCGTGATCCCCTGGCTGATCTTCACCCTTGTGGCGTTCCTCGGCGCGCTGCTCGTGGTGCTCTACGGACGCTCGCTGGCCGACAGAGCACGGCTGGCCACGCTCTCTGGCGCGCTCGAAAAGTCCGCACGCACCGATCCGCTGACCAACCTCCACAACCGCAGGGCGCTCGACGGGTACCTGCGCCTCGCGACTGCGCAAGCGCGCCGCCACGGCGAGCCCATGTCCGTGCTGATGATCGATCTTGACGGCTTCAAGCAGACGAACGACCGCTACGGTCACGCCGCCGGTGACGCGGTGCTCTGCGCCGTCGCCGACTGCCTGCGCTCCGCGCTGCGTACCGAGGACGTCTACGGCCGCCTCGGCGGGGACGAGTTCCTCGTCGTGATGCCCACGAGCGACGAGGACGACGCGCGGATCGTCGCCGAGCGGCTGACCGCGGCGGCGGCCGCGATCGATCTCAGCGATCTCGGTGTGCCAGCGGGCGTGGCGATGAGCATCGGCCGCGCCACCGCGATCGACACGACGCCCGATCGGATACTCGCCGCCGCCGATCTCGCGCTCTATGACGCGAAGGAACGCCAGCCCGCGACCGCCATTTCGACCTTCAGCACGTAGGGGCGGGTGGGGCGGGGCGCCTCAGCCGGGGAGGCGTACTCCGAGCGCGAAGCGGGGACCCAGGCGCCGTAGGCGATCCAGGTGCGGTTGTGCATTACGCTCCGTGGATGAGCCCTCCCGCGACCTTTCTCATGTGGTTTCGCCTGCGTTCCCCCGAGCTGGCCGAAGACTTTGAGCGTTTGATGGCGGGGGATCGGGACATCGTCCGCGGGTCGCTGGACACGGTGTCTGATTGGCGTCTGACGCGGCCGGTGGACGTGCCCGGACAGTCGATCGATCAAGCCGATTACGTGTTGATCGCGGAGATCGCCGGACTCGAGCGCTTCGAGCAACAGGGGAGCGAACAGGCCCAGCGCCTGGCCGAGGACTTGGCGCATCTCGTCTCGAGTCGGGGGATGCTGATCGTGCGCCCCGTCCTTTGAGACCCGCTGTCGTGGGGGCGATTTCCAGCGCGCCAGATCGGCGATCGGGGCGTTCATCGGCGTGGGTTGCACCAGCGCAGAAGCCCTGACATGCTTGGCCGATGCTGGGGACGAGCTTGCGCGGGGGGGTTGCGGGCGTGGTCGCGACGGTGGTGATGACGCTCGAGCAGCCTCTCGACAAACGCCTCTTCGACTCCGACTACGACGACGTCGAGATCCTGGGCAAGCTCGTGACGCGCGGCGATGGCTGGCGACCCATCGGCTTCGCGCTCCACGTGCAGAACGGCGCGATCCTGGGCGCCGCATACGCGCGGCTCAAGCCACCGCTGCCGGAGTCGTCGGTCCTACGTGGCCTGCTGGCGGGCCTCATCGAGCACATTGCGACCTGGCCGATGACCGTGCTGGTCGACCGCTACCACCCCGCCCGCAAGGAGTTGCCGAAGCTCGCCGCCAACCGCCGAGCCTTCGCCCAGGCGACGATCCGCCACGCGGTGTTCGGCATCGTCCTCGGGCTTCTCGAGCACGCGCTCGACGATCGCAGCGCACAGCTCACCTCGTAGCTCGCAGAGCTCCTAGCTTTCATCCGCCTGACGGGCGCGCCACCCACGCATCCACGCCCTGCCGCCGGTGCACGCGAGGATCGAAGCGACGCGTAGCACGACGCGCCCTTGTGCGTGACCGAAGCGGCATCGGCGATCCTCTACGGAATCCTCGCGCCGCCAGGAAAGCCAGCGGTGGCGCGAACCCCCCAAGGCTCCGTCGCGCTGAACGCGGTCCCTGTCGAACCGCGCGTGCACGCGAAGGGGCCGCTCGTATACGGCGCGTTCAGCTTTCTGCCGTCTGAACTGACGGTACTTGGGGCGAACGGCTCGCCCGTCTACACCGAAAACCTGCAGGCAAAGGCCGCCGAAGCGGCGCAGTTCTGCGAAGGCTACGCGGAACCCTGACAGTCTCCTCGCTCAACCGCCAGCGGTCCGCGAGCAGCTCTGCCTTGGCGCGACGATCACCGTCGTCCGGAGCTCGAGGCGCTGCGCGTCAGCCTGCCACTCGGTGAGCGGCTGCTCGATCGCACGGGCGAAGGTGGCGAGGTCGGTGCGGGCGCGGCGAAGGTCGGTCACGCCCTATCACCGCTCCGCCCCGCTGCGCGATACTCCGGCCAATGTCGCAGGAGAACGTCGAGATCGTGCGAGCCGCCTTTCAGACCTTTGGTGCGGAAGGAATCGATGCCGCGCTCTCGTTCATCTCGCCCGATGTCGTCTGGTACCCGACCGATCGTTGGTTGGACGGCTCCGCCTACCGTGGGCATGAGGGGATGCGAAGGATCTCGGCGTCCTTCTCGGAGAACTTCGATGACTTCCGCTTTCACGTCCACGAGACCCGCGACGTGCAAGATCGCGTTGTCGCGCGCGTTGACATGACCGGACAGATCAAGCACTCCGGTTCCGAGGTCACGCAACGACTCGGATTCGTGATCTCGGGGTTCCGCGACGGGGCGTTCGGTGAGGTCCGCGTGTTTCCGAGCTGGCATGAGGCCCTCAAAGCCGTGGGGCGGGCGGAGTAGGCGGTGTCGCAGGAGAACGTGGTGCTTGTGCGGGGGTTCTACGGGTACTTCAACCGGAAGCATGTTCGGAACCTGGACACGGTCGCCGCCGACTTCGAGTGGCACGCTCGGGAGGATTTCCCTGACGCCCGCATCCATGTGGGGAGCGTCTCGGCCCGGCGGCTGACCTTCAGACTGTCATTCAGGGCCTCGCTCCTGCCCGTGCGCCCAATGTTCTCGGGCCGATCGTGAGAGCGGATGAAGGGATTCGAACCCTCGACCTTCGCCATGGCAACGCCCTAGACACCCTACGACTGCAACAGATACGGGCGGTTGGGTGAGCCTAAAACGCCGGAAACGTGGGTGATCGGGGGTCGTTTGCTACCCATACTGCTACCCACGGCGATCTGCTACCCATCTGCTACCCACGGGTGTAGACTCGGTGATCCCACTAAGTCGCCCCCGCGCGAAGGTGCTCGCCGGGGGCATGGACACACCGGAGGCAACCGGCATGCCAGCGCAGAATCCTACTCCCGCGATCCTCGTCCGCGAGCACCGCGGCAAGCCGTTCTACGAAGCCTTCTGGCGGCATGCTGGCCGCCAGGTCAAGCGTCGCATCGGGCCTGCATGGCTCACCTTCGAGAAGGCCACGGGCGCTTGGGTGAGGCGTCGCGGCAAGGTGCTCGCTGGCTTCTACGACGAGCACGGCGCCCACGTCGCCGCTGCGCGGCTCGTGGACGAGCTCATGTCCGAGGCGAACGAACGTGAGCGCGTGGAGCTCGAGCGTCGGACGCGCGGCGTGACGTTCCGTGAGGTCGCTCACGACTACATGCGCTGGCTCGAGGATGTGGCCGGTGCCAAGCCATCGACGCTCCGCGATCGGCAGTGCGTCCTGGGCGAGCCCGGCATCCAACGCAGGCGCCGCACGGGCGAGACGTTCGGTCACGTCATGGCAGCCCTGGGCGATCGTCCGGCGGCCAAGATCACGACGCGCGAGGTGGACGCACTACTGACCACCGTGAGCAAGGCGGGCGCCTCGCCGGCCACCGTGAACAAGTATCGAGCCGTCGTCTCGTCCGTGTTCAACCACGGCACGAAGCCATCCACCTACCGGCTGCCGGGCAACCCGGCTGCCGGATCGGACAAGCGACGTGAGCCGCAGCGCGGCGCGCTGCTGTTCTACTCGCCCGAGGAGGTCGAGGCGCTCGCGCGGTCGCTAGCCGACGGCAACCATCGCTCGTTGGCCGAGGAACGCCATCAGGAGAATCCCGAGCGGAGTGCCGCAGAGGTCGCAGAGGATCACCAGGACGCTGAGATCATCCTGGTAGCTGCCTATGCCGGCCTGCGGCAAGGCGAGCTCCTGGCGCTCCGCTGGCGCGACGTGGACTTCGCTGGACACGCGCTGACGATCGCCCGCGCGATGAGCGCGGGCGTTGAATCCTCCACGAAGTCGGGGAAGGTGCGACGGGTGCCGATGCCGGACCAGGCAGCTGCCGCGCTCGATCGACTCAGCCGGCGTGAGAACTACACGGCGCCCGGCGAGCTCGTGTTCTGCAACGCGCTCGGCCGTCCCCTCGACGGCTCGGCTATCAGGCGCCGGTTCAAGCGGGCGCGTGACGCGGCCAAGATCCGGCCGCTGCGCTTCCACGACCTTCGGCACACCTACGGGTCGCTGCTGGCCGCTGCCGGCGTTGACGTTGTGACCATCCAGGCGGCGATGGGTCACGGTGCGCTGACCACGACCTCGCGCTACCTACATGCTCGGCCTGCCAGCGAGCAGGCCGAGGTCTTCACCAAGGCCTTTGCCACTGCGACCGAGCAGGCGTCCACTGAGGCCGTTGCGTCAGCCTGATCTGGTAGTGGGTCAGTTTGCCCGGGGCGGCTCGGGCGGCCGACCGCGGAACCAATCGAACCAGCGCGGGAAAGACTGACGCATATCGATGGCCCCGATCAGCAACGTAAGCAAGACCCAGCCGCCGATCCAGATCGGGGCTGCTGGATGCACCGCGACCACGAGCAGCGCGGTAAGGACGCCGGCCGACATCAAAGCCCGAAAGCCGACCCAGCCAAGCACATGGGCAACGAAGATCGGGCGCTGGCGCGGTCGTGGCATCGCGTCAACAGCGTAGCCGCGCCTGGCGCCCCGGTGGCCGCATAGCCGATCTCAACCGGACAGCCATCGGATCGTCCAGGAGGCGACTGAGCTCCAAGAGGACCCCGACACGCCCGATACCGCCGACACGGCGGTCAGTCTGGCGTCGCGCTGCTCAACGCAACGGCGCGGGTAGCCGATAGATGGTCTGTGATGAGGCGACTCGCAACAGTAGCGCTGGCGTGCGCCGCCGCTGGATCGCTCGCCGTGGCGACGGTCCGGATCGCTGGGGCGACGCAGCGACACCGAAGCGACTTCGCAAAGCACATTCGCATTTACGGCACGACCCCCGCGCTTGCGAAGGCAACGCTCTCCAGCGTTCGCAGGCCGCCCGGCTTCCGCAGCACGAGCTGCCGAGGGCAATCGTCGCCCGCATGGGCCTGCATGAGCCGGACCCCGTCATTTCCTCTCAGCGCATCCAGTATGCATCGTCTCCTCGCGGAGATGGGCGTCCGACCGTACTCCGCGTGGCAGACCACCTATCACGAAGGCCCCAGGGCCATCGAATGCCGCCCTTTTCACGTGTTGCCGAAGTACCGTCTGGGCCTCCGGTCTTGTGTCGCCGAAGCCCTCAAGGGCAGGGAACGGCTCGTGATCTTCGCCACGTCGTTCCTTCTGCCTTCCGGGCAGCCGACTCGCCGCTGGCTGAGATCATGGCGATTCCCCACGGAAGTCAACGTGAGTGTCGTAGGTCACTTCGAGCGCGAAGGTCTGACGCCCGCCGAAGAATCCGAATAGGCAGCCGACTCCGCCCCGGACGCCGTACAGCGAGATTACGACCGGGCCGTCCCCGGTCGCGCTGGATTCCCGACCCGACGTATGCCACCATCGCGGTTGCACGGGGCTGCGCCCAGCGGCGCAACCGTCATCCGACGAAGGGAGCATCCGATCACCGTCACCCGTAGGTCGAGCAATGTGGAGCAGGGTGGCTGACGAGAAGTGCAGCCACGGAATACGACTCAAATCACAGTGTCCAGATTGCGATCTAACGCGGGCAGTGTGCACCTGCCACGCCGTGTTGCTGAAGCTCGCGGTCCTGTCGGAGGTGGCTAGCACAGCGATCCGAGCCACAGACGAGGCGCGGCCGACCTCCCCGCGCGTATCGCGCGAGCAGAAGCAGCCTCGGCCGCTTGTGGCAAGCAAGACCGCACGCGAATCGGCGCCGCCTAAGGGCGTCAACCAGGACGCGATCATCGACGGCAAGGAGCGTGCACCGTCGAAGCATCTCTCGCTCCACGCCCACTATCTGTGGCGCATGCAGCGAGCACAGCGGGATGGGGACACTCCCGGGCTCCTGATGCTCGCCGCAATGGCGATGCGGGATTACATCGACCTGGTGGAACCTCGCAACGCCCGGCATGACGCGACGGAGGGACAGGCCGTGAGGCGCCTGCTCTCGGAATGGGAAGGCTGTCCGAGTAGCGATGTCGCTACGTGGATGGCGGTCCCTGGGCAGTCGCGCAAGAGCGCGCAGGCATGGGTTCGTAAACAGCGCATCCTCAACGGGCGCGATCCCGAGGATGGAACACCGAGCGAGCAGGACGAGACGCTTTCTCGCGTGGTCGTGATGAAGAAGGCCGGCGTAGCCGAGAAAATAATCGCTAATGAGATGGGCAAATCGAAGACCCAGATTCGGAACCTGCTTGCGGGCGTCTAGGTGCGCGGTCACTGACTCTTGTTGCGGTCGCTGACTAAGCCGCCTAAATTGCTGACATCGAGAGGGCCGCCCTGCGGCCCTCTCTAGTTCTCGGGCGGCGACGCCCTCAACACGTGCGAAGGGTCCGGGTGACACCCCTCGCCGCGCGACCTGGAACGGCCGTCCATGGATGGGGGCGGCCGTTCCATTGTCGGCTACCACCCCTGGAGGGCAGCGAATGACTAGGCGCGCACCAGCGAGCACGATCCTCGTAAACGATCCGAGTAACCCACCTTCACGGTTATCGAGGACGCCGACCCGATCCGCGCGGCGATACTCGTGGCGCCGGGGACGGGCGTCCGGTATGAAGTGCGCGAGCTCCCTCCGGCTGGCGACTCAGTACCGTCGGAGCCGACCGCCCCGCAATCTCCAGAGCTAGCCGAGGCCGGTGCCATCCTTCGCGTGGAGGGGCAGCACGAGCATCGCCTATCCGTAAGCGAGCTTCCCCAGCCCAGCGAGAACGAACGCCACTACCGGTGGCCCGACGAATCTGATGAGACGGGTCACGTTGTTTCGTCCCGGTGGTGCTATCTCCAACGCGGGGTAGATCCATTTCGTGCTGAGCTGCGCGAGGAGGAAGGCCAAGCCTATGGCGGCGCCAGCGGCTCCGCTAGCCGCACCGGCCTTCAGTGAGCCATTGAGTAGGTAGACGGCGCTGACAACAGCGGCCACTAGCGGTGCCGTAATCAGCGCCGTGAGCGCGGAGCCGATTAGGCGCTGCTGGCGCCGAGTTCTTCCCGATGTACCGCGCTGAATTGCGGCTTGCACGGTATTGAACGTGTCAGCGAGCGCCGCCTGGCTCGTGGCGGCTACACGCAACCAAACCTCGGCCTGCTTGTCGCCATCGGGTAACGTCTCCCAGCTAGCAATGAACATCGCTGCTCGCGCATCACCCGCGACGAAGATCGATGTGGCTGTGAACTTGCGCAAGGCTTCCGGCGTGACCTGGGATGTGAAATCGGAGGGAGAGGCGAAGACCTCTTGGTCGTAGCCGACGGTGACGGCGATCGTGCACGTTGCCGACGTGCTGCCTTCCTCTACCGTCCGTATCGCCGCGCGTGCCACGTGGGCCAACAGTTCCGGCGAGCCCCGCCAGTAGGTCCACTCCTTGATTGCCGACTCCCATCCGGGAGGGAGCGCATTCCATTCGGGCGTCGGCGCCTCGCCTGCCATATCAATATCACCCAGGCTTCTGTCGCGGAAGCAAGAGACAGACTGCGTTAGCTAGGACTGGACGAAGCGACGGGTCCGTCGCGGACCCAGGCGCCTCGTAGGGGCACAAAGGGACTGAGCGCCGGGACCCCAAACCGGCGCTCACAGCTACTTCTTCTTTCCGCTGCCTTTGCCCTTCTGCGCGAGATCGCTGCCAGCTACCGATTTGATGCCCTTCGGCACCTTCGGATTCTGGAGCAGCTTCCCGGCTTTCGAGGCGTCCTTTTTACTCGTACCCATTTTCGTCTTCCCTCCTTTCGTTCTAGGGCAACCCCTAAGTATCGTCAGCTCCCGGACGGAAACCACGAGGGGTTTCCGTGAAAGCTACGGGACGGTCCTACGGGGCCATGTAGGGGGCCGGTCTTCACACGGGCGAATCGACCGCGACACCGCTCTTTAGGGTGCAGGCGTCGGACGGAAACGACGGTTAGCCGCGCGCACGGGAGTCGAATCCTGGCGCGGTCTTGGTACTCGGGGCTGTCGTTGAGCGGCGACCGGCTGCCTCGCTCGAAGTGGGCCTGCCCGGGCCGGGCACAATCAGGCAGGCAACGATGACCCCGAGTACCCCAACCTTGCGAGCGCGCCGAGGCGCGCAGTTAGCAACAGACTTGCTTACTAGGGAGGACGACTCGCGCCGGTCCCGGCGGGGTCCAAGGCATACACGCAGACGATGCCGGCGGGCATCCGAGCGGGACCGCCAGCTAGTAGGCACCGGGGGGACTCGCCCGGGGTTGCAGTAGGACCCCGACGGCGAGCGACCCGACGTACCTGGGAGCCCGTAACCAACCGGACTACAGGGTGAGCACACGCCGCACCAGGGACGAAGCGTGACGGTGCGGTTAGCGAAAGGCAGCGAGTGGAACCAACAGTTGCGGAGCTCCAGGAAGAGCTCCGCACGGCGGTTGGCCTGATGGAGGATGCTCTCGCGGACTGCGAGGCGAATCCAGGCAGTGCGTCCGCGCAGCGGGCGTTTGAGAACGCCAAAGCGAAGCATCAGAGGATCAACGGGCGGCTCGCCGTCCGGGAGGCTCGCGCCGGCATTGCCGGCGGGGTAACACCGACAGGCGAGGGCGAGCGCGCCGACGCTGCGCGGGGCGGAAGCCTCGACGCAACGGCGGCTCGCGGCTATGACCGGAGCACGCAGAGGATCAACGGCGAGCCGCTCGTGTATCAGCGTGGCGCGCAGACCGGGATCTTCTCGGACATGTACCGGGCCTCGCAGGGCGACCCCGCAGCGCGGGAGCGCCTTGACCAGCACCGGCGCCAGATGGCGGACACGCCGTTCATTAGGGGTGTCCACCACGAGGCGGAAGAGCGCGCTGCGATCACGCAGGTGCTCGGGGAAGGTGGCGAGCTCATCGCTCCTGCCTACCTTCAGGAACAGTGGATTGGCGTGCCTCGTGCGGGAAGCCCGATTGCGGACTCCCTCCACGAAATGCCGTGGATTCACACCAACAGCATCAACTATCCGAAGGTGAAAGCGCCGGGAACGAGCGTCGCGGTCCAGACAGACACGGGCTCCGTGTCGGACACGTCGATCACCACGGAACTCATCACGGGTGCTGCGCAGACGATCGCAGGGCAGCAGGAGGTTTCACAGCAGCTGGTGGACCTCTCCATGCCCGGCGTCGATGAGGTCATCTTCGATGACCTGACCCGTGCCTACGTGACACAGCTGGACATCAAGGTCATCGAAGGAACGGTAACGAACGCGAAGGGCATCAACCAGCTGGCGGGGACTACCGCGATCACGTTCACGGAAGCCACGCCGAAACAGGGGAAATTCTTCTCCAAACTGGCGAAGGCCATCGCGGAAGTCAACGTGGGCGTCTTTCAGACGCCTGATGTCATCGCCATGCACCCGACACGCTGGGCATGGATGCTGGCGGCGTTGGACTCGCAGGAACGACCCCTCATCGTGCCGGTTGGACAGCCGGGCTTCAATGCGCTGGGGTTGCAGACGAAGGTCGCCGCAGAGGCGATCGTCGGGAACATGTTCGGCATCCCCGTGATTGTGGACGCCAGCATCCCGACGACGAAGGGCGCTGGAACGAATCAGGACGAAGTCTTCGTCTACCGTTCGGAACACCTGCACCTGAGCAAGTCGGTGCCGGTGCTGCGCATATTTCCCGAGGTGCTCTCGAGCAAATTGGAAGTGCGCTACCAGTTGTATGGGTATTACAACGCGATCTTCGGACGGCTTCCGAAAGCCATCTCGAAGATCGAAGGAACGGGCTTGGCAGCCCCAACCTTCTGACCCACTCAACCCTGCCGGGGGTCACTCCCCGGCAGGGTCTTGGCGTGGGCGCTCTCCCCTCCCTCAACAGGGAGCCAGCGTTTAGGCCGCTGGTCGTTCACGCCTAAGGCAGAGCGGTTGGTCATGGGTTCTCCCGCTCTGCCGCTTGCGGTGCGTCATGGGTGACGGTCGAGCCAGTCTCCGTGCTGGACGGCTTCCGGTTCGATCCCGGGGTGCCGCGATTCAGAAACGGCTCGCCAGGGTCGAGCGAGTTACAGTGCTTCAGACCGAGAGTCGTTCCGACGCCGGTCCGGCGGTCCTTCCGGGAGAACGCCGCGGTCGCACCGAGCGGCAGGGCCGTTGAGGCAATTTTGGCGCCGCTCTCGCTCGTATACGCCGGCACGGAGAAGGGGCGAAAGCAGGCACCCGCTCTCGTGGTTTGACCTAGACACGGGGGCTAGGCTTGAGGAGTGAGCGTCCCGACTGCACCCGAACGTATCGATGCGCCAGCCCATCACCTCGCGGGGCGTGTGCTCGACGGCGAGTGGCAGGTCAGAGCCCGTATCGAAAAGGCGCCCGACGCGACCGGGGGCCATTTCTCCGTCGGCTACCACGTCGAGAACGCGGACGGCGAGCGCGCGTTCCTGAAGGCCCTTGACTACTCTGAGGCGCTAGGCCGCCCGGACGTATCGGTCCTGCTTCGCAACATGACCGAGAGCTACATCTTCGAGCGCAGCGTTCTCGGCGAGTGTGAGCGGCGGCGTATGAGTCGCGTCGTCCGAGTGCTCGCGGCGGACACGATCGTCGACCCCGCGTTTGCGCACGCAGTTGATTACCTGATCTTCGAGCCGGCCGACGGGGATGTGCGGCGTGCCCTTGACTCGATGGACCAGTTCGACACAGCGTGGGGGCTGACCGTATGTCATCACGCGGCGGTTGCGATCCAGCAGATGCATTCCGCCGGTCTCGCGCATCAGGATGTCAAGCCTTCGAACCTGCTCACATTCGGCGGCGGGCTGGCGAAGCTTGGCGACCTGGGCCGCTCATCGAAACGGGGCACCGCCGCACCGCATGATGATCAGAGAATTCGCGGGGACCGCAGCTACGCGCCACCCGAGCTCCTATACGGGCAGCTCGGCCCGGACTGGTCGGTGCGCTGCCAGGCGTGCGATCTGTACCTGCTTGGCAGCCTCATCCTTTTCATCTTCACCCGAACGCAGACCACGGGGGAGATTCTACGTCGGTTGCCGTTCGTTCTGCGACCAGAGGTGTACACGGAGCCCTATGCACAGGTGCTTCCGTACGTTGTCAACGCGTTCGATGAGGTCGCCGACGACTTCGCTACGCAGCTTGAGGGTGAGCGTGCGAGCGAGCTCGTCAAACACTTCCGCGATCTGTGCCATCCCGATCCGGACCAGCGGGGCGACGCGATTGAGCGACGCCGAGGGAAAAACCCTTACAGCCTCCGCCGACTGATTTCACGGCTTGATGTCTTGGCCCACGACGCCCGAGCCGGCTACCTCTCAAAGGAGGCTCCGTCAGAATGAGCGCCGCGACGACCAACCGAAATCGGCAGGTAATCCCTCGGTGGCGCGACCTTCGCGCCACCGTCGAACACGGCGAGCTCGGAAATGCGCTACGGCGGCGTGAGCCGACGGAGCGGGACGCCTCGGCCCTTGCCGACCGTATGCGTGAGTTCCAGCAGCATCGCTCGCTCTCCTTTGCCGCTGACCTCATCAACGCGTCCATCGTGGTCGGCCCAACACCGGAGACGAAGACAGCTGCCGAACTTGTCTTGGCAACGCACGATAGCCCGCCGATGGTCAAGCGGAGCGCGCGATGGATTCTTGACAGCAGCGAGGCTAGCGCAGACAGTGGCACGCCCTCGTATGCCGATCAGCGCCGGTATATCGCACAGCTGCGTTCAGGTCTTCGCAACAACCCGAGAAATGTAATCCGCTGGGCGGAACTCTCGCGCCACTACGCGAACAGTGGCTATCTCGAGAAGGCGAAGAACGCAATGCGTATCTCGGTGAATATGGCTCCGACCGACCGATACATATTGCGATGCGCTGTCCGTCTATGGATGCACTTGGATGACCCAGAGAGCGCCGTCAAGACCCTGGGGCAGGCGCAGGCAGTCGTCGTCGGGGACCCGTGGTTGCTCGCCAGCGAGATTGCTGCCTCAGCCGCGTGGGGGCGGCCTTCACGCAACATCAAGCGGGGCCGGCTGATGGTCGAGGCCGCTCGGCATTCGCCGTTTGCACTCAGCGAGCTGACCAGTGCTCTTGCGACCATTGAGATGGACGCAGGCGCAGCAAAGCAGGCACGCCGGCTGTTCCGTACTGCCCTCATTGACCCCAACGAGAACAGCGTCGCGCAGGCCGAGTGGGCCTCGAGTCGTATCTCGCTTGAAGTTGACGATGACCAGCTTGACCGATCACCAGAGGCGCGCGCCAGGCACCGGGCGGAGACGGACGACATCGACGCGACGCTCGACTCGACCTGGGCCTGGCTGTCCGATCAGCCATTTTCGTCTGAACCTCCGACGTTTGGCTCATATCAGGCGTCGATGTTTGGGCGCTACGAGGACGGCGCTCGGCTAGCTCGGGAAGGATTGCGCGCCAACCCAAGGGACACGTTGCTCTGGAATAACCTCGCCTTCTGCGAGGCATGGGTTGGGCGCTTGGACGACGCCGAGAAGGCCTTACAGGAAATCGATCGCGCCCGGCGAGATGCCCATGAGCGGGAGGAAGCACAGAGGGTGCGACCGCCTACGCTGACTGCCACGCGCGGACTCGTGAGATTTCGACGCGGCGACGCAATGGGCGGAAGATCGCTCTACCGCCAAGCCATCGAGGAAATGACGGAGCCGAAAGAACGCCTCCGAGCGGAAATGATGCTCGTTGGCGAGGAGATTCGTGCGGGGATCGCGGAGAGCGACAGGCGAGCCAATGATATTGCCCGCGCTGTTGAGCGCACGGGTGACCGGCAGCTGGTTATCTGGCTCCGAGTCTTGCCTCGGTGACAGTCACCACGCCGTGCCACGACTGTCCCGGTTGCTACCAGTTGTAGCTAATACGCCCGTGCGCGGCTAGGAGAGGGCTCAGGGGACGGTTCGGGTGCATCATACGCGTGGGCGCTGCCCCCAGGCCCTCTGAAGAAGTAGTCGATGATGTCGCGGATGCTGACCCTCCCGACAATCATCGGCGCGGCCGCTGAGACGCCCAAACAGACAACCGCCCCTAATGGGAGGAACACGGCCGCCGACAAGCCCAGCAGATGCTTGATGATGACAACCACAACGGCTCCCAAGATGGCCGGCAGCAGTGAGACAAGCAGACGGATTGACACGAGCTAAGCCTAGTAGAAGGCTCGATCAATGCCCACGGTTAAGAGGCCGAAGAGTGCACCGGCACCTGGGCCCCAGAGCATTGCGCGTGCGAGCGTCAGGTTCGAGTTGATCGATTCGGCGACGATCCCAACGACCCACCCACCGGCCGTCCCGATCACGATGCCGGTTGTGCCTACTACTCCGAGGTCAACGACTAGTCTGTTGGAGGCGATTCCGGTCGTGCCCAGGAGCTTGCTACCTAAGCCGCGCATGTCCAGTCGTTTCGGCGCCGTCTCAGTCTTTCCTTCCCTCTGGCCTTTTCACGGCACCGTGTCGTACCGCGCGCCGCTCTTGACGAGCTCGGCCATCATGGGCAGCACGGCCTGCGCGTTCTCGATGCACTCGAGACGCTCGGGGACAGTGTCGCCACCTGCGAGCACCGCGTACAGGTACTCCTCCAGGTCGCAGAGGACCGCACCTGCCATGCAGTGAGGGACTTGGACGACCGCGGGCTCGGTGGCAAGTTGGGCGTCGATGTAGTCGAGTGCTGCCATCTCGGCCTCGAACTCGGCTCGGAACTCGGACGGGATCGGGTCCCCCCAGGTATTCGCTATGGCCTTCGCGTCGGCCGGTCGGTTCTGCTCGCTGGACCAGGCGAGGCACTGTCGCCTGCGGGCGTTGACGGCGAGCGCGACCTCGCCGCGGGCAAGGGTAGACTCAGGCATTGCTGCAACCTCCTACTTAGGTTGTGGCCATGCGCCCGGGCTGGCATTACAGCGCCGGGCGCTCTCCGTTGTCGCGACCCTAACGGGTGGGTGGGTCCTTGTCAACGGATCAATTCCGACTATGCGGCACCGTTTCGGTGCCTCCAATGGAGGTGCGCGATGGAGATGCCATCCGAGGCCGAGATCGACGCCATGACCGACGACGAGCGGCAAGACCTGATCCGCCAGATAGCACGAGAGGACCCCGGCGACTTCGCGGAGTTCGTGCGCAGCAAGGGCTACATCCACCGCTGCGACGGACCAGCGCGCCTCGCGGCGATGCGGATTGGCGAGGTCCGGCCCGCGCCCTAGGCCGTCGGTCAGCGATTCACCTGCGCCCGGCTTCGTCGTTCCGTCCATGCCGCGGTGTTGAGTTAGATGCCGTGGTCGCAGCAATAGACGTAGATCTCAGCGGAACGATCGGGCTGGGCGAGGTGTTGGTCGCGGTTGGGACGTTGGCGCTCGCCTTCATCACCTGGAGGTTGGCGCGGACCACCGGCCAGAGCGTGCATGCGGCGCGAGACAGCGTCGAAGCCGAGCGCGCCACCGTCGAGGCGATGGCGATGCCATATATCGTCGCTACACCGTCGATGCCAGCCGTCATCGCTCAAACGATTGGAGGGGAACCAGCCGAATACCCGCCTGAGATTCATCGCGGACGAGATCTCGAAACCAATCAGTGGATGCTCAGGCTGCACCTTTGGAACATCGGCACCGGGCCGGCGATCGTCACGGACCTCCGCGTGACCGCCTCGGACAAGGAGTTTGTCCGAGGCCTCCCGCAGCACCTGCCAATCGGTGCCACCCTAGCTAATGACGCCGAAGCGCTGGTGTCCGACTGGCCCACTGATCAGACGTTCGCGTCGCTGAGGATCGACTACCTCCACTCGAGCGGCAAACGGTACATCACGAAGTCGGATGTGATGATCGAAGATGACACGGTTATCTGCTACACGTACGAACGGCTTGCAGCGCCCTCGACGTAGGCGATGCATCGTCGCACTAGGGGGGGTAGTTGATATGGCGGCGAAGCCTCGGCTTCACCCTGGCTAGTGAGCTTGAAAAATCTGCCTGATTTAGTTCGATTTGCGAACCATTCGCCTCGCGCTATCCCGTGTCCTTTGCCAACCAGACGGTTGTCGTGACCATCACGCCGCCTCAAAGGCGGCCCTGAAGCCACCTGTCCGAGTCCAAACGGGCGCGATCTGCGCCCTTTGTGACCCGTGGATGACCCGACGTAGCCAGCTAGCTCGGCTACGACATGACGCAGCCCCGCAGAGCGCCGGGAAACGGCGGCTCTGCCCGTCCAACCGATCGGAGGGTTGCTAGTGGCGACCATCCCTGGATGCCGACGGCACAGCTTGGCCGAGTACCAGGTCCACCTTGAGCGGTTCGGCCCGGAGTGCGTGCTGGAGACGGCGGCCGGCGACCTACCGGCCGCCGAGCTCGGTCAGCTGAAGGCCCTCGTTGAGTCGAGGGAACGCACGCACCTGTGGCGAACGGGCGACTGGCACCCGTTGCGAATGGAGGCAGCCCGGCTCTGCGACGAGTGCAACCTCGAGCTCCCGCGCAATGCCAGGAGCAACGTCACGCGCCACAGGCGCTGCGGCGACGGCGCGCGCAAACGCGCGTACAGAGAACGACGAGAACCGACCTCGCAAGCAGCCACTCAATAGTTAGGGGTCCCACCCCTACGGGGGTATGGGGACCCCCTCACCACAACGGGAAAGGACTGCCGGATGGACACCGACTGGCAGGTACGCGATGAGCAACGGCTCGAGTTGCTCGTCGCGTACCTGTGCCTAGCCATGCGCACCAAACGAAACTGCTCGCGGAAGGAGCTCTTCACCGCGCTCTGGATTCCAGAGGACAACGGGGTTTTTGATCGCGTGCTGAAACTGGCCCAAAGTCGCGGGCTCGTGGCCCGCGACGGACGCGGCTACTACGTCGCAACCGAGAAGGCCGAGCCGCTACCAGTGCTTGGCTCGGCCGAGCCGCGCATCGCGCTGAGGGCGAACGCATGATCGACCGGTACTTTGCTGAGCGCGTCCGACACGCGCTCGGGCCACCGGAGGACGTTGAACTCACAGCGAGCGGACGAACGGTCGTCCGCTATCACGACTTCACGGTCTTCTCCCACCGAGGCCGACCGATCGCGGCACGAATCGCCAACGGCCAGTCTCGGTTCGCGCGGGTGCGGAAGGACGGCGAGCTCGCGTGGGCCAACAGCCTGCCTGACTCGCGGCGCTAGCCACACCGGGGGGAACGATGACCGCGCAGGGCAAGTCCCCTTAGTTTGACTTCCCGTGCCGTTTCGGCGGTGGGTACACGGCCCGTGCGATCGTTGCCGAGGCCCACCCAATGACCCAGCCACCGAAGACGTAAAGCACTGGATGACCGGGTCGGTGGCTTCCCGTAGCGACGCCGACAATAAAGATCACGCCCCAGACCGCGAAGCAGGCGATGCTGTAGGTCGTGTAGGTGCCCCGTCGCGCTCGCATCGTCCCGACTTTACGCCGCTGCCCAACTTATACAGTCGCTGCCCATATGTGGCGCTAGCCGAGTCGCAGGACCGTGCCGGGGGCGAGTGGCAGTACTGAATTGGGAACGGCGTTCCGAACGCTGCCCTAACCTAACCCTCCCTAGCCCAGCCTTTAGGCCTGGGCTAGGGGTGTTGTTGTTGATGAGCCTCCCTTGACAAACAACACCGGCCCGCTGGGCGCGGCCGGTGGGACACGGGGTCCGGCTACGGGACCACGAGCCAGGACCACGAGCCAAACGGCAGCTTGTAAGGAGCACGTCGCGGCTGTGCTCGGCGTCGCGGCCTACCGCACGGACCCCGAGCCGCCTTGAGCCCGCAGTTCCGTCCGCAGGGCGGATATGCGCAACCGCAACGGCAGGAGATGCCCACAGTGCAGAGCAGCCTGCCGGCCGCCCTCAAGCGGCCGGCCTTATGAACGAGCAGCCGCTGACCGCAGCCGACGTGATGAACGCCCGCGAGGTCGCAGAGCTCCTAGGCGTCGCAGAGAGCACCGTCCATGAATGGGCGCGCCGCGGAGTGATCCCCTCGCGCAAGATCGGACGTAGGCGAATCTATCTGCGTCCGAAGATCGAGGCACTGCTTCGCTCGGACTGAGCCAAGAAGTGCTACCCACGCCCCGTGTTTGCTACCCATGAGTGCTACCCACGGGCATTTTCGACGCAGACGAGATTCCCCCTGAACGCGAGAAACCCCCGGCTTTGCGGGGGTTTATGTGAAAGCGGATGAAGGGATTCGAACCCTCGACCTTCGCCATGGCAAGGCGACGCTCTAGCCAGCTGAGCTACATCCGCAGAGCCGCGCATTCTACCGGCAGGCGAGCGCCCGCGCCCAGCCCTGCCACCTGCTTTGCCGGCCCGCCCGCGCGGGCTCGAGCTCCCTAGCCCTTGAAGGTCGAGCGTCCGGCGTCGCCGAAGGGCTCGTCGCGCTCGCGGACCGCCTCGCGGAAGCCGGCTTCGGCGGCGCGGCGCTGGAAGGCGTAGCCCTCGGCTGTGTGGCGGGTGATCCCGTCGAACACTGTCCCGAGGACCTGCGTGGCGTGAAGGCCCTGCGCGTAGAGCGTCTGGTTGACGAGCAGCTTCATCATCATCAGCTGGTTCACCGGGACACGCGCGATCCGCGCCAGCAGGATCTCGGTGCGCTCCGCGAGCTCCTCCGCCGGCGGCGCCTCGATCGCGAGCCCCCACTCCAGGGCCTCGCGTCCCGAGAGCGAGTCGCCGGTGAAGAGCAGGCGCTTGGCGCGCTGCGCTCCGACCCTGTGCGCCCACAGCGCCGTCGTCGGTGAGCCCCAGACGCGCGCCGGCGGGTAGCCGATCTTGGCGTCCTCGGCGATCACGAGCAGGTCCGAGCACAGCGCCATGTCGGTTCCCCCCGCGACGCAGAACCCGTGGACGCGGCACACGACCGGCTTGCCGCAGCGGAAGAGGCTCATGAAGCCCTCGACGTTGCGGCTCATCATCGCGTAGTCGACCATCGGGTCCCACGTCGCCTCGGGGTCGTGGTTCGCGGCCACTACGCCCGGGTCGAGCGCCGAGCCGGCCGGCGCACGCTCGAGGCCGCCCTCGGGCGCTGCGGTGTCCCGGGCTCCCATCCCCTCCGCGCTCTCCACGAGGTCATAGCCGCCGCAGAAGCCACGTCCGTTGCCGCTTAGCAGGAGCACGTGGACCGTGGGGTCGAGGTCGGCGCGCTCGACGCTGCGGGCCAGCTGCTCGACGAGCCCGCGAGTGATCCCGTTGCCGCGCTCGGGCCGGTTCAACGTGATCCGCGCGACCCGCCCGTCGACCTCGTATAGAACGGCCTCCGCGCTCATCGGCGCCGGGCGCGCAGGCGCCGCCAGCGCCTGCGAGGCGACCAGCCGCGGCGCTCGGCCACGAACGTCAGCAGGCAGAGCACCAGCACGATCAGCGCCACGAGCCCGGTGATGGCAAGGCCGGGCGTCGCCACCACCAGCACCACCGCGCCGACGATGCCAAGAGCGAGATCGACGCGCGCCAGATGCCGCCTCCGTCGCGCATCGCGGCGGCGCGCCAGGCGCGACGGCGCATCGTGATCCGGCTGCCCGTGGCCGTCCACTCTCGTCGACTCCTCCGAGCGCTCGACTGCGCTCATTGCTTCATCCGCCGCAGGATCGTACGGGGGAGCATCCTCACGAGCAGCATAAGCCAGCGCAGAGCACCCGGCGCCCAGACGGTGCTCGACTTGCCGTCGAGGCCCTCGACGATCACCCGAGCCACCGCGTCCGGCGTGGTCGACAGCGGCGCGGGGTCAAGGCCCTCCGTCATTCGCGTGTGCACGAAGCCGGGACGCACGACGAGCACGCGCACACCCCGCTCGCGTAGGTCATCGCCGAGCGCCTGGGCCAGCGCATCGAGTCCCGCCTTCGAGGCCCCGTAGACTGCGTTGCCGCGGCGGGGACGCTCCGCCGCGACCGACGAGAGCACCACGAGCTGCCCGCCTCCCCCCTCCAGCAGCCGCCGAGCGGCCTCGATCAGCAGCGAGCCCACACCGACGGTGTTGACCTGGATGACCTCCAGGGCGGCGGCGACATCGGAGGGCATCCCGCCGCGCTCGCCGAGCAGCCCGACGGCAACGATCACGATGTCCGCGCCGCCGAGTCGCGCGAACGCCTCGCCGACGCCGGCGGCATGGCCGCCGAGGTCGAGCGCATCGAGCTTCACAGTCTCCACCCGCGGGCACCCGGCAGCTTGCAGCTTGCTTGCCGCGCGCGCGAGCGCTTCGCCGTCGCGACCGGCGAGCACGACCTCGCGCGGCGAGCGGCTTTGCAGCTCGTGGATCGTCGCCAGCCCGATCTCAGAGGTGCCTCCGAGGAGGACCACGCGCCGGCCGGCCGAGCCGGCCCGCTCTGCGCTCACCGCTGTCCCCCGCAGAGGCCGAGCCGGAGCGCGAGGTCCGAGCGAAGCACCCCGTCAGGATCGACCTGCGCCCGCTGCGTCTCGAACTGCGCGAGCTGCGGGTACATCGCGCGCAGCGCCTCAGCGCGCAGGCGCACGTCCTTGCTGAGGTACACACGCCCCCCGCACGCGGCGACGAGCTCGTCGAGATCGTCGAGCGCCCGGCCGAGGCCAGGCGCCCCCGCTGGTAGATCGGCCGTCAGTGTCCAGCCCTCGAGCGGGAACGACAACGGGCCGCCCGAGGCGGCGCCGAGGCGCTTGAACACGGCGAGGTACACCGGCAGCCGCCTCCGTCGGATCAGCTCGAAGCAGCCCATCAGCGCCGCCTCCTGGCCGACGGGGACCACGAACTGATACTGGATCAGCCCGCGGCGTCCATACAGCCTGTTCCATTCGCCGAGCACGTCGAGCGGGAAGAAGTACGACGAGAGCGCCAGCTCGTGGCCGCGGCGGCGGCGCGGCGAGGAGCGCCAGCGGGCCGCGTTGAACGCTCTCACCGCGGCCGGCTGAAGGACGGCGCCCGGGAAGCGCCGTGGAACGTCGAACATCGGCCTGCCGAGGTGCATGGGCGATCGACTCGATTCCCGGCGGGGGCGTCCCCCGCGCTCCTTGCCGCTCCACGCCGCCATCGGGTCGGAGCGGCTCACGATCGCGCGGCCGCATCTCGAGCCCGGCGCGAGCAGGTCGAGCCATGCGACCGAGTAGCGGTGCGGGTCCGCGGCTGTCATCAGCTCGAGCGTCTGCTCGAGCCCGTCGGTGCGGTCGGCATCCTCGGCCACGCATGCCGGCAGCGGCTCGACTCTGAGCGTCGCCGCGACGATCACGCCCGTGAGGCCCATGCCCCCGAGCGTCGCGCCGAACAGCTCAGCGTCGCTCTCGAGCGAGACCTCGAGGCGCTCGCCTGCAGGCGTGCACAGCGACAGCGACGCGACGTGCCGCGCCATCCCGCCGTCGCGGTGGTGGTTCTTGCCGTGGATGTCGCTGGCGATCGCACCCGCGAGCGTCACGTGCCGAGTCCCGGGCACGACGGGCAGCATCAGCCCGTTGGCGGCGAGCGCCGTCAGCAGCTCGGCGACCGTTGCGCCGGCCTCCGCGCTCACGAGCCTCCGCTCGCGGTCGATCGAGATGATCCGCCGCATGGCCGTCATATCGAGCACATCGCCGCCCGCGTTCTGCGCCGCGTCGCCATAGCTGCGCCCAGCGCCCCTGGCGATCACCCCGCGGCGTGCCGCAGCGCCGGCGAGCGTCTCCAGCACATCGTCGGCGCTGCGCGGGCGAATGACCCTGGCCGTGGTCGCGCGCGTGCGTCCCCAGCCGGTCAGCGAGCGCTCAGCCGCGATCGGCGCCGCGCGTCGCAGCTCAGTGGCCGACATAGACGCCGCCGAGGAACAGCAGGCCCCAGACGAGGCTCAGCGCGAGCAGCGTCCGATCCCGGAGGATCAGTTCCTCCGGCGCCTGCGCGGCGCCCGCGCCGGCGAGGCTTGCATAGCGGCCGAGCCACAGGAGGAACGGCACGATCGACAGCCCGTACCAGAGGAGATGCGAGGGCCTCGTGAACGCCCACGACACGTAGGCGACGCTCGCGAGCGTCGCGGCGGCGGCCAGCGTCAGCCGCAACCCCCGCAGGGAGTAGCGCCGGAGCGTCGCGCGTTCCAGCCTCGGGGCCACCTGCTCGCGCAGCTCGGCGTAGCGCTTCGCCGACACGAGGAAGATCGCGCCGCACGCCGTCACGATCGCGAACCATCGCGAGAGATAGATGTCCGTCGCGACGCCTCCGGCCAGCGCCCGCAGCACGAAGCCCGCGGCGATCGCGAGGATGTCGATGACGACGACCTTGCGCCACCAGAGCGAGTAGCTGAGCGTGACGGCGAGGTAGCCGGCCGCGACCGCTGCGAGTCCGGGCGCGATCACGGCCGCGAGCGCGAGCCCGGCGACCGACAGGCATGCGGCCGCCGTCAGCGCTCCGCGCACAGAGAGTTCTCCGGCCGCGATCGGACGGCTCCGCTTGCGTGGATGGATGCGGTCCTGCTCGCGGTCGCGAACGTCGTTGACGAGATATGTGGCGCTCGAGATCATGCAGAGCACGACGAACGCTCCCAGCACGCGCTCGGGCACGCCCGACCAGTCGATCGCCCCGGCAGCGAGCGGCGCCGCGAGCACCAGCAGGTTCTTGGTCCACTGGCGGGGGCGCATCGCCCGCAACAGGACGCTCGGCGAGCGCAACGGCGAGCGGCTCCGGGAGACGCGTGTCCCGGGCTGCACTCGAGGCACCGCCTCGAGTGGGCGACGGGCCGCGCCACCAAGGCCGCGGCTGAGGCGCGCCTTGTCGTCGGTGTCCGGCGCCGGAGGCGCCTCGATGTCAAGTCTCGAGTAGAGGGGCAAGCGGCAAGACCTCAGGCGGTAACGTGCTGCATTACCCTTAAGCGCAGTTCAGCGAACTGCCGCAAGATCCTGTGACGCCATGAATATTGCACATCCGACGGATGTGCCGTGGACGGGTCCGCGCCCGCGCGATGAGACTGCACTCATCTGAGAATCGCCTCATATGCGCCGTTCGCGGCGCGGCGGGCCGCACGCCCGCCTAGAGTGTTGGGATGGAGTCCGGCGCGGCGACCACACGCCCCACTCCCGCTCTCACGCGGCCCCGTGTCGACCCGCGCGCCGGCGTCAGCGGAACGCAGCGCGTGCGGCGCATCGCCCTCATGGCCGCGCTGGTGGCGCTCGTGCCGGTGCTGATCTCGTGGGCGAGCACGATGAGCAAGCCGTCGAACTCGAGCATCGGGATCCGCACGGTGGAGTGGCTGCGCGACCACGGCGCCGCCGGCCTCGTGGCTCAGGTCGAGTCGACCTACTACTCGCTGACGGCACCCAGCAAGGGTGGCCCTACGCTCCGCGTGCTGCCCAGGGTCGGCTACGGCTCGGGCACCGCCGCCGCACGCGCCCGCGGCCTCGCGGCCGCCGCCGCGGCTAGCTACCGGCCGCCGCGCGTCGCGGCGCTGATCCACCCCGCGCTCCCCGGCGAGGGCGTCTGGCGCGCCACCCGCCCATCGCTCGAATCGAGCCCGCCGATCCTCGTCGCGACGCTCCGAAACCAGCCCGAATACCCGCGCGTCGTCGCGGGGCTCGCATGGATCGACACGAAACGTACGGCGCTGAAGCTGATCGCTGGGCGCCAGGAGCCCGCCGGCGAACTTCCGCGTGGCTCGATGGAGATCCCCCACACCAATCGCGCGGGGCTGCTGGCGAGCTTCAACAGCGGCTTCAAGCTCGCCGACTCCGGCGGGGGCGTGGTGCTGGGCGGCCACACCTACGTTCCGATGCGCAACGGGCAGGCCACGCTCGTGGGCTACACCGACGGGCGCTCCGACGTCGTCGAATGGCACTACGGCTCGACGGCGCCGAGCAACGTCGTCTTCGCCCGCCAGAACCTGCCGCTGATCGTCCACTACGGTAGGCCCAACCCGAACCTCAACAACGGCATCGAATGGGGAGCGACGCTCGGCAACGCGATCCTCGTCTGGCGCTCGGGCATCGGCGTCGACAAGCACGGCAACCTGATCTTCGCAGCGGGCGACAACCAGACGGTCGGAAGCCTCGCCTCCACGCTCGTCCACGCGGGCGCCGTGCGCGCGATGGAGCTCGACATCAACTCCTACTGGGTCAGCTTCATCGACTACGGGCAGCCGGGCGCCCGCGCCGCGACGAACCTGCTGCCCAACATGACGCGTTCGCCGCAGCGCTACCTGGAACCGGACGACCGCGACTTCTTCGCCGTCTACGCACGCTGACCGCACTCGCCGCCGGCTCGCACCGCGCATCGGCTAGCCTGAAGACATGCGTATCTTCGGCAGGGACAAGAGCGAGATCGTCGACGCGCAGTCCGCGCTTGCAGGTCGGCCCGAGGAGGTTCGCGTGCCCGACCGCCACGAGGTCCTCGGCACGCCGTTGCGCGGACCGTTCCCGGAGGGCGTCGAGACTGCGATCTTCGGCATGGGGTGCTTCTGGGGCGCCGAGCGCATCTTCTGGCAGGCGCCCGGCGTCTACACGACGGCGGTGGGGTATGCCGGCGGCACCACGCCGAACCCGACCTACGAGGAGGTCTGCTCCGGCCGCACCGGCCAATTCGAGGCGTTGCTCGTCGCATACGACACGGCCGCCACCGACTTCGATGAGATGCTGAGGCTCTTCTGGGAGGGCCACGACCCGACGCAGGGGATGCGCCAGGGCAACGACATCGGCACCCAGTACCGCTCGGCGATTCTCTGGGCTGACGAGCGCCAGCGCGCGGCCGCCGAGGCCTCGCGCGCCGCCTACCAGCAGACGCTGACCGAGGCGGGCTATGGCGAGATCACGACGGAACTCGCACCCGCGGGACCCTTCTACTACGCGGAGGCCTACCACCAGCAGTACCTCGCCAAGAACCCCGGCGGCTACTGCGGCCTCGGCGGCACGGGCGTGGCCTGCCCGGTCGGGCTGCGCACGCCGCAGCACGCTGCGGACGAGCCGAGCGCGCGCTCCTGAATCAGCCGGCTGCCGGCTGCTCCGCTTCAGGCACCGGCGGCAGGCCGATCACGGCGCGCGTCTCGTTGGTCGTGTTCGCGACGGGGAACTGCTCGTCGGGAACCGGGACGCCCAGGCGCTCGCAGATCGGCTCCCAGCCCTCCGTCGCAGTCCACTCGAGCAGTCGCCCGGCGGGGACGCCCGCGCGCACCTCGGCGTTGTGCCGCTCGAACGCGTCGATCATCGCCGTGCGGTTTCCCAGGTCGTCGCAGAAGCGCTCCCTCAACATCTTCGGAACCGTCTCGCCGAACCACCGCTCGAGGCCCGGTGGCGCATGGTCGGGGGCATTGAAGATCGTGTTCGCGGCGCTGCGGTACCAGGCCTCGGGGTCTCGCGTCGAGAGCAGCACGAGCGCGTCGGGGTTGGCGGCCGAGATCTCGCGCCAGAAGGAGGCGCCCGGCCAGTCGACCTGTGCCACGTAGCCGCTCAGAAGCTCCTGCCAGTCGACGTCGCGCCCGTCGACCGCGTCGGTCCAGCCCGATGCCTGGCCGGGATCGCTGATGATCTCGAACATGTGGTGACAGCGACCACCGAGCAGCTGCTCGAGCGCCAGTTTCGCCGACGCCGTCCCCGTCCGTCCCACACCGGCACCTACCACCCGCAGCCCCATCTGCCCTCTCCCCTCCTCGCTCACCCGAATCCTCCCGGACCGGGATGCTACCCAGGAGGGGCTCTCGCGGGACCCGGGCCCTCCTTCGACGTGACCGGGCACGCTGCGACGTGGCCGGGCGCGTGCATCCGAAGATGAACGCGCCCGGCCGGAAGGCACCTCCTCGCTAAACGCCCGCGGGTGCCGGCTCCGGTTGCCAGTTCGGCGGGTGCGGACCGCCGAGCGTGGGCACGTCGGAGGGGTACACCTCGTTGCCGTGGATCGCGTGGTCGCCGATCTCCAGCTCCTCGTCAGAGAGCCGAAGCGCCACGAAGATGCCGATCAGCTTCAGGATCACGAACGTCATGATGCCGCTGAAAATGATCACGAAGCCGGCCGTCTCGGCCTGCCAGCGCAACAGCGTCCAGCTGCCGCCGTGGAAGAGGCTTTCTTTGCCGGGCAGATCGCTTGCGCCGCCTAGCCCGTGGTAGAGGACCATCTTCGGGTTGGCGAAGATGCCGACGAGCAGGCCGCCGGTCAACCCGGCGAAGCCGTGCGTATAGATCACCCCCAGCGTGTCGTCGACTTTCCTGAACACGGGCGCTCGGCTGACGAAGCGGATCGCCATCCATACGATCGTCGAGGCGATAATGCCGATCCAGATCGCACCCCAGCCCGTGACGAACCCCGCCGCGGGCGTGATCGCGACCAGTCCCGTGATCATCCCGTTGACGGAGCCGATCAGCGATGGTTTGTCGCGGAAGGCGTAATCCCAGCCGATCCACACGAGCATCGCCACGGCCGTGCAGAGGTTCGTGTTGAGCACCGCCGCCGACGCGTTCGCGCCCGCGTAGTAGGAGTCCCCGCCGTTGAAGCCATTCCAGCCGAGCCACAGGATCCCGGCCCCGGCGGCGACCATCAGCAGGTTGTTGGGAGCATCGACCTCGCGGTCTCGCTGCAGGCGCGGACCGATGACCGCCGCCGCGACGAAGCCCGAGATGCCGGCCGCGAGATGGATCACATAACCACCCGAGTAGTCGAGGGCGCCATGCGCGGCGAAGTAGCCACCGCCCCAGATCAGGAAGGCGTTCACCGTGTACACGAAGGTGATCCAGACGAGCACGAACGGGATCCACGCCTTGAAGTTGATCCGTCCGAGCACCGAGCCGAGCATCAGGATCGGCGTGATCGCCGCGAACACGAATTGGAAGTAGACGAGCGATGCCATCGGGAAATGGAACGGCGGACCTTCCGTGATCGACGGGATCACCGCCTGGCCCTCGAGCGCGCCTGCGGATAGAACGGTTCCGGACTTGCCCCAGAAGGTGTCGAAGAAGCCCTTCCCGTGGCCGATGGGCGTGCCGAAGCCCATCTTGAAGCCCCACAGGACCCATGCGACCAGGACGAGTGAGAATGCGACGAACGTGAGCATCATGCTGTTGACCGACCAGCGCTTCTGCATCACGCCGCCGTACAGGACAGCGAGGCCCGGGAGGCTCATCAGCCCGACGAACGTCGCCGCCGTCATCTGCCAGGCGTTATCACCCGCGTTCAACCACGTTGGGTATGCGCTCCAGGACATGTGCCTCCGTTTCCTTCCGGGGGGTCTGGCCGCACCGGACCGCCCATGCGGGCCGGAGCGCACCAATTGCAGCCCGTATGAAATCCGCCCCTGCGGCGGACCGCTAGGGACACCCTGGCCAACAGTTCCGGCCCGGGTTTCGACATTTGTCTAGGCCGGTTCAGCCGGGGTGGGCGATAGGCGAAGGCGCCCGTCGACAGGCTGCGCGGAGCCCCGGTCCAGGCCGACTCACCCGGGCGGCCGATAGGCAAAGCCCGCACGCCGGCAAGCCGCGCTGAGCTCCGCTTGGACGCCCCGGAAACTGCCTGACGCACACACCTTCCGCGCCTGGCTGCCGCACGCATGGAGGTCCCCGCCGCCGAGCGTGCTCGCGAAGGTGACGGTCACGCAGTCGGAGCGCGCGGGGCCGCCGCTCGTCAGCGCGTACGTGCCGAGCGCGACGAGTGCGAGCACGACGCTGCTCACGAGCGCGGCGAGCGTGAGCTTCTCGCGCCTGCCCCATCGCAGCGGCTGCGACAGCCGCCGCGACTGTTCGAACATGATCATGCTCCTCCGAAGGCTACCTTCCGCCGCCGGGCGCGAGTTGGCTCTCCCGGGCTACCGCGCGTCGTCGCCGTCGCCGCCCTCTGACGGGGACGACGTCGCCGGCTCGAACTCGAGCGCGGCGGAGTTGATGCAGAAGCGCTGGCCGCCCGGCCCGGGACCGTCGTCGAAGACGTGTCCGAGATGACCTCCGCAGGTGCGACAGAGCACCTCCGTGCGACGCATGAAGAGGCTGTTGTCGGGACGTAACACGACCGCCTCCGCGACGGCGGGCTCGGTGAAGCTCGGCCAGCCGGTGCCGGAGTCGAACTTGGTGTCGGCGCTGAAGAGGATCGACCCGCAGGCTGCACAGCGGTAGTCGCCGGAGTCCTTGTTGTAGACGTACTCGCCGGTGAACGGCGGCTCGGTGCCGGCCTTGCGCAGCACCTCGTACTGGGCGGGCGTCAACTGCTCGCGCCACTCCTGCTCGGACTTCAGGACCTTCGGCTCGCTCGTGCTCATCCCCTTACGTTCTAGCACCCGCGAAGCCGCGCCGTCGGCGGCGCCGAGGTCGCCGTCCGGCCGCCCCGGCAGCTGGCGCGCGCACTGCTATATTGATCTTTACGTTCACGTACGTTTCTGTTGAGGAGCCTGATCGAGCTGACCACAATCACGCGAGCACGTAAGGCGTTGCGGTCGGACCGCGAGCGCTCACACGAGGCGCTGGGCTCGCGCTTCGGCGTGGCGGCAGGCCATGAGCACTACAAGTGGTGGGCTCTCTCGTGCACGAGCCTCGGGATGCTGCTCGCGGCGACCAACTCGGGCACGCTGATTATCGCGCTGCCCGACCTCGAGCGCTCCCTGCACACGAGCCTGCTCGCGCTCGTCTGGGTGATCCTCGCCTACCTGATCGCCGCGACCGTCCTGGTGCTGATGGCCGGCAGGCTGAGCGATCTGTTCGGCCGCAAGCGCGCCTACGTCGGAGGCTTCCTGCTGTTCGCGCTCGCATCGCTCGGCGCCGGCTTCTCCCCCAACGCGACCGTCCTGATCGTCTGGCGGGTGCTCCAGGGCATCGGCTCCTCGTTCCTCTTCGCCAACGCCGCCGCGCTCGTGACCGACGCGTTCCCGAAGAAGGAACTCGGCCTCGCGATGGGCGCCAACACGATGGTCGCCGCGATCGGCCTCGTGCTCGGTCCGGTGCTGGGCGGCGCGCTCGTCGCGATCTCGTGGCATTGGGTCTTCTGGTTCAACGTCCCGTTCGCGCTCGCCGGCGCGGCCTGGGGCGGGCTGGTCCTGCGCGAGCTCTCCAAACCGGACTCGGTGCGTGGATATGACGTGCTCGGGACGAGCACGTTTGTGGTCGGCCTCACGGGGCTCGTGCTCGGTGTCTCGCGCGGTGGCATCAGCGGCTGGAACGATCCGGTCGTGATCGTCGGCCTCGCCGCCGCGGCGGTGCTGCTGCCGCTGTGGGTCCTGATCGAGAACCGCTCGCGCGCCCCGATGCTCGACCTCAAGCTCTTCCAGAACCGGCTGTTCGCCGCCGCCAGCGCCGCCGCCTTCATCAACGGGCTCGCCCGCTTCGCGCTGATGTTCGTGTTCGTTTTCTACTACCAGGGCGCCCAGGGCGACTCGCCGATCACCGCCGGCATCAAGCTGATCCCACTCGCGCTCGGAATGCTGATCGCCTCGCCGCTCGCCGGTATCTACGCCGACCGCCACGGCTCGCGGGCGCTGGCCGCGATCGGGATGCTCGTGAGCGCCGCCGGCCTCGCTGCGATGACGACGCTCCAGGTGCATACGCCCTACTGGCAGAGCGGGATGTGGCTGTTCGTCGTCGGCGCCGGCTCGGGCATGTTCAACAGCCCCAATACGGCCGCGATGATGGGCGTCGTGCCGCCTTACCGGCGCGGCATCGCCGCCGGCGCGCGCACGCTGCTCCAGAACACCGGGGCCGTTCTCTCGATCGCCTTCGTGCTTGCGATCGTCACCTCGGCCGTGCCCAAAGCGACGCTGTTCGCGATCTTCTCGGGCCTCGCCAAGGGACTCTCCCCTGAGAAGCTCGCGCCGTTCATCGCGAACATGCACGTCGCGCTGTGGGTGCTCTCGGCCGTGTCGCTGGTCGGCGCGGGCGTCTGCTTGCTGCGCCCCCGCCACGTCTCCCGCGCGGAGCCCGCGCACGAGGTCGAGATCGTGCCGGCGACGAGCGGCGGCGGAGCGCGATGAGCGTCGAGCCTGTCGCAGGCCGTGAGCGCGGCGACGGGGCGGCGCGCTCCGCGAGCATGAGGATCGGCGACGTCGCGCGTCTGCTCGGCACAACGCCCCGCACGATCCGTTACTACGAGGAGATCGGCCTGCTGCCGGAGGCGCCGGCGCGGCCCGCAGGCCAGCACCGCATGTACGACCATGACGAGGTCGAGCGGATCAGCGAGGTCATGCGCCTCAAGCACCTGCTCGGCGTCACGCTCGAGGAGCTCAAGACGCTGCTCGCCGCCGAGGACGCGCGCGCCGAGGTGCGCGCGCAGCTGCGCCGCGACGACGTCGACCCCGACCGCCGTCGCGAGCTGCTCAGCGAGGCGCTCGGCCACATCGACCGCCAGCTCGAGCTCGTCCGCCATCGCGCCGCCGAGCTCGCCAGGCTCGAGCACGAGCTCGGTGAGACGCGCAAGCGGGTGAAACGCAAGATCCGCGGCCTCGAGGCCGCGCGCGAGGGCAGCTTCCCGCCCTCCGAGGAGATGACCACGCTCTGAGCGCGCCGCGGCGCCGCTCGTAAGCTACAGCGACCGATCGAGAGCGAGGTGGAGGATGGCAAGCGTTGAGGTCAAACCGAGCCCCGAGGGGGTGCCCGGCGCCGTCAGCGATCCGGGGCGAATCGCGGCGGAGCAGCTGTCCTTCGCGGGAGCGGACGGAGATCAGGTGAACGCTTACGCGGCGCGCCCGGCGGAGGGCGGGAGCCATCCGGCGGTGATCGTGATCCACGAGGCAGGCGGTCTGGGCGACCACATCCGCGACGTCAGCAACCGCTTCGCGAACATCGGCTACGTGGCGCTCGCCGTCGACCTCTACACGCGCGAAGGCGGACCTCCTCCGATGGACGACCCGCCCAAGCTCATGGAGCGCCTCTTCTCGATCCCCGACGCGAGGGTGCTGGGGGATCTGGAGGGCGCGGCCGGCTACCTTCGCAGCGCCGAGGACGTCACCGGACGGCTGGGGTGCATCGGCTTCTGCATGGGCGGGCGCTACACGCTGCTGTTCGCCTGCTCGAGCGACCATGTCAACGCGGCCGTCGACTGCTGGGGCGGCTTCATCGACAAAGCGACGCCCGAGGAGCGCTCCACGCCCGAGCGCCCGGTGCCGCCGCTCGAGCGAGTGCAGGAGCTGCGCTGCCCGCTGCTCGCCGCGATCGGCGCCGAAGACCAGAACCCCTCCCCCGAGGTCGGGGCGCAGCTGCTCGAGCGGGCCCGGCTCAGCGGCCAGGAGGTGAAAGTCGACGTCTACGAGGGCGCGAGCCACGCCTTCTTCGCCGACCACCGCCCGATGTACCGGTCGGAGCCCGCCGCGAAGTTGTGGAAGGAGATCGTCCCGTTCTTCTCCGATCATCTCCAAGGCGGTTGAGCAGACAGGGCCGCCGCGCGGACCCGGCGCGGCGCGGCGGCGGCCCGCCAGTGCGCGGCCGGGCGCTCCCGGCATGCGGGGCGGCGGTTCGTATAGTGGCGGGCGAGGACGGTCCTGCAGGCAAGGCGCGAGGAGCTCGCTGTGGAGCGCAAGTGGTGGACGTTGATCGCGGTCTCCGTCGCGATCTTCATGCTGTTGCTCGACATCACGGTGGTGAACGTCGCCCTGCCGGACATCCAGCGCTCGCTGCACTCGAGCTTCAAGGATCTGCAATGGGTCGTCAACGCGTACTCGCTGACGCTCGCGGCGTTCCTACTGACGGCCGGCGCGATCGCCGATCTCGTCGGCCGCCGGCGCGTGTTCGTCACGGGCCTCGTGGTGTTCACCGCCGCCTCGGCGGTCTGCGGGCTGTCCGGGACGCCGCTCGCGCTGAACCTCGCGCGGGCGGTGCAGGGGATCGGCGGCGCGATGATGTTCGCGACCTCGCTCGCGCTGATCGCGGGCGCCTTCCACGGGAAGGAGCGCGGCGTCGCCTTCGGAGTGTTCGGCGGCGTGATCGGCGCCGCGGTGGCAGTCGGCCCGATCGTCGGCGGCGTGATCACGTCCGGGATCGGCTGGGAATGGATCTTCTTCGTCAACGTGCCGATCGGCATCGGCGCCGTGCTGCTCACGCTGAGCCAGGTCAGCGAGGCGCGCGACCCCGACGCCCGCGGCGTCGACTGGCTCGGCTTCCTGACCTTCTCGGGATCACTGTTCCTACTTGTCTTCGCGCTGATCCAGGGCAACGAAAAGGGCTGGGGATCGACCGAGATCGTCTCCTACCTGGCCGGCTCCGTTGTCCTGATCGTCCTGTTCGTCGCCGTCGAGCGCCGCCAGCAACGGCCGATGCTCGATCTGAGTCTCTTCCGGCGACGCGCCTTCGCGGGGGCGAGCCTCGTCGCGTTCTGCATCTCGGCCTCGATGTTCTCGATGTTCCTCTATCTGACTCTCTACATCCAGGACGTGCTCGGATACGCGCCGTTGCAGGCCGGCCTGCGCTTCCTCCCCGTGACGCTCCTGTCGTTCTTCGTCGCGCCGATCTCGGGGCGCCTCAGCGTGCGCATTCCCGTGCGGACGCTGCTCGGCAGCGGCATGCTGCTCGTCTCGGGCGGGCTGCTCGCGATGACGGCGATCGACCCGAGCAGCGGCTGGACGACGCTGGTGCCCGGCTTCCTGCTCGCGGGCGCGGGCATCGGAATGGTCAACCCGCCGCTCGCCTCGACGGCGGTCGGTGTCGTGCACTTCACGCGCAGCGGGATGGCGTCGGGCATCAACAACACCTTTCGCCAGGTCGGGATCGCGACGGGGATCGCAGGCCTGGGCGCGGTCTTCCAGCACGACGTCACTCACAACACGAGCTCCGTCCTGGCCGCGAGCCGTGCCGGGCACCAGGTGCTGCTCGCCGCCCACAGCCGCCTGAGCGGAGCACTGGTCTCGGGCGACGTCGGCTCCGTGACGCGCTCGCTGCCCGCGCCCGCCCGTGCGGCGCTGGCTCACGCCTATCGCGTCGGCTTCGTCGAAGCCCTCACGAGCATCCTGGTGATCGCGTCCGTCATCGCGTTCGTGGGGGCGGTGGCCGGCTTCGCGCTTGTGCGCAGCAGCGACTTCGTCGCCTCTGGCATGCCGGAGGGCGCGCCGGAGGGCTCGCCGGTCGGCGTCGCGGCCGGTTGAGCGAGACCGTCGCGCGCGGGCGGTCAGGGCGCGGACGGGCGCGCGCCGGGCTCGAAGCCGGCGCAGCTCGTGACGGGCAGGCGCGGATACCTGGCATAGGCCGGGTCCTCGCGCGAGCGCAGGCAGAGCGAGAAGGTGGAGCCGCGCGTGTTCCGCACGAGCTGTTGATGCCGGCACCTGTCGCAAAGGCCGGCCGCCGGAGCGGCCTCCTCTCCCTGCTTGCGCGCATCGGCCATACGCTGAGCTTAGGCGTGGAGCGAAGCGGCGCTCGAGGCTTGACGGCCGGACGCGTGCGATACTGGTTGTCCATACAACTATGAGGACTTTCTACCGACTGCTCGGCTTCCTGCGTGCCTACAAGCGCGGCCTGATCGTCTCCTGGCTTCTCGCGAGCACCGCGATCCTGTTCACGGTCGGCATCCCGATCCTCACCGGACGGGCCGTCGACGCGATCGAGCGGGGGGCGGAACATGGCCGCGGCCATGAGCTGGCCGCGCGCAACCACGATCGCCACACGCTGATGCTGCTCGCGATCGCGATCGTTGGTGCAGTCCTGCTGAGGTGGGTGATCACCTACGTGCGGCGGTTGATCGCCGGGAGGGTGTCGCTGGGCATCGAGTACGACCTGCGCGAGCTCATATACGGGCATCTGCAGCGGCTCGAGCTGGGCTTCTTCGACCACCAGCAGACCGGTCAGCTGATGTCGCGTGCGACCGTCGACCTGCAGGCTGTGCGGTTCTTCCTCGGCTACGGCCTCGTCTTCATCCTGCAGTCCGCGCTCACGCTCGTGCTCGCGGGGATCGCGATGATCGCCATCAACCCCGAGCTCGGCTTGATCGCGATGGCACCCACTCCGTTCGTGGTCTTCATCTCGCAGCGCTACGGGCGCGCCGCGCGCCCGGCGATCCAGGAGGTGCAGCAGCGGATCGCGGAGCTGACGGCGAACGCTGAGGAGAACATCTCCGGCGTGCGCGTCGTGAAGTCGTTCGCGCGCGAGCCGCTCCAGCTGCGCCGCTTCCGCCACAGCGTCTCCCGCGTGTTCGAGCAGGCGATGGTCGCGACGAGGCTGGAGGCGCGTTACAACCCGATGATCGGCTTCCTTCCACAGCTAGGTCTGGCGGCGGTCCTGCTCGTGGGCGGCATCGCCGTGATCCACACGCACCTCTCCCTCGGGCAGTTCAGCACGTTCTACCTGCTGCTCAACATGCTCATCTCGCCGATGCGCTCGCTCGGGGTGACGCTCGGCCTGGCCCAGCGGGCGACCGCATCGGGCGCGCGAATCTTCCAGCTGCTCGATCGCGGGCCGCGGCTCACATCGCCGCCGGATGCGCCGCGGCTGCCGGCCGGCAACGGGCACGTCGAGTTCAGGCGGGCCTCGCTCCGCTACGACGACACCGACGATTTCGGCGCGGCATACCGCTCCGACGACGGTCGCGGCGAGGCGCGCGCGCTCGGCCCGGACGTGGTCGCCGGCGTCAACGGCGCGGCGGGTGCGAGCAACGGTGTGGCGCAACGCAACGGGAGCGTCTTCGTGGCGCGGCACGAGGCCGGCACCGGCGGAAACGGCCAGCCCGGTGGCGCCCGCGACGGCGCGCTCGATCGTCGTGACAATCCTCGATGGGTGCTGCGCGACGTGGACCTCGACGTGCAGGCGGGGCGTACGGTGGCGCTCGTCGGCGCGACGGGGTCGGGCAAGACGAGCCTCGTCTCGCTGATCTCGCGTCTGTACGACGCGAGCGAGGGCCGGGTGCTGATCGACGGGGCCGACGTGCGAGAGGTCGAGCTGCAGTCGCTGCGGCGCGCGGTCGCGGTCGTCAGCGACGACCCGTTCCTGTTCTCGGCGACGGTCGCGGAGAACATCGCCTACGCGCGGCCCGGGGCCACGGCTGCGGAGATCGAGCGTGCGGCGAAGCGCGCCCAGGCTCACGAGTTCATCGCGCGGCTGCCACAGGGCTACGAGACGCGTGTCGGCGAGCGCGGTCTGACGCTCTCGGGGGGACAGCGTCAGCGTCTGGCGATCGCGCGGGCGCTGCTGGCCGATCCGCGAGTTCTGATCCTCGACGACGCGACGTCGTCGGTGGACTCCTCGACGGAGCGGCTGATCAAGCTCGCGCTCGACGAGGCGATGGCGGGGCGCACGACGTTCATCATCGCCCACCGCCTCTCCACGATCGCCCTCGCGGACGAGATCGTGGTGCTCGACCACGGGCGCGTGCTCGCGCACGGTGACCACGAGGAGCTGCTCGAGCGCTCGGAGCTCTACGGGGAAATCGTCGCGAAGGGGCTCCCCGACCAGGTCTTCCTCACACGCGAGACGCGCGAGCGGGAGGTGAGCGGCCTGTGAGCCCCGCAGTCGGACGTGGACCGTCGGGACCAGGCTTCGGACGCTCGCAATGGGCCGGCGAGCGCGCCTCGCGGGGCAGCCGCGGTCGCAACCTGCGCGGTCTGCTCGCGCTGCTGCGCCCCTACCGCCTGCGCGTCGCCGCGATGTTCGTGGCGCTCGTGCTGGGCACGGCGGCCTCGCTCGCGCCGCCGCTGCTCGCGAAGGTGGCAATCGACGATGGCATCTCCAAGCACGACACGACGACGCTGGTGCTCGTCGTGGGCGCATTCCTGCTGTCGGCGCTGATCGTCTGGATGATGACCTACGTCCAGACCTATCTCGTCGGCTGGGTCGGGCAGCGGGCGCTGGCCGACCTGCGCATCCGCATCTTCACGCATCTTCAGTCGCTGCCGATCGGCTTCTACGAGACCCGGCCCGCGGGCGTGCTGATCTCGCGCATGACCAACGACATCGAGGCGCTCGACAGCCTCGTGACCGACTCGGTCGTGACGCTCTTCCAGGCGGGGCTGACGCTGATCGGGACGACGGTGATCCTGATCACGCTCGACGTGAGGCTCGCGCTGATCACGTTCGCGATCTTCCCGCTGCTGGCGGCGGGCTCGCTGTGGTTCCGCCTCGTCTCGGCGGGCGCGTTCCGCCGTACGCGGGAGACGATCGGCGCGATCACCGCCTACCTGCAGGAGACGCTGTCCGGAATCAGGGTGGTGCGCAGCTTCGGCCAGGAGCCATACCACGAGGCGCAGTTCGCCGAGCTCAACGGCGAGAACCGCGACGCGAACATGACCACCGTCAAGCTCAACGCCGCGTACTTCCCGGCGGTCGAAATGCTCTCGGGCGTCGCGATCGCGGTGATCGTGCTGTACGGCGGCTACCAGGCGATCGAAGGATCGATCACGGCGGGCACGGTCGTCGCCTTCATCGCCGCGCTCTCCTACCTGTTCGACCCGATCCAGCAGCTCTCGCAGCTCTACACGACCTACCAGTCGGGGATGGCGGCGCTCGAGAAGATCTTCCAGCTGCTCGATGAGCGCCCGGACCTCGAGGACAGGCCCGACGCGCTTGAGCTGCCGCGGATCGAGGGCGAGATCCGCTTCGAGGACATCTCCTTCGCGTACGCCCGCCGGCGCGGCGCGGAGCAGGGCAAGCCGGTGCTGGCGCTCGACGGCGTCAGCCTCGAGGTCCAGCCGGGCGAGACGGTGGCGCTGGTCGGCGCGACCGGCGCGGGCAAGTCGACGATGGCCAAGCTCGTCGCGCGCTTCTACGACCCGACGGAAGGGCGCGTGCTCGTCGACGAGCACGACCTGCGGGAGATCTCGAGCTCGTCGCTGCGCTCGCAGATGGGGATCGTGCCGCAGGAGGCCTTTCTGTTCTCGGGCACGATCGGCGAGAACATCGCCTTCGGGCGACCCGACGCGACGGACGAGGAGGTGCGTGCAGCGGCTGCCGCCGTCGGCGTCGACGAGTTCATCTCAGAGCTCGAGCACGGCTACGACACGGAGGTCGGCGAGCGCGGGGCGCAGATGTCGGCGGGCCAGCGCCAGCTGATCGCGTTCGCCCGCGCGCTGATCGCCGACCCCCGGATCCTGGTGCTCGACGAGGCAACCTCGAACGTCGACCTGCACACCGAGGGGCGCATCGAGGAGGGCCTGCGGCGGTTGCTCGCGGGTCGCACGGCGATCGTGATCGCCCACCGCCTCTCGACGATCCGCCAGGCCGAGCGGATCGTCGTGCTCGAGCACGGCCGCATCGCCGAGCAGGGCACCCACGACGAGCTGATCGCAGCCGAGGGCCGCTACTTCGAGCTCTACAGGGACTGGGCGTCGCAGGCGGCGGTGTAGGTCCTGGACGGGGGACGCTTCCACGATTCGAAGCTGCGGGGGAAGGATTCGAACCTTCGTGACGTGCTCCAGAGGCACGCATCCTGCCGCTAGATGACCCCGCAAAGAAGGTCAAAGGATAGCGTCGCGGTTCCCGGAGGCGGGCCTCGGACACTTTTTTGCGGTGCCGTAGGAGGTTAGCCGCGGAGCCTGGTCAGCTGGCCAACGCTGCGTTCCGTCCCAAGCCGAGTGCGAACATGTGTTCGTGTCCGAAACCCGCAATGCGATCGCCTCACTGATCGAGCAGGGCCTGGGCCTGAACGAGATAGTGGCTCGGACAACCCCCGCCGCTCGCGCTCCACCACGTCAACGGCGATCGCCACGACAACCGGCTCGAGAACCTGCAGATCCTGTGCGCGAACTGTCATAGCCTGACGGACACGTGGGCGGGCAGGAACATCCCGCGACTGCGCAAAGCCACACGCTCGCGACGGCGGCAACACTCCCCTCGCTAGAGCGCCGCAGGCTGCCCGTTCGGGGAGAAGTACACGGTGATCGCGTCCTCGAGGCCCGGGTCGAGGACGAGCAGGACCTCGTCGCCGGCTTCGATCACGGTGTCGGGCTTGGGCACGAATCCCGTGCCGTCGCGCAGCACCGAGATGATCAGGCTGCCCTCGGGGAGCGCGATCTCGGCGACGCGCATCCCGACAGTGGGCGCCTCGGCGCTGACCTCGAGCTCGATGATCTCGAGGCGCTCCTCTTCGAGCGCGAGCAGGTGGACGAGGCCGTAGCGCGGCACCTCGTGCTCGATCAGGCGCAGGATCAGGTCGGTCGCGGAGACCGCCGGCTGGATTCCGAGCAGCCTGAAGTGGTCGTGGTTGCGAGGGTTGTTGACGCGCGCGATGATGCGGTCGCAGAGGTACTTCTCCTTTGCGACCTGGCACACGAGGATGTTGTCCTCGTCGTCGCCCGTGACCGCGATCACGAGGTCCGCGCGCTGGATGCCGGCGCGCTCGAGCACCCACAGCTCGGTCGCGTCTCCGTATTGGGCCGCGTGCTCGAACTCCTCCTCGATCGCCAGGTAGCACTGGCGGGAGGACTCGAGCAGCGTGACCTCGTGTCCCTTGCTGATCAGCTCGCGCGCGAGGTTGCGCCCGACCTTCCCAGCGCCGACGATGATCGCGTACATCGTCCCCTAGACCCGCTCGGGCGTCAGCTCGAGCGCGCGCTCGAACATCTCGATCGCGTGCTTGGTGGGGGAGATCGTGTGCAGGCCCTGTTCGCCGTACCAGGCGGCGCGCGCCGGGTCCATCACCCTCACGACCGTCTTCTCGACGTCGAAGCGCTTCTGGGCGATCTGGGCGATCACGAGGTTCGTGTTGTCGCCCGCCGTCGATGCGATGAACACGTCGGCGCGCTCGATCCCGGCCTGGATCAGCGCGTCCGTCTCAAGCGCCGTGCCGACCGTGAACTGGCCGCCCGAGTCCTCCCAGCTCTTGTCCTGGCCCGCGTCCAGGCGCTCGTGCGAGAGCGGGTCCTCGTCGAGCACCGATACTTCGTGCCCCGCCGCGAGCGCCGACTTGGCCACGGCCGAGCCGACGCGGCCGGCTCCGACGATCAGGACGAACATAGCCGGAGATTAGACGATGCGGGCGCCGATCCGCTGCGCCTGCTCCGGCGGCTCGGGCTCGGAGTCACGGGCTGCCCTTCCCAGGTCGCGCGCCGGCGGCGCCGTCACGATCACGCGGCAGCGAGCCTTGTTGACGACGTACTTCGTCACGTCCCCGACGGGCCCCTCGAGCGGGCCTCCGCGACCTCCCAGCCGGGCTCCGCCGCGGATCCGCGACGGTTCCTCCGCTCCCATGACGATCGCCTCGACTCCCCGGCGCCGGGCCTCGTCCACGATCGCATACCCCGCGCGCCGCGTTCGCACGGTGGCGGTCGCCACGTGCACGCCCGTGTACTCCTCTCCGACCGCCTTCGCCCTGGCCAGCACCTGCCTCGCGTGTTTGATCTGCGCGTCCGGCAGCCGCGCGTCGAGCGGCAGCGACATCGGGATCACGAACACCCACAGCGCCTCGATCGTCGCGGTGTCGATCGCCGCCTCGTCTGTCTGCTCGCCTGACACCAGCCGCGCGGCCGTCTGCACGATGTCGTCGTCGAGATCCGTCCCGAACAGCGGCACGAGCACCGACCCGTAGTCGGGCTCCCGTTCGCGCCTGGGCTCGGCGCGCAGCACCTGCGGCGAGACGGTCACCCGGCGCAGCAGCGACGTTTCGTCGGCGCGGCGGTAGATCACGTACATCGTGACCCCGACGATCATCCAGCCGAAGCCGACGTAGCGCGCGGGCTGATGAACCACCACTACCGCCAGCCAGCCGGCAGCCGAGACGAGCGCGCCGATGACGGCGGGAACCGGCAGTTCCCTGCCCCGCACGCGCACGCTCAGCGGGACCTTGTAGGGTCGGTCGCGGTCGGGCTCCAGGAACCGCAGCCGGCAGATCGACAGGTGCGCGATCGTGAACGCGAGCATCGCGCCGAAGGCATAGATGCCGATCAGGAAGTCGAGATCCTCGGGCACCACGAGCGCCGCCGCGATCAACCCGGCGATGATGATCAGGACGTAGGGCGTCGAGCGTTGCGGGTGCAGCCGCCCGAGGCCGCTGGGGATCTGGCGGTTCGTCGAGAGCGAGTAAGCCAGCCGCGAGAGCCCGAGCATCGCCGAGTTGGCGGCCGCGAGCAGCGTCAGCGTCCCGAGCCCCGCGACGACGTATCGCAGCGTCTCGGCGAGCCAGTGCGGTCGCATGTGCGTGACGACGCCGACCATCGGCGCGTTCACGAAGCGCCCGGCGAGTTCTGTGTGATGGCCGTGAACCGGCAACGCCATCACCGCGACGAGCGCGATGCCCGTGTACAGCACCACCACCGTCGCGATCCCGCTGCCGACGACGCGCTTGAGGTCGCGCGGGCTGATGGTCACCTCGCCCGCGAGGCCCGCCGCCGACTCGAGGCTCGTGAACGAGATCGCAGCGATCGTCAGCGCGAAGACCAGATCCGACCAGGTGGGCGCGCTGCCGAGGTGGATCGAGTTGAGGAGTGCCCCGGGGTGGAAGAACAGCACGAGCCCGAGCACAACGATCAGCGCCTGCAGCGCGAGGTCGGCGCTGACGAGCAGCGCGATCCTTTTCGCACGGCGCCAGCTGAAGCCGCGGATGTTGCTCAGCACCACGAGCCCGATGAACGCGAGCGTCAGCCCCAGCGCCTCCTCGTAGTGGCCAAGCGGGGTCCAGAACACGCGCAGGTACTGCGTCGCGGAGTACGTCGTTACCGCGATCAGGATTATGTAATCGAGCAGGATCGCCCAGCCGGCGACGAAGCTGACGAGCTCGTTGAAGGCGTAACGCGCGAAGACCGTCGAGCCGCTTCGCTCTGGATGCATCGACGCGCCCTCGGCGTACGTGAGGGCTGTCAGCCCGAACAGCCCCGCCGCGGCGAGGAACACGGCCGGCGTGAGGCTCAGCGCGTGGCCGGCGATCACGCCCAGCGAGAAGTAGATCGCGCTCGCCAGCGACGTGTAGACGATCGAGAAGATCAGCGGCGAGCCGATGCTGCGGCGCAGGACCATCCGCGAGCGCGCGGCCAGCTCCGAGGCTGCCCGCTCCATCTCGGCGGCGGACCGCGCCCTGCCGGCGCCCGCGTCCGCGGGGCCGTCGCCTCCCACGCCGGGATCGTCAGGCGCGCCCGCGCCCTCGGCCCCACCCGGAGTGCTCATGCCCGGTGGCCCCTCCTGACCTCGAGGTATACCCGCGCGACCCCCGCGGCGATGAACAGCACGCCGAGCAGCAGCCGGGCCGAGAGCACGCCGCCGCTGCCGGCGATCGCCTCGACGATCAGCGCGATGCCGATCGCCACCATCAGCAACGAGAGCACCAGCGTGCCGGTCCGATGCACCTGTCTTCCTCTCATCTCAGCTGAGCTTAGGACCTGTCGCACCGTGGCTGCGCCCACCCGGCGGAGCGGCTCCCGCACGGCCGCTCCACCCGCGCCGGTCTCAGGTGATCAGCGGGATGATCAGGATGGCGACGATGTTCGCGACCTTGATCATCGGGTTGATCGCCGGGCCGGCGGTGTCCTTGAACGGATCGCCGACCGTATCGCCGGTCACCGATGCCGCATGCGCATCCGAGCCCTTGCCCCCGAACGCGCCATCCTCGATCAGCTTCTTCGCGTTGTCCCACGCGCCGCCGCCGGCGGTCATCAGAACGGCGAAGAAGTACCCGACGACGATCACCCCGATCAGCAGGCCGCCGAGTGCCTGCTCGTCGATCAGCCCGACCACCAGCGTCAGCAGGATCGGGAGCATCGACGGGAGGATCATCTCCCGCTGCGCCGTGCGCGTGACGATGTCGACGCACCTGGCGTAGTCGGGCTCTTCGGAGTAGTCCATGATGCCCGGGTGCTCGCGGAACTGGCGGCGCACCTCCTCGACCACCGCTCCGCCCGCGCGCCCGACGGCCTCGATCGACAGCGAGGCGAACAGGCACACCATCAGGCCGCCCAGCAACAGTCCGATCAGCACCGGAGGTTCGTTGATCCCGAACGAGATCACGTGCCCTGCCTTGGCCTCGAGTTCTTTCTCGAACCCCGCGAACAGCACGATCGCGGCCAGCACCGCCGAGCCGATCGCGTAGCCCTTGGTGACGGCCTTCGTTGTGTTGCCGACCGCGTCGAGGCGGTCTGTCACCTTGCGCACGTCCTCGGGCAGGTCGGCCATCTCTGCGATCCCGCCGGCGTTGTCGGTGATCGGCCCGAAGGCGTCCAGCGCGACGATCAAGCCCGTCAGCGATAGCAGGCCCACGGCGGCGACGCCGACGCCGTAGATGCCCGTCACGCCACCGCCCGCCAGCTTCCACGAACCGAGGATCCCGAGCACGATCACGAGCGCCGGCAGCGCCGTCGCCTGCAGCCCCGAGGAGAAGCCCTGGATGATGTTCGTGGCGTGACCGGTGATCGACGCCTTAGCCGTCTTCTTCACCGGCGAGAAACGGGTCGAGGTGTAGTATTCCGTCAGTCCGAACAGCAGCGCGGTGACCGCGATCCCGATCAGCGCGCACAGGTAGAACTTCCACCAGGCGGGAGTGTTGACCGAGCTGCCCACCTGCGCGAAGCTGAGGTTGCGCATCATCCAGTAGGTGATCGGCGCGAAGGCCGCCGCCGCGAGCGCTCCCGAGACCAGCAGTCCCTGCAGCAGCGCGCGCTCGACGTTTCCGGTCCTCGTGCGCACGGCGAACGTGCCGATGATCGACGCGATGATCGCCACCGCCCCGATCACCAGCGGGTACAGAACGACGCGGGTGGACTCGTGGAACGTGAGCACGCCGAGCAGCATCACGGCGATCGCGGTCACCGCGTAGGTCTCGAACAGATCCGCGGCCATGCCGGCGCAGTCGCCCACGTTGTCGCCGACGTTGTCGGCGATCGTCGCGGGGTTGCGCGGGTCGTCCTCGGGGATGCCGGCCTCGACCTTTCCCACGAGGTCAGCTCCGACGTCCGCCGCCTTCGTGAAGATGCCGCCGCCGAGTCGCGCGAAGACCGAGATCAGCGAGCCGCCGAAGCCCAGACCGATCAGCGCGTCCACCGCGGTCTTCTGGCTGTCGTTGAAGATCGCCGTCAGCACTCCGTAGTAGCCCGCGACGCCGAGCAGAGCAAGGCCGACGACCAGCATGCCCGTGATCGCGCCGCCGCGGAATGCCGCGCTCAGGGCAGGCGAGACGCCGGATCGCGCCGCCTCGGCGACGCGCGCGTTGGAGCGCACCGACACGTTCATCCCGATATAGCCGGCGGAGCCGGACAGCAGGCCGCCGATTGCGAAGCCGCCGGCGACCGCGATGTTCTGGACGAAGATCAGCGCGACGAACAGAACCACGCCAACGACGGCGATCGTCGTGTACTGACGGTTCAGGTACGCGCGTGCCCCCTGCTGGACGGCGAGCGAGATCGACTGCATCCGCTCGTTGCCCGGTGAGAGCGCGAGTAGCGATCGAGCTGTCACCACGCCGTAGACCACGGCGCAGGCGGCACAAACGAGGGCGACGACGACCCCATGGTTCGTCAGAAAGCTGCTCAACAGAAATCCTCCGCGGTCTGATTGGCGTGCCGCGCGAGGATGTTCGCGCGCACATCTGCAGTGCCGGATCGCCCAGTGCGAGCGCCTACCCGGTGCAAACGCGCGCGCAGTCTATCGTGCGCGCCAGCCGAAGGAGTGCTCGGCGCGGCTCAGCTGCCGGGCACCCAGAGCCGGCCGCTTCTCTGTGCCGGGCCCGGCTCGCCGGGCTTCTGCTCGCTCGAGGAGGCGCCGTCCGCAGCGGCCTCTCCCCCCTGCGCCTCGCCGCGAGCCGGCTCGGAGCCGCCCTGATCGGAGCCGGGTCCTCCGCCCGCGCCCGTCTGGGCGCTCGCCTGAACCTCGCGGGCGTACGCCATCTGCAGCTGCGCGAGCGCGTCGCGCAACGGTCGCACCCCCTCGGGCACGTTGCGCTCGAGGATCTCGAGCAGCGGCCGCACCGCGTCGATCGCGTCGCGTACCTGTCCGAGATCGCGCTCGCCCGCGCCGGGTCCCTGCGCCGCGCCCGTGCCGGCCTCGCCCCCGGCTCCAGCCGGCGCTCCGCCGACCGGACCCAGGCGCCGCGCGCCAAGGTTGAGCAGCGAAACGACGGCCTGGGCGATCAGATCGGCGCTCGTCAAGCGGGCGAGCTCGGCCTCGTACGCGGCCCGGAGCTCCTCTTCGCTCGGTTCGCCCGGCACGCCCTCCAGCCCGCGTGGCTCCTCGGTGCTCACACCGTCACCTCCTGTGCGTAGGTCTGCCATGTCTCCTTCACCGAGGCCGCGAAGACCTCCTCGCGGGTCGCCCCGGCCTCGATCAGCCGGCGCTGGCGCTGCGCGCCGTTTCGCTCCGGGAACGCCGGCTCGATGCCGATCTCCGCCCTGACGGGCGCGGTCCACGCGGCGAGCCGCTCGATCGCCTCCCGCGCCGGGTACTCCTCGCCACGGTCGAGGTCGATCAGGCGGCCGTCGAGCCCGAAGCGGATCGCCCGCCACATATTCTCCTCGATCAGGCGCGGCGCGAAGTCGGTGAAGGGGACCGCTTCGTCGACGTCTCGGGCCGCCTGGGCGATGCATGCCACCGCGAGCGCTGCCAGCGCGTCGGACTCCTGCGAGGTCGCCTGCGCGTCGCAGATCCGCAGCTCGACGGTGCCGAAGCTGAAATGAGGCCTGACCGACCACCAGACCTGCGTGAACTCGACGATCGAACGCGTGCGCGAGAGGAACTCGATGTACTCGCGGTAGGCCTCCCAGCCGCCGAAGGGATCGGGCACGCCGCAGCGCGGGAAGCTCTTCGTGAAGCTCTGCGTGCGCGCCGAGTGCAGCCCGCTGTCGCGCCCGTCGAGGTAGGGCGAGTTGGCGGAGATCGCCAGCAGCAGAGGCAGCACCGGGCGCAGGCGGTCGCAGACGCGCACAGCGCGGTCGATGTCGCGAACGCCGAGGTGCACGTGCATGCTGAAGGTGTTGTTGCGCCAAGCGACGTACTTGAGTCCCTCCTCGACGCGGCGGTAGTGCTCGGTGTCGATGATCGCCTGCTCGCGATAGTCGGCCCACGGGTGCGTACCGGTGGCGCCGAGCGCGGCGCCCCGCCGAGCCACGAGCTCGAACAGCCGCCGGCGCCGGTCCCGCTGGCGCGCCAGCGCGTCGTGCAGGTCGGCGCCGACGCCCGAGATGATCTCGATCTCCGAGGAGATCAGCTCGCCCGTGATGTGCTCCAGCAACAGCGGATCGCTCGCCGCCGCGTCGCGCAGCTCCTCGAAGCGCGGCACCATTTCGAGCGTCTCCGGATCCAGGATCGAGAACTCCTCCTCGACGCCGACCGTCAGGTCGGTCGCACGGGCGAATGTCTCGGCCACTCGATCAAGGTCCAGGCTGTTCATGTGCGCGGTCTGCGGTCCCCGCGTCGCCGGCTCGCCTGATCGGCGCGCCGCCGCGGGTCGATTGGATCAGGTCAGGTAGAAGTACAGCGCATAGAGCAGGTCGACCGCTGGGCTCGAGGTGTGAACGGTCACCTCCGGTGGTACGTCGAGCAGCGACTCGGAGTAGTTGAAGATGATCTTCACGCCGGCCTCCACGAGCTCGTTCGCCAGACCCTGCGCAGCGAGCGTCGGCACCGCCAGCACGCCGACGACGATGTCCTCGTCCTCGACCACCTGGCGCAGCTCCTCGATGTGGCGAACGCTCTGGTTGCCGACATCGGTCCCGACCTTCGTGGCGTCGACGTCGAAGATCGCGACGACGCGGAAGCCATGGTCGGCAAAGATTTCCGAGGAGGCGATCGCCTTGCCGAGGTGCCCGGCGCCGATCAGCGCGATGTTGTGCTGGCCCGCCGTGCGCAGGATCTTGCGGATCTGCGTGACGAGGGCCTCGACGTTGTAGCCGACGCCGCGCTTGCCGAACTTGCCGAAACCCGACAGGTCGCGCCGGATCTGTGTCGAGTTGACGTGGGTGTAGTCGGAGAGCTCCTGCGAGGAGATCGTCTCCTTGCCCATCTTCTTCGCCTGCGTGAGCACCTGCAGGTAGCGCGACAGACGGGCCGCCACGCCGAGCGAGAGGCGGTCCTGGGCGGCGCCCACGCCGTCCCGCCGCGCCTCGGCCGTCCTTGCCGGCGGTTCTCCGTAGCTCATTGCCGTGACTCTAATCGCTCGCGCAGGATCGCCTCATCGACGAAGAAGTCGAACAGCTCCTCTCCGTCGAGCGCGATCACTGGGATCCGCTCGAAGTAGGCGCGCAGGAGAGCCTCGTCGCGACTGATATCGAGCTCCTCCAGATCGAAGCCGAGCTCGCTGCGCAGGCGCTCGAGCACCGCCATCGCGTCGCTGCAGAGATGACAGTCGGGCTTGGAGTAGACCGTCACCAGGGCGATCGCGCTTGGGTCTCTCGGAGGCATGGACACATGATGCAGGGCGCCCTGCTACCCGGACGCGGCTCGGGCTACTCGCACGGGCGAACGATCCCCGGACCAGAGTGGACGGCCCAGAGACGCGGGCCCAGAGCTCAGAGCGCTCGCTCGCCGGTCGCGTAGGCGTCCAGGCCCAGATAGTCGGGGTAGCTGAGCCGCCTACCGTGGAGCGCCGCGGCGGCGATCATCGCGGCGTTGTCGGTGCACAAGGCCCGCAGCGGGACGTGAACCGTTGCGCCGAGCTCCCCGAGCCTGCGACGCAGCTCGCCGTTGGCCGCCACGCCGCCGCCGACCGCGAGGCGGTCGAGGCCCGTACGCTCGAGCGCCTGCTCGGCGCGTCGCATCAGGCTGTCGACGATCGCCGCCTGGTAGGAGGCGGCGAGGTCCGGCGCGCGTTCTTGCGCCTCCTCCTCGGAGAGCTCGCGCAGCCGGTAGAGCAGCGCCGTCTTCAGCCCCGCGAAGGAGAAGTCGAGGCTGTCGGCGAACGCCTGGCGGCCGGGGCCGCGGCCGCCGCGGGACACGTCCAGGCGCGAGCCCGGGAAGGTGAACGCCTCGGGGTCGCCGTCGGCGGCGAGCCGCTCGAGCGCGGCACCGCCCGGGTACCCCAGCCCCAGCATCCGCGCGCCCTTGTCGAATGCCTCACCGGCAGCGTCATCGAGGGTTCGGCCCAGCACCGTGAAGCCGTCGTGCTCGCTGACCGCGCTCAGCAGCGTGTGTCCGCCACTCGCGATCAGGCAGAGAAACGGCGGCTCGAAGGGCCGCGTGCCGTCATCGCCGGCGAGGAAGTTCGCGGCCACGTGTCCCTGGATGTGATCGACGGCGGCAAACGGCAGCTCCCTCGCCGCCGCGAGCGCCTTCGCGGTGGATAGCCCGACGAGCAGCGCGCCGACGAGCCCGGGACCCTGGGTCGCCGCCACGAGGTCGAGCTCGCCGAGCGTCACGCCCGCGTCGAGCAGCGCCTGTTCGACGACGAGGTTCACGAGCTCGAGGTGATGGCGCGAGGCGATCTCCGGCACCACGCCGCCGAACCTCTCGTGGGCGTCCTGCGAGGAGATCACGTTTGCCTCGATCCGCCCACCGTCGGCGACGACCGCCGCGCAGGTGTCGTCGCAGCTCGTCTCGAGCGCGAGGACCCTCACGGCGGGCTCGGGTTGGGTACGTCCGTGAGCGACCCGGCGAGCGTGGCGGGCGTGCGCCACATCACGAGGGCGTCCTCCCCGTTGTCCTGGTAGTAGCGGCGGCGCATCCCCGCGGCGCGGAACCCCTCCCGCTCGTAGAGGTGGATCGCGACCGCGTTCGAGCGGCGAACCTCGAGTGTGAAGCGGGCGTCGTCCTCGTTCACGCGGTCATAGAGCTCGGCGAGCATCGCCGAGGCGAGCCCGCGCCGCTGGTGCTCGGTGTCGACCGCCACGTTCATGACATGCCACACGGTGTCGTGGCGCGAGCAGATCAGGTAGCCCACGAGCGCTCCCTCGCAGACGGCCGCGAGGCAGATGCCCGACTGCTTGGACAGCTCCAGTACGAACATCGCGAGCGACCATGGCGTCGGGAACACGCGCCGCTCGATTGCGATCACTTCCGGCAGATCGGTGTAGACGAGGCGCCGCACTTCGATGATCGGCGAGCTCTCGGCGGGCGCGTGGTCGGCGGGCCGGCTCACGGCGAGACCCGTCCATCGCCGGCGGCGGCGCCGAGCGCGAGCTCGGCGTCGGGCCGGCGCCGGTAGTCGGGAAGCAGCTGGTCGTGGCCGCCCTGCGGACGCTCGTCGAGGCCGAGCAGGCAGATCGTCCCGGCGTCGAGCAGGTGCAGGCCCGAGGAGTCCGATGGGATCGAGAGTGGCAGTGCTTCGAGCTCCCGGCGGTGGCGGATCGCGCCGTCGCCGACCGCCATCCACGCTCCGGCGCCCAAGCCCCGCTCCTCTGCGGTCGCGATCACGCCGCCGAGGAGACCCGGGGGGAGCGCCCGTGGTTCCACGAGCTCGGCGAGCGCCTCCGCGCCGTCGGCGCCGTAGGCAGCGACGAACACCTCGCCACGCCGCGCGTCGATCACCGACAGCACGCGACCGCCGGTCTCGCGCTCCGCCGTGTCGGCGGCAGCCGTCGCGAGAGCCAGTGGGCTCGAGACGCCGACGAGCTCGCACGACAGGGACTGCGCGAGGCCACGCGCGGTCGCGACGCCGACGCGCAGCCCTGTGAAGGTCCCGGGGCCGAGCCCCACGGCAACCCGCTCGACGCCGAGCCAGCCCGTGCCCGCCTCCGCCAGCAGCTCGCCGGCCATCGCCAGCAGGCGCGTCGCGTGTCCGGGGTGCTCGTTCGGGCCCGGATCGTCGCGGGCGCGCAGGATCTCGCCTCCCTCGAGCAGCAGCGCCACAGACGTCGAGCGAGTCGCCGTGTCGAAGCCGAGCACGATCATCGAGGCGCCTCCGCCTCCTCCTGCGCGGGGACGCCGCCCACCTCGACGCGGCGCCGGTCGCCTCCGCGATGCGTCAGCGTCACCAGCATGCGTGCCCGCGCCAGCGCCCCTCCCTCCTCGCGTGGCCACTCGACGAACGCGATGCGCCCCGGGCCGAGGTAGTCCTCGAGCAACGCCGGATCCTCGTGCTCGAGCTCCCCCAGGCGGTAGAGGTCCAGATGGGAGACCGTGACGTCGTGCGCGCGGTAGCGGTGGCCGATGCTGAACGTGGGGCTGGTGACCGCGTCGACGACCCCGAGAGCCCTCGCGGCGCCTCGCACGAGCGTCGTCTTTCCCGACCCCAGCTCCCCGCGAACGAGCACGATGTCGCCGTCTCGCAGACCGCCCGCAAGCTCCGCCCCGAGCGCTTCTGTCTCGCCGGGATCGGAGGTTTCGATGCTGCGCACGATCACCGGAAGACTGTAGAGGCAACCGGCGCGACGATGCCGTTTAAATGGACCGACCCGCGGGGGATGGGTCGCGGGCCGGTCGCTACTCCTGGAGGGATGGAGACAAGGTCTTCATCGGCAGCCGTCCCAGGTTGCTTTAGGACCTGTGGACACGATTTCGGCGCTTCCCCACGAATCCCTCCATTTGCAGGCAAAACGTGTCGCGGAAGGCGTCTAGAAAAGTCCAAGCTGGTCGATGCCCGGATCGGCGAGGTCCTCGGCGGGGGGAGCCTCCTCGACGAGCGGCACCGGCGCGAGGCTCTCGGCCGCCTGCGGCTGCTCGGGCGGCCCGAGGGCGAGCAGCTCCGGAAGGCCCATGAAGTCCTCGCGCAGCGTGTCGAGCATTCGTGGCGTGTAGAGCGCCGCGGCGGGGTGGTAAATCGGGTACAGCCGCACGTTGCGCGAGCCCAGCAGGATCACCTCCGGCTGGCCGTGCAGGCGGGTGATCCCGGTGGGGTCGCCGCGGAGCAGCTTCGTCGAGAAGTTCCCGAGCGTGCAGATCACGCTCGGCTGGATCAGCTCCACCTTGCGCATCAGGTACTCCTGGCAGTTGCTGATCTCGAGCGGCAGCGGGTCGCGGTTCCCCGGCGGCCTGCACATCAGCACGTTCGTGATGAAGACCTCCGCGCGCTCGAGGCCGATCTCCCCGAGGAGCGTCTCCAGCAGCTTGCCGGCCCGCCCGACGAACGGCAGACCCTGCTCGTCCTCGCTCGCGCCTGGCGCCTCGCCGACGAACATCAGCGCCGCGTCGGCGTTGCCGGCGCCGAAGACGACCGTCTTGCGGGTCGATGCGAGCTCGCTGCAGAGCGTGCACCCCCGGGCCTGCATGAGCAGCTCCTTGAGGGCCTCCCGCCGCCGCGGGGCCGACAGTTCGCTCGCCGCATCGGACACGCCGCCATCGTAGTTCCTCTCCATGAGACGTTCGCACGCGGCGTTGAGGGATGATCTCGCCATGGCATCGACGACCGAGTTGGCAGTCAGAGCGCAGTTCGCGGGCGTCGTCGTCGCGATCGTGCACGGCGAGCAGGAGCGGGTGGGAGCCGGCACGCCACTCGTGGTGCTCGAGGCGATGAAGATGGAGCACGAGGTCCTCGCCGATACGGACGGCGTCGTGACGAGTGTCGCCGTGTCAGTGGGCGACCCGGTCGAGGAGGGCCAGCTGCTGCTGATGTTGGAGCCCGGCTCCGCCGAGGACGGGCCCGTCGTGGGACCGTCGGCCTCCCACCACGACGGCGAGCGCGCCGACCTGCGGGCGGTGCACGAGCGCCACGCAGCCGGCCTCGACGCCGCCCGTCCGGAGGCGGTCACGCGGCGGCGCGAGCGGGGACGCCGCACGGCGCGCGAGAACCTCGACGACCTGCTCGACGAGGGCAGCTTCGTCGAGTACGGGCCGCTCCTGTTCGCGGCCCAGGAGCGCCGGCGCTCGCGCGAGGAGCTGATCGAACGCACGCCCGCCGACGGGCTCGTGGGAGGCGTCGGCGAGGTCGATCGGCGTCCCTGCGTGGCGCTGTCCTACGACTACACCGTCCTCGCGGGCACGCAGGGAATGCGCAATCACCTCAAGAAGGACCGCCTGTTCGACGTCGCCGAGCGCCGGCGGCTCCCCGTCGTGCTGTTCGCCGAGGGCGGCGGTGGTCGTCCGGGCGATGTCGACATGCCGATCGTCGCCGGCCTCGACTGCCGCGCCTTCGCGCTGTTCGCGGGCCTCAGCGGGCTCGTGCCGCTCGTCGGCATCGCCTCCGGTTACTGCTTCGCGGGCAACGCCGCGCTGCTCGGCTGCTGCGACGTGGTGATCGCGACGGAGGACTCGAGCATCGGCATGGGCGGCCCGGCGATGATCGAGGGCGGGGGCCTCGGCGTCCACGATCCCGGCGACGTCGGCCCGATCGATGTCCAGCACGGAAACGGCGTCGTCGACCTGCGCGTCGCGGACGACCGCGCGGCCGTCGCGGCGGCGAGGCGCTACCTGTCGTACTTCCAGGGAGCCACGCAGCCCGGCACGATCGCCGACCAGGAGCTGCTGCGCGACCTGATCCCGCAGCAGCGCAAGCGGATCTACGACGTCCGCAGCGTCGTCCGGACGCTCTTCGACGAGGGATCGGTGCTCGAGCTCCGGGACGGCTTCGGCCCCGGCATGCTGACCGCGCTCGCCAGAGTCGACGGCCGCACGCTCGGCGTCGTCGCGAATGACCCCACGCACCTCGGCGGCGCGATCGACGCCGACGGCGCGGACAAGGCGGCGCGCTTCATGCAGCTCTGTGACGCCTTTGAGCTGCCGCTGCTGTTCCTCTGCGATACGCCGGGCTTCATGGTGGGCCCCGCGGCCGAGCGGACGGCGACCGTCCGCCACTTCTCGCGGATGTTCCTCACCGGCGCGAACCTGGGCGTGCCCTGCGGCACGATCGTGCTCCGCAAGGGCTACGGGCTGGGGGCACAGGCAATGGCCGCCGGTGGCTTCAAGGCGCCGCTCTTCACGGTTGCGTGGCCGACGTCCGAGTTCGGCGCGATGGGCCTCGAGGGGGCCGTTCGCCTCGGCATGCGCCGCGAGCTGGAGACGATCGAGGACGCGGCCGAGCGCGAGCGCGTGTTCGAGCTGACCGTGGCAGCCGCCTACGAGCGAGGCCAGGGTCTCAACATGGCCGCCTACGGCGAGATCGACGACGTCATCGACCCCGCCGACTCGCGTCGCTGGATCGAGCTGCTGTTCGAGGAGGGCTCCGGCGAGTGGTGGCGGCGGCCGGGGAAGCGGCGCCCGAACGTCGACGCCTGGTGAAACCGGATCTCGTGAGGCCACGCGCGGCCTGCCGTGACGCACGGCGCCCGGCCGCCATGACGCTTGTGCGCTTTCGCACTTGATCCGGTCCGGCTCGTTTCACTGAGCCGCCGAGCGCTGTATCATCTGCGCCAGGCCGTCACCGAGGTCGCTCGGAACGGACCGAAGAACGAGCAGCAAGCATCTTCAGTCGCGCCGGTATCCGCAGGGAACTGGACCGAGATCGATGAACCGCCCACTTTCGCCACCCGCCGAGCGCAAGCGGACTGTGCGCACCGTGGCAGAGCTCCGCTCGGTCATCGCGGCGGCACGCCGCGATGGGCTCACGATCGGACTCGTGCCGACGATGGGCGCACTGCACGAGGGGCACCTGGCGCTGATTCGCAGCGCGCGCGAGCAGTGCGACGTGGTGGTCGTGTCGGTGTTCGTCAACCCCTCGCAGTTCGAGGATCGCTCCGACCTCGACCGCTACCCGCGCAGCGAGAGCGAGGACGCGACGGCGGCAGCCGGGGCAGGCGCGCAGATCGTCTTCGCCCCGCCGGTCGAGGAGGTCTACCCGGCGGGCTTCGCGACCGCCGTCGAGGTGATCGGCGTCACCGATAGGCTCGAGGGCGCGGTTCGCGGCGCCGGCCACTTCCGCGGCGTCACGACCGTCGTCACGAAGCTGCTCTGCATGGCGATGCCCGACGTGGCGTTCTTCGGCCAGAAGGACGCCCAGCAGACGATCGTCGTGCGCCGCCTGGTCGAGGATCTCAACCTTCCCGTGCGCATCGAGGTGTGTCCCACAGTCCGCGAGCCCGACGGCCTGGCGATGTCCAGTCGCAACGCGCTGCTCGAGCCCGCTGAGCGCAGACGCGCGCTCGGCCTGTTCGCGGCGCTCGAGGAGGCCGCACGGCATGCGGCCTCCGGCGAGCGTGCCGCCGAGGAGCTGATCGGGGCCGCGGCGCGCACGCTGGGCTCGTTCGGCGTCGAGCCGGAGTACCTCGCGCTCGTCCACCCCGAGACGCTCGAGCCCGTCACCGCGCTCAACGGCCCGGCACTGCTCGCGGTCGCAGCTCGCATCGGCGATGTGCACCTGATCGACAACGCGGTCCTCGAACCGGCCCCGGCTTCGACGTCCCGACAGCAACAGCTCCGAGGAGAGGCGATCGCCACATGCAACGCGTGATGCTCAAGTCCAAGATCCACCGCGCGACGGTCAGCGACTGCGACCTGCACTACGTCGGCTCGATCACGATCGACCCGGATCTGCTCGAGGCCGCGAACATCCTCGAGCACGAGCAGGTTCACGTCGTCGATGTCGACAACGGCGCGCGCTTTGAGACCTACACGATCGCCGGCGCTCGCGGCTCGGGCGACATGTGCCTCAACGGCGCCGCGGCGCGCCTCGTGCACCGGGGCGACACGATCATCGTCATCTCCTACGGCCAGTACGACGAGGCCGAGCTGGAGCGTTACGAGCCTCGCGTGGTGCACGTCGAGGCGCAGACCAACCGCATCATCACGATCGACGACGAGGTGGCGACCCTGCTCTCCTGAGGAGCGGGCGTCAACCCAGCGTCAGAGAGGAATCAAGATGTCCAGCCATCCCGCAGTCCAGGCCCCGGCTGACCCGGGGCGCCTGCCGATGACCCTGCCGCTGCTGGCGGAGAAGAAGAGGCTCGGCGAACCGATCGTGATGGTCACCGCGTATGACTACCCGAGCGCCCGCGCCGCCGAGGCCGCCGGCGTCGACCTCGTGCTCGTCGGCGACTCCGCGGCCACGACCGTTCTCGGCTACAGCGCCACGACGCCCGTCGAGCTCGAGGACATGCTCGTGCTGACGCGTGCGGCGCGGCGCGGCCTCGAGACACCGCTGCTGATAGGCGATCTGCCGTTCGGGTCCTACGAGGTCTCCGACGAGCAGGCGATCACGACGGCGATGCGGATGGTCAAGGAGGGCGGCTGCGAGGTCGTCAAGCTCGAGGGCGGCGGAGAGGCGTCCGTCAGTCGCGCACGTGCGATCGTCGGGGCGGGCATCCCGGTGATGGGTCACGTCGGGCTGACGCCGCAGACCTCGACTGCGCTTGGAGGATGGAAGGCCCAGGGCCGGACCGCTGCCGCCGCGGCGCGGATCGCCGAAGAGGCGCTCGCGCTCCAGGCGGCCGGCTGCTTCGCGATGGTCTTCGAGGCGATCCCAAGCGCGGTGACCGACGAGCTGATGGCGCAGATGGAGATCCCCGTGATCGGCATCGGCGCGGGCGCCGCCACCGACGGACAGGTGCTCGTGTTCCACGACCTGCTCGGTATCCGCGACGGGCTGGGGCCGCGGTTCGTGAAGCGCTACGCCAACCTGCAGCAGGAGATGAACGCCGGCGTGAGCGCCTACGCCGAGGACGTGCGCGCGCGGCGCTATCCCGGGCCCGAGCACACCTACAAGATCGACCCGGTCGAGCTCGCCGAGCTTCGCACGTTGCTCGCTCGCTAGGCGAGCGGCGCGCCGTAGCGATCGAGGAAGGCGAACTCCTCGACTGGCCTGCGCGCGAGGCTCCGCGGCCATGGATCGGCGCGATGCCCGACGCCGACGTGCGCGGCGAGCGCGACACCATCGGGGATCTCGAGCAGGCTCCTGACCTCGTCCTCGGCGGGCACCAAGAGCGTCGTCAGCGCCGCGCCGAGCCCTTCGCCGCGCAACGCCAGCAGCAGGTTCTGCACGAACGGGTAGATCGATGCCCCGCCGACGATGCTCTGGCGCGGGAGCGATGAGTCGGTGGCGAGCACGTCGTCGAGGCGCACGCCGATCACGAGATGCACCGGCACCCGGTCGAGCCCCTCGGCGTATTCGTTGGCGCGCCTGACCATCCGCACGGTGCGCTCGTCGTGGCTCTCGGGGTCGGCCAGGATCGCGGCCGCGCCCGTCTGCTCGATGTAGGCGCGCCAGCGCGGCAGGTAGAGGTCGCGCAGCGCGCGGCGCAGCGAACCGTCCTCGACGACGACGACACGCCAGCCCTGGCGGTTTCCGCCGCTTGGCGCGAAGCGGGCGCTGTCGAGAGCGCGCAGGAGCGCCTCGCGGTCCACCGGATCGGAATCGAACAGGCGGCTCGTCGGGGCGCCGCGCATCGCCTCGTGGAGATCCATTGCAAGAACCTACCCGCTCGCGCGCGGCCGCTCGCTCCCGTCGACGCCGCCGAGCACCTTCGCGGGCGCTCCTGCGGCCACCGAGAAGGGCTCGAGATCGTGCGTCACGACGCTGTTGGCGCCGATCACGCAACGCTCGCCGACGGTCACGCCGCTTGTCACGACGACGTTGGCGCCGAGCCAGCAGTTGTCGCCGATGCGCGTCGGACCCTTGCTGTCGAACCCCTGCCAGGTGATCGGGAGATCTGCGCCGGCGTAGCGGTGCGAGGCGTCGGAGACGAAGCAGCCGTTGGCGAGCATGCAGTGATCGCCGATCTCGACGAGCTCGTGCGCCGCGATCATCACGCCCAGGTTCAGGAACGTCCCCGCGCCGATCCGTACGCGCGCGCGGCCTGGCGCGGTGATCCAGACACCGGGCTCGAGCAGCGTGCCCGGGCCGATCTCGAGGCGGCCCTCGCGGAGCGACTCGAGCACGTTGCCGTGCACGGGCCAGCGCACGAAGGCCTCGCGCCTCAGGAGCTCCCAGTGGATCCGCGCGCGGTTCCAGGGCAGCGAGTTGCGCTCGTACCACCGCCACTTCTGCGCCCACAGCCGCGCCTGGCGCGCCGTGCGGGCCATGCGCTCAGGCGGCGACCTTGCGGCGGGATCCCCGACCGGACCCCCGCCCCGCGCCGCCTCCCGGCGCGCGGCTCACGGCGGGCGTGAGCAGGCTCGCGAGGAAGCTCCCGGTGTGCGAGGCCGGCTCCGCGGCGACCTCCTCTGGCGTCCCGACGGCGATCGCCATCCCCCCCTCCTCGCCGCCCTCCGGTCCCATATCGATGATCCGGTCTGCGCTCTTGATCACGTCGAGATTGTGCTCGATCACGACGACGCTGTTGCCCGCGTCGACGAGCCGCTGGAGCACGTCGAGCAGGCGCTGCACGTCGGCGAAGTGCAGGCCCGTGGTGGGCTCGTCGAGGATGTACATCGTCCGGCCGGTCGCGACCTTCGAGAGCTCCGTGGCGAGCTTCACGCGCTGCGCCTCGCCGCCGGAGAGCGTCGTCGCCGGCTGGCCCAGCCTGACGTACCCGAGCCCGACCGCGTTGAGCGTCTCCAGGCGCCGTCGGATCTTGGGGATGTGCTCGAAGAAGCCGAGCGCCTCCTCGACCGACATGTCGAGCACGTCCGCGATGTTCCTGCCCTTGAAGCGCACCTCGAGCGTCTCGCGGTTGTAGCGCTTGCCGTGACACTGCTCGCACGGCACGTAGACGTCGGGCAGGAAGTGCATCTCGATCTTGATCTGGCCGTCGCCGCGGCACACCTCGCAGCGGCCGCCCTTGACGTTGAAGCTGAAGCGCCCTGGCTTGTAACCCCGCGCGCGCGCCTCCTGGGTCTTGGAGAACAGATCGCGGATCACGTCGAACAGCCCCGTGTACGTCGCCGGGTTCGACCTCGGCGTGCGCCCGATCGGCGACTGGTCGACGGCGATGATCTTGTCGAGCTGGTCGAGCCCATGGATCGCGCGATGCGCGCCGGGCCGCTTGCGGGCGCGGTGCAGTCGGTTGGCGACCGCCTTGAACAGCACGTCATTGACGAGCGTCGACTTCCCGGACCCCGAGACGCCGGTCACGCACGTGAGCACACCGAGCGGCACGTGTACGTCGATGTCCCTGAGGTTGTGCTGGCTGGCGCCGAGGATCTCGATGTAGCCGCTCGGCGTGCGTCGACGCGCCGGCGTCGCGATGCTCCGCGCACCCGACAGGAACTGCCCGGTCAGCGACTCCTTGACGCGCTGCACCTCGGCCGCCGTCCCCTGCGCCACGATCTCGCCTCCATGCTCACCCGCTCCCGGCCCGAGGTCGACGAGATGGTCGGCCGCACGCATCGTCTGCTCGTCGTGCTCGACCACGATCACCGTGTTGCCCAGGCCGCGCAGGCGCTCGAGCGTCCCGATCAGCTTCGAGTTGTCGCGCTGGTGCAGGCCGATCGACGGCTCGTCGAGGATGTAGAGCACGCCTACGAGCGAGGAGCCGATCTGAGTGGCGAGGCGGATGCGCTGAGCCTCGCCTCCCGAGAGCGTCGCGGCGGCGCGATCCATCGACAGGTAACCGATGCCGACGTTCTCGAGGAACTGGAGTCGCTCCTGGATCTCGCGCAGGATCAGCCGTGCCACGTGCCTGTCGGTCTCCGACAGCTCGACGTCATCGAGCCACTCGAGCGCGCGCCTGGCCGAGAGCGCGCAGAAGTCCTCGATGCGCGTCCCGGCGACGAGCACCGCGCGCGACTCGGCCCGCAGCCGTGCGCCCCCGCAGACGGGGCAGGCCCGCAGCGACATGTACTCCTCGATCTTCTCGCGTGTCCACTCCGAGTCGGTCTCCAGGTAGCGGCGCTGCAGGTTCTTGACGATCCCCTCGAAGCGCGTCGCGTAGGAGCGCCGGCGCCCGTAGCGGTTGCGGTAGGTCACCTGAACCGGCTCGCCGTTGGTCCCATTCAGGAACAGGTCGCGCTGCTCGTCAGGGAGCTCCTCCCAGGGGGCGTCGAGGTCGACGCCATAGCGCTCGGCGATCGCCTCGGTGACCTGCTCGTAGTAGTTGGAGGCGCTGTTCGCCCACGGCGCCAGCGCCCCTTCGCCGATCGACAGCGTCGGGTCGGGCACGATCAGCTCCGGGTCGATCTCCATCTGCGAGCCCAACCCGGTGCAGCGCTCGCAGGCGCCGTGGGGCGAGTTGAACGAGAAGATCCGCGGCTCGAGCTCCACCAGCGAGGGGCCGTGCTCGGGACACGCGAAGCGCTCCGAGAACGTGAACAGCGTCCCTGGCTCGGGCGCCATCCCCGGCGTGATCTGCGCGGACGCCGCCCGCGCGCCCTTGGCGCCCGTCGCGTGCTCGCGCTCCGTCGCGGCGCTCGCGCTTCCGGCGCCGACGATCTCGATCTCGACGAGCCCCTCGGCCAGCCCGACCGCGGTCTCGATCGAGTCGGCGAGCCGCTTGCGGACGTCGTGGCGCATCGCCAGGCGATCGACGACCACCGAGATGTCGTGCTTGTAGCGCTTGTCGAGCACGATGGACTCCTCGAGCATGCGTATGCGGTCATCGATCTTCACGCGAGCGTAGCCGTCCGCCCGCAGCTCCTCGAGCAGCTTCCCGTACTCACCCTTGCGGCCCCTGACGACCGGCGCGAGCACCATGAAGCGGGTCCCCTCGGCGAGCTCCATCACCTGGTCGATGATCTGCTCCGCCGACTGCCCGACGATCGGCCGCCCGCAGATCGGGCAGTGCGGCTTGCCGACGCGCGCCCACAGCAGCCGCAGGTAGTCGTAGATCTCGGTCACCGTCCCCACCGTCGAGCGGGGGTTGCGGGACGTCGTCTTCTGGTCGATCGAGATCGCGGGCGAGAGCCCCTCGATCGAGTCGACGTCGGGCTTGTCCATCTGGCCGAGGAACTGGCGCGCGTAGGCCGAGAGCGACTCGACGTAGCGCCGCTGGCCCTCGGCGTAGATCGTGTCGAAGGCGAGGCTCGACTTCCCCGAGCCCGACAGCCCCGTGATCACCACGAGGGCGTCGCGCGGCAGCGACAGCGAGATGTCCTTGAGGTTGTGCTCCCGCGCTCCGGAGACGACTATCTGGTTGCCGGCGGCCATAGGCAACTCATTCTATGACCCCGAACAGATGTTCGCATCGGGCCGCGCGCCGGCCCTCTAGCCCTCGATCGCCGCGTAGACCTCGTCGATCAGCTTGCCCCGGTCGATCGACTGGAAGTGGGCGGCGAGATACCGCTCGGCATCCTCGCGCGACTGGCCGTTGAGCGCCATGTTCAATGCGATCAGGCGAGCGCCGTCGAGGTCGCCGCCCGACGTGGACGCGGGCTGGGGCGTGGCCGGCGCCGCTCGAGCGGAGGACGGCGCTGCCAGAGGCTGCTCGGCGGGGGGCGCCGCAGACGTCTGTGCAGGGGCGGCGGCGGGAGGCGGCGGCGCCGCGGGCGGCGGCAGTGTCGGATCGTTGACCGCAGGGGGCGCCGGGACCGGTGGAGCCGCACCCGCCCCGGCAGGAGGTGCCGGGACCGGCGCCGTGGCACCCACCCCGCCCTGCGCCGTGCGTCCTGCGGCGGCGTCGTAGAGCTCGCCCATGCTCCGGTCGAGCGCGCCGAGATCGCCCGCCAGCCGGCCGGCTCCCGCGCGCAGCTCCTCGACGAGCTTGCCGGTCTCCTGATCGAGCGACTCGACGCGGGCAAGCAGCGCCGCGGTGGCCTGCTCGACGGCGGCCGTGTGCGCGCGGGCGCGCTCGACGGCCTGCTCGCGGGTCCGATCGGCGTCGCGGTCGGCCTCCTCGCGCACGGTGCGCGCGTGCTCGAGGGCTTGGCTCTGGATCTCCGCGGCCGCGGTCTCGGCAGCCTCGATGATGCTCTGAACCTGCGTCCCGGCGGTCGAGGCCAGCGAGGACTCGCCGGCCCCGCTCGAGCGTTGGAGCTGCTCGAACTCGGACGCGAGGCCGCGCAGATGGGCGTCGACGGCCGCCGGGTCATAACCCCGCCGGCTGACGGGGAAGTCGCGCCGTTCGATCGCCTGCCGGTCGACGTCCACGGCGGGAATCCTAGGCGATGGGCCCGGCGGGAGTCTCGGTTGGCGCCGCCTCGCCGGCTTGGATCTCGCGCAGGTCGCGCCGCAGCTCGCGGAGCTCGTCGCGCAGCTGCGCCGCGTACTCGAAGCGCAGGTCCTCGGCGGCGGCGAACATCTCCTCCTCGAGCTCCACGACCATCCGCTCGAGCTCGTGGCGGGGCATCTCGGCGTCGGCTCCGCGCTTGCGGGTGCGCCTTTTGCGGCCCTTGGGGACCTTCGACTCCGCTTGTAGGAACTCGGCTATGTCGGAGATGCCCTTGACGATCGTCGCCGCGGTGATCCCGTTTCGCTCGTTGTAGGCGAGCTGGATCTCGCGCCGGCGGTCGGTCTCGGAGATCGCCGCGCGCATCGCGCGCGTCTCCTTGTCGGCGTACATCAGGACCTTCCCCTCGACGTTGCGTGCCGCCCTGCCGATTGTCTGGATCAGCGAGGTCTCGCCGCGGAGGAAGCCCTCCTTGTCGGCGTCGAGTATCGCGACGAGGGACACCTCGGGCAGGTCGAGGCCCTCGCGCAGCAGGTTCACCCCGACGAGCACGTCGTACTCGCCGAGGCGCAGGTCGCGGATGATCTGGATCCGTTCGAGCGTGTCGATCTCCGAGTGCAGATAGCGCGTCTTGAAACCCATCTCGAGCAGGTATCCCGAGAGGTCCTCGCTCATCTTCTTCGTCAGCGTCGTGACGAGCACGCGCTCGTCGCGGTCGACGCGCACGCGGATCTCGTTCATCAGGTCGTCGACCTGATTGTGCGTCTCGCGAACCTCGACCGCCGGGTCGACGATCCCCGTGGGGCGGACGATCTGCTCCACGACACGCGTCGAGCGGGCGCGCTCGTACTCCCCGGGCGTGGCCGACACGAACGTCAGCTGCGGCGTGATCGAGAGGAACTCCTCGAAGGTCTGCGGCCGGTTGTCGAGCGCGCTGGGGAGCCGGAAGCCGTAGTCGACGAGCGTGTTCTTGCGCGAGCGGTCGCCCTCGAACATGCCGCCGATCTGCGGCACGGTCTGGTGGGACTCGTCGATGAAGCAGACGAAGTCCTTCGGGAAGTAGTCGATCAGGCAGTAGGGCCGCTCGCCGGGCTTGCGCCCGTCCAGGATCCGCGAGTAGTTCTCGATGCCCGAGCAGAAGCCCATCTCGCGGAGCATCTCCATGTCGTACTGCGTGCGCTGGCGCAGGCGGTGCGACTCGAGCAGCTTGCCTTCGCCCTCGAGCACCTCGCAGCGCGCGTTGAGCTCACGGCCGATCTCCTCCACGGCGGCCTCGATCGAGCCCTCCTTGACGTTGTAGTGGGTCGCCGGCCAGATCGCGACGTGCTCGAGGTCGTCGGCGATGAGCTCGCCTGTCAGAGGGTCGAAATGTTGGAGCCGTTCGACTTCGTCGCCGAACATCGTCGCGCGGAAGGCCGTCTCGGCATATGCGGGGAACACCTCGAGCGTCTCGCCGCGAACACGAAAGGTGCCGCGCGAGAGGACGCTGTCGTTGCGCGTGTACTGGATCGAGACGAGTTTGCGCAGGAGCCTGTCGCGGTCGATTTCCTCGCCGCGCCTGAGGATCTGCATGTTCATCTCGTACGTCTCGGGCGAGCCGAGTCCGTAGATGCACGACACCGAGGCGACGACGATCACGTCGCGGCGCGCGAACACGGCGGCGGTGGCGGCATGCCGAAGGCGGTCCACCTCCTGGTTGATCGCCGAGTCCTTCTCGATGTAGAGGTCACGGCTGGGGACGTACGCCTCGGGCTGGTAGTAGTCGTAGTAGGAGACGAAGTACTCGACGGCGTTGTCGGGGAAGAAGGTGCGGAACTCGTTGCAGAGCTGTGCGGCGAGCGTCTTGTTGTGGGCGATCACGAGCGTCGGCCGCTGCACGGCCTCGATCACGCCGGCCATCGTCATCGTCTTGCCGGTGCCGGTGGCCCCGAGCAGCGTCTGGAAGCGCTCGCCCTCGCGCACGCCCTCGGCGAGCGCCTCGATCGCCTTCGGCTGGTCGGCCGTCGGCGTGAACATCGAGTCGAGCTTGAAGTCAGGCATCGCCCTCTACCGTAGCGAGCGCCCGCGACCGCGACCGGCGGCCTACTGCAGCCCCAGCTGGTGAGGATACGTCGCCCTGTATGCGTGTTGAGCGTCGAGCACCCGCTGCACGTATTCGCGCGTCTCGGGGAACGGGATCATCGCCACCGTCAGCTGGCCGCCGCCGGCGCTGGCGCGCGCCGACCAGCTGTCGACGTTCGCGAGGCCACCGTTGTAGGCGGCGACCGCCAGCAGCTCGTTGCCCCGGTAGTGGTCGAGCAGATACCTCAGGTAGTAGCTGCCATACGCGACGTTGATCTTCGGCGTCGCGAGGTCGCTTTCGGTGAACTGGCTGCCGCCGGAGAGGTGGGCGAGGTAGTACGCGGTCGCGGGCAGGATCTGCATCAGCCCCTCAGCGCCTGCCGAGGAGGTGCGGGGGTCGAACTTCGACTCGGCGTAGATCACGGCGGCGATCAGCGCCGGGTCGAGGTGCTTGTCGGCTGCCTGTTCGCGGATGATGCTCGCGTGCGTGAGCGGCAGCTCGCGGTGGGCGACGGTGTGGCTGACCTCGGACAGCACGAGCGCCAGGAGCAGCAGGCAGAGCCCCGCGGTAGCGATCGCTGCAAGCCGTCCCCTGCTCATCGCTCAAGCTTGTCAAGGACCTCCGACAGCTCGCGCTCGAGATCCTCCTCGGTGCCGTCGTTGCGGACCACGAAGGTCGCAAGCCGCGCCTTCTCCTCCTGCGACAGCTGGCGCGCGTCGCGCTCGTCGAGCTGCGCGTGCCCGCGTGCGGCGGCGCGCTCACCCCGGATCCGCTCGTCGGAGATCACGGCGATCGTGGCGTCGTAGCCGTCGACCTCACCCGCCTCGAACAGCAGCGGAACCTCGACCACTGCGGCCCGGGGTGGCGGCGTGAGGGCGCTGACCTCGCCGATCCACTCGGCCGCCCGCGCACCGACGAGCGGCCATAGAAGCTGCTCGAGCCACGCCCTGCCGGCGTCGCTGCCGAACGCGGACCGGGCGAGCGCCGCCCTGTCGAGCTCCCCGCCGGGCGCCACGTCCCGCCCGAAGCGCTCGACGATCTGCGCGATGACCTCGGGTTGCAGCAGCAACTCGTGGACGATCGCGTCGCTCGAGAGGCCCGCGGCGCCGAGGCGCTCTAGCGCTGCGAGCGCTGTCGACTTCCCGGCGCCCATGCCACCGGTCAGCCCGATGACCGGCACCCCTTCAGTCATCGTCGGCGCTCGGCCGTCAGGCCTGCGCTGAGCCGTCGGAGCCCTCTGACGCGGCCGTCTGGGTCTCGGCCTCCGCGGGCTCCCCTGCGGGCTCGGCCGAGGCCTGCGGCTGCTCGGCGCCGTTCTGGGACGAGCCATCCGCGCTCGTGTCGGCCTGGGTGACGGTTGCTGCCTCCTCGCCCTGCGGCTCGGCGCCGGCCTGGGGCTCGGGGGCGTGCGCGTCTTGCGCCGCGTCTGCCGTGGCCTCGGCCGCGGCGGGCTCGGAATCGGCGCCGTCTTCGAGCGGCTCACCGGCCGGCTGACCGGGGCGCTCGACCGGCAGGATCTGGTCCTCGACGCGCTTGGCCGAGAGCGACAGGCGGCGGCGGTCGGAGTCGATCTCGAGGATCTTCACGCGGATCTCGTCGCCCGGGTGGACGATCTCGCGGGGGCTCTCGACGTGGTGCGGCGCGAGCTCGGAGATGTGCACGAGCCCCTCGACGCCGTCGAGGATCTCGACGAAGGCACCGAACGTGACGACCTTCGTGACCTTGCCGGCGAGCTCGTCGCCGACGTTGTAGGTGTCGACGATCCGCTGCCAGGGGTCCTCCTGCGTCTGCTTCAGGCCGAGCGATATGCGCTGGCGGTCGCGGTCGATGTCGAGCACCTTGACCTTCACGGTGTCGCCGATCGAGAGGATCTCGCTCGGGTGGTTGACGTGCGACCAGGAGAGCTCGGAGATGTGGATCAGGCCGTCGATGCCGTCGAGGTCGACGAACGCTCCGAAGTCGACGATGTTCGAGATCTGGCCCTCGACGACGAGGCCGGGCTGCAGCCGGTCGAGGATCTGCTGGCGCACCTCCTTGCGCTCCTCCTCGAGCACCGCGCGGCGCGAGAGCACGACGTTGTTGCGAGAGCGGTTGAGCTCGATCACCTTCGTCTCGATCTTGGTACCCATGTACTCGTCGAGGTTGGGCACGCGCCGGATGTCGACGAGTGACGCGGGCAGGAAGCCGCGCACGCCGAGGTCGATGATCAGGCCGCCCTTGACGACCTCGATGACGGTCCCCTCCACCGGCTCGCCGGACTCGGCGGCCGTTTCGATGCGGCGCCACGCCTTCTCGAAGCGGGCGCGCTTCTTCGACATGATCAGGCGGCCGTCCTGGTCCTCCTTCGTGAGGACGATCGCGTCGACCTCCTCGCCGAGATGAACCTCGTCGTTGGGATCGACCGACTTGCGGATCGACAGCTCGCCGGCCGGGATCACGCCCTCGGACTTGTAGCCGATGTCGACGAGGACCTCGTCCTTGTCGATCCGCACCACGTGCCCCGTGACGACCTCGCCCTCCTCGATCGGGCGGAAGGTCGCGTCGTAGTTGGGGACGATCTGCCCGTCGATCTCCAGTAGAAGGCCGTTGGACCCGTCGACCACGCGGGCCTGAGCGTTCTCCATCACTGTTTGCACCGGCCGAAGCGTAGCGCAGCCGTATCATTGCTGGGCAGATGCCTTTGCGAGCAACCAAGCGGGGAGAAGCGCGCACCCGCTTGCAGCGAGACTGCGACGTGCTGGTCTGCGGAGTGAGCTTCGCCGGCCTCGCCGTCGCACGCGAGCTCGCGGACAGTGGCGCGAACGTGCTCGTCGTCGACCGTTACGAGCTGGGGGAGCGCCAGACGTCCGCCTGCGCGATGCCGACCGTCTGGATGGAGGCGCTCGATCTGATGCCATCGCTGCGTCAGACCTTCGACGGGATGCTCGTGCACACGCCCTTTCTCAGCTCGCGCTGGACGCTGCCGTGGTCGTTCTCGACGTTCGACTATCCCGAGCTGTGCGCACTGCTGTGGGGACAGGCGGAATCTCCGGGGCTCGAGTTCGAGACGGCCACCGTCACGGGGCGCAACGGCTCGACGGTCCACACCGACCGGGGCGAGCTTCGGGCGCCGCTGATCGTTGACGCGCTCGGGTGGCGGCGGGTGCTCTCCAACGCGGACCCGATCCAGCCGCCGAACGCGCGGCTGTCTCGCGGCCTCGAGGTGCATCCGCCCGGCAGCGGCACCGAGATGGAGCTGTGGGTCGACCCGCGCTTCGTGCGCGCCGGCTACGCGTGGAACTTCCCCGCCCGCGACGAGCTGCGCGTGGGGGTCGGGTCGTTCTGGCCCCGGGACCACGTCAAGGAGCCGACCGTAAGGCTCGCACGGGAGCTCGAGCTTCCCCCGCAGGGCTACCAGGGCAACTGGATCCCGCACCAGCTCCGCCCCGCCGTCGAGGACGGGATCTTCTTCGCCGGCGACTCGGCCGGGCACTGCCTTCCGCTGACAGCCGAGGGGATCCGCACGGCGCTGTACTTCGGGCTCGCCTGCGGGCGCGAGCTGCGCGCGGTGGTCGAAGGCATCTCCACGCGCGAGCGGGCGCTCGAGCGCTACGGCGCGTTCTCGCACGCCCACGCGCGTAAATTCGGAGTCCTGCTCGCCGCCCAGCGGGCGATCGGCCGCCTCACTCCCAGCCGTACGGTCAGCGCGATGGTCCGTGCGGTCGGCGATCGCCGCGTCGCGAGCTGGATCTTCAACCATTACCTGGCGATCGCGCCAGCCTCGTTCGTCGCCGAGGGGCCGCTGCCGCGACCCGCGAGAGCGCTCGCCGCCGCGCCCGCCTGACCCTCCGTCCCCCGCCGCCCGGAGCGCGCGCACGGAGCCCTCGCCGGAGCACTCAGGACCAGGCGTGCGGCGCCACCTCGAGGTAGCACATGTCGACGCGCATGATGTCCATGGCGAACTCGAAGAGCTCACGCCCGAGGCCGTAGCGCGCCGCCAGCGTGCGCTCGGCGATCAGCTGCTCCTCGCCGTCGAGCACTCGCCCCCAGGCCTCGAACGGCGGCCCCAGCGGCCGTCCGCGGACCGTGCAGGGCGCGACCAGCACGCGCGCATCGCCGCGCAGGCGCTTGACCTTGCCGGACGCCCTCTCGGAGCGCACGTACAGGATGTCCCCGGCCGGCGCGGCCCAGACCGCCGTCGGCACGGGTGTCCCGTCGCGGCGGTAGGTGACGAGCAGCGAGCGCTTGACGCCGGCGATCTCGCTCGGCGCTCCCGTGCGCGGCGCGTCGACGACCTCCCGCGCGTCCCGCGGCGCGGTCCTCGCGGCCAGGCGAGCCGACGGCAGCGCTCCCGGGAGCCGCCTGCCCGGCACCGGCCGCGCCCGCGGCCGGCCGCCACTGTCCGCCGCCGATCGTCCGCGCTCGCTCATCGCGCGCTCCTCTTCTTCTCGATCTCCCGCAACGCGTCTGACAGCCTGCGGATCCCCTCCCCGATCGCCGGCTCGGACAGGTTGGCGTAGCCGAGCACGAGCGAGTCGTGCACGGGCCGCGGCTCCATGTACGCGTAGCCGAGGGGATAGACGCCGACCGACCGGTGCGCGGCGGCGCGCGCGAGCCGCATGCCGTCGACATCGCCTGCGAGCCGCAGGATCACGTGCAGCCCGGCCGCGAGCCCGGTGACCCGCGCGTCGGGGATGTGGGCCGCGACCGCATCGACGAGGGCGTCGCGCCGCGCGCGGTAGCGGCGCCGGGCCTGCCGCAGGTGGCGCTCGTACGCGCCCGTCTCGATCAGCCGCGCGAGCGCGAGCTGATCGAGCGTCGGCGCACCGTGGTCGGCGAGGGCGCGCTGGCGGGCGACCCGCTCGACGAGGCCGGCCGGCAGCACGAGCCAGCCGAGGCGCACCGCGGGCGCGAGCGTCTTGCTCGCCGTGCCCATGTAGATGACGCGGTCGGGTGCGAGGCCCTGGAGCGCCGCAAGCGGAGGCCGGTCGTACCGGTACTCGGCGTCGTAGTCGTCCTCGATCACGAGGCCGCCGGTGGCACCGGCCCAATCCAGCAGCGCGGCGCGGCGCGCGGGCGCCAGCGCGACGCCGGTGGGCGACTGGTGGGCGGGGGTCACGAACACCGCGTCGACCCTGCCGCCGCGCGCTTCGATCGCCGCGAGCTCGCGCACCTCGGCCCCGTCCGCGTCGACCGCAAGCGCCGCAAGCCGCGCGCCGTGCGCGGCGAGGATCTCGCGGTGGGGCGGCAACCCCGGGTCCTCGATCGCGAGATGCGGGCCGCCGAGAGCACGGGCGAGCAGCACGAGCGCCTGCGCCGCGCCCGAGCAGACGACGATCGTCTGCGGATCGACGGCCACCCCGCGCACGCGCCGCAGGTGACCCGCGAGCGCGCGCCGCAGCTCGAGCTCGCCGCGCTCGTCGGGATAGCCGAGGCTCGCGGCGGGCGCCGTCGCGAGCACCTCGCGCATCGCGCGCAGCCAGGGTCGCCGGGGGAACGAGGTGAGGTCGGGGTAGCCGGGGAAGAAGTCGAAGCTCAGCGCGCTCGACGGGTGCTCGGCGGCCGGGATGCTGGGCGCCGCGGCAGCGTCGGCGACGTACGTCCCGGCGCCGCTGCGGGCGATCAGGTACCCCTCGGCGAGCAGCTGCGAATAGGCGTCCACGACGAGCCGCCGCGAGACCCCCAGGTCGGCGGCGAGCGCGCGGCTCGCCGGCAGCCGCGCCTGCGCCGCGAGGCGGCCCGAGCGAACGGCCTCACGCAAGCCGTCCTCGAGTTGTGAGCGCAGCGGCCGCCGCCTCGAGCGATCGAGCTCCACGAGCAGCTCCGGGCCAGAATTGGCACCCGTAATCATGCTCGAATTGGTCCTTTACGGGGCACCACGCTGACCATATCGTGTGGGCGCGATGAGCGCCACGAGGACAGTCCCGCGCGCGAGCGCCGAGCGAGTCGAGATCCGCACGACGATGCTCGTCTCGGGGCTGATCGCCTTCGCCGTGATCGAGCTGGCGCTCACGCTGTTCATGGCCGCGGCGCCGCACGCGTTCTTCACGGCGGTCGGTCCGTTCGGTGGCAGCAACGATCACTACGTGCGCGATGTCGCCAGCTACAACGCCGCGCTCACCGCCGGCCTGCTCGTCGCCGTGCGCCGGCCCTCCTGGCGAGTCCCGGTGCTCGCGATGACCACGATCCAGTTCGCGGCGCACAGCGCCAACCACCTCCTCGACATCGCGGGCGCCCGCCCCGGGTGGGTCGGCTATCTCGACTTCTTCGCTCTCGCGTTCGGCACGCTCCAGCTCGCCGGGCTGCTATGGCTGGCGCTGTCGCTGTCACACGAGCCGACTCGACGCTGGGAGGTGCGAGGCAGATGAGAGTCGCGGGCACGTCGAAGCGCAGGACCGGACCGTTCACGCGGACGCTGCTGTGGCTCGGCCGTCGCGAAACCGCGAAGCTGACCGGGAAAGAGACCACGACCGAGATGATCGAGCCGGCCCAGGCCTACTCCCACGCGCCGGGTCTGCTGCTCGGATACGGGCTGTTCGAGCTCGCGGTCGCGAAAGCGCATCGCGTCCCCGAGCGCCTGAAGGTGCTCGCCGAGCTGAAGGCCGCAGCGCTCACCCGCTGCGAGTGGTGCATCGACGTCGGCTCCCCGATCGCCTATCGCGCGGGGATCGTGGAGGCGCAGATCCTGGCCCTCGCGCACCACCGGGCGAGCGATCGGTTCTCGGAGCTCGAGAAGCTCGTGCTCGACTTCGCGGTGGGCATCAGCAGCACGCCGGTGAGCGTCTCCGACGAGCTGTTCGCGAAGCTGCGCGAGCATCTCGATGACGCCCAGCTCGTGGAGCTCGCCAACGTGATCGCGCTCGAGAACATGCGCGGGCGCTTCAACCTCGCGCTGGGCATCGGCCCCGCCGGCTTCAGCGAGGGGTTGGTGTGCGCCCTCCCTGAGACCGCGCCGGACGCCGGCGCGGCCACCGCCGGTGCGACCCGATGAGGGTCTTCCTCGCCGGCGCCACCGGCGTCATCGGCCGGCGCCTGGTGCCGATGCTGCTCGCCGAGGGCCACCAGGTCACGGGCATGACCCGGACGCCGGAGAGGCTCGCGGCGCTGCAGGCGCAGGGCGCCGACGCGGTGCTCGCCGACGCGCTCGACGCCGACGCGATGCGCGCCGCGGTGCTGGAGGCCCGGCCGGACGCGGTCATCCATCAACTGACCGCGCTACCCGCGCGCATCGACCCCCGCAAGATGCAGCGCGATCTCGCGCTGACGGACTGTCTGCGAAGCGCGGGCACCCGGAACCTCGTGGACGCCGCGCGGGCGGCAGGCGCGCGGCGACTCGTGGCCCAGAGCATCGCCTTCGCTTACGCCCCGGGCGCACCCGGCACGCTTCACCGCGAGGAGGATCCGCTGTTCCTCGATGCACCCGAGGCGTTCAGGCGCTCGGTCCACGCGGTGCGCGACCTCGAGGTCGCCGTCCTCGGAGCCGGCGGCCTCGTTCTGCGCTACGGGTATTTCTACGGACCGGGGAGCGCGATCTCGAGCACCGGGTCGATGGCCGCCGACATCGCGCGCCGGCGCCTGCCGATCGTCGGCGGCGGTGCCGGGGTCTGGTCTTTCGTGCACGTCGACGACGCGGCCCGGGCGACCCTGCTCGCGCTCACGCACGGCGCGAGCGGCACATACAACGTCGTCGACGACGAGCCCGCGCGCGTCGCCGAGTGGATCCCTGCGCTCGCCGCGGCGCTGAGCGCACCGAAGCCGATGCGGGTCCCCGCGGTCCTCGCACGGCTGGCCGCGGGCAGCTACGGCGTGTCGCTGATGACATCCTCACAAGGCGCATCGGGCGAGCTCGCCGCGCGCGAGCTCGACTGGAAGCCGGCGCATCCCAGCTGGCGCGAGGGGTTTCGCGTCGCGCTGGGCTGAACGCTACCTGCGCACCACCAGCACAACGCCGGCGGCGAGCAGCACGAGGCCGATCACACGCGGCGCGCCGATCTGCTGCCTGGCGATCCCCAGAAGGCCGAACCGGTCGATCACGACGGACATCACGAGCTGGCCCGTGATCACGACCGCCGTCAGTCCGCTCGCACCGAGCGTGCGCACTGCGACGAGCGCGACGGTCACGTAGACCGCGCCAAGGAGCCCGCCGACGAGCGCCCACCACGGCGCCCGGCCGACGTGTGCGAGCGTCCCGAGGCCGCCCCCGCGCACGAAGCTCGCGACGAGCAGGAGCACGGCGGTGCCGATCAGGAACGAGAACGTCGCCGCCTGCAGGGTGCCCACGACCTTGCCGAGCCGCGAGTTGATCGGCGCCTGCATGCCCACCAGGCAGCCGGCGCCGACGCCGAGCAGCACCGCCAGTCCGCGGCTCACCGCGGTCGGCCTCGCCGGGTCACTTCGCGACCAGCCAGTTCTCGCCGACGCCCACGTCGACGGCCAGCGGCGGGTCGCGATCGCCCCACACGCGGCACATCTCCGCTTCGACGAGCGCGCGCGCCGCGTCGGCCTCGCCGGGCGGACCTTCGAACAGCAGCTCGTCGTGGATCGTGAGCAGCAGGCGTGTCTCGAGCTCCGAGTCGGCGAGCGCCCGGTGGCAGCGGACCATCGCGAGCTTGATGATGTCGGCAGCCGTTCCCTGGATCACGGTGTTCACGGCGAGCCGTTCTCCCTGTGTGCGTACCTGGTAGTTGCGCGCGCGCAGCTCGGGGATCTGTCGGCGCCGGCCCCACAGCGTCTTGACGTACCCCTCCTCCTTGGCCTGCTCGATCGTCTCGGCCATGAACGCTGCGACTCTCGGGAAGCGCTCGAGGTATGCGTCGATGAACTCCTTCGCCTCCTCTCGCGGGATGTTCAGCCGGTCGGCGAGCCCGAAGTCGGAGAGGCCGTAGACGATCCCGTAGTTGATCATCTTGGCCTTCGAGCGCATCCCCGGGTCGATCTCCGGCGCCGAGACGGCGAAGACCTGCGAGGCGGTCGCGGTGTGGACGTCTTCTCCCCGCCGGAAGATCTCCTTCAGGACCGGCTCGTCGGCCGCGTGGGCGAGCACGCGCAGCTCTATCTGCGAGTAGTCGGCCGAGATCAGCACGGCGCCAGGCTCCGCCTCGAAGCAGCCGCGGATCTCGCGCCCCAGCGGGGTCCGGATCGGGACGTTCTGCATGTTCGGGTTGGTGCTCGACAGGCGCCCCGTCTGGGCGACCGCCTGCAGGAAGGTGGTGTGGATCCGCGAGCGCTCGTCGGTGAGCGCCGGGAGAACGTCGAGGTAGGTCTTGATCAGCGTCGAGAGCTCGCGCCAGCGCTCGACCTTCACGACGATCTCGTGCTCGGCGCGGATCGCCTGCAGCACCCGTGCGTCGGTCGAGAAGCCCGTCTTGCCGCGACGCTTGCGCGAGAGGCCGAGCCGCTCGAAGAGCACCTCTCCGAGCTGCTGGGGCGAGCCGATCGTGAACTCGGTGCCGGCCAGCGCGAAGATCTCGCGTTCGAGCTCGAGGATCTCGGCGCGCACGCGCTCGGTGATCGCGGCCAGGCGCTCGACGTTCAGGCGCACGCCGATCAGCTCCATGTCGCGGAGCACCGAGACGAGCGGCAGCTCGATCTCGTCCATCACCTCCCCCAGCCCCCGCTCGGCGATCTGCTCGCGCTGCCAGTCCGCGAGCGCGCCGAGCATCACCGCGTCGGCGGCGAGCGGATCGTCGAGGTCGGACGCCAGCCCTCGCTCCTCGCAGAGCTCGGCGAACGGGTATCCGCGCCTCGCCGGCTCGAGCAGGTAGGCGCCGAGCAGCGTGTCGTGGACGAGCCCCGGCGGGACGAGCGCCAGCGACTTCGCGTCGTGCGCGACGAGCGGTCGCTCGCCGCACGCGACGACGACCTCCTCGGGCCCGGCGCACTCCCCGAACAGCACCTCGCCGTCCGCGGCCGCGGCGAAGTGCCAGGCCGCGCCCTCGGCGAACAGCTCCCCTTCGAGGGGCTCGCTCGCGCGCGCGACGACATCCAGCTCGACCTCCGACGCGACCGGCGCTGATCGCGCGCCCAGCCGCGCGATGTCCGCGACCGTGCCCTCGCGGGCCGAGGCGGTCAGCGTGACCTCGGCGTCGGGAACCGGAGCTGCCAGCTCGGGGTCGCCGAGCGCCTCCTCGAGGCGGCGGAGCGGGTCGCGCAGCTCGTACTCGCGGAACACCTCGCGCACGCGCGAGCGATCGGGCTCGCGCGCCGCCTCGAGCGCGATGTCGAGGTCGACCTCCACGTCGCGCTGGACCGTCGCCAGGCGCTTGGACACGCGCGCCGCCTCGGCGTGCTCGGCGAGGTTCTGTTTGCGCTTGGCGCCGCTGACGTCGTCGATGTGCTCGAGCACGCTCTCGAGCGAGCCGAAGCTCTGGATCAGATCGCTGGCCGTCTTGTCGCCGATCCCCGGGATCCCCGGGATGTTGTCCGAGGTGTCGCCCTTCAGGCCGTAGAAGTCCGGGATCAGCTCCGGCGGGATCCCGTAGCGGTCGATCACGGCCTGGCGGTCGTAGATCTTCGTGTCCGTGATGCCGCGCGCGGTCGCCATCACCTTGACGAGGCCGCGCTCGTCGATCAGCTGGAAGACATCGCGGTCGCCGGTGACGATCATCACCGGCACGGGCGGCTCGGCGTTCAGCGCCCGCTCGGCGAGCGAGGCGATCACGTCGTCGGCCTCGAAGCCCTCGACGCGCACGTTGCTGTAGCCGAATGCCTCGACCAGCGGTTCCATCGCTGGCCACTGCTGCTTGAGCAGGTCCGGCCGCGAGCGGCGCGCGGCCTTGTAGTCGGCGAACACCTCCGTGCGCCCAGAGGTCCCGGCATCCCATGCGACGACCGTCGGGCAGACGCCGTAGTCCGTCACGATCTTGACGAGCATCGACGCGAACCCGAAGATCGCGTTGGTGGGGACGCCCGTGGATGTCGCGATCGACTCTGGCAGCGCGAAGAAGGCCCTGTAGACGAGGCTCGGGCCGTCGATCAGGAACAGCCGCCGCGTGGCACCGGAGGAATCGTGCGGCGCGGTCCGCTCGGCGGTGGTCGTCCTCGCTGCCATCGAGAGATCACTCTACGAGGAGCTCCGGAGCATCGGCGGGCGGTCCCGCCGCGCACCGCAGACGGCACCGGCTGGAATAGGTCCTAAGATCTCGTCCCGCCGATGAGCGAGGGGACATCCAAGTGAACGCGACACCGAGCGCGCAGTACCGGCTGACGATCCGCGTGAAGCTCGACGACTCGCCGGGCATCCTCGGCCACCTGACGACCGCGATCGGCGAGGCGGGCGGGATCGTCGACGCCGTCGACGTGGTCGAGTCGGACGGCAGCCACGGAAGCCTGCGCGACATCGTCGTCGACGCCTCCGGGCGTGAGCATTGGGAGCGGATCATCGCGGCGATCCGCGAGATCGCGGGAGCCGATGTGGTCGACACGACCGATCGCACCTTCCTCCTGCACGTCGGCGGCAAGATCGAACAGCACAACAAGAACCCGCTGAAGACGCGCGACGATCTCTCGATGGTCTACACGCCCGGCGTCGCGCGCGTGTGCCTCGCGATCGCCGACGACGAGGACAAGGCCTTCCAGTACACGATCAAGCGCAACACGGTGGCGGTCGTCTCCGACGGCACCGCGGTGCTCGGCCTCGGTGACATCGGCCCGCGCGCCGCGATGCCGGTGATGGAGGGCAAGTGCTGCCTGTTCAAGGAGTTCGGCGGCGTCGACGCCTTCCCGATCTGCCTCGACACGAACGACCCCGACGAGATCGTGCAGGCCGTCAAGGCGATCGCCCCGGGCTTCGGCGGGATCAACCTCGAGGACATCTCCGCCCCTCGCTGCTTCGAGGTCGAGGATCGTCTCAAGGAGGAGCTCGACATCCCGGTCTTCCACGACGACCAGCACGGGACGGCCGTCGTCGTGATGGCGGCGCTGCTGAACGCGGTGAAGCTCACCGGACGCCGCCTCGAGGATCTCAACGTGCTCGTGATCGGCCTCGGCGCCGCCGGCATCGCGGTCACGAAGATCCTGCTGGCGGCCGGCGTGACGCAGATCGTCGGCGCCGACTCCCAGGGAGCCCTGCACGTCAGGCGCGAGGACTATCTCGACGGATCGATGAACCACCTCAAGCGCTGGTTCGCCGAGGTCACCAACCCGGACTGCCGCGACGGCTCGCCCGCCGACGTGATCGACGGCGCCGACCTGCTGATCGGCGTCTCGGGCGCGCGCGCGCTGCCGGCGGGGGCGCTCGCGCGGATGAACCCCGACGCGATGGTCTTCGCGATGGCCAACCCCAACCCCGAGGTCAACCCCGAGGAGGCGGCGCCCTACGTCCGGATCATGGCGACGGGCCGCTCGGACTACCCGAACCAGATCAACAACGTGCTCTGCTTCCCCGGCATCTTCCGCGGCGCGCTCGACGTGCGCGCGCCACGCATCACGGAGGAGATGAAGATGGCGGCGGCGGTCGCGATCGCAGCCACGGTCGACGAGAACGAGCTCAGCGAGGACTACATCATCCCCTCGGTCTTCAACAGGGAAGTCGCGCCCGCCGTCGCCGCCGCCGTCGCCGAGCAGGCGCGGGCTGCGGGCACCGCGCTCGCCGGCCAGGAGGTCGGCTTCGCATCGGGCGACACCGTGACCGTCAGCCCCCCGGGCGCGATCGGAGAGGGCCACCTGTGAGCGCCGTCGACGGCGTGCGCGCGGAGCGCGTGACCGTCACGGGAGCGAGCGGGCTGATCGGCCGCGTGCTCGTGCGGATGCTGGGCGAGCGCGGCGCCGAGGTGACGGTCCTCTCGCGAGACCCCGATCGGGCGAGCGCGGCGCTCGACGGCGCCACGGGCTCCTCGCTCCGGGCGCTCGCCTGGGATCCCGTCGCCGAACCCGCGCCGGCCGGCGCGCTGAGCGGGCGCGACGCGGTGGTGCACCTCGCCGGGGAGCCCGTCGCCCAGCGCTGGAGCGCCGGCGCCAAGCGCGCGATCCGCGAGAGCCGCGTGCTCGGCACGCGCAATCTCCTCGACGGGCTTCGCGCGATGGCGCCCGGCGAGCGGCCGCGCACGCTCGTGAGCTCCTCGGCGATCGGCTACTACGGAGCCCACGGCGAGGAGCCGCTGGACGAGGAGACACCTCCCGGCGAGGACTTCCTGGCACAGGTGTGCGTCGCCTGGGAGCTCGAGGCGAGCAGGGCCGCGGAGCTCGACATGCGCGCCGTCCAGGTCCGCACCGGCGTCGTGCTCGACAGCGGCGGCGGGGCGCTCGCCAAGATGCTGCCGGCCTTCCGGCTCGGGGTCGGGGGCCCGGTCGCGGGCGGGCGCCAGTACGTCTCGTGGATCCACGGCGAGGACCTCGCGGCGATGATGATTTGCGCGATCGAGCAGGACAGCTGGCGCGGTCCGGTGAACGGCACCGCGCCGGAGCCGGTGTCCAACCGCGAGTTCTCCAAGCAGCTCGGCAGCGTCCTCGGGCGTCCTGCGCTGCTTCCCGTCCCGGCGCTCGGCCTTCGGCTGCTCTACGGAGACATGGCCGGGATCGTGACGACCGGCGCGCGCGTGGTGCCGGCCAAGGCGCTCGTGCTCGGCTACGAGTTCCGCCACCCCGCGCTCGAGGAGGCGATGCGCTCGGCTCTCGCCCGGTAGTGGCGGCCGGGCGCGCCTCAGGCGAGCACGGCCGCCTGCTCCGCCGAGCTCGCCGGCTGTGCGCTGCGGGCGCGCGGATCGGTCTCGATGATGACCCGGCAGGGACGCTTGCCGAGCAGGTACGTGGCCGTCGGGCCGATCCCCCTCTCGCCGGCCGGGGCGTGGATCGTCGACCAGTAGATCACGTCCGCGCCGAGGCGTTCCGCTTCCTCGACGAGCGCCGCTCCGGGGTTGCGGGTGCGGATCAGTCCCGTGTGGATCTTGATCCCCAGACGCCGGGCGCTGATGCGCGCGCTCTCGAGCACGGAGCGCCCCTGCGCCTCCTCGGCCTCGAGCCCCGCCTCGAGTGAGAGTTGCGCGGGCACGGGCAGCACGAAGATCGCGTAGACGACGCCGTCGGCGCCGATCAGCTTCGCGGCCCCCTTCAGCGCGCTCGCGCTGACGTCCTCGCCGAAGATCGGCACGAGCGCGGTGCGGTAGTCGAGCACCTCGAAGTCGGGCGGGCGCCCGGGACGCGCGATCTTGTAGTGCTTGCCCGGGTCGAGGCCCTGGCGGCGGCGATACAGGAGATATCCCGCCATCCCGACGATCATCCAGGGGATGCCGATCGTGCGCGCCTCGCCGTGCAAGGCGACGACGGCGACCCACGCGGCGGCGGTCCCGATCCCGCCGATCACCGCCGTCATCGGGATCTGCGCGCCGCGGATGCGGACGTTCCACGGCATCCGATAGGGGCGCTCGCGGTCGGGATCTTTGACGCGCAGCGCGACCACGGCGGCGTGCGCGATCGTGAACGAGAGCATCGCGCCGAACGAGTAGAGATTGCCGAGCACTTCGGTGTTCCCGTACAGGATCAGCACCGCAGCGAGGCTGGAGAAGAACAGCAGCGTGAACCACGGGGTCCGGTAGCGGGGATGCAGGTGCGAGAAGAGCGACGGGAGCTGGCGGTGCTCGGCGAGCGACCACGACAGCCGCGAGATCCCGATCATCCCCGCGTTCGTGGCGATGAACAGGATCGTCGCGGCGAGGATCCCGACGTAGTACTGGGCGACGTGAAGCACCGTCCCGTGCAGGCCGAGCCGCGAGATGATCCCGAGCACGGGGTCGTTCTGGAACTCGCCGCCGAGCGCCGTCGCGTAGCCCGGGTGGGCGAAGCTCGCGTGCAGCGCCGGGTCGTAGCCGACCCCGTGGTGCACGACCGGCAGCGCCGAGAGCGCGATCACCGAGATCCCCGCGTAGACGCCGAGCACAGCGAGCACGACGAGGTTCACGGCCTTCGGCACCTGGCGGCCGGGGTCCCTGGCCTCCTCGGCCATGTTCGCGACGGTCTCGATGCCGGTGTACGCGAGCATCGCGATCGACACGGCGAAGACGAGTTCCCTCCACGTCGGCGCGACGCCAAGGTGCACCTGGTGGATCAGCAGCGACGGGTCGAACACGAGCACCAGGCCGACGATCACGAGCAGCACCTGCGTGCTCAGGTCGAGGATCGCGAGCAGGAAGTTGAGCTTCGCCGACTCGCCGAGCCCGCGGATGTTGAGCGCCACGAGGAGCGCGACGACGATCAGCCCGCCGAAGATGTCGCCCGGGTTGTGGTTGAGCGCGTGCAGCCCCGGGAAGGCGCTCAGGTAGTGCGGGACGAAGAACGCCGAGATCGCGATCGTGAGGATGTAGTCGAGGCTCAGCGCCCAGCCTGCGAAGAAGGACACGACGTCGTTGAAGGCGTGGCGCGCGAACGACGAGGAGCCGCCGGCTTCGGGGAACATCGCCGCGCCCTCGGCGTAGGTTTTCGCCGTCAGCGCGAACAGGCCGCCGGCGAACAGGAAGACGAGCGGCGTCAGCCCGAGCGCGTGCGCCGCGACGAGGCCCAGCGCGTAGTAGATCGAGGAGCCGACGTTCCCGTAGGCCGTCGCAAACAGGCCGGACACGCCGACGGATCGGCGGAGTCCGTGCTCTGTGAGGCGTGCCATCTATCGCCGATCCTGGGCGTCACGTGCGCCCGGAACGTCATCGACCGCCACACGTCGAGGCTAGGACGCCACCCGTCAAGCCCGCATCAAGAACGCGGCCTCGAACGTTCAGATTTCGCAAAGATCGCCGGTGGTGGCCGATCCGGGGGCCGGCGGCATCCCAGCCCGGCGCGACGGCCCCTCAGGCGCTGAAGCGGTAGCCGATCCCGGAGTCGGTGCGAATCAGGCGCCGCTCGCCCGCCGGGAGCTTGCCGCGCAGGTTCGCGATGTGCGTGCGCAGCACCGGCGTCGCATCCGCGTACTCGGGACCCCACACCTCGGTCAGCAGCTGGCGATGTGTCATCAGCAGCCCGCGGTTCAGCGCCAGCACCCGCAGCAGCGAGAACTCCGTCGGGGTCAGGTGCACTTCCTCGCCGTCCACCGAGACGGCATGCGCGGCGAGGTCGATCAGCAGGACGCCCGCCTCGATGCGGGGCTCGCTCGCATCTCGGCCGGCACGGCGCAGCGCGGCCTTCACGCGCGCGACGAGCTCACCCGGACCGAACGGCTTTGTGACGTAGTCGTCGGCGCCCTGGTGGAGCGCGTCGATCTTCGTCTGCTCGTCGCCGACGGCCGACAGCACGAGGATCGGCATCTGGCTCCACTCGCGCAGCCGCCTGCAGAGCTCGATGCCGGGCTCGTCGGGCAGCAGCAGGTCGACGATCGCCAGATGCGGCCCCTCCAGCGATGCGCGGTCGAGCGCCTCCTCGGCGGTCGAGGAGAGCAGCACCTCGTATCCCGCCTCGCGCAGGATCAACCCCAGCGCGCGCCTGATCTGCGGGTCGTCGTCACAGACGAGGATCCGCTCGCCGCTCATCCGCGATCCAGCCCCGCGGCCGCCGGGACGGCGGGCACCGGCTGGGATGGCTGCTCGGGGACCGCGAACTCGACCACGAAGCTCGTGCCCTGCCCGGGGAGCGACTCGACGCTGATGCGCCCGTCGTTGAGCTCGACGAATCCCTTCGTGATCGCGAGCCCGAGACCCGAGCCGGGGTGCACCGCCTGCTCATCCGCGGCGCGGTAGAAGGGGAGGAAGATCCGCTCCTGCTCGCTCGTGGCGATGCCGGGGCCCTGGTCGACGAGGCGCACGCGGATCCGCCCGCGAACGTTGCCCGCGCGCACGGAGACAGGCTTGCCCGCGCAGTAGCGCGCGGCGTTCTCGAGGACGTTCGCGAAGGCGCGCTCGAGCTGGCCCGGGTCGCCCCGCAGCAGCGGCATCTCCTGCTCGACCGACAGCTTGAACTGGACACTGTTGTCCGCCACCTGCTCGATCGCCTCCTCGAGCACCTCTGCGATCGAGTACCAGACGAGCCGAGGCTCGGCGCGGCCGGCCTGCAGCACCGAGAGGTCGAGCAGCTTCTCGATCAGGTGCCACAGGCGCGTCGCAGCGTCGCTCACCTGCTCTCGAACATCGGCGACGTTCTCGCGTGTCGGGTGCTCGGGATCGAGCGCCGTGATCGCCATCAGGATCGCCGTCAAAGGGGTGCGCAGGTCGTGTGAGACCGAACGTAGGACCGCGGTCTTGAGCTCGTCGCTGCGTCTCAGCGCCGCCGTCTCGACCACCTCGGACTGCAGCGCCGCGCGGTTCAGGGCGGCGCTGAGGATCGACGCGAGCGAGGGCACGACGCGCTCGGCGATGCGCTCGCGCTCGGACTGCGAGAGCTCGCCGTCGAGCCGCAGCACCCCGACGCGCCCGCCGGCGGCGTCGAGCTCGAACAGCAGCGAGCCGTCCTCGGCGTCGAGCTCGCCGACCGAGATCTCCGCCCCGGCGACGCCGACGGCGGCCGCGAGCTGGGCTGCGGCCTCCTCGAGGGCGCCGTCGACATCGGCGGTGCCCAGCAGCAGCTGCGCCATCGCGGCCGACAGATCGGCCTCCTGGCGCCGGCGCTCGGCCTCGCGACCGCGGGCGCGGGCGAGCTCGCCGACCATCCCCGTGGCGATCGCGACGATCACGAACACGACGAGCGCGACCCACTCGCGTTCGTCGGACAGCGAGAACCTGCCGCCGGGCGGCAGATGGAAGAAGTTGAAGGCGGCCGCGCTCAGGAGGCTCGTCGCGATGCCCAGCGCGCGTCCCCAGAGCATCGACACGACGAGCACCGCCGGCACGTAGAGCACCCCGAGCGAGAGCACCGGCGTGACCTGCTTGAGCGGGTATATGAGCGCCGTCGCGGCCGCCACGCTCGCGAGCGCGACGAGCACACCGGCCGCCCGCGATGGCCGTTCGGACTTGAGCAGCAGCGGGGACAGCACCGCGGAGGTCATGCCCGGAGATGATCCTCCAACCGCCGCTGCGCCGCGGCGAGGCCCGCCGGCCACCTAGGCCGGAACCGCTGCTCGCTCCTGCTCGGCCGGGGTCTGGGTCTCGATGATCACGCGGCAGGGGCGCTTTGCGAGCAGGTACGTCGCCGTCGGGCCGATGCGCTGCTCGCCGGTGGGTGCGTGGATCGTCGACCAGTAGAGGACGTCCGAGCCCACGCGTTCGGCCTCCTCGACGAGCGCAGCGCCCGGATTGCGCGTGCGGATCAGGCCAGTGTGGATCTTGATGCCCGCCCGGCGCGCCTGGATGCGCGCGCTCTCGAGCACCGAGCGGCCCAGCGCCTCCTCCTCCTGGAGCCCCTCGTCGAGCGAGAGCTGGCTCGGCACGAGCAGCACGTAGACCGCGTAGACGACGCCCTCGCTGCCGATCAGCTTCGCCGCGCTGTTGAGCGCCGTGGCGCTGACGTCGTCGCCGAAGATCGGAACGAGCGCTGTCTTGTACTCGAGCTGCTCGAAGTCGGGGGGCCGCTCGTGGCGAGGCGCGCGCGTCGTCGTGCGCAGGTCGAGGCCGTGGCGGCGACGGTAGACGACGTACAGCAGAATCCCGAATGCCAGCCAGCAGACACCGGCGACGGCGACGGCCAGATGCAGGATCGTAACCGTCACGAACGCGAGCGCCGTGCCCAGGCCTCCGAGCACCGCGAACAGCGGCAGTTCGCGTCCGGCGACGCGCAGCGTGCCGGGCCCGCGGTAGGGGCGCGGGCGATCCGGTTCCTTGATCCGCAGCCGGATCACGGAGACGTGCGCGACGGTGAACGACAGCATCGCGCCGAACGCGTACATGTTCCCGAGGAATTCGGCCTCCCCCGGGATGATCGTCAGGCACGCGATGCCGCCGAACAGGAGGATCCCGATCCACGGCGTGCTGAAGCGCGGATGCAGCCGGCTGAGCCGGTCGGGGACCTGCCGGTGCAGGCCCATCGAGTAGACCAGTCGCGAAGCGCCGATGATGCCCGCGTTGGTCGCGATGAAGAGGATCGTCGCCGCGAGCAGCCCCACGTAGATCTCGCCGGCTGACTGGAGCGGGCCGAGATGCAGGTGCTTGACTATCCCGAGCACGGGGTCCCCCGCGAAGCCGCCTTGCGCCTCGCTGGTCCCGAGCAGCGTCCGGTAGTGGCCGTCGGGCTGTTTCTCGACCGGGAGCGCCGAGAGCGCCACGAGCGGCAGCGCCGCGTAGATCGCGAAGACGGCGAGCACGACGTTCCTGATCGCGCGCGGGATCGTCCTCGTCTCGTCGCGCGCCTCCTCGGCCATGTTCGAGATCGTCTCGATGCCCGTATAGGCGATCATCCCGATCGGGATCGCGACGAGGAACGCTTTCCAGGTCGGCGCGACGCCGAGATGGACGTTGTGGATCAGGACGTGCGGCGAGAAGACGAGGAACAGGCCCACGATCACGAGCAGCAGCTGCGTCGCGAGGTCGGTGACCGCGAGCACGATGTTCAGCCCTGCCGCCTCTTTCACGCCCACGACGTTGATCAGCGAGAGCGTGACGACGACGCCGATCCCGAACACGACGTCGCCGGGCCCGTGCTGCAGAGCCGGCCAGAACAGCCCGCCGATGTAGTGCGGCACGAAGAACGCCGAGATCGCGATCGTGATCGTGTAGTTGAGCATCTGCGCCCACGCGGCGAAGAACGACCACAGCTCGTTGAAGGCGTGGCGCGCGAAGCTCGACGAGCCCCCGGCCTCGGGGAACATCGCGGTCGCCTCGGCGTAGGTGGCGGCCGTCAGGTAGAAGATCACGCCGGTGATCACGAACACGATCGGCGTGAGCCCGAGCGCGTAGGAGGCGACGAGGCCGAGCGCGTAGTAGATCGACGAGCCGACGTTCCCGTAAGCCGTCGAGAACAGCGCGCTCGTGCCCAGCACGCGGCGCAGTCCGTGTTCGCTCAGTCGCGCCATCAGCGCAGCAGCCTATATACGGGCCGCCCGGCGCTCACCACCCCCCGTGCGTCGGCCATCCCGCCGCGCCGCACCTCGCCCCGCTCCCGGCGGTGTGCAAAATCCCATGCACGCCAGCCGCCGATGCAGGACACGGCCGTATGATCCCGACGAACCGGGCCTCACCAGCGATCCCCGGCCTCGATATGGACATTACGCGCCGCGGGAACTACGACTCAGGGGAGGACTTCGTCCTCGAATACGGCGAGCTGCGCTTCACGTTCAACGAGGAGGACTTCTCCGAGCGCTGCGAGCAGGCGGCGATTAAGCTCGGCTTCGTCGGCGGGCGCCTCGGCGAGGAGGAGCTCGAAGACCTCGTCAACCTTGCCGTCAACGGCGAGATCGCAGATCCCGCGTCGGGGCTCGGCGAACACGTCAACGACTGCTGGCCCGAGCTCGTCGGGCCCGCCGAGCGCTCGCTCGTGCACTGGCTGCGCCGGCTGGTCTTCCGCGGCGCGTGGCTCGACCAGCGGGTCAACGAGGGCGAGCTCGGCTTCGCCTTCGACGAGGAGAGCGGCAGCTTCGCCTACGTCCAGCCCGATCGCAGCGACGAGCCGATCGAACTCGCTCCCGAGCCCTCCTGGGGCCGGGTCGCGTACCGCCGCTGAGCGCGCCTAGGAGTCGGCCTCGAGCGCCGCGGCGCGCGCCTTCGTGATCGCCTGCGCGCCATCCTCCCCGACCAGCAGCTCGGGCTTCAGCGTGCCGCTGGCGACGAGGTCGAGGATCGGCTGGCGCCCCGTCGAGGTCAGCGCGACGTCGAGCGCGATCACAGCCGTCTCGCCGCCGAGCGGCTGCGTAGCGGTGGCGATCACCGTGAGCGAGCCCCCGTCACGCAGCTTGCGGGCGGCGGCGAGCGCCTTGCGCGCGGCGTGTGCCGAGAGCCCGTCGAGCGTGTCGATCAGGACGAGCGCGTGACCGCCACGGGCGGCGACGCGCTTGGCCCCGTCCAGGGCCCGCTCGACGGCCTGCGCCTGTGCATCCGATGAGGCGGCGAAGGTGAGCGCCGCCGCCGGGGGCTGTGGGCCCTCCTGCCACTGCGCGATCTCCTCGGGTCGCACGCCGGCGAGCACGACCGTCACGTCGAGCTCCTCGCCGGCGGGGAGCGCGGCCTGGAGCATGCGCAGCGTCTCGGTCTTGCCCGACCGCGGCGCGCCGACGATCAGCGCGCGCGAGCCGCGGCCGAGCGGCGTCAGCCACTGGATCGCCTCGAGCGTCCGGTCGGATCCGCCGAGCGCGAGGCGTTCGCTCGGATACTCGACGGGCAGATCCTCGTAGCGGGCCCCCTCGGAGACCTCGTCGGCGTCGGCGCCGTTGATCGTGTCGATGCGGATCAGCGACGGGTAGCGCTCGGAGCGGCGCGGGAGGCGGACGGGCCCGGCGACGCGGTCGCCGGAGATCAGCTCGCAGCGGCGCACCTGGGCCGCCGAGATGTAGACGTCCTCGTCCGAAGGGTCGGGCGGCGAGACGCGAAGGAACGCAGAGCCGTTGCCGAGCAGCTCGACGACGCCCTCGGCGATCCGCGACTCTCCGTCGGCGGGCTCCTCCTCGCCGTCGGATCGCTCGCCGCGACGGCCGGATCGCTCGCCGGCGCTCGCGCCGCGGCCGCCGCGGGCTCCCCGCGAGCGGCGGCCCCTGGAGCCGTCGCCGGAGCCGGAAGCGGCCTCGTCGTCCTCCTCGGCGGAGTCGTCGAGATCGTCCTTCCCGCCCGCGCGGCGCGTGCGCGGCGCGCGGCGCCGCCGCGTGCGTGAGCCGCCGCCGGAGCGTTCGCCGGCTTCGGCGCCCTCCGCGGCGTCGTCACGATCGGCGCCATCCTCTCGATCGGCCCCGTCGTCATCGTCGGCGCGCGCGGCGCCGTCGGCGCGCTCGGCGCCGTCGGGGCGGGAGCCGCCGGGCTCGCCGAGGATCGCGTCTACGAGGTCGGCCTTGCGCAGGCGGCGAAAGCCGTCGAGTCCAAGCTGGTCTGCGATCGCGTGGAGGTCGGCCAGAGGGCTTGCCTCCAGCTCGGAGCGGTCGAGTACGGGCATCTGATCTTCCTTCTCTCGGTGATGGGCGGTTGGCGTCCCTGCGCGTTGGACAGCGCAGGGCACCCCTTGTCGGCACCAGCCTAGCGGCTCGACCGGCCGGCCTCCTCGTGGCCGTGCAGGCGCTCCCGCGGGCGCGTGTCCCCTGGCGCCACGGGCTCGTGACGCAGCTCCTCGGCGAGCAGCAGGTCCTCATCCGGCGGCAGATCGCCCTCCAGCGCGGCGTAGACGGCGAGGAAGTCGGCGACCGCCGCGACGTCGTGCACGCGGAAGATGTGGGCTCCCTGCCGCACGCCGTGGGCGACCGCCGCGAGCGTCCCGGCGAGCCTCGAGCCGGGCGGGCGTCCTGTGAGGGCGCCGACGAAGTCCTTGCGCGAGATCGCCATCAGCAGCGGGCGGCCGAGCTCGTGCAGCGAGCCGACATCCCGCAGCAGGCGCACGGTCTGGGCGGGTGTCTTGGCGAAGTCGGGACCCGGGTCGACGATCAGCTGCTCGGCCCTCACGCCGTGGTCGAGCGCGACGGCGATCCGATCGCGCAGGAACTCGAGGACTTCGGTGGCGATGTCGCCGTACAGCCGCGGGTCCTGCAGCCGTTCGCGCGGGGCGGCGAGCGTGTGCATCACCACGAGCGCGGCGCCGCTCCGAGCGCACACGTCGGCGAGCTCGCGGTCGCGCAGGCCGCTCACGTCGTTGACGATCCGCGCGCCGGCGGCGATCGCGGCGCGCGCGACGGACGGCTTGTAGGTGTCGACGGACACGAGCGCGCCGAGCTCCCCGGCGACGGCCTCGACGAGCGGCACGACGCGCTCGATCTCCTGCTCAGGCGCTACGGGGCGACGGCCGGTGCTCGCCGACTCGCCCCCGATGTCCACGATGTCGGCGCCGGCGCCGAGCAGCTCGCCGGCGAGCGCGATCTGATCCTCGATGCTCGCCCGGCGGCCGCCATCGCTGAAGGAGTCCGGCGAGGCGTTGACGATCCCCATCAGCCACGGGCGATCACCGAGCTCGAGCAGCCGGTCGACCGCGCGCAGCCGCAGTCGTGGCGCGTTCACGGACCTCGCTCCGCCGGCGCGTGGACCGTGCGGCTCGCGGCGCTGTCACTCTCCGGCGCGGGCAGCTCGCCGCGCGCCACGGCGAGGATGCCCTCCTGCCGCGCCTCCTCATCGAAGCGCTCGAGCTCGCGTGCGAGCCGCTCGGCGTCCCAGCCGAGCTCGCGCGCCATCGTCTCCCCCACCCGGCGCAGCGGCGGCGGATGCTCACCGTCGGTCTCTGCCGGCGTGAGCTCGCGCGCGGCGAGCAGCCCGAGCCGCGTGCGCCGCAAGAGCACGTCGCCGATGCTGCGCGCCTGCTCGCGGCGGGCCGCCAGCGCGACCTCTGCGAGGAGGTCGGGGTTCCCGCCGACGATCGGCTGAGCGAGCTCGCCGCGCTCGGCCGCCAGCGCGAGAACGTCGTGCGCGGCGTGGCCGTAGCGGGAGGCGAGCGCGGCGTATGACCGCTCGGGCACGCCCTCCACCCGCGGCAGCTCCTCGACGGCGATCGCCTGACCGAGCGGGATCTCATGGGTGCGGCAGGGCGCGTCGCGCGCGTCTCGCTCGACCAGCCGGTCGACGGTCATCTTCGCCATCCGCCGCCAGGTCGTGAGCTTGCCGCCCGTGATCGTGATCATCCCGGAGGAGGTCTCGTACAGCTCGGCCTTGCGCGAGATGTCGACCGACTTCTTGGAGTCGCCAGTGGAGATCAGCGGGCGAACCCCTGCGAAGGCGCCCGCGAGATGCTCGCGCCCGAGCGAGGAGCCGAAGAAGCCGTTGACGGCGTCGAGCAGGTAGGCGACGTCCTCGCCGGAGGGCTGCACGTGCTCGAGCGGGCCCTCGTAGTCATTGTCGGTCGTGCCGACGAGCGTGTGCCCGAGCCACGGCAGCGCGAAGATCGAACGCCCCGAGCCGGCCGGCACGATCGCGCCGCCGACGAGCGGCAGATGCTCGTGGTCGATCGTCACGTGCGTTCCGCGGCTCGGGCGGATTCGCGGCAGCTCCGCCTCCCCGTGGAGCTCCTCGGGGCGCAGCTCGTCGGCCCACACGCCGGTCGCGTTGACGACGTTCGCGCCGCGCACGTCGAAGCGCTCGCCGCTCTCGACGTCGCGGACCGCCACGCCGGCCGCGCGCCCCTCGCTCTCGAGCAGCCCCGTGACCTCGAGACGGTTTGCGCACACGGCGCCGAAGCGCTCGGCCTCGCCGAGCACCGTCAGGACCAGGCGCACGTCGTCGGTCTGGCAGTCGTAGAACAGCCACCCGCTCGTCGGCTCGCGCGCGGCGAGCGCGGGGAGCAGCTCGACGACCTCCTCGCCAGAGATCACGCGGTGGCGTGCCGGGCTCCACGACTCACCCGCGTCCGATGCGGGCGCGACGAGGCCGGCCGGCCGCTCGCGCGCCTTGCGGCCCCGCCGAGAGCGCAGTTTGTCGCCGGCCGAGCGCCGGTCGGTCACCGACATCACGTCGTAGAGGTTGAGCCCGACGCCGACCAGGCGGTCAGGACGCGCTCCATCGAACGCAGGCACGACGAGCGGCAGGGGCCGCACGAGATGCGGCGCCAGCGCGACCATCAGCTGGCGCTCGACCAGCGCCTCGCGCACGAGCCCGAGATCGAAGTTCTGCAGGTAACGCAGGCCGCCGTGGACGAGCTTGCTCGAGCGGCTCGAGGTGCCCGAGGCGAAGTCGGCGCGCTCGAGCAGCGCGACGCTGTAGCCGCGGGTCGCCGCGTCGAGCGCGACGCCGGCGCCGGTGATGCCGCCTCCGACGACGACCACGTCGAACTCCTCCGTGGACAGCGCAGCTATCGCCTGACCGCGCTCGATCACGGTCGCAGTCTCGCAGAGCGGGTGATCAGATCTGGGCGAGCTCGGCGGTGATCTCGGTCACGGCCGTCTTCGCGTCGCCGAACAGCATCTCGGTCTTCGGCTCGTAGTAGAGCTCGTTTTCGATGCCTGCGAAGCCGGGGTTCATCGAGCGCTTGATCACGATCACCGACTGGCTGTCGGCGACTTCCAGGATCGGCATCCCATAGATCGGCGATGAGGGCGTGTTCTTGGCGGCCGGGTTGGTGACGTCGTTCGCGCCGATCACGAGCGAGACGTCGGTGCGCTGGAACTCGGGGTTGGCCTCCTCCATCTCCTTGAGCTGGTCGTAGGGGACGTCCGCCTCCGCGAGCAGCACGTTCATGTGCCCCGGCATGCGCCCGGCCACCGGATGGATCGCGTAGCTGACCTCGACCTGGCGTTTCTCGAGCTCCTTCGTCAGCTCGCGCACGGCGTGCTGGGCCTGTGCGACCGCCATTCCGTAGCCGGGCACGATCACGACGCGGTTGGCGTAGGCGAGCTGGATCGCCGCATCGGCGGCCGTCGTCGAGCGCACCGTGCCGGCGTGCTCGCCCGCGCCGCTGGCGCCCTCGATCGCGCCGCCGCCACCGAAGCCGCCGGCGATGATCGCGGGGATCGAGCGGTTCATCGCGACCGCCATCAGGTTCGTGAGGATCGAGCCGGAGGCGCCGACGATCATCCCGGCGACGATCAGCGCCGGGTTGTTCAGCGCGATCCCGGTCGCCGCGGCCGACAGCCCCGTGAAGGCGTTGAGCATCGAGATCACGACCGGCATGTCGGCGCCGCCAATCGGAAGCACGACGGCGTTGCCGAGCAGCGCCGCGCACAGCAGCATCCCGATGAAGATCGCTTCGGAGTGATCGCCCGCGGCGATGTCCGCGGCGGCCGCGAGCGCGAGGATCAGCAGCACGAGGTTGACGATCTGCTGCGCCGAGCCGAACGAGATCGGGCGCCCGGGGATGATTTCCTGGAGCTTGCCGAACGCGATGTTCGAGCCCCAGAAGGAGACCGATCCGACGATCGCCGCGAACAGCGAGAAGACGGTCACGTACGTCGCCGTGTGGGCGAAGCCGCCCGTGAGGCGGAACTCGGCCCACGAGATCAGGAACACGGCGCCGCCGCCGACGCCGTTGAACAGCGCCACCATCTGCGGCATCGCGGTCATCTTCACCTGGCGCGCCGCGGGCACGCCGACGGCCGTGCCGAGCGCGAGGCCGAGCGCGATCAGCCCCCAGTTGCCCTCCTGCGGGCTGAGCAGCGTGGCGATCACCGCGATCGCCATCCCGACCGCGGCGATGCGGTTGCCTTTCACCGCCGTCGTCGGCCCGGCGAGCCCGCGCAGCCCCTGGATGAACAGCGAGAAGGCGATGATGTAGAGGACGTCGCGGAAGCTCTCGCTCTGCACGAACGACGTCGCGAGCACCGGCGCGATCACGGCACCTTCTCCTCTTGCTCCTGGGCCTTCTCCAGCTCCTGGCGCTTCGGCTCGGGCTTGGACTTGAACATCTCGAGCATGCGATCGGTGACGAGGAACCCGCCGACGATGTTGATCGTCCCGAACGTGATCGCGATCACGAGGATGATCTTGTTGAAGGTGCCGTTTCCGGCGAGGCCGATGATCAGCAGGCCGCCGAGCAGCACGATCCCGTGGATCGCGTTGGTGCCGGACATCAGCGGTGTGTGCAGAGTGTTCGGCACCTTCGAGATCACGACGAAGCCGATGAAGCCGGCGAGCACCAGGATCGAGAGGTTCGTGGTGAGCGTGCTGGCGATGATCATGCGGCGACCTCCACGGCCTGCTTCGCTCCCGGATTGACGATCTCGCCCTCGCGCACGATGCAGGCACCGCTGATGATCTCGTCGTCGAAGTCGAGCGTCACCGCGCCGTCCTCGCCGATGAACAGCTCGAGCAGCGCGAGCACGTTGCGCGCGAACAGCTGCGAGGCGTGCTCGGCCATGCCGGCGGGGAGGTTGAGCGGCGAGGCGATCTTGACCTCGCGGCGCACGACCGTCTCGCCGGGGACCGTGAGCTCGCAGTTGCCGCCCGCCTCTCCGGCGAGGTCGACGATCACCGACCCGGGCTTCATCCCTTCGACGGCCTCTGCCGTCACGAGCTTCGGCGCGGGGCGCCCCGGGACGAGTGCCGTCGTGATCACGACGTCGAAGCCCTTGATCGCGTCGGTCAGCGCCTGCTGCTGGCGTGCGCGCTCCTCGTCGGTCAGCTCGCGCGCATAACCGCCCTCGCCGCTTGCCTCGAGGCCGAGGTCGAGCCACTGCGCTCCGAGCGACTGCACCTGCTCGGCGACCTCGGGACGCACGTCGTAGCCGGTCGTGCGGGCGCCGAGCCGTTTCGCGGTCGCGATCGCCTGAAGCCCGGCGACGCCGACGCCGAGCACGAGCACCTTCGCCGGCGGGATCGTGCCGGCGGCGGTCATCAGCATCGGGTAGAAGCGCCCCATTTCCTCGGCGCCGAGCAGCGCGGCGCGGTAGCCGGCGACGTTGCTTTGCGAGGAGAGCGCGTCCATCGCCTGCGCGCGCGAGATGCGGGGGATCGCCTCCATCGCGAAGGCCGTCGCCTGCTTGTCGGCGAGCGCGCGCGTCGTGACGGGGCTGGTGAGCGGCGCGAGGAAGCCGATCAGGATCGAGCCCGAGCCGAGCGTGCGGATCTGTTCGGGGTCAGGCGGGGCGATCGTGACGACGATGTCGGCGCCCCAGACGTCCGCCGCGCTCGTGCTCACCGTCGCGCCGGCCTCGGTGAAGGCGTGGTCGCTCAGCAGGGCATCCGCGCCGGCGCCGCTCTGCACGACGACGTCGAGTCCTTTCGCCTTCAACTTGCCGACGACCTCGGGCACGAGCGCCACGCGATGCTCGCCAACCGCTGTTTCCTTCGGGACGCCGATCCGCATGAAGTGCGAGAACGTACCCCATCCCGGGGACGGGCGGCGGCCCGGTGTGCGAGACTCGAAACGCGATGACGGTGAACCTCACCCGCATCTACACGAAGCTGGGCGACGGGGGGGAGACGCATCTCGGGGACATGAGCCGCGTGTCCAAGCTTCACCCGCGCGTCGAGGCCTACGGCACCGTCGACGAGCTCAACGCGACGCTCGGCGTGGCGCTGCTGGAGCCGCTGCCGCAGCTGTTCGTGCGCTGGCTGAGCCGTGTGCAGAACGACCTGCTCGACGTCGGGGCCGACCTGTCGGTGCCACAGCCCGGCCCCGGCGCGGCCGAGTCCGAGCGCCCGCGGTTGCGCGTCGAGCCCGGCTACACCGAATGGCTGGAGCAGGCCTGCGACGAGGTCAACGCCAAGCTGGCGCCGCTGCGCTCTTTCGTGATCCCGGGCGGGACGCCGGCCGGCGCGCACCTGCACGTGTGCCGCACCGTGTGCCGCCGGGCGGAGCGACGCGCGATCGCCGTCGGGGACGCCAACCCCGAGGTGGTGCGCTACCTCAACCGCCTCTCGGACCTGCTGTTCATCCTCAGCCGAGCCGTCAACTCGCACGGCGGCGCCGGCGAGCGCGAGCCGCTGTGGGATCCCGGCGCGCACGACGCCGGCTCCTCGCCCTCGGGCTAGCCGACGCGCTCTGGGGCCTGCGCCACGCGGGCGACGACTGCATGCCGGCGTGGCGGCCAGTGACGGTCGGCGAAGCGCAGCCCTGCGACGGCGATCGCCATCCACAGCGCCGCGAGGAGGTAGCCGCCGAGCACGTCGCTGGGCATGTGCCATGCGAGGATCAGCAGCGCGCAGCCGACGGCGACCGCGAAGATTGCGCCGAGCGCGCCGACGAGCGGCCGCAGCCGCGCCGGCGCGACGAGCACCGCGCAGAGCACCACGATCAGCGCGGCCGTGGAATGGCCGCTCGGCCAGGAGGCGGGGCCGATGTGCGCGCCGCCGATCTGGGCGTGCGGGTGCGCGAGCAGCGGCTTGAGCGTCTCTGCGCTGACCGGCGCCAGCGCCATCACCGCCGCGACCGCCGCCGCGACGCCCGGGCGCCCGCGCGCGAGCGCCGTCGCGATCAAAGCCACCGCCCAGAGCGTGAACAGCGGCGGATCGAGCAGCCTGATCAGGAGGTTGGCGACCGAGTCGACGTGCGGGCGGCTCAGCAGCGTGAAGTCGCGCAGCGCGGCGGCGTCGCGCAGATGCGCGGCCGGCACGAGCTCCGCCACGAGCCACACGGCGGCGAGCCCCAGCACGCAGAGCGCGGCGACGCCGAGCGCGCCGCCCACTCCGGGGCGCTCGCGCCTGCTGCCCATCGGCGGCGCGGCGATCGCCGTGCCAGAGAACGCATGTCCCGACATGCGACATAGGGTACGACGGCCGATAAAGCCAGTCTGAACGGGCGCCTGCCCGGAATCGGCGAGACGGCTTCCCCGCTCAGGGCTCCGATCGCGCGTGCGACGCCGTCAGTCCGCGTACCCGTCGCGGCGTGAGTGCCCGCAGCGATGCGCGGCCCGCGTGTGCGCCGGGCGGCGATCGACGCGGCGCACGGTCGCGGCGGGGTGCGCGGCGGGTGGCACGGCGGGGCGCCCGGCGACGTGGCCCGCGCGGGGCCCGGCGGGGGCCGAGGCCACGTAGGCGGCGTGACTTCTCGGCGGCGGGATCGGCAGCGGCCTGCCGGCCAGCGCCGTGAGCGCCTGCGCGGTCACCCACACGGGCGTCTGCGCTCCGATGCGCGAGTAGCGCACGCTGCCGTCGGGCGCGAGCAGCGTCGCGAGGAACCCGAACGGGGTGCGGCTGCCCTGGCGGCTGACGGTGCGCGGATCGCGCCCACCCGCGATCAGGCCCTGTATCGCCCAGGCTGTCGACTGAGCGTTCGATTCGCCGCCCCTCTGCTGCGGATAGCCGCCGTCGAGGTTCTGCGCGCGCACGAGGTACGCGAGCGCCCGGGTCACGACCCTGCCGTGCCGGGTGCCGGCGTCGACGAGCGCCTGGAGTCCGGCGGCTGTGTCGTCGACGTCGCTGCCGCCGCCGCGCGTGGCGAAGCCGAAGCCGCCGTCGGCGTTCTGCTGACGCAGCAGCCAGCCGCCCGCGCCGCGCACCGCGGGATCGGCGCCCGAGTATCCGGCCGCGCGCAGCGCGAAGATCGCGAACGCGGTGAGGTTGCTCAGCTGACCGAAGCTGCCGTCGCCGCTGCGATAGCGGAGCAGCCTGGCGACCGGATCGCCCCCGGGTAGGGCATACACCGAGACGCCGCACGCGTGCAGGGCGAGGATCGTTCGCTCGAGGTCGCCTGCGCCCTGGAGCGTCGCGGCTTCGCGGCGCAGCGCGTCGAGCACGCTGTGACCGTTTCGGCGCACGCTCAGCGGGTCGCGGCCCGCCGCCGCGAGACCCATCGCCGCCCAGCCGGAGTAGAGCTCGCTGGAGGACTGGCCGCGCGCGGCGCCGAAGCCGCCGTCGGCGTTCTGGGCGCGTTCGAGGAAGGTGACCTCGCGCGAGACCGGCGGCCCGGCGCGCGCGGCGCGCGGACCGCCGAGGAGCAGCGTGGCGGAGAGCAGCACGGCGACGAGGGCGCCCGCGGCTCCGAGCGAGCGGCGGCCGCCCGGGTTCGGCTGCAGCGCGCGCGGCACGGCGGCCGGCGTGTCGCGTACCCAGGTCACGTCCATGCGCACGCGCACCCGCCCGAGCACCCGCGCGAGCTCGGGCGCGAAGGCGAGGCCGAAGAGGAAGCTCGCGATCGTGTCCGTGATGTCGTAGGCGATCGCCTGGCCGGCGACGGCGAGGAAGGCGGCGGGCGTGTGGCTCGCGCCGAGCGTCCACGTGTAGAGGTTCATCACCTCCTTGGCAGCCAGCGCGCTCAGCCCGCATGCGAGCGCCAGCGGCAAGCGGCCGAGACGCCTCCCGCTCAGCCGCCCGAGGAGCGCGCCGCCGAGGCCGACCATCCCCCACGCGGCCATCTGCCAAGGGGTGTAAGGGCCCTGGCCGAGCATGAAGTTGGAGACGAGCATCCCGAGCGCGCCGACGGTGAAGCCGGGGAGCGGCCCGAGCGCATACCCGGCCACGAGCGTCATCGCGGTGATCGGCTTGACGTCGGGGAGCGCCGCGAAGGCGTCGCGCCCGAGCGCCGCGAGCGCGGCCATCACCGCCACGACCGCCGCCATCCGCGCCGAGGGGCGGGTGTGCTCGTAGGAGAGCCAGCCCACGCCGAGGACCGCACCGACGATCAGGAACGCGGCGAGCGGCCAGCTCATCGCGACGACCCCGGGGCGAGCGTGCCGGGCGATGGGTCGGCTTGGGCCCCAGCGGCGGGGACGGTCCCGGCCCGCGTCTCGGAGGATCGCGCCGGGGCGCCCTGCGCGGCGCCGGCGAGCGCGGCGCGCTCACGCAGCAGCTCGGCGCCCTGTTCGGGCAGCAGCGCGCCCCCGGCCCCGGCGAGGATGCGAGCCGTCTCGGTCGCGAAGTACCAGCCGCCGGCGAGCAGCTCCGCGGTGGTCCCGTCGGCGATCACGCGTCCGTCGGCGAGCAGCACCGCACGGTCGGCGCAGGCGGCGGCGAACTCGGGGTCGTGCGTCGCGACGATCACGGCCTGCCCCTCGCCCGCACGTCGGCGCAGCTCGCCCGCGAGCGCCCGCTTGGCGGCGCGGTCCATACCGCGCGTCGGCTCGTCGAGCGCCAGCACCGCCGGTGCCTCCCCGGCCCCGCTGACGATCGCGAGCGCGAGACGCTGGCGCTCGCCGCCGGAGAGGTCGCGCGGGTTTCGCTCGGCGGCGTGCGCGAGCCCCTCGGGCAGCGCCGCTCCGTCTTCCAGCTCGTCGGCGACGCGCTCGTGGATGAAGTAGTCGCCCGGGTTCTGCAGCAGCAGCGCGACTCGCCCGGCAGCCCGCACCCGGCCGCGCGTCGGCTGAAGCAGGCCGGCGGCGTGGCGCAGCAGCGTCGACTTGCCGGCCCCGTTGCGGCCCATCAGCGCGAGGCTCTCGCCGGGCGCGATGCTGAGATCGACGCCGCGCAGGATCGCGGGCCCGTCGCTCAGCTCGTGCCAGACCGAGTCCAGCTCGAGCGCCTTCGCGGCGCGCTCGGCGCGGCGCCCCCGGCGGCGGGACCGCACGCTCGGCTCGTCTTCGACCCGCGGCGCAGGATCGCTCAGCAGTCCGCGGGCGCGAAGCGCGGCGCGCGCCTGGCGGACGCCGGCCGGCGCGGGCTCGATGCCGGCGAGGGCGAAGAGCTTCGCCGCTGGCGTCTGCAGGGCCGGCGAGTGACGCGTGGCCCAGGCGAGGAAGCCCTCGGGGTCCTCGTCACAGGCGATGCGGCCGTCCTCGAGCGCGATCACGCGGTCTGCGGCGGCGAGGCAGCGCTCGAGGCGGTGCTCGGCGAGGACGATCGTCGTCTCCCACTCCTGGTTGAGCCGTCGCAGGAGCCCGATCAGCTCGTCGCCGGCGACGGGGTCGAGCTGGGAGGTGGGCTCGTCGAGCAGTACGACGCGCGGTCGCCCCGCGAGCGCGGCGCCGAGCGCAACGCGCTGCTTCTCGCCGCCGGAGAGCTCGTGCGTCGAGCGGTCGAGCAGCGCGTCGATCCCGAGCGCGAGCGCCACCTCCTCGATGCCGCGAGCCACCGCCGTGGCGCCGTGGCCGCGGCTCTCGAGGGCCAGCGCGAGCTCGGCTCGCACGGTGCTCATCACCAGCTGCGTCTCTGGGTCCTGGAAGAGGACGCCCGCGACGGCACCGAGCTGCGCAGGTCCGTGCTCGCGGGTATCGAGGCCGCCGAGCGTGACGCGGCCGGCGAAGCGGCCTCCGTGGAAGTGGGGCACGAGCCCGCAGGCGGCGCGCAGGAAGGTCGACTTGCCGTGGCCCGAGAGCCCCGCGAGCAGGCAGAACTCGCCGGGACCGAGCTCGATGCTGACGTCGCTGAGCGCTGCATCCGGCACGCCGGGGTACCGGTAGCCGACGCGCTCGAAGGACAACAGCGGCGCGCTCACAGCTCCACCCCGCGCCGATCGGCGAACGGCGCCAGCACGGCGAGCAGCAGCCCGGCACAGAGCGCGATCGTGGCCGCGCCCACGGGTGCATGCACTTCGGGATAGGCGTCGAAGGGCGCGACGCCGGCGACCCGCGCGAGCACCGCGAGCCCGGCGATCGAGAGCGCGGAGGCGAGGAACGCGAGGTCGTGTCGCGACCAGGGACGCGGCGCGCGGGGCGCGCGGCGCGCGGTCGCGAAGCCGCGCACCTCGAGCGTCGCGGCAACGTCCATCGCGCGATCGAGCGAGCCGCCGACGACGGCGCGCAGGAGCGCGAGGCGTCCCCGCGGCCCGCGCGGCGAGCCGAGCGGTCGGGTGCGCTGCGCCTCGGCGAGCCGCTGGGCGTCGGCCGCGAGCACGGGGATCATGCGCGTCGCCAGCGACGCGGTCAGCGCCGAGCGGAACGAGAGGCGGCGTACGATCCTGAGCGTCTCGTCCGGGTCGATGGCGAGACTCGCGAGCGTCGTGATCAGGATCAGCAGCATCACCTTCAGCGCGATCACGGCGCCGAAGACGGCCGCCTCGAGCGTCAGGTCGCCCTGGCCGAAGGGCCCGAGGTCGCCGAGCCGCGCGAACACCGTCAGGCCCTGGCGCGAGACGAGCACGTTGACGAGGACGATCGGCAGCCACACGATCGCCGCGACACGCATCGAGCGCGCGAGCACCCTCCCCACCCCGGCGCCGGCGCCGGCCGCGAGGACCGCAGCCAGCAGCGCGAGCAGTGCGAGGGGATGGTCGAGCAGGAGCGTCGCGAGCGACAGCGCCGCGGCCCAGAGCGCGCCGACCCCGGCGCGCGTGGCGTGCAGCGGGCTTGGCCTACGGCGGTAGAAGAGCGTCCCCCTCACCGCTCACCCGCCTCCGACGGGGACCGGCAGCACGCCGCCCTGGACGAGCACGATCGCGAAGCGGTTGTGCAGCACGGAGCCTTCGAGCGCGCGCGCGGCCAGTTCGACACCGCCCGCATCGGTTCCCGTCACGACCCAAACCGGCGCGTCTTCGCCGTGGCGCGTCGCGGCGATCAGGCCGGCGCCGCCGGCCAGCTCGCGCCCTGGCCGCCCGCGGGCGTCCAGCAGCGTCAGCCGGCTGCCGTCAGGCGAGAAGCGCGCGTACACACCGCCCGCGCGCGTGCCTTCGTCGATCAGGCGGGCTCCCTGCTGGCGGCGGATGCCGCTCCAGCGCCCGACGAGCACGTGCAGCGCGCCCGGCTCGCCGCTCGTTCCGAGCCCCGAGATGCCGGCCGGGACCCCCAAGCTGCCGAGCCGCTCGGCGACCGTGCGGCAGGCGCCGGCGCCGGCTTCGGCGCACTCGACGCGGACGGGCAGGCGCTTGCCTTCGGTGCCGTGGAGGAAGGGCTCCGGATAGGAGCCGACGACCGCGGGGATCTGCTCGGTCTGGCTCCAGTCGTGGTGGTCCCACCAGATGCGGTCGCCCGCGTGCACCTTCGTCGACGCCGCCCCCTTGGTCGCCTGGATGCCGTTGACGTAGTAGAACCAGTCGACGGGTTGGCCCGCTTGCTGGCCGCCCGAGATCCCGTCGATGCTCTGCACGAAGCCCCCGCCGAAGCGGGTCGTCACGGACGGGTCGTTGCGGATCAAAAGGCTCATCACCGTCTCTTCACCCTTGGCCGCCGGCCGGTCGAGCTGACGGACGACCACCGCGCCGAAGTCGCGGGTCACGAGCAGCTGGGCGCTGCCGGATGTGCGCCCCGCGCCCAGCCCGCAGCCGCCGAGCGTGAGCGCGACGGCGACGGGGGTGAGGACCGGGAGCGGCAGGCCGCGCGCAGCGAGCTGTGTCCGCAGCAGTTCCCATAGGGGCCTCACCGCACCACGATCGTCTCCGGGAACGAAGGCACGAGTCCGCGGCGGCTGGCGCTCAAGGCGTAGCGCCCGGGCGAGCTCGGCGCGATCAGCGTCGCTTCGCCGTGCGGCCCGGCGGACGCGAAGTCCGAGCCGATCGTCGCGATGGCGCCTGCCGCGGGTGCGCCGCGGCCTTCGTTGTCGTAGCCGCTGATCGTCACGCCGAAGCGCTGACCGCGGCTCACGCTGACCGAGGAGCTGCGGAGGTCGAGCGTTCGCTGGCAGCCGCCGCCGGAGGCGTTGCACCAGAACCAGAGGACGTGTGCGCCGGAGCGGATGCGCCGGCCGTCGCCGCGCGCCCCGCTCGGGTCGGCGGCGCCGGTCGATCCGGCGACGTGGTCGACCTTGTACTCCCAGCCGCTCTGCCCCTGGTTTCGCTCGCCACCGAGCGAGTAGACGAACAGCTGCGCCGAGTCGACGGGTGACGAGCCGCAGCGGCCGTAGTCGCGCAGCGCGTACCCCGGGCCGCCGGCGCCGCGCATGGCCGCCAGCACGGCCAGCGGCGTGCCCGAGGCGATGGCGCAGCCGCGCCCGCCGACACGCACGCTCGTCGCGGATGCGGTGACCGTGCGCGGGCCCGAGAGGACCGCGCCGCCGGTGCCGACGATCATCGCCTGCACCGAGGGCCCGCCCGAGGCCAGGCGCGCCGGCCCCGCGTGCGCCGGCACCGAGAGCAGCGCGACGAGCGCGGCGAGCGCCAGCGCCGAAGCCGCGAGTGCAGGCAGGCATCTAGCGGACATAGAATCGCGTCCTCGAGGTGCCGCGGGCGAGCGTCGTGCGATTGCCGGCCGCGTCGGTGGCGAGGATGTCGAGTACGTATTCGCCGCGCGGGAGCGCGGACGGGAGCAGGTAGGAGAAGCTGCTCGTGCTCGAGACCTTGAAGAAGCGACCGCCCAGCCCGGGGATCTTGTAGAAGCCGGCGTGCGTGCAGCCGGCGCGCACGAATCGCCCGCGGGTGCCGTCATATGCGTAGCAGCGGCCGGCGAACCTGCGCCACAGCTCGATGCTGACGGAGGTGACAGCCGTGTGGGCGCTCACCGTGCCGGCGATCAGCCTCGGGGAGTGCGACCGCGAATAGACGTGCCCGTCGAGCACCCCGGTCGCAGTCGCCACGACGGCGAACGGCCCTTTGTACGGCGACGGTGGCCCGTTCATCGGAGCCGGCGCATTGGTCGTGGGCGCGGGACCGGTCGTGCCGCACGTTCCATCGTTGCCGCTGTGGACGCACAAGGACGCCTCGGCGCGCACGGCGCTCGGGGCGGTGGCGACGAGCGTCGCCGCTCCCGCGTGCGAGAGGGTGAGCGTCGCATGACCTCCCGAGTCGGCCGTCGCCGGCGCGGCGCCCCCGGAGATGGTTGCGCCCGCTGCGGGCGTGGCAGATCCGTTCGCCGCATAGCGCTTCACGGTCACCGGGACCGGTTCACCCGCGGCTGCGGACGAAGGCGCTTCCAGCGCGAGCGGATTCGGACATTCCTGTCCTTCTTCGAAGTGGCACGGATAGAGCAACAGCTGGTCCCCCGTCTGCAGTTCACGTTCGCAGACGCCTTCTTCCTGGGCCTTGTTGTCGACCCAGAAGTTCCAGAAGGATCCGGAGCTGAACGTCCACGTCTCGCCGAGGATCGTTTCGACGCTGTAGCCGAGCCCCTTGAACTTCCCTTCTTCCACTTTTCCGCCGAACCAGGCCCCGCTCCAGCTCCCTCCGGTGGCGAGCTCGAGCGCGCCCGAGGCGTTGGTCCCCGGACAAGCGTCAGCGGGTTTCCCGTCCTTGACGACCGGAGCGGCGGTCGTCGTGACCTGAGTCGCCGGCAGCTTCGTTTCGTTCAGCCCCTCCACCCTGACCGAGACGGTCGCCGGGCCTGAGGCGGGTGCGGGCGCTGCGGCGATGAGCATGAGTGCGACGGCAACGACCAGGGACGCGAGTGGCGCCGAATGAGATCTGAGCATCAGCCAACCCCTTTCCACGAGGGCTTGTGGGCTTGGGTCGGAGGCTGGTCTCCTGGCTCCCGGGCCTACCCTCTCGCGCCTTCCCGATACGCCGGTGGCGGATCAGTGGCTGCGCGCCTGCCGGCGCGCCGCGATGGGCATCCCCGGTCACAGTGGCGGGTCCGCGCCGGATTCTCACCGGCTTCCCTCGACCACCGACCTGAACGCGCGAATCCTACCCGAACGCCGCCCCGGCACGCGCGCTCAGCGAGGCCGCTCGACCGCGTCCTTCAGCCGCCCGAGGCGCTCGTCCCACGCCGACTCGGCGTCGCGGATCCACTCGAGCGCAGGTCCGAGCGCGCCGGATCGCAGCCGGTAGCTGACCTCTCTCCCATCCGCGGGGGCGCGTTCGATCAGACCCGCGCTGTCGAGCATCGAGACGTGCTTGGCGACGGCCTGCCTCGAGATCGGCAGCATCCCGGTCAGCGCGGGCACGCTGGTCGTGCGTTCGCGAAGCAGCGTCTGCACCATCTGCCGCCGTGTCGGGTCGGCGAGCGCGGCGAACACCTGACCGACCTCGTCGCTCAAGCCGGCACCCCTGCGAAACTCATCGCGAGCGCGGCGATCGGGAAGGACGGGATGCTCTCGGTGACGACGACGCGCGTGCAGCGGGGCATCGCGACGATCAGGAACTCGACGCGCGTGGGCGGCTGCTCGTCGGCCGACCACCACCACACGAGCCGCTGTGGCTCGTCGACGAGCTCGACGCTTAGCTCGCGCTCGGGCTCCTGCAGCCAGCGCTCACGGCCCTCCTCTGTGGCGAGCGCCTCCCAAACCTCCTCGGGGCTCGCGTCGACGTCGACTTCGCGTGTGACAGGCATCGCTACCTCCTCCTTGACAACCATATCGTTGCTATTGTCGTGACAACCGTCAAGTTGTCGAAAGGATAGCTCCGATGCAACTGATCCCGATGGTCGTCGAGCAGAGCCCCCGCGGCGAGCGCTCCTTCGACATCTACTCGCGCCTGCTCAACGAGCGCATCATCTTCATCGGCACGCCCGTCGATGACCAGGTCGCGAACCTGGTCGTCGCGCAGCTGCTCCACCTCGAGAGCGAGGACACCGAGAAGGACATCTCGCTGTACGTCAACTCACCCGGCGGCAGCGTCTACGCCGGCCTTGCGATCTACGACACGATGCAGTTCGTCAAGCCCGATGTGCAGACGATCTGCTTCGGCGTGGCGATGAGCATGGGCTCGCTGCTGCTCGCCGGGGGCGCGCCCGGCAAGCGCTCGGCGCTGCCGAACAGCCGGATCCTGATCCACCAGCCCTCGGGCGGCTTCGAGGGGCAGTCGACCGACGTCGAGATCCACGCGCGCGAGATCCTCGAGCTGCGCGAGCACATCGACGCGATCTACGCGCGCCACACAGGCCAGCCGCAGGGACGCGTGCACGACGACATGGACCGAGACCGCTACTTCACCGCCGAGCAGGCATGCGAGTACGGCCTCATCGACCGGGTGATCGACTCGCACGAGCTGACGCGGCTGCGGACCGGGTTCGCTGCGCCCGAGGAGAAGGTGACCGCGTAGGTTTCAGCTGCGCCGCCGCCGCGCCTGAGCGGGGGGGCGGCCGCCGCGCCTCAGCGGATGTCCGCCTCGAGGTTGCTGTCGGGGTCGGCGAGGGCTCCACGCTGGCGGTCGTCGAGGCGCAGACCGTCGGCGATCAGCCGCCGCCCGGCCTCGAGGTCGGCGGAGCGTCCCCACGTCAGCGCCGCCTTGACGACGCCGTCCTTCAGGTACCAGATCGTGAAGCTGCGGTCGGCCATCGAGCCACGCTCGATCTCCTCGTCCCACTCGTAGGCCGGACCGACGTACTCGAGTTCGCCCCAATCGGCGAACACGGAGTAGAAGTACGGGACGACGTCGTGCGCGAGGTCGCGCCCGAGCATGTTCAGCGCGGCGGTCTTGCCTTGGTTGAAGGCGACGTCCCAGTGCTCGATCCGCATCGGCCGGCCCCCATGTACGACCGAGTCGTATTCGCAGATGTCGCCCGCGGCGTAGATGCCCGGCTCGGAGCTCTCGAGGCGCGAGGAGCAGCGCACGCCGCCCAGCTCGCCGATCGCGAGACCGGCCTTCCCGGCGAGCTGCACGTCAGGGGTCACGCCCGCGCCGACGACGACCGCATCCGCAGGCAGCTCGAGCCCGTTTTCCGTCACGACCTTCGAGACGCGCTCCGTTCCCTCGAAGCGTCCGAGCGCGTCCTCGCCGTGGACGACGACGCCGCGCTCTTCGAGCAGCCCCTGGAAGAAGCGCCCGGCGCGAGCGCCGAAGGAGCGTTCGAGCGTCGCCTTCTCCTGCATCACGATCGTGCAGCGGGTGCCGAGCGCGGTCAGCGAGGCGGCGACCTCGCAGGCGATGTAGGACCCTCCGATCAGCACCACGTTCTCGGCGCCGTCGGCGCCCTCGCGGATCGCGTCGGCGTTGGCCAGCGTGCGCAGGTAGTGGATCTGCTCCAAGTGGCACCCGTCGACGTTCAGACGCCGGACGTTCGCGCCCGTCGCGACGAGCGCCTGCGCGAACTCGAGCTCCTCCTTGTTGGAGAGCTTCGCCGTGCGCGTCGCGAGGTCGAGCTCGGTGACGCTCGTGCGCGTCAGCAGCTCGATCCGCTGCTCCTTCCAGAAGTCGTCGGGGCGGAAGTAGGTGTCCTGGCGTGACTCGGCGGCCCGCAGGTATCCCTTCGAGCACTCGGGCCGGTTGTACGGCGGGTCGGGCTCACGGCCGACGAGCACGATCTCGCCCTCCGCTCCCTCCTCGCGCAGCCAGCGCGCGCAGTTCGCAGAGGCGAGGCCGCCGCCGATCAGGAGGTGGTCGACTTTGCGGGCGGGCACCGGAGCCCACACTACAGGCCCGGAGGATGGCGGATCGACCAGGACGCCCAGGTGGGGATGTGGTCGAGAATCCGCCAGCGGGGGCCGTCTTCGCTGCTGTTCGGTCCCACGTCGGTGCCGTTGTGGCTCGTGTCGAGGCGCAATCCCGCGATCACCATGAACACGTGCTCGGTCGGACGGATGGTCGCGTAGATCGTGACCCAGCGTCCGCGCCCCGGCGCGCCCCAGTTCACGTAGTCCCTCGCGAGGGGGTTGCTGGTGAGGATTTCCCGGATCGGCCTGAGCCCCGAGCGGTAGAGCACGTAGTTGACGGTGCTGGAGCAGTCCTCTTCGAGTGCCCCACGCGGGTCGGGGTGCCCCCCGGGGCCGTAGGGCAGCTGCTGGAGCTCGTTGCCCGCCACGACCATCGCCTGGACGACCGCCGGAACGCTTCCCGGGAGCAGCGCGAGCAGTCGATCGTGGGGATCGAGCACGGCGCGTTCGCCGGGCACGAACCGGATTGGCGTTGGACTGGACCACTCGGGTTCGCCTTCGCGTCCTGCCGGCGCCTCGGCCGGAGCCGGCTCGGAGCCCCGGTACCGGGCAGCCCAGCTCATCACCTCGCGCACGTACCACTCGGCGTGGTTGTACGCGAGGATCGCGGCGTGGTAGTCGCTCGGAGCTCCGGACGCCCGCAGGTAGTTGGCCGCCCCGAATATCGCGTCGGCCGGATCCCAGCGATCGATCCTTCCGTCTCCGTCGCCGTCGACCCCATAGGCGCTCCAGGTGGCGGCGAGGAACTGCATCGGCCCTCCGGCGCCGGCCGAGTTGACCGCGCCGTGCGTCCTGCACGCCGGTGCGGGGTCGCGACCATGGTCGCACTCCACCTTGCCGATCCCCGCAAGCACCGCCCAGTCGAGGCCGTACCGCGCCGCTGCTCGCTCGTAGAGATCGAGGTACACGGGTGGGATCTCCCGTCCGGCGAACGCTGACGCGCCGGCGCCGGATGCGCCGGGAACGTCGACGCCGCCGGTGCTCGAGGATGCGACCTGCACTCCGGCGAGCGCGGCGACGATCACGAGCCCGGCGAGTCCCAACGCCGCCAGGGCGCTGCCGATGAGCCCGGCGGCGCCGGGGCCGCGAGGAGGGGCGACGGGGCCGGTCGCGAGGCTCACGGACGATTGAAGCCGAGCTGGCGTTTGCGCCTCGCGGCCACCTCACGCGCGTCGCGCATCACGGCCGACTCGCTGCTCGGCTCGGCCCCGGGCACCGCTCGGCGCGCGCGGGGCGGCGCGGCGCCGGCAACCCCACCACCTGCTCCGGGCCGGGCGGCGGCTGCGGCGGCACCACGTGCTCGGGGCCGGACTGAGGCTGCGGCGTCGGCGCTCGCAGGAGCGCCGCTACCGGCTCGCAGCGGCGCTGCGACGCTGCCCCGCAGCTGCCGCCGTCGCGTCAGCTCGCGGTCGATCTCCAGGCGCGCGGCGCGCTGGGCGCCGGGCGCGAGGCGCGCGTAGCCGTCCCTACCGATCCCGACGAGCGGCGCGAGGCGCGGGTAGTCGCGCCGTGCATCTCGCGGGCGGGCGCGCTCGAGGCTCGCCGGCAGCTTCGCCTGGGCGTCGAGGAACGCGCTGCGCTCACGAGCCTGGTCCCCGGCACCAGCGCGCCCGCTCCCCGCGTTCGAGCGCTCGAGGAGCCCCCGCGCCTGCTCGTGGCCGCGCTGCTCGCGTACGACCTCCGCCTCGACGCGTTTCGAGCGTGTCCCCAGTTCGGCCGCCCGGCGCCCGTCACCGGCAAGCGCCGCATGCCGCTGTGCCGCTTGCAGCTTCGCGAGCCGCGAGCGCTTGGCTGCGAGCCGCGTCTCGAGCTCACCACCGGGCTCGATTCGCCTCTGCGCGTCGCGGCGCTCGCTCGCGAGCAGCCGCGTTGCTTGCTCATCGGCGGCGAGAGCGCTGCCCACACCGGACGCGCGCCCGCCGGCGCCGGTCGCCGAGAGCTCGGCTCGGGCGGCCGACAGGCGACCGCGTGCGCCTGCCGCGAGCCGCCGCGTGTCGCGCTGCGCCTCGACGCCGCGCACGGTGCGCTTGCGGACGATGCTCGTGAGGGACGCATGCCGGCGGGTCGCTTGCCAGCTGCTCACCCGCCCTCCGCCGCGCTGAGGGTGCGATGCGCCCTGGACGACGGCGAGCGCGTCGTGGCGGCGAGCGTAGGCACCCCACCAGAACGCCGACATCAGCAGCCATTGGGTCCACCAGCCGAGAGCTTCGAGGCTGGCGAGTATCGAGAGCACTCCGAGGATCGCCCCCAGCAGGAACGAGAAGAGGAGCTTCGAGACGACCGCGGCGAGCAGCTGCGCCGCCCACCGGCGGAACAGCGACCGGCCCGCCTCGCCGAACGCCGGCGCGAGGATCGCAGCCGGCGCGAGCAGCAGGTACAGAAGG
>DATAYP010000020.1:0-14219 GCA_036272475.1 Solirubrobacteraceae bacterium | reverse complement strand
CCAGGAGCTGATCCACAACCTCGCGCGGGAGCACGGCGGCCTCTCGGCCTTCTGCGGCGTCGGAGAGCGCTCGCGCGAGGGCAACGACCTGTGGCTGGAGATGAAGGAGTCGGGCGTGCTCGAGAAGACGATGCTCGTCTTCGGCCAGATGAACGAGCCCCCCGGCGCGCGCATGCGGGTAGCGCTCTCGGGCCTGACGATGGCCGAATACTTCCGCGATCAGGGTCAGGACGTGCTGCTGTTCATCGACAACATCTTCCGCTTCGTCCAGGCGGGCTCCGAGGTCTCGGCGCTGCTCGGGCGGATGCCGTCGCAGGTCGGCTACCAGCCGACGCTCGAGACCGAGATGGGCGAACTGCAGGAGCGCATCACCTCGACGCGCGAGGGATCGGTCACCTCGGTGCAGGCGATCTACGTCCCCGCCGACGACCTCACCGACCCGGCGCCCGCCTCGGTGTTCGCACACCTCAACGCCACCACCACGCTCTCGCGGGCGATCTCCGAGAAAGGCATCTACCCGGCCGTCGATCCGCTCGACTCGACCTCGACGATCCTCAAGGCCGACATCCTCGGCGAGGAGCACTTCCGGGTCGCGAACCGGGTGAAGGAGATCCTCCAGCGCTACAAGGAGCTGCAGGACATCATCGCGATCCTCGGAATCGACGAGCTCTCCGACGAGGACAAGCTGACGGTGCAGCGCGCCCGCAAGATCGAGCGCTTCCTCTCGCAGCCGTTCTTCGTGGCCGAAGAGTTCACGGGGACTCCCGGCGCCTACGTCCCGATCGCCGACACGATCCGCGGCTTCGACGAGATCATCGAGGGCAAGCACGACGAGGTTCCCGAGAGCGCCTTCTTCCTGAAGGGCACGATCGAGGAAGTCGTCGCCGCGGCGAAGAAATAGGCGTGGCGCGAAGCAAGTTCCCAGTCGAAGTCCTGACGCCCGAGGGCGAGGTCTTCTCCGAGGAGATCGAAATGCTCTCGACGCGCACGGTCATCGGATCGATCGGTGTGCTCGCGCACCACGAGCCCGTGCTCGCACGGCTCGAACCGACCGAGCTGCGGCTGTACCGCTCCGAGTCGGAGGTCGTGCGGTTCGCGCAGGCCGAGGGTTACCTGCAGTTCGCCCAGAACCGGGCGCTGGTGCTCGTCGAGGAGGCACTCGCGCCCGAGTCGCTCGACCGGGCGGCGCTCGAGACGAAACTCGGCGAGGCGCGCTCCGCGGTCGAGACGGCGCCCGAGGACACCGAGCAGCGGGCGCGCGCCGAACGCGATCTGCGCCGCTACGAGGCGTTCCTCTCGGTCGCGGAGTAGCCTCTCCGCCGTGGAGACGGGGAGTCCTGCCACCGAGCACTTCGCGCGCAAGCGACCCGGGCGGTTCACGGCACACGTCTTCAACCCGCTCGTCGCGCTCTTCACACGGATGGGCCTCAGCCTGTTCGGTTCGCGCGTGCTGGAGGTTCGCGGGCGCCGCACCGGCGAGCCGCGGCGCACGCCCGTCAACCTGCTCGATCTCGACGGCGAGCGCTACCTCGTGGCGCCGCGCGGCGAGACGCAGTGGGTGCGCAACCTAAGGGTCAGCGGCGAGGGGCGACTGCTCGTGGGGCGCCGCGCCGAGCCGTTCACGGCGGTCGAGCTCGCCGACGCCGAAAAGCTGCCGATCCTGCGTGCCTACCTCAAGCGCTGGAAAGCCGAGGTCGGGGTGTTCTTCGACGGCGTCGGACCCGACGACCCCGACGAGGAGATGGCCCGCGCCGCGCCCAAGCATCCGGTCTTCCGGCTGCGGCGCGGCGGCTCCTGAGCGTCTCGATCGCCCGACCAGGATCGTCCCGATCGCGCACCGGCTAGCCTTCCCCGCCTCATGCATGCTCCCCGCCAGGCCATCGGAGTAATCGGCACGGGTTACGTCGGCCTCGTCACCGCCGCCGGCTTCGCCGAGCTCGGGAACGAGGTCTGGTGCGTCGACATCGACGCCGAGAAGGTCGAGCGCCTGCGGCGCGGCGAGGTGCCGATCTACGAGCCCGGCCTCGAGGAGCTGCTTGCACGCAACGCCGCGCGCCTGCATTTCTCGACCGACCTCGGCGAGGCACTCGAGCACGCACGCCTGCTGTTCGTCGCCGTCGGCACCCCGCCGACGCGCTCCGGCGACGCCGACCTCTCGGCCGTGCACGCGGTGACCGCGGCGATCCCCGACTCCCGCGATCACGCGCTCGTGATGAAGTCGACGGTCCCGAGCGGGACGGGCGCGTCGCTTCGTAGGTCCTTCCGCGATCAGGGCAAGACCGGGCTCGAGTACGTCTCCTGCCCCGAGTTCCTCAAGGAGGGCACCGCCGTCCACGACTTCCTGCACCCCGACCGCGTCGTCGTCGGCGACGACGGCGGCTGGGCCGGAGACGCCGTCGCCGAGCTCTACTCGCCGCTGGACACCCCGCTCGTCCGCACCGACATCGCCAGCGCCGAGATGGTCAAGCTCGCCTCCAACGCGTTCCTCGCCACGAAGATCTCGTTCATCAACGAGATCGCGAACGTCTGCGAGGAGACCGGCGCGGACGTCGTCGAGGTCGCCCGCGGGATGGGCCTCGACGATCGCATCGGCGCGAAGTTCCTGCAGGCGGGCATCGGCTACGGGGGGAGCTGCTTTCCCAAGGATGTCGACGCGCTGAAGCAGCTAGCTGGCAACTCCGGCTACCACTTCCAGCTGCTCACGGCGGTGATCGAGGTCAACGAGCTGCAGAAGCGCCGCGTGGTGGGCAAGCTGCACCGGCACCTCGGCGGGCTCGCGGGCAAGCGCGTGGCACTGCTCGGGCTCGCATTCAAGCCGAACACCGACGACATGCGCGAGGCCTCCTCGCTCGTGCTCTCGGCGCGCCTGACCGCGGACGGTGCCTCGGTCTCGGCCTACGACCCGATCGCCGAGGAGGAGGCGCGCAAGCTCGTCAACGGGATCACCTTCGCCGACTCGGCGCTCGGGGCCGTGCGAGAGGCCGATGCGATCGTGCTGGTGACCGAGTGGCCCGAGTTCCTCGAGCTGCGCTGGGAGGACGTCGCGCAGGCGATGAAGGGCGATCTCGTCGTCGACGGGCGCAACGCGCTCGACCCCGAGGCGGTCCGTGCGGCCGGCTTGCACTACGCGGGGATCGGCAGGGGGTGAGCGCATCCAGGCGGTGATCCTCGTCGGCGGGCAGGGCACGCGGCTGCGGCCCCTGACCTCGACCGTTCCGAAGCCGGTGGTGCCGCTCGTCGACCGCCCGTTCATCTCCTACATGCTCGAGTGGCTCGGCCGGCACGGCGTCGACGACGTGATCATGTCCTGCGGCTTTCTCGCCACGAGCGTCCGCAACGTGCTCGGCGACGGGTCGACGTTCGGCATCCGCCTGCGCTTCATCGAGGAGCCCGACCCGCGCGGGACGGCCGGCGCCGTGAAGCTCGCCGAACCGATGCTCGACGAGCGCTTTCTGATGCTCAACGGCGACGTCCTCACGGACATCGACCTCGGCGAGCAGATCGCCCAGCACGAGGCGACCGGCGCGCGGGCGACGCTCGCGCTCGTGCCCGTCGCCGACCCCACGGCGTACGGGCTCGTGATCCTCGACGAGCACCGTGCTGTTCGCGACTTCGTCGAGAAGCCGAGCTCCGACCGCGTCGAGAGCAACCTGATCAGCGCCGGCGCATACGTGCTCGAGCGCGAGGTGCTCGACCTCGTGGCAGCAGACCGCAACGTCTCGATCGAGCGCGAGGTCTGGCCGCTGCTCATCGGCGACGGGCTCTACGGGTACCCCTCCGCCAGCTACTGGCTGGACATCGGCACGCCGCACCGTTACCTGCAGGGCACCTTCGACATCATCGAGGGCAACGTCGACACAGCCGTACGCGAGCGCCTCGGCGGCGACTGGCTCGCGGTGCACGAGAGCGCCGAGGTCCTCGGGCGCGTGATCCCACCGGCGGTCCTCGAGCGTGGAGTTCGCGTGGCCGAGGGCGCGCACGTCGGCAGCCTCGCGGTGCTCGCCGAAGGCGTATCCGTCGGCGCAGGAGCGAGGGTCGAGCGCTCGGTGATCCTCAACGGGTCCGAGATCGGCGAGGGTTGCGAGCTGCGGGACTGCATCGTCGCGGCCGGCTGCCGCATCGGTCCGCGGACGAGGATCACCGGCGGGGCCGTCCTCGGGGAGGGCGTCACGGTCGGGGCTGACAACGTGATCACCCGCGGGGCGCGTATCTTCCCGGGGGTCACGCTGCCCGACGGCGCGGTGCAGTTCTGAGCCGCCGCCCCGGTACAGTCCCCGCCAAGCCGATTCCCCCGACTTCGAAAGACCCGGGATCCATGGTCATCCGCACATCAGCACGACAGGAGGCAAGCGCCACATGAGCGACGCCAGCATGACGGCCACTCCGGCCGCCGGGGAGCTCACGCGTGCGGCGATCGCGCAGGTCGACTCCACCGACCAGCTCGGCGATGTGCTCGCGCTGCCGGAGCACCTGCGCGACGCGCTCTGGCGCGTGGAGTCGGCGATCATGCAGGACTGGGACACGTCCGCGGGACTCGTCGTCGCCGGGATGGGTGGCTCGGCGATCGGCGGGGCGCTCGCGCGTGCCGCGCTCGGCGATCACGCCTCGCGGCCGTTCTTCGTGACGCGCGCGTACGGCCTGCCGACGTGGACGACGCCAGAGACGATGGTCTTGAGCGCGAGCTACTCGGGCGACACCGAGGAGACGCTCGCCTGCTACGAGTCGGCAGGAGCGCTGGGCGCCAAGCGCACCGTCGTGACGACCGGCGGCAGGCTTGCCGAGATGGCGCGCTCGGAGGGCGTGCCCGTGATCCCGCTCCCCGGCGGCCTTGAGCCGCGCGCAGCCGTCGCCTACATGATCGTGGCGGCGCTCGAGGTCGCCGCTCTGTGCGGCGCCGGGCCACGGCTCACGTCGGAGATCGACGTGGCCGCCTCGCACACCGAGCAGCTCGTCGCCGAGTGGGGGCCCGACGCGCCCGAGGACTCGCTCGCCAAGGAGATCGCGCGCGGCCTCTACGGGACCACGCCGGTGATCGCCGGGGCCGGCCTCACGACGCCGATCGCCTACCGCTGGAAGACGCAGATCAACGAGAACGCCAAGCAGATGGCCTTCGCGAGCGAACTCCCCGAGATCGACCACAACGAGATCATCGGCTGGGAGGGCGCGCGGGGCAACGGACGCTTCTCGGCGGTGTTCCTCGACGACTCCGACGCGCATCCGCGCGTGAAGGCTCGGATGGAGCTGACCGAGGAGATGATCGCCGGCAGCGCGGCTGCGAGCTTCAGGCTCGAGACCCGCGGCCAGACCTCGATCGAGCGCGTCATCTCGCTGGTCCTGCTCGGCGACCTCGTCTCGATCTATCTCGCCGCGCTGCACGGGGTGGACCCCGGGCCTGTGAGAGCGCTCGACGAGCTCAAGGCCGAGCTCGCCAAACGGTAGCTGCGCCGTCGCGAAACGGCGGCTTTGCGTGTGATACCGTCAAAAATGGCCGAGGAGCGCTGCGACGGGCTGCGAACCGCCACGCTCGGCCTCCCTCTGCAGCAAAGGGCGCTCACCTGACCGTCAGGAGGATGCCTCATGTCAGCCACGACCACCGCCACGCGCGCGCAGACCGATTTCAAGGTCGCCGACCTGTCCCTCGCCGAGTACGGGCGCAAGGAGATCACGCTCGCCGAGCACGAGATGCCAGGCCTGATGGCGATCCGCCGGGAGTTCGCCGACGCCCAGCCGCTGCGGGGAGCACGGATCACCGGCTCGCTGCACATGACGATCCAGACCGCCGTGCTGATCGAGACGCTGACCGCGCTGGGAGCCGAGGTCCGCTGGTGCAGTTGCAACATCTTCTCGACCCAGGACCACGCAGCGGCGGCGGTCGCCGTGGGCCCCGACGGCACGCCCGAGGATCCGCGTGGCATCCCCGTCTTCGCCTGGAAGGGTGAGACCCTCGAGGAGTACTGGTGGTGCACCGAGCAGGCGATGCGCTGGGGCGGCGGGGACTCCGACCAGAACGGCGCGAGCGGGCCGAACATGATCCTCGACGACGGCGGCGACGCGACGCTGCTCGTGCACAAGGGCACCGAGTACGAGCGTGCGGGCGCCGTACCCGACCCTGCGGGGGCTGACTCGGAGGAGCTCACGGTGATCCTCTCGCTGCTGACGCGCTCGCTCTCGGAGGACCCCGGGCGCTGGACGCGGATCGGCGAGGGCGTCAAAGGCGTCACCGAGGAGACGACGACGGGCGTGCACCGTCTCTATCAGATGGTCGAGAACGGCGAACTGCTGTTCCCGGCGATCAACGTCAACGACTCCGTGACGAAGTCGAAGTTCGACAACCTCTACGGCTGCCGCCACTCGCTGATCGACGGCATCAATCGCGCGACCGACGTGATGATCGGCGGCAAGGTCGCGGTCGTCTGCGGCTTCGGCGACGTCGGCAAGGGCTGCGCCGAATCGCTGCGCGGCCAGGGTGCGCGCGTCGTGATCACCGAGATCGACCCGATCTGCGCTCTGCAGGCGGCGATGCAGGGCTACGAGGTGAGGACGCTCGAGGAAATGCTGCCCAGCGGCGACATCTTCATCACCACGACGGGCAACCGCGACATCATCACCGCCGAGGACATGGGCCGGATGAAGCACCAGGCGATCGTCGGCAACATCGGGCATTTCGACAACGAGATCGACATCGCCGGGCTGGCGAAGGTCCCGGGGATCGAGCGCGTGAACATCAAGCCGCAGGTCGACAAGTGGGTCTTCCCCGACGGGCACGCGATCATCATGCTCTCCGAGGGGCGGCTGCTGAACCTCGGCAACGCGACGGGCCACCCGAGCTTCGTGATGAGCAACTCGTTCTCCAACCAGACGATCGCGCAGATCGAGCTGTTCACGAAGAACGACGAGTATGAGAAGCGGGTCTACGTGCTGCCGAAGCACCTCGACGAGAAGGTCGCGCGCCTGCACCTCGACGCGCTCGGCGTGAAGCTCACGCGCCTCACCGGCGAGCAGGCTGCCTACATCGGCGTGCCCGTCGAGGGCCCGTACAAGCCCGACCACTACCGCTATTGAGAATCGAGCGCGCCCAGCCGACCCTCCGGCGCCCCCCGGGGGCGATCCTCGCATGAGAGCGATGGTGCTCGCTGCGGGGCTCGGCACGCGCCTGCGCCCGCTGACCTACGAGGTGACCAAGCCGATGGTGCCGGTGCTCGACAGGCCGGTGATGGAGCACATCGTCGACCTTCTCGATCAGCACGGCTTCGAGGACGTGATCGCGAACCTGCACTACTTCCCGGACTCGATCCGCGGGCACTTCGGTGATCGCATGTCCTACCGCTTCGAGCCGGAGCTGCTCGGGACCGCCGGCGGAGTTCGCGCGGTCGCCGAGTTCTTCGGCGACGAGCCGTTCCTCGTGATCTCGGGCGACGCGCTCACCGACATCGATCTCACGGCGCTCGCCGCCAGGCACCGCGAGGCCGGCGGGATCGCGACGCTCGCCGTCAAGCAGGTTCCGGATACGCGCGAGTTCGGGGTCGTGCTGCACGACCGCGACGGCCGGATCACGGGCTTTCAGGAGAAGCCGAGCCCCGACGAGGCGCTCTCGGACCTCGGCAACTGCGGCATCTACGTGTTCGAGCCGGCGATCTTCGACTACTTCCCCGACAGGGAGTTCGTCGATTGGGCCAGCGACGTCTTTCCGGTGCTGCTTGAGAACGACGTGCCGTTCTACATCCACGAGGTGCGGGAGTACTGGAACGACATCGGGTCGCTCGGCGAGCTGAGGAAGGGCACGTTCGACGCGTTGCGCGGCGAGCTGCACCTGAAGGTCGCCGGCGAGGAAGTGCGCCCCGGGATCACCGTCGGCGACGGCTCGACGCTGCCGGAGGACATCGACATCGAAGCGCCCGCATGGATCGGGCGCGACGTGCGCATCGGCGAGGGAGTGCGGCTGATGTGCCCGATCGTGGTCGGCGACGGCGTCAGCATCGGCCAGGGCGCGCAGCTGAGGGGCAGCATCGTCTTCCCCGGCACCGAGATCCCCGGCGCATCGATCCTGGTCGGCGCGATAGCCGGCCACGCCGGCATCCTCGAGAGCCTGCGCCGGCGCGGCTAGGCAGCGCGCTGCCCGCGGCCCCGCGCTCCTCAGGGGCCCGCCGCGACCTCGTAGCGCTCACGGCGCTGCTGCTCGCGCTCTGACTCGGCGAGCGCGCGCACGAACAGCACGACGAGCGCGATCCCCATCACGATCGACTGCTCGACGGCCATGATCAGCCCCGCTATCGCCTGGTCGTCGAGCGCCGAGATGCCCCAGACGCGCGTGTGGTGTGCGTAGTAGGCGTACAGCGCGGTCGGAGCGAAGGCGAGACCCATGCCGAGCGCGCCGACGAGCAGCTTCGTCGAGGCCATGTATGCGACCGGCCCGAGGCCCGACAGGCGCTGTCGCGCGCGGATCGGGGAGAGCAGATGCCACCAGTAGAGCGATCCTGCGAGGACGAACGTCAGATGCTCGATCACGTGCAGGCCCGAATGGCGGACGGCCGCGTCGTAGGCCGCGGGCACGTGCCATGTCCAGATCACGCCGACATACAGCGCGACGGCGAAGGCCGGGTGGGCGAGGGGGCCGGCGCGGCGCTCGATATCGGTCAGCGAGCGCGTGAGCGGGCGCAAGAGCACCTTCGTGAAGCCGAGGATCGCGAGGATGGGCACGGCGTCGAGCAGCAGCATGTGCTGGATCATGTGGCTGAAGAACAGCTGATCGGCGAGCGCGTCGAGTGGCGAGACGAGCGCAACCAGCGCGGCGAGCAGGGCGGCGAGGAAGCAGCACAGGCGCCAGACGGGCGCATCGGCGGCGCGCGTCGGGGAGCTGCCGGTGCGCACCGCTCGCCAGCGTCCGACGTAGATCCAGCCGACGGCCGCCACGGCGAGCAGCACAGCCGGGCTGAGCGTCCATGACAGGGAGGGGCTCATCGGCCGCTGATTCTCCCACCAGCTCTCCCCGGCGGAGCCCGATCGCGCCCAAGAGGCCGGCTGGACGTTGCGCGGAGGGCCATTTACATCCGCCGTGGGCAGGCGTAGCATCGAAGACGACGCCAAACCCGACAAAGGGAGCCTACGATGCAGATCGACATCAAGGGTCGCAACGTCCCGGTAACCGTCGACATGCGCACGCACGTCGAACGCCGTCTGAACAAGGTGGCGCGTCAGGTTTCCGATCTCGCCCGACTCGAGATCGAGATCTTCAAGGAGCCCAACCCGCGGGTCGCCAACTGCCACGTGGCCGAGGCGACGCTCTACCTCAAGGGCGTCACGCTCCGCGCGCGCGACTCATCGCCTGAGATGCTCCACTCGCTGAACCTGATCGTCGACGAGCTGGCGCGCCAGGTCAAGCGCCACCGCGACAAACTGCGCCACCGCCGCGAGGCGCATCGCGCGGCGGCACGCGAAGCTGCGCGCGCGCTGCGCGCCGCCTCGCAGCCGTCGCTGTAGCGGCCGGCTGAAGCGCAGCGCGGGGCCCAAGGCGCGCGCCCCCGAGGCCCCGCCTCGCACCGCTGTCGGCCTACCGGCGTTTCGAGCGGGCGCCCAGCGGGTAAAGAGCGCGCCGGATGAGGAGGCTCGCAGCTCTCGGGGTAACGGGGTCGCTCGCGTTTGTGGCGATGCTCGTCGTGCCCGCTGCCGGCGTCGGGTCTTCGCTGCCGGCCCGCGAAGGCAGCGCGCCGGCTCCCGGGCCGGCCGTCCTCTACGAACGCCCCGCGCGCTCGCCGCAGCTCGAAAACGAACGCGGCTCGGTGTGGCATGCCCCGTCGATCCTCGTGTCGGGTGCCAGCGCCTACCGGCAGGGCGAGTTCCTCTACCAGGGCTATATCTACGACGACCACGGCGCGAAACTCGTCACAGACCCGACGAACCCGATGATCTCGCCCGGCGGTGACTCTTCCGGCGGAGACGCCTTCTCCGAACCCGACGGCACCTACACCTACCCGACGGGACCCGGCTACGACGAGAACGCCGCGAACCTCGTCGAGCTGCGCGTGAGGCCGGTCTCGAGCGGCACGGCGTTCCGGATCACGCTCAACACGCTTGAAAACCCCGCGCTCGTGGCGACGGCGATCGCGATCGGAGGAACGGCGGGCCAGACCCATCCGTTCCCGTTCGGCGCGAACGTGAGCGCGCCGGCGCAGTACTTCCTCACGGTCCACGGCAGCACGGCCGTGCTCACCGACGCCGTGACGGGCGCCACCGTCCCCGGGCCCGCGCCGGCGGTCTCGGTGGATCTCGCGCGACGCCAGATCACCGTCGTCGTGCCGCGGGGGGAGTGGAACCCCGGCACCCAGACCGTGCGGCTGGCCGCGGGAGTCGGCCTCTGGAACGAAGCGGCCGGCTCCTACCTGCTGCCGGGCGCCGTCGCGAGCGAAACACAGCCGGGCGGCGCCGGACCCAACCCCTCGCCGCCCGCCTTCTTCGACGTCGCATACCGCTTCAACTCCCAGGAGCCGGTGCCCGGAACATCGAGCCCGAGCACCGTCGCGAACCCTGCGTGGTGGCGTGAGTCCGCGCAGGCGCAGGCGCTGAGCAAAGGCGACATCAGCCCGTTCTTCGCCGAAGTGGACTTCGCGAAGCTCCGTGCGAAAGTGAACGACGACATGGCCGATGGTCCGACGGGCGTGCCCGAGACCGGCGTCTTCGACCGGATCCTCGCCTCGCACTTCTCCGACGGCCAGGGCGCCGACTACGCAACCGGCGGGTGCGGCTCCTCGAAAGCGTGCATAGGAGAGATGCGCGGCCAGCTGCTGCCGTACGCGATATACGTGCCGAGCGGCGCGCCGCCGGCCGGAGGCTTCGGGCTGACGCTCCTGCTGCACTCGCTCTCGGCGAACTACAACCAGTTCGAGGGTTCCCACAACCAGTCGCAGTTCGCCAACCGCGGCGGCGGCTCGATCGTGATCACGCCCTCGGGCCGCGGGCCGGATGGGTGGTACTACGACCACGCCGGCGCCGAGACCTTCGAAGCGTGGGCCGACGCCGCCTCGCACTACCAGCTCAACCCCTCCTTCACCGACATCGCCGGCTACTCGATGGGCGGCTACGGCACCTACAAGTTCACCAGCCAGTTCCCGGACCTGTTCGCGAAGGCCCAGCCGACGGTGGGGCCGCCCGGCCTCGGGGTCTGGCTGCCCCCCGGCGAACCGCAGCCCGGCGGGAACCAGTCGCTCACCCAGCGGATGCTCGCCTCGGTGCGCAACGTGCCTTTCCTGATCTGGGACGAGACGACCGACGAGCTCGTGCCGATCAGCGGCGTGCTCGAACAGGTCAACACCTTCGACAGCCTCGGCTACCGCTACGAATTCGACCAGTTCCAGGCCGGCGATCACCTCACCCTCGCGATCAACGACGAATACTCCCCGGCCGCGGCGTTCCTCGGGTCCGACACCGTCCAGCCCAACCCGCCGCACGTCACCTACGCATACAACCCGACGATGGACTTCCCCGCCGACGGCACGACAGCCGGTCACGCCTACTGGGCCTACGGCATCACGCTGCGCAACGGCGAAGGCAGCGCCCCGCTGGGGACGATCGACGTCCGTTCCGAGGGCTTCGGCGTCGGCGACCCCACGCCCTCGGCCACGCAGCACGGCGCCGGCGCGCTGACCGGCGGCCAGATCCCGGCGATCCCATACACGAGCCAGACGAAGACCTGGGGAGAAGCGCCGTCGGCGCCCGTGGCGGACGCGCTCGACATCAACGCCGCCAACATCGGGAGCGTCTCGATCGACGCCGGACGCGCCCGCGTCGACTGCTCCGCGCAGCTGCATGTCACGACCGACGGGCCGCTGAAGGTCAAGCTCGCGCACTGCCCGGGCGGCGGCTCGCGGACCTTCAGCTTCGGCGGCTGAGAGCAGCCGGAGCCCCGGCCGGGACCCCGTTCGGGACCCCGCAGGGCCGCTTGGCCCGACAGCTATCCTTGGCGCATGCCATCCCTGCTGGATCGCGCGCTGAACGTCGGCGAGGCGAAGAAGTACAAGACCTACCAGAAACGCGTGGCGCTGATCGGCGCATTCGAGCCCGAGCTCGAGCACGACAGCGACGCCGAGCTGCGCGAGCGGATGGACAGCCTGCGCGAGCGCGCCGGCGAAGGAGAGTCGCTCGACGGGCTGCTGCCGGAGTGCTTCGCGATCGTCCGCGAGGTCGGCAAGCGCACGATGGGCATGCGCCACTTCGATGTGCAGCTGATCGGCGGCATGGCACTCCACGACGGGCAGATCGCCGAGATGAAGACCGGTGAGGGCAAGACGCTGACGGCCACGCTGCCGGTGGTGCTGAACTCGCTGGCGCCGCGCTCGCCCTCGGTCGACGACGAGGATCTCGAGGACGAGGATCGCGACGGCGCGGCGCCCGACGGCGCGCCGCCCGAGCGCAAGGGCGTGCACGTCGTTACCGTCAACGACTACCTGGCGCGGCGCGACGCCGAATGGATGAGCCCGATCTACGACGCGCTCGGCGTGTCGGTCGGGGTGCTTCAGAACATGCAGTCCTACGAGGACAAGCAGGTCGCCTACGCCTGCGACGTCGTCTACGGGACGAACTCGGAGTTCGGCTTCGACTACCTGCGCGACAACATGGCGAAGGACCTCGGCGAGAAGGTCCAGCGCGGGCACTGGTTCGCGATCGTGGACGAGGTCGACAACATCCTCATCGACGAGGCGCGGACGCCGCTGATCATCTCGGGCGCGCCAGAACAGGCCGCTGACCTGTACGTCAAGTTCGCGCGCCTCGCTCCCCAGATGAAACTAGGCAAGACCCCGGAAGGGATGGACCCGCGGTCCAAGAAGCAGTTCCTCGCCGACTTCGACTTCGAGGTCGACGAGAAGCACAAGACGGTCTCGATCACCGAGCAGGGGGTCGCGAAGGCGGAGCGCTTCATGGGGATCGACCATCTCTACCGCGCGGAGAACGGCCACCTCGTCAACCACCTGATCCAGGCGCTGCGCGCCGAGGCGCTCTACAAACGCGACGTCGACTACGCGGTGATCGACGGAGAGGTGAAGATCATCGACGAGTTCACGGGGCGCATCCTCGATGGACGGCGCTGGTCGGAAGGGCTGCATCAGGCCGTCGAGGCGAAGGAGCGCGTCTCGATCCAGGAGGAGAACCAGACGCTCGCGACGATCACCTACCAGAACTACTTCCGCCTCTACGACAAGCTCGCTGGCATGACCGGAACGGCGCTGACGGAGGCGACGGAGTTCATGAAGATCTACGACCTCCCGGTCGTGCAGGTCCCGACGAACATGGAGATGGTCCGCGACGACCGCAACGATCAGGTCTACAAGACCAAGGAGGGCAAGTGGGGCGCGGTCGTCAGGGAGATCGCCGCGCGCCACGAGAACGGGCAGCCGGTGCTCGTCGGCACGATCTCGGTCGAGGTCTCCGAGCTGCTCTCCGACCGGCTCACCAAGCACGGGATCGAGCACACCGTCCTGAACGCCAAGCCCGAGCACGCGGCACGCGAGGCCGAGATCGTCGCCGAGGCCGGTCAGCCGGGCGCCGTGACGATCGCGACGAACATGGCCGGACGCGGCGTCGACATCAAGCTCGGCGGCAACCCGGAACACCTCGCCCGCATGCAGCTGGCCCGGGATGGCCTCGAGGCCGCCGACGAGCAGGAGCACGCGGAGCTGATGACGAAGGTGCTGCCACAGGTCGAACGGACGGTCGAGGAGAACCGCGAGCGCGTCGTCGCGGCGGGCGGCCTGTTCATCTGCGGGACCGAGCGGCACGAGTCGCGGCGCATCGACAACCAGCTCCGGGGGCGCTCGGGAAGGCAGGGTGACCCGGGCGAGTCGCGCTTCTTCCTCTCGGCGGAGGACGATCTCGTGCGGCTGTTCGCGGGGGATCGCATCTACCGCATCCTCGACAAACTCGGCGGCGTCGACGAGGAGGGCAACGAGGAACCGATCGAGGCGACGATGCTCTCCAAGCAGATCGAGAAAGCGCAGAAGAAGGTCGAGGAACAGAACTTCCTGATCCGCAAACGCGTGCTCGAGTACGACGACGTGATGAACGAGCAGCGCCGCGTGATCTACGCATATCGCGACGAGGTTCTCGAAGGTCGCGACATCGGCGAGGAGGCGCGCCGCGAAGTCGTCGCCGTAATCGACCGCACGATCGCCGAGTACACGCCGAGCGATTTCGTCGACGACTGGGACCTCGACGGCCTATTCACGGCGCTG
>DATAYP010000019.1:0-85174 GCA_036272475.1 Solirubrobacteraceae bacterium | reverse complement strand
CTCGAGGATCCCTCCGCTGGCGTCGCCGTGGATCAGGATCGAGGCCATGTCCTCGACCAGCGCCAGCGCGTCCTCGCCGGTCCCCTCGCGGGCGAGCGACGGCGTCATCGCGTAGCGGCTCGACGTCAGCCAGTTGGGCAGCTCGAAGCGTGCGATAACGGTCTCGCCCGCCTTGAACGAGCCGCTCCGCCGGCCATGCTGATCGCTGCGCGCGACGACGATCGTGTGCCCGAGCTCGGTGCGCAGCGTCGCGGCGAACACGGGGTCGATCAGGTCCTCGGCGATCCGGGCCTCGAAGCACATGCTGAGCCGCTCGTCCTGCGCCGCACTCGTAACGTGCTCGCCGCTCGCGTTCTGGAACCAGGCCTCGGTGATGGCCGTGCCGCTCGACGCGAGCGCTTCGGTGGGCGCATCGTGCGGGAGCTGGCCGAAGTTGAGCTTGTGGTAGGCGCGTCCGATCGCCCTCGGCTCGCCGATCTGGACCATGCGCCCATGCTCCATCAGCATCGCGCGGTGGCAGAAGCGCTCGACCGAGTACATGTCGTGAGAGACGAACACGATCGTCCTGCCTTCGCGCTTGAGCCGGAAGAACTCCTCGAAGCACTTCTGCTGGAAGGCGGCATCGCCCACCGCGAGCACCTCGTCGATCAGCAGGATCTCGGCCTCGACCTGGATCGACGTGGCGAACGCCAGCCTCACGAGCATCCCGGAGGAGTAGTTCTTGAGCTTCAGGTCGATGAACTGCTCGAGTTCGGCGAACGCGATCACCTCGTCGAAGCGCGCGTTCGCCTGCTTGCGCGTCAGCCCCAGCATGATCGCGTTGATGATCACGTTGTCGCGCGCGGTGAGGTCCATGTTGAAGCCGACGCCGAGCTCGATGAAGGGCGACAACCGCCCGGCGACCGAGATGCGGCCCCGGTCGACGCCGTAGATCCCGGCGATGCACTTCAGCAGCGTGCTCTTGCCGCTGCCGTTGCGACCCACGATCCCGAAGAACTCGCCGGTGGCGATCTCCAGCGAGACATCCTCGACCGCGTGAAGCTCGTCGTACTCGGTGCTGCGGAACGGATGCAGCGCGCGCTCCTTGAGCGTCGAGTACTGCTGATGGGGCAGCCGGAACGTCTTACTGACGCCCTCGATCGAGAGCGCCACCGGCGCCATCACCTGGGTGTCCGCTACTGCGTCCGCCGCTCGGGAGATCGTCGTCGACAAGGGTCAGTGAACGCTAGCAATCGGGGAAGCGACGGCGATTGTGCCGCTACGAGTGAGGGATCCGAGTGGACGGGCGAGGCGTCAGACGCGCTGGAGCACGTAGACGTCCTGGTTGTCCTGGTTGCGCCCGGGTGCGAATTCCAAAACGCGCCAGCGCGGGCAGAGTTGCGCGAGCAGCCACTCCGGGCTCAGGAACGAGGTGCCCCATTCGGGGTTCACGACCCCCCAGTCGCCCTCCTCGCCGAACTCGGCGGCGTACCACCAGCCTTGACGGTAGAGGGCGTCGGCGATCTCCTGCGACTGCTCCAGGGTGCGCTGCTCGTGCTCGGCGTAGTACGCAACCGATGTGAAGCCGTGCGTCGTGACGACGAGGTGGCCGCCGGGCCGGATGATCCGGCGCATCTCGTCGAACCAGCTCAACCCGAGGTCGGGCGCGAAGTGCGACCAGATCGAGATGGCGTAGACGAGGTCGAGCGATCCATCCTTCAACGGAAGGGGTGGAGCATCGTCGTTGACGAAGAACTCGATACCGGGAAGGACCTCGCTCGCCCAAGCTATGGCTCGCTCGTTGGGGTCGCACCCGTACCAGCTCGCCTCGGGGTACGCCGCGTAGAGCACCCGCAAGACACGCCCCGAGGAGGAGCCGAAGTCCAATCCGGCCTTCATATCGGACATGTCCGCGCCGGCGCCGATCAGGGCGTCCACCACCAGATCGGCCTCGTAGAGCCCTCCTGCCGCCGCCAGGGCTCCGCGGGTCATCGAATGGACGTCCTCGGGAGGCTCGACTCTGACGAGGCCGGTCTTCCTGGCCAAGCTCTCCGAGCCGAGCCACATACCAAGCGCGAGCAACAGATGCCGCCTCGAAGCCTCGTCGGGCGCCGATGCGTAGTGATCCCACGCACCGGGTGTGTCGCGGAGCAGCTGCTCAACGCTCACTACGTCCTTGTCCGAGAGGCGCTCGTAAAGAAGCCGCGTCACCGCCGCGTTCTCGGCGGCGAGATAGCCCGGTCGAAGCTCCCTGCCGAATCCGCGCGCCTCGACCTGGGAGTGCTCTGCCTGCGGTGCGGCATCGCCTGGAGGCTGAGGAGCAGCCTCTGCCGAGGCAGCCTCCAGAAGCGGTTGGGACGACGCCGGGCCAACGCGTGGCTCGCCCGTCGCCGTGAGTGCCCATCGCGCCAAGCGGGTGATCGGCGCCCGCAATCGCGGCCGGTTGAGCATGGTCACGGGGCGGGAAGCTAGCAGGCCACCCGCCTCGGACCCTGCGATATTGTCGTGCCGTGTTCGGCGTGTTGCTAGTTGCTTGCGACGGAGTCATCGACTCATGGGCCTGCGACCGGTGTCGGAGAGAAGCCCCGCCTCCCCTCCGAGGTCGGCCATGAGGCCCGCGCGTCGAGCCGCGGCCCCGCGCCTGATTGAGTGGACAGGCGAGCGTTGTGTGCCATGGGCCCCTGACGTACAGGTCGTCTATGAGCATTTTCACCGCTACCTGTGGGCCGCGGGCACGGTTGCGGGACGAACCGTGCTCGATCTCGGGAGCGGTGAGGGTTTCGGCGCAGCAATCCTTTCCGAATCCGCCGAGCGAGTTGTGGGGATCGACATAGACGAGCGCACTGTCGAGCACAGCAGGCTCAACTACGGCGCGCCTAACCTGCAATTCGAGCTCGGCAGCGCGCTCGACCTCTCCGCGTATGACGACGGCTCCTTCGGCGCGGTGGTCGCGTTCGAGATCATCGAGCACGTGCATGACCACGAGCGTGTGCTCGGCGAGATCACGCGCGTCTTGGACGAGGACGGCATCCTCATCATGTCCACGCCCGACCGTCGCACCTACAGCGAGGTAAGCGGTCAGGTGAACCCGTTCCACGAGCGCGAGCTTTCACTCGACGAGTTTCTCGGTCTTCTCACGTCGCATTTTCCGCATGTGGCGTCGTGGGGGCAGCGGACGATCGCCGGTTCGCACATGAACTCGCTTGGGGCATCCGACGACGCGCCGCGAGCGGCTGAGCCGTCCGATTTCTTCATCGAGCGCGCCGGAGAGGATTGGCGGGTGGCGGGCGAGCCCGCGGCGCTCTACTGCGTAGCGCTGGCGGCGAAGCAACAGCTGCCACCGACCGCTGCCAGCTCGACGCTCGCCGACTTCGGCCTCGAACTGCTGCGCGTTCAGGAACGCGAGCTCGCCGTGAGGGGGAGCGAAGCCGACCAGCTGGCTGTGACACTCGAGCGGGAGCGGGCCGAGCACGTGCGTGCCCTTCGCCAGCGGGACGCAAGCCACGGCGACGAGCTCGAGCAGCGGGACCGCGACATCGAACGCAGAGGGCAGGATATCTATGCGCTCCGCGAGGACGTCGTTGCTCGGGGCGAGGTCATCCTGGAACGCGACCGGACGATCGAGTCGCTGCTAGGCGACATGGCCGCCGCGCAGCAGGCCAACCGCCGGACCGAGGAATCCGTAATCTGGCAGGCGTTCCAGCGGCTTCGCGGTCGGATGTACGGTGCGATCGGAGGCGAGCACTCGCTGATCGCGCGGACGCTGGGTATGTCTCTCAGGTTGATCGGGCGAATTGTCATCAAGCGGGCGCCACCCGATGCCCCCGACCCGGAGTCGGCCGACCTCGAGCGGGGGGAGCCGACGCCGGAGGTGATCTCGATGCCCGAGTACGAACACCCAAAGGTGTCGCTCATCATCCCGATTCACGCGCACGCGGACCTCACGCTCGCGTGCTTGGAGTCAATACGCCACCACACGACGCATGTCAGTTACGAGGTGATCCTCGTCGACGACGCTGCCGATGCGGAGACGCAGCGGCTGCTCGATCGGGTGCGCGGAGCCAGGCTGATCCGCAACGAGGAAAACCGCGGCTATCTGCGCAGCGTGAACCTCGGCGCTAGCGTCGCCCGCGGTGAGTGGCTCGTGATCTTCAACAACGACACAGAAGTGACAACGGGATGGCTGCGCGCGATGCTCGACTGTGCGGAGTCGGCCGACGACGTCGGTGTCGTAACCCCCAAGTTCGTCTACCCAGACGGTTCCTTGAATGAGGCCGGAGGCATAATTTGGCGCGACGGCACGGGCGTCAACTACGGGCGGGGTGATTCGCCTGGGGAATTCCAGTACGAATACCGGCGCGAGACTGACTACGGCTCGGCAGCCGCCCTCATGGTGAAGACGCTGCTCTGGCGCGACGTGGGCGGCTTCGACGAGCGCTACCTCCCGATGTACTACGAGGACGTCGACCTTTGCTTCGAGGCGCGAGAGCGCGGCCTGCGTGTCCTATTTGAGCCAACAGCGGTGGTGGTGCACGTTGAGGGTGCGACCGCAGGGGTAGACGCCGAGTCGGGACCCAAGCGCCACCAAGAGGAGAATCGGCCGAAGTTCGTCGCGAAGTGGCGACACCGGCTGCAGGCTGAACACCTTCCGCCCGCCCCTACGAATATTCGCACTGCGGCAAACCGCCACCGTGGTCCGCACGTCCTCGTCGTCGATCACTGCGTTCCGATGTGGGATCACGACGCTGGCTCGCTGCGGATGCTCGGCATCATTCGTGCGGTGCTCGACCTAGGCGCCCGCGTCACCTTCATGCCCGATAACTTCGCGCCGCTTCAGCCCTATACACGCATCCTGCAGGGCATGGGCGTCGAGGTCCTCTACGGCCAGCTCGACGTGAATGCGGAGCTGGCAACGATCGGGCCCACGCTCACCGCGGCAATCCTGTCACGTCCCCACCCGGCTAGCCGCTGGCTCGACTCCGTCAGGGAGTTTGCTCCCACGGCCAAGATCGCGTATGACACTGTCGACCTCCACTGGTTGCGGGAGACTCGTCGGGACTTCCTCGGCGGGCAGTCGGCCGGAGCAGGTTCAGCGAACTCAGCGGACGGGAATCTCGACGTGGAGTCGATTCCGCCGAAGGCGAAGGCGCTTCGGGAGCTCGAGCTGGCGATGGTGAGGGCGGCCGACGTGACGATGGTCGTCAGCGAGTCGGAGGCTGCCCAACTCGCGAAGGACGTTCCCAGTGCCCAGCTTCTGTTGGTCCCCACGGTGCACGAGATCGACCCGTTTGTCCTTCCCCCCGAGGGAAGGGCGGGCATCTTGTTCTTGGGAAGTTTCAAGCACCCCCCGAACATCGATGCGGTCCTTCGGCTAGTGAAGGACGTGATGCCCGAGGTATGGAGCGATCTGCCCGATGTCCGGCTGACGATCGTCGGCTCGAACCCACCGGCAGAGGTTCGGGCGCTCGCGTCACCGCGCGTCGACGTCGCCGGGTGGATCGAGGACCTACGTCCGCTGCTGGACCGGTCGCGGATGCTTGTGGCTCCGTTGCGCTACGGCGCTGGGTTGAACGGCAAAATCACCCAGTGCCTTGCCTCGGGCTTGCCCGTTGTCACGACGCCGATCGGCGCTGAGGGCATCGATGAACTCGACCGCTCCACGCTCGTGGCCGAAGATGTCACGGAGCTGGCGGCGCACGTCGTTCGCCTCTATGACGACGATGTGCTCTGGTGCGAGCTGTCGCATGCGGGCCAGGATCTCGTCGATCGACACTGCGCACCGACGGTGATCTCTGAGCGCTTCACTCAGCTGCTGGAGGGCGTCGGGCTCTCGCGGGCAGACGCGCCCGACACGGTGGTGGGATCTGCCGGCAGCCCCTAGTGCGTCCACCGTCGATCATGCTGAACGGCCGAGCGCATCGAGGCGGATGGCTGCAGTTGCCCGCGGGCAGTGCGACGGACGCGGCCGTCAAGCCGGCGCCATATCTACCGATCTACGAGCAGCTTCTGCGACACCTGCGCAAGCGAGCCTTCACTCTCCTGGAGCTCGGCGTCTGGGGTGGCCACTCGCTTCAGATGTGGCGCGACGCATTTCCCCGGGCAACGATCGTGGGCGTCGACCTCGCGCCGCCTGAGCTGACGCTCGGCCCCCGCGTGCATGTCATTCAGGGCGACCAGGCAGACGCAGCGCTCATGCAGCGCGTCCGCGACGAACTGGCGCCGGGCGGCTTCGATGTGATTGTCGACGACGCATCCCACATCGGGATCACGACCGCCCGGTCACTGCAGGTCCTCTATGAGAGGCACCTACGCCCCGGCGGAATCTACGTCATCGAGGATTGGGGAACCGGCTATCTGCCTGATTGGCAGGACGGGGGGCGGATGGCGTCTAGCCTCGACGCCGACCAGCTCGACCGCGGTTCCGCAGCTCTGCAACTCGAGTCCCCCGAGCCGATCAGCATGCCCAGCCACGACCTTGGTGCCGTGGGCGTCGTCAAGCGTCTGATCGACCACGTGGCTCGTGGGACGGTGCGCTACGGGCAACCCGAGGCGGTTGACGTGCCCCTGGCAATCGACTCGATGACCATTTGGGACGGAATTGTCGTACTGCGCAAGCCGCCCGCCTGATCAGGTGTTCAGGCAGCGTAGCTGCGGAGAAGCATGAACATCCGCTCGTCGTTCTCCGGGGTTGCCGGGTCCGAGGCCGCCGTGTTGCCGACGTTGAGTCGCTCGAGCGTCGTCCAGCCCGTACGGCCGACCAGCCGCTCAACTCCCGCCGGCGAGAACACCCAGTAGTTCGTGGGATCGTTGTTGGTCTCGTCTGGTGCGACCAGATAGCCGACGGGCAGATCGCCGATGGGCGTCCGGTTCGGTCCCGCAAAGCGCGCGACCTTCGTGCTGAGCAGACAGTAGGACGAGCGTGAGGCCAATTCCCTCAATACGTAATACGGATTCTGCAGGTGATAGAGGATCCCGAGGAGAAATACGAGCCCGTAGCGCTCACGAGGAAGCGCGAACTGACGATCGAGATCCACGTCGTGCACCTGCACGCGTGATCGAAGGTGGTCGCGCAGCGCTCGAGCGCCATCGAGCCCGTTCATGTTCGACGCAGCGGTGTCGACGATGTCCACCTGCCATCCTCCGAGATGCTCGAGGGCAAAGCCAAGATCTCCGTCAGCGGCGCCGATGTCAGCGACCGGCGACCCTTGGGCCAACGCGTCGAGGTTGCGGTTCTCGCCCGAGAGCATCGCGTCGATATGGATGATGTTCGCGAGAATGTCGTACGGGTACCACGCAATACCGTCACCGATTTCGGTGCGCGCGACACGGAGTCGCTCCGCCTCGTCCCGAAGACCTTCAACAAGCTGATCTATGTCCAAGGCGGCTCACAATAGTCGTGGTTCTCTCTCGACGCGAGACGACGGTCAGCTAGTCGCGCGTTCACCTGGTCGTACTCGAGTGGGAGGCACACGTAGTGCCCACGGCGTCGAGTCTCGCCGATCTGATCTGGGCACCCGCCCCGGGGCTGATGATCACTTCGGCGCGCGTGGCTCCTTGGGGCGCGGTTGCAAAGATGCGCTGCGGAGCTCCGGGCACTGCTTCACCCGGTTGGATGCCGTCGGTGGGGCTGCCCCCGATGAACCGGATGAGCACCGGCGACGGCGCGCCGGACGGGGCCTGGGTGATGCTCAGGCCGAGCGTCTCGCCAGCGCAGACGACGAGCGTGCGAGCCACGACCGAGGTCAGGTGTCCGTCGGCGGCGCGCGTGCCACCCCAGCACGAGGCAACCCCGCGGACGTTCACGTCGCACGTTGACAGCGGACGTGGCGGCGGCGGACTGCCGACCAGGCGATAGAGATCCCAGCCCCGCTCGCCGAATTCCGGCTGTCCATGCAACGTCAGAACCTGAGAGAGAAAACCGGGCTCATTCAGAAGCCGTTCTGGACCGGTCACGAGGACCCAATCGATACCCAACTGGCGCAGCTCGCCCAGCGTCGCGTCGCCGGACGTCGGCAAAGGTCCTTGGAGGTCAAGCAAACCAGGAACGTCGTAACCGAGCGCATAAAGGTCTCGTCCCCCTGTCAGCCACACGCGCTCGTACGCGGTCGTCGCCATCCGTGATCCGGGCGGCGACAGACGGTTGAATGCCAGGATCGCCGGCCGCTCGGTCAATGCAGCGTCCTCGTAGCTCGACGCCGACCATTTTCCGATCGCCGCGTAGACCGGCGGCTTGTGTGTCGGGACATTCCAGAACAGCGAGATGGTGACGGGGAACGTCGCAATTACAGCGAGAGTCGCGCCGACGACACTCAGAATCCGGCCTCGGGGTCCGAGGCGGACGCCAGAGGTGAGCATCAGAATCAGAGCAATCGAGACGAGTCCGGCCGGCAGCAGATAGCGCAGGTACCGAAGACTGACCCACCACACCACGACCGTCGGCAGCAACGCCCACCATATGACCGCGCTGCCGCGCACACGGCGGCGTCCCAGCCATCCGAGCAAGAGCGCGACGACGATCGCGCCGACAAACACGCCGAAGGCGCCGGGAGCCGCGGCCTCAGCCATCAGCTTGGGTTCAACCACGGCCTTCCAGGCCGCTTCCACCGGACCGAGCGTCCCTGCGTCGCGCCAGAACGGAAAGTTCGCCTGCTCGTTCACGGGTGGCCAGTACTTGCTCCGGAAGATGTTGTTGTAGGCCGGAAGCAGCGGGTTGCCCGTGTCGATCCAGCGAAGGACGAGCGGCGGCAGCGCGGTGATCGCGGCACCGAGCGCGGCATAGCCGAGCCGGCGTGCAATCCTGCGCATCGTCTGCCCGGCCGCTATCCAGCCAATCAGCAGAAACGCGAACAGGAACGTCAGGTGGAGCTTCAGCGACGGGCCACTTCCGGCCATCAGCCCGAGCGCAAACGCCAAGCCGCGATCGTTACGTCGCTCGCTCGCGCGCAGGGAGTCGACCACTGCTACGCAAAAGGCCAGCGCAGCGAGTGCGAGCAGGACATCGTCGTCGGCCGTGCTGGCCTGCCAGAAGATCTGGGGCGTGACCACTACCGCCAGGGCGGCCAGTGGGCCGAGCACGCCGTGGAGATGTCCCCACCACCAGATCGCTGCCGCCGCGCACACGAGGCCGAGCAACTGGAGGTACCTGCCGATCGCGTCAGCACCAAGCACGTGTCCGCCGGTGGTGAGCAGTTGGAACCAGCCCGTGATCTCAAATTGGACGTGCTGGGCGATCGAACCGATGTGACCGGTGTGAGCCCACAGTTCGGGCAGGTAGACCTTGGCGTAGAGCGCATCGAACTGAAGCTCTGGTGCAGCCGTGTAGATCGCGGCCCAGCCCAGGACAAACAGAATCAACCCGGCGGCCGCGATATTGACAGGTGACTTGCCTAGCTCGTGTGCGATCGACCGTCTCCGCGCGACGATCCGGGGGGTGAGGCGAAGTATTCCGATCGTCCCGAACAGCACGAGGAGAATCCCCACCGTCCACCACTTGATCAGTGAAAGGCGGCCGAGCGCGAGCGTCCCGAGGCTCCAGGGCGCGATACCGGCAAGCCACGCAACGAGCACATTCCTTGACAGCTCCTGCACGCCGAGCCGGCGCAACAACCGCTCGCCAGTATCCCACAGGGCAGCCATCGTCATGAGCGCAACGATCATCGCCAGCGCTTTGCCTCCGAGGATCGCGGTTGCGCCGAGGATCGCGAGCAAATACAAGCCGGGGCCGAGCACCGCGAGCCAGCGCCACCTCCGAGGCGCAGCGAGGGCTAACAGCGCTATCAGGATCGCCCCCAGCGTGTTGGCCCAGACATACTTGCGCGCAGCTAGAGCTGAGAAGAATCCGCTCGAGTGAAGAACGTTCCATCCGGATGCGAGCTCGGCCGCGAGCAGAAGTACGCACGCTGCCGCCGTGGCTAAAGCCAGCCAGCGCGCGGACCTCGAGGGAAGGCGTGACCCGGACTCGATCGGCAGCGTTGGATGCGGTAAAGGCTTTGCTTCGATGCTCATTGCGGCCTCGAGTTAGCGTCAGCTGAGCGGCGGCGCGAGCCGGGAAGAGACGGAAGGCACGGTCGGCGGCCGATGCACGGTCGAAAGCGTAGTTGACGCAGTCAGGCCATGCTCACAAGGCCCGAGGCGCCATGAAATAGGATCGAGAGCTTGCTCGACCGCACCCCTTGCATAGTCTGCGGCCACGTCAGGCGTGTCCGACTTGCCCAGTGGTCCGCCTATTGTGATGCTTGTGGCTCTTGGGCATCCGACCTTCCAATAGGCAGGGGCGAGATCGACTCGAAGACCCGCGTAGCCGGCTACGAGATCCTGCGCCGTGAGAATTCTCGCGTCGTTCTCGACAGAATCGCATCGTTGCGGCCGCTACGCGACGCCCGAGTCCTCGACGTAGGCTCCGCGTATGGATGGTTCCTGGAGGAAGCCTCGCGTGCTGGAGCGGTCAGTGTCGGCATCGAGCCGGACGAGCGGCTCGCGGCGCGTTCCTACGGCGAAGTGCGCGTCGGGCGCTTCCCGGACGCCCTCGTCTCTGACGAGCGCTTCGACGTGATTGCGTTCAATGACGTGCTCGAGCACATTCCCGACGTCCGTGGGGCGCTGGAGGCATGTCGTACATCGCTGCGACCCGAAGGCCTGCTGAGCGTGAACATCCCGACGGCCGACGGGCTCGCCTTTCGCGCATCACAGAAGCTCGCGCGCCTGCATATCCGCGGTCCGTACGAACGTCTGTGGCAACGCGGGCTTGCCAGTCCGCATCTACACTACTTCTCGACGACGGCGCTAACCGACCTCCTAGGCAGGTGTGGAATCCGGGTGAGAACCGTCCAAGCGCTACCCGCGATGACACGCAAGGGGCTATGGCAGCGCATACATACGACGCGACCGGTTGGCCCTACCAGTTTGTTCGGCTTCGTATGCCTCTACGCTGCTTCTGGAGTCCTGAATTCCCCGCGCTTTAGCGACATTGTGCACGTGATCGGCGAGCGGGCCCGTTGATTGACCGCATATGTTGCGAGGTGGAGACAATAGGCGTGACGACCACCTTCGATCTCGAAGATAATGGGCCCTCTCGTGCCTGCGGGAGCGCCTCGTGCCAGTGAGTCATCGGCCCCTGAAGCAACGTCGCGACCGAACTCGCGCCCCAAGACTCCAGGTCGTACGGCGAGATGATGTCCGCGATCGGTGAGGAAATTTCGGTTCTCGGGCGGATACGACAGCGGGGGGGATCCCTGCCCGTCCGTATCGTCGTCACTCTGGCCTTGGTCGGGCTCGTTGCGTCACAGATCGAGTGGAGTCTGGTGGCGCGCCGGGTCAGCCACGGGCAGCCGCTGTACTTTTTGGCCGCGGTCGCCTTTGTGTTAGCAGCGTTGACCGTCGGGGCCTGGCGTTGGTGGCGTCTGCTTGACAAGGCGGGCGTGCACCTCGGCGCTTACTCGCTGGCGCGCGTCTACGCAGTCTCGACCTTCTCCAATACGTTCCTTCCGACTTCGGTCGGGGGTGACGTCACGCGCGCGCTGCTAGTTAGCCGCCAGGGTCCAGTGCTCACCCGCGTGGCCACGACGATCGTCATCGACCGTCTAGGAGGATTGATGGGGCTTTTGGGAACCGCCTGGCTGGCGATTGCCTTCCAGTCCGCAAGCGTGCCCCACGGAGCGAAGATATTTCTCGGATGGGTGACGGCCGTCGTATTCCTCGCGTTGGTGGTGATGTGTGCCGCGATCTTTCGCGGATCGCGACTGGCGCGAGCAGCGATCCCACGTCGACTCGTCACACCGGCTCGGCAATCACGAGCGCTCCTACGGACGTATGCGTCTGACCCGGCAACCCTTCTCATCGTGCTGGCTCAGAGTCTCCTGTATCAAGCCTTGATCTCGTTGCAGCTGGTGATGCTCGCCCGGGCGATCGATGTCCATCTTTCATTTTCGACCGCGGCCGTTGTGCTTGCGCTGGTGACTGTTGTGACCTTGATCCCGATATCCATCGGAGGCTTCGGCATCCGCGAGGGCTCCTACGTTGTGCTGCTCGGCGGGGCATCGATCGCGGCTACGGATGCGGCTCTGATCTCTCTGATGTCAGTCGCGGCTCTATTCTTCGCGAGTTTGCCGGGGGCGCTCCTGCTGATGCGCGGCGGTGTCAGACCGGCGCTGGAGAGTGTTCCGCTATGAGCGCGCAGGCTGCCATTGTGATGACCGGGGCGGTCGCTCTGATGATCTCGACCGTCGTGCTGGTCCGCCGCAGGCTACTGTCGCTTCGCTACGGACTCGGTTGGTTGACGGTGGCGGTGGCAGGGTTCGTCGGCACACCGCTCCTGACCGTCGCCGCGTCGGAGTTTAGACACCTCGGCTTCACACCCACGGGCTTCTCGCTTGGAGTGCTGATTGCGTTCCTCGGGCTCATCTGCCTTCAACTCTCTATCTCGCTGTCGGGGTTGCACAGGGCCATACAGGACCTCAGCGAGCACGCCGCCCTCGTCGAGCAGCGCGTACGCGAACTCGAGTCCTCGCGGGTCGACAGGGAGCGGCCGGAGCCTGAGGCGGCTCGTCGCGCATGAAAACGCCTGGGCGGACCTTGCTGGTCGTTCCCGCCCTCAATGAGGAGCGTAGCGTCGGGCATGTCGTCGAGGCTGCTCATAGCCTGGGCTATGACGTTTGTGTCGTCGACGACGGCTCTGTGGACCAGACGGCCGTGCTGGCAGCAGCAGCCGGTGCGCAAGTTCTGCAGCTGCCAGTGAATCTGGGTGTCGGAGGCGCCCTGCGGTGCGGGTTTCGTTGGGCGCTTGATCATGGTTACGAGACGGTGGTGCAGGTCGACGCCGACGGCCAGCATGACCCCGTGCAGGTCAGCGGCCTGCTCGATGTCATGCGCGACTCGGGCGCCGACATGGTGATCGGTTCCAGGTTTCTCGATGGCACCGACCATTATCCGGTTCATCGCGCTCGACGGTTCGCAATGAAGACGCTCTCGGCGCGCGTCGGACGGGTCGCAGGCGTCAAGATCTTGGACTCGAGCTCTGGCTTTCGGGCGATCCGTAGGCCACTCCTAGATCGGTTCGCGTCCGACTATCCCGTTGAGTACCTGGGAGATACGGTCGAGGCACTCATAGAGGCCGCCCGCGCAGGAGCCAAAATCGTTGAGCATCCGATCAGAATGACGCCGAGGATTCACGGCGACGGTAGCGCAGGTTCGATCGCGAGCATGTGGTACGTGTTGCGCGTCCTCGTGGCGATCGAGTTACAGCACAGGCGTCGCAGTGTGCCCCACCTTGTCCGCTCCAGCCCGAGAATGTAGGACACACGCCATCATTCTGACCTGAGGGGACACTGGTCGTGACTTCATACTACTCGGGCTCGAACTCGGGCGGCACGCTGGTCGCCGCGACTTCGAGCTGTATGGCGTGACCTGTCACCCGGGTGGGCTGCTTCAACGCCGACGCGCTCCATAACGCCCCGGGACTCAGTCCTGCCAGGCCCAGCAGGTGACTTCGCGCGGCTCGTGGTGGAGCGCAATTGCCATGGCCGCGGCTCCGCAGACCTCACCCTCCTTGACCCACAGCGGAGTGTCCCGGCCGTCGACTCTGTTCGAAAGGCCCATCCCGCGGCACTTCAACGCGGCCTCACGACGCGTCCACACGCGCAAGAACTCCCGCTGACGAGCAGTGGCATCGAGACCTTCCAAGCGGGGGATCTCGGAAGGATCGAGAACGTGTCGGGCGAGCGCGAGGGGATTGATAGCCCGGCGGTGGACCTCCACGTCGATTCCCACCGGGCCCAGATTCGTGAGTGCGTACAGCGCCAGCCCTCCCGAGTGTGAAAGGTTGAAGTGGAGCTCCGCGTATGGCTGCACAATCGACCGCGAGGCGCGTGACTCGTACGGGCTCTCGAACAATGACGGCTTGCCGTGCTCTCCCGTGACGAAACTAAGCTCCCGGGGGTCCCGGCCTAGGTACCGGCCTAGGAGCTCCCTGAGCACACCACGCGAGCACGCCCACATCCTTCCGCGACCTGGATCCAGGAACCGCTTTGCACGTGTGTGCTCATCGGGTGAGAGCAGTGCGCGGACTTCACCCGACGAGCCAGACAGGTCTGCACACCAAATGTGAACGTCCTCCAAGGCTAGCCGCGGGCGAACCGGCCCCGGACGCCATCCTCCGTCACCTGCCGAGTATGGCCCCTGCTCGCAAGTGTGAACGTGATTCATCCCGGGTATTCCATTACAATTACGAACGCGTGCTCCGCGTGCACCGATGAGCGTGGGGGTTCCAACGCCCTTGAGACTATCTCTCTCCCGGGCAATGTTGGAGGCGCGCAGTACTGCCGCTCATCACAGCCGTGGCATCAGATGGAGCGCTCGAGCTGAAGGCGCAGATGGCGATGCACGGGCACTGGTTCTACCCCGGTTTGCCAACGCGTTGAGGACGAGATCGACCCGGCTGCCCTACAGCCGCGCATCTAGAGCGGCCGTCCAATTGAGGACGATCGACATCTGAACGCCCGCGCCATTTCTCGTCCGCTCTCGGCGCGGATCGACAAGCGTTGATCGATGAGGGCGCTCATCAAGCGCGAAGAGGGTCGCGCCGATGGCGCACGTGATGGCATCTCGTCTATCTCGAGCCCGGCGCGCCTCCGCTCGACAGGTGATCGCGGCCGTGCTGCTCTCCGGAACCCTCGGCGCAGCGTTGGGAGCAGCTGCCACCCCCGCCACCGCCGCCGAACCCGGCGTCGTGGTCCCGGGCCCCCAGGCCCTCCACACGAGCGAGATCAACGCTCTCGGCACCCACTGGGTGCGCATGTTCCTCACCTGGCCCGACCTCCAGCCCTCCCGCGGCGTGTGGGCGCAGAACTGGGTTGCCTACTACGAACAGGCCTTCAGCGCGCTGCCGGCTGGTACGAAAGTGATCCTCGACGTCGTCAACGCTCCCCGCTGGGAGACCGGCTCGAGCAACCCGCACACCCCGCCTGCCAACCCCGCCGAGTACGCGGCCTTCGTCGGCGCGCTCGCACAGAAATGGGCGGGCCGGGTCGCCGCGTATGAGATCTGGAACGAGGAGGACCACTCGCGCTGGTGGGCCGGAGCGCCGGATGCTCCCTCCTACGCGCGCCTCCTGAAAGCCGCCTATCCCGCCGTCAAGGTCGGCGACCCGCGCGCGACCGTCGTACTGGGCGGCATGACCGGCAACGACTACTCCTTCCTCGGAGGCGTCTACCGGGCGGGCGGGAAGGGCTCCTTCGACGCGGTCGGCGTCCACACCGACACGGCCTGCAACATCCTCTCGCCCTACCGCTATCTGCGCGGCGAAGACGGCCGCATGATCGACGACTCGTTCCTCGCCTATCGCGAGGTGCACGCCACGATGCTCGCCAACGGCGACGACAAGCCGATCTGGATGACCGAGACGAGCTGGCGCACCACGAGCGCCACGTGCTCGGAGGGCGCGTGGGCCGGCAAGAAGCCCGAAGGTGTGACCGAGGCCCAGCAGGCGACATTCCTGAGCCAGGCCTACCACTGCCTCGCCCAGGACCCCTACGTGCAGGTCGCGCTGTGGTTCCCGCTGCAGGACGAAGGCGGCATCACCGCCGGGCTGATGCGCTCCAACGGCTCGCACAAGCCCTCCTTCGAGGCGATGAAAGCCTATGCGAGCCTCGGCGACCAGCTCACCGAACCCTGCGGCGTGACGAGCGGTCCCGCGATCAGCGTCCTCTCCCCGGGCAGCCATCACTCCTACACCGGACCGATGCCGATCCGCGTCTCCGCCTCGAGCGCCGATGGCGTCTGGCGCATCAGGCTCGTCGTCGACGGCCACCTGGTCCGCAACTTCGACGACCTCTCCTACCCATCGACGCTCGCCGGAACGATCATGTGGATGGGCGGCAAGCACATCTCCCTCGGTGCGCACACGCTCACGGTCCTCGCCTACGACAGCCAGCACAACGTCTCCCAGGTGAGCGTCTCGGTGATCCACGGCGCGAAGGGAGCGAGTCACAAGGCGTCGAAGCGCGCCAAGGCCAGGCACCGCAAGCGCAAGGCCAAGCGCCGTCGCACCCACCACTAGCCCGCGGCGCGATCTGTAACCTGCGCCGCCGTGCGCGCCGTCCCGCTACGTCTCGCCGGCCTCGTCGCGATCGAGCCCGCCGTCCACGGCGACGAGCGCGGTTTCTTCGTCGAGACCTACCGCCGCGAGTGGCACGCCGAGGCGGGCATTCCCGACGGGGAGGAGTTCGTACAGGACAACCACTCGCGCTCGCGTCGCGGCGTCGTGCGGGGGATGCACTTCCACATCGGCGACGGCGTCGCGAAGCTCGTGCGCTGCGCGCGCGGGCGGATCCTCGACGTCGCGGTCGACCTGCGCAGGGGATCGCCGACCTACGCCCAGTGGCAGGGGATCGAGCTCGACGAGCAGAGCATGCGCACGCTTTATGTGCCGGTCGGCTTCGCGCACGGCTTCTGCGTGCTCAGCGACGTCGCCGACGTGCTCTACAAGCAGACCGCCTACTACGACCCCGCGGTGGAGCGCGGGATCGCGTGGAACGACCCCGACATCGCCGTCGAGTGGCCGCTGCCGGCCGAGGAGCTGATCGTCTCAGAGCGCGACGCCGCCGCACCCCGGCTTCGCGAGCTCGAGCACGAGCTGCCGTTCACCTGGAATTCGTGAGGCGCCCGCTCGCGCGCCTTGGCATCCTTAGTCCTCGATGCTCCATCGGCTGAACATCTCCCTGCGTGAACGCACGAACGGCTACACGGTAGATCCCGCCCAGTACGCGATCGTCGCCTACATCGCACTCGGCGCGCTCACGCTGATCGTGCTCAGCGGCGCCGCGGTGCGCCTCACCGGCTCGGGGCTCGGCTGCCCCGATTGGCCGAAGTGCTATGGCAAGGCCTACCCGCCGCTGAACGCGCATGCGGTGATCGAGTTCTCGAACAGGGTGATCACCGGCCCCGTCTCGATCGCCGCCGGCGCTGCATGGATCCTCGCCCTGCGCCGGCGCCCCTACCGTCGGGACCTCGTGTGGCTCGCCGCGCTGCTCCCGGCCGGCGTCGTCGCGCAGGCGGTCCTCGGCGGCTTCACCGTGCGCGGCGCGCTCGACTACGGATACGTGATGGGCCATTTCGCGCTCTCGATGCTGATCATCCTCGCCGCCGTGCTGCTCGCCTGGCGCGCCTCACATGAGCCAGGGGAGTCGCGAGCGTCTCAGGAGTCGCAGGAGTCGCGGGGCGAGCAGCGTGCCTCGCCGGGCGAGGCGGGTTCGACATCGCTCGTCTGGTGGCTGCGGGGGCTCGTCGCGCTTGGCGCGCTGACGATCTTCGCGGGCACCGCCGCGACGGCCGCCGGGCCGCACGCGGGCGGCTCCCCGGGGCAGAAGATCAACCGCCTCAGCTTCGAAGGTCGCGGGACGATGGACTTCGTGATCCACCGCCATGGGGAGATCGCGCTCGCCTTCGGCCTGCTGGCCGTCGCGATCTGGTGGCTCGCGCGCCGCCGCCGCGTCGCTGCGAGCGTGCAGCGTCCGCTCACGGCTGTGTGCGTGCTGCTCGCGCTGCAGGGGGCCGTGGGGCTCGACCAGTACAAGACGCACCTGCCGACGGAGCTCGTCTGGGTGCACGTGGCGCTCGCCTGCGGCACGTGGGTGGCGGCGCTGTGGGCGGCCTGTGCCGCCGGTGCATTCGCACCGCGGCGAGCCCGCGCTGGCGCCGGGCGGCCCTCGGAGGGCGCTCTCAGGGGCGTCGCGCCGCTCGAGTTCCCCGGAAATTAGGGGTTCAAAGGCAGGCATTCCGGGCGTTTTCGCGTCTGGCCGTCCTCTCCAGCGGTTAGCCTGCTGGCAGCACAACACTCAAGAAGGGAGTGGCATGACCAAGAACGAGCTAGCTGAGCGGGTCGCGCAACGCAGTGGACTGTCCGCGAGCCAGGCCCGGCAGGTGGTGGAGACGACCCTCGAAGCCGTCTCCGACGAGCTGGCCGCTGGTGGTGAGGTCTCGCTTGCCGGCTTTGGCAAGTTCAGCGTCAGCCACCGGGCTGCCAGGCAAGGCCGCAACCCGTCGACGGGGCAGACGATCCAGATCGGGGCAAGCAAAGCCGCGAAATTCTCGTCCGCGAGCGCGCTCAAGAAGCGTCTGAATCCCTGACCCGCTTCCCTGGAGGTCCCGGGTGCTCACCGGCCTAGGCGGGCCGGTGAGGACCTGGATCCCCTCCGCGGGCGCGCTCAGGCGCTGCGAGACCGCGGATGACGCGCCAGGCCGTCCTGCGGGATCGGCTCCCATGCGAGGGCCGAGTCGACGAACTGGCGGTACTGCGGGCGGATGCCCGGGTCGCCGTCGAGCGCCCCGAGGCGCACGGCGACCTCCTCGTCGGTGAACGGGTCGCCGCTGAAGAGCGCAGATCCACAGCTTCGGCAGAACAGCTTCGGCACGCCGCCAGGCGGCTGATAGGAGCGCAGCTCCTGTGCACCCTGGAGAAGCTCGAATCCCTCCTGTGGCACGCGTCCGTTGGCGCTCGAGCCGGTGCCCGTACGGCGCTGGCAGTGCGTGCAATGGCAGTAGCCGGCCGACAGCAGGGGCCGCGTGAGCTCGAAGCGGACCGAGCCGCACAGGCAGCCGCCCTGAAGGGGGTGCTCGGGCGAGGGCGGCTCGGGGATGTCGGCCATCGAGGCCCATCCTAGGGGTCGTTGGACAAACGTTCGAGCCGCGTGATGTTTGCCGGCGGGCGCTGTCACAGTCCTGTCCAGACACCGAACGACCGCCAACTCCGCGGTCGAGGAGGTTGCAGAATGAAACGGATTCTTCTCGTTGCAGTCAGTTCCACGGCGCTCTCACTGGCGGCACCGGCGTTCGTCTCGGCCCACTCGGCCCATCACCACTCGAGGCGCCACCACAAACATCACGCCGCGACCGTGCGGGTGCTCGACTTCCACGCCGCCGCTGCGCCGACGACCTCCCCCACTCCGGCGACGCCGACGACCGAAAGCGCCGGCAAAGTGGCCTCCTTCAAAGAAGGCGTGCTCACGATCACGCTGAACGACGGAACGTCGGTGAGCGGCAAAGTCACCGAACAGACTCAGATCCACTGCAGCTCCGCGCCGACGACGGGCGGGGAGGACAACGACGACGAAGGCTCCTCAGGCGAGGGCGACCAGGGCTCCTCCGTCCAGGCCCATGCGGCCGACCACGGCGGTGGCGGCGACGAGGGACAGCAGGGCTGCACAACCGCGGCGCTCACGGAAGGCGCCATGGTGCGCGAGGCCGAGCTGAGCATCGGCAGCGCGGGAGCTGTCTGGGATCGCGTCGATCTGCTCCACTAGCCACCGATCAGGCGAGGTTGGGATGCGGGAGCCGGCCATCGAGCCGGCTTCCGCACGTCGTGAGAAATTTTGTCCGTCGCTGAAAGGTCTGCGCTCGTCCGGCGTCTAGCTCCGCAAGCACGATGAGAACTGATCCCGAGTCCCCGACCCGCCCAGGCGTCGTGACCTCTCCGCGGCGTCCATCGTCAGGAGATCCGCGATGAGCCCCGCCGGCTTCCCGCGCCTTCCGGGCGTGCAATCGGACCATCGCCTGCTCGCGCTCGCGCGGGCGGGCGATGAGCGTGCCTTCGAGGCGCTCGTGCGGCGCCACAGGCGCTCGCTGCTGCGCTATGGCCGGCGGATGGGGCTGTCCGACGTGCGGGCCGAGGACGTCGTGCAGCAGTCGCTGCTACGTGCGTGGCTGGCGCTCGAGCGGGGCGGCGAGGTGCACGCGCCCAAGGCGTGGCTCTACCGCACCGTCCACAACACTGCCGTCAACGAGCTGCGCAGCGCCCGCGACCACGCCCCGCTCGAGGAGGGCGCGTCCGTCGAGGTTGCCGCCTCGGTGGAGAGCGATTTCGAGCGCCGGGTCGCCGTGCGACAGACGCTGCACGACGTGGCGGGCCTCCCCCGCATGCAGCGCGAGGCGATCATGCTGACGGCCTTCGACGGTCGCTCACACGATGAGATCGCTGTCGCGCTGGGGGTCACCCACGGAGCCGTTCGCGGGCTGCTCTACCGAGCCCGCTCGACGTTGCGCGACGCAGCGGCGGCCGTGCTCCCGCAGCCCGTGCTGCTGTGGGCCGCCGGGCTGCTCGGGCGGATGAGCCCGGGCGCGGCAAGGGTCACCGAGCTCGCCGCACCGGCGGGCAACGCCGACATCGGCGGTGCGCTCGCGAAGGGCGCCGCTCTGGCGGCCAGCGCCGCCGTGCTCGCCGTCGGCACCGGCGTTGTGGCGCTGCCCCGGCACCTCGGCCACCGGTCCGGTGCCGCGGCCCAGGCGCTCGGCATCACACCGGTCGCCGCGGACGCGCAGACGAGCGCATCCTCCCCGACCCGCGCCCCGGCATCGCTTCAGCTGCACCTCGGTCGCTCGAGCGACCCGACTCAGCTTCCGCGGTCGGGTGCCGTGCGGCGTACGGACGCCGGCCCTTCACGGCGGACGGGCTCGCCCGGCGTCGGCCGCTCCCACGACGGATCGGGGGACCGGTCGGGCAGCGGTTCGGAAGAGCTCGCGCTGCGCCGCGGCGGCGAGACCGATCTCTCGCCGGGCGGAGAGCGAGCGCTGCGGGGGGCCTCAGGCTCGCTGCAGGGGCCGCAGGCCTCATCGAGGGACTCCTCGGAAGCCCGCAGCTCTCTCGCCGAATGCGGCGCCTGCGGGCCCGTCTCCGCCGGTCACGACGAAGGCTCCGGCCCAGGCGATCTCGAAACGAGCGCGCCGTCCACAGAAGCACAGCCCAAGACCCCTGCGGCCGGCGGCGAACCGTCGCCTGAACGGCGCGGACGCGACTAACGAGCCGTCCCAGCCGGCGTGCTCATCGCGCCCCGTCGGCCTGCAGCAGCGCCTCGAGGCGCTCGAGCGTCGTGGGCGTGCCCATCGCGATGATCACATCGCCCGCAAGCAGCGTCGTGTCGGCGGGCGGCTGCGGCTGGAAATCCGGTCCACGGCGCAGGCCGACGATCATCGAGCCGCCGCGGATGTCGCCGACGGTGTGGTCGACCGCCTCGCAGGAGTCGCCGACGATGATCTCCTCCATGCGGTATTCGACGTCGACGTCGACGACGCCGCTCAGCTGCGGGTGCAGAGCCAGGCGAGCCATCTCGGTGCCGCTCGACTTGTATGGCGAGATGACGCGATCCGCACCCGCGCGCTCGAGCTTCTTCTCGGTCTCCTCGTTCGCGGCCCTCGCGACGATCACGATGTCGTCCCGCAGCTCGCGCGCCGTCAGCGTGATGAAGACGTTGTCCGCGTCGGAGTCCGCGCAGGCGACGATCGAGCGTGCGCGGTGGATGCCGGCCTGCTCGAGGACCGCGTCGTCGGTCGCGTCTCCCTCGATCAGCCGCACGCCCAGCGCCTCGGCGCGATCGCGGCTCTCGGGGTTCGAGTCGACGACGACATAGCTCGCGCGCGCCGCGTTCAAATCGCGCGAGACCTGGCGCCCGACGCGGCCGAACCCGCAGATGATGTGGTGGTCGGAGAGCGAGTCGATCATCTTCTGCGTGCGCCGAGCTGTGCGCACCTCGCCGAGGTGGCCCGCCACGAAGAACTCCGCGACCGTCGCCAGCGCGTAGAAGAGCGTACCCACACCCACCACGATCAGCGCGACGTGGATGATCTGCCCTTCGGTGCTGTGCGGCTGCGGGAACCCCCCGACGGTCGCAGCCGTGTCGAGCGACCAGCGGAACGCGTACCACGGGCCCACGTCCTCGCTCAGCGCGAGGCCCACCGTGCCGAGGACCAGCAGCCCGATTACGCTCGCTCCGAGCACGGCGATGCGCCTGAGGAAGATCGTGAGCTCGTCGTGCGATACGGCGCTCGAGCCGCTTGGAAGCCGCCGTTCGATCGCCGCGCTCGCTGCGGCGCGCACGGTCCGGGGCCTGCTTCCTCTCGGGAGATCGGGCGATTCCGGCACGCCTTCGCCTATCCCCCCGCGAGCCCCTCGGCCCGGTCCCAGGCTGTGTCCTGCTCGGACATCGCATCTCAGTATCCCGTCCCGTAAGGCGTGACGAACGACGCCAGCTGGAGATCGACGAGTAGCCACGATGGCGCCGATCCGCCGGACAACCGGAGCGTGAGCCCACCACTGCTCATCCTGTCGCGAGGAACTCGACTGTCGCATCCAAACACGTCGGCACGATCGAGCCGCTCTAGAACCCAAGACCGCGCGGTCGAGCGGGGAGGCGACCGTTAGCTCATCTCGTAGGCGGTCAGCCGGAAGCTGTCGCGCGCGGAGATGAACCGCGACCAGGAGGTCAGCCCGTCTAGTCCTTCGAGGAGATCGGGCGCCTTCTCAAGACAGTTCGCAATCTGCGGTGCGAGGTAGAGGTCCGCCAAGGTGAGCGTGTCGCCCACGAGGAACGGGTTGGCTTCGATCGACTGCTCGGCTCGCTCCAGTGTCGTTCGCGCGGTGGTTCGCTCCTCGGCGCTGATTCGTCGTCCGCGCGGGACCGTGCGGACGACGTCTCGGAACAGATAATCGGCGCACACGCTCATCCACGTGCGCATCTGCGCGCGGCCAGCGTGGTCCTCGGGCTGCAGGATCGGTCCGGCGAAGGCCTCGTCGAGGTGGCAGGTGATGGCGAGGCTCTCGACGATGATCGTCCCATCGATCTCGAGGATCGGCATGCGACGAAACGGATGCAGCGCGCCGTGCGCATCGCTGCCTCGGTCGATCGGCACGAGCTCGTAGGGGATTCCCTTCTCGACGCACGTCATTCGCGCAGTCCTCGTCCATGTCGAGATCGGGTAGCCGTGTATGCGGACAGGGGCGATCAACGAAGTGTGCCCCGCTCGTGTGCGTTGGGCGAGCCTGGCGCCTGCGAGAGCCCGCCCCCGAGCGCGAAAGGGTGCCCAGGCGACACTGCTCCCGCGAGGATGCAACCGTCAACATGCGCTACAGATGTCTTAGCTGATCGTCCCATACCCCGTCGCCGAGTCGCTTGAGTTCTCGGGCGCCCTCGCCGCCGAGTAGCTCGCGCGCCTCCGTCTGAGCTCGATCCCAAGCCGGCCTCGCCTTGCGGAGCTTCTGCCGGCCCGCGGATGTGAGGCGCAGGACTCGTCCGTTCCCGTGCTCGGCCCGGTCGATCGTGATCCAGCCCTCGCTCTCCATGATGCGTGCGTTGCGGCTCAGCGTCGAGATCTCCATCGCGAGCAGGTCGGCGACGCGCCCAGCGCGCGCACGGTCGCTGACGTCAAGAACGCACAGCACGTTCAGCTGTGCGACGGTGAGCCCGAGTGGCCGCAGCGCGCCGTCGTAGATCCGGCTCAGACGTCGGCTCAGCAGCCGTACGCGCACGGCGAGGCATTCCTCCGCCATTTCGGTGCCGCGCGGTCCTACGGCCTCGGGAGCGGTTTCGGGCATAGACAGATTGTAGCTACAAGTCTTCGCCTCGACGTGCTAACTTGCAGCTACAAGACGAGGGCCCGAGAGGAGTCGCGCGATGCCGACCGTCATCCCCGAACCGCAGGCGGCGCCCCCAAGCCGGATCCGCGGGCCGTCCGATGTCCGCCCGTCTGGAGCACGGTCATGACGCGCCGCTTGACGTTCGCGCTGCCCGCCCTCCTGCTCGCGGCGTTCGCGATCAACCTAGACACAACGATCGTCAATGTCGCGCTGCCGACGCTCGCACGCGAACTGCATGCGTCGAACAGCGAGCTGCAATGGATCGTCGACGCGTACAACCTCGTGTTCGCTGCTTTCCTGCTGGCGGCGGGCAGCCTGTCCGACCGCCTCGGCCGCAAGGGGATGCTGCTCGCGGGGCTCGGGCTGTTCGGCGCTTCAAGCGCGGCGGGAGGGCTCGCCGCCGACTCCGCTCAGCTGATCGTCGCGCGCTGTTTCATGGGCCTCGGTGCCGCGATGGTCTTCCCGGCCACCCTGTCGCTGATCTCCAACATCTTTACCGGGCGCGCCGAGCGCGCGCGAGCGATCGGCCTCTGGGGCGCGACCGCCGGAATCGCGATAGCGCTGGGGCCGATAGTCGGCGGATGGCTGCTGGGCCGCTTCACGTGGGCGAGCATCTTCTTCGCAATGGCGCCCGTCGCCGCGCTCGCCGCGTGGCTGGTGGCCCGCTACGTTCCGACCTCACGCGACGCCGACGCCCTGGCACTGGACCGGGTGGGCTTCGTCCTGTCCACGGCGGCGATCTCGCTGCTCGTGTTCACGATCATCGAGGCGCCGGGCACGGGATGGAGCAGCGCCCGGAGCATCGCCGGGTTCCTGATCGCAGCGGCCCTCCTGCTTGCGTTCGTGACATGGGAGCGCCGGTCGCCCGCGCCGATGCTCGACGTGTCCCTTTTTCGCAACCCGCGCTTCAGCGCGGCGTGCGGAGCAGTGACTGTTTCGTTCTTCACGCTGCTCGGCTTCATCTTCGTGATCACGCAGTACTTCCAGCTGATCAAGAACTACGACCCGCTGTCGGCCGGCGTCCATCTGCTGCCGGTCGCCGTCTCGGTCGGAGTCGCGTCGGTGCTCGGCACCAAGCTCGCGGTCCGGATCGGCACCAAGCTGGTCGTCACCGCCGGCCTGTTGATGGTGACCGCGTTCTATTTGTGGGTGGCGACCGTCTCGACGAGCACCGGCTACGCCACGATCGCGGCGCAGATGGTGCTGTACGGCATCGGCATGGGGCTCACGAGCGCACCCGCGACCGAGGCGATCATGGGAGTCGTCCCGTTTGGGAAGGCGGGCGTCGGTTCGGCCGTCAACGACGCGACGCGGCTCCTGGGAGGGACGCTCGGCGTGGCGGTTATCGGCAGCGTCTACGCCTCCGCCTACGCAAGCCGGCTCACGTCCACGCTGCCCGCACGGCTCCCGCATGGTCTCGCGTCCGTCGCCCACTCCTCGACCGGTGCCGCGTTCGCAGTCTCGGGCCGGCTCGCGGCGAACGGACACGCCTCACTCGCGGGCCACGTGCACGAGGCTGCGGCCGACGCACTGGTGCGGGGCCTGAGCGCCGGGTGCCTGGTCGCAGGTGCTGTCGCGGCCGCCGGCGCCGCAGGGGCAGCGCTGCTGCTGCCCGCACAGCCGCCGGCGCTCGAAGGCGCCGTCCCTCAGCCGCAGCCGGTGTTGTTGCCGCACGAGGAGCACGTGTAGCAGGAGCCCGTCCGCTGCATCATCCCCCCGCATTGGCCGCACGCCGGCCCCAGGTCGAACCCCTGAAGGCGCGCGGGGACGACGGGAGGCGTGTCGGTCAGGGCAGCGGTCGGCGCGACAGGGTCGCCACCGGCACTCGCCTCGGGGTCGTGGGCCGGCGCGGCGACGGGCCCCGCCGTGTCCCCGCCCGACATGAGTGCCTCCTGAGCGGCTTTGCGGGCGCGGACCTCGGGCGTGAGGATGCCGAGCTCCTCCTGGGCGTCGACGTCGAGGAAGCGCGAGGCGAGCCAGCGCATGATGTAGTCGGGCATCGACTTCGCGAAGGGGATCTCGGTGTTGCCGGTGATTCCCTCGGGCTCGAAGCGCATGTAACTGAACTTCTGCACGAGCGTCTCGAGCGGCACGCCGTACTGCAGCGCGATCGAGATCGCGGTGGCGAACGAGTTCATCATCCCCCGCAGCGTCGAGCCCTCCTTGCCGATGTCGGTGAGGAAGATCTCGCCGACGCTGCCGTCGGGGTACATGCCGGCGGTGATGTAGCCCTCGTGGCCGCCGATCGAGAACTTGTGCGTGATCGACTGGCGCTCACGCGGCATCCGCTTGCGCTTCGGTCCCGCGTCGGCGAGCGCCTTTGCGACGGCCTGCTCGACGATCGTGTCGATGTCACCAGGCGCCTGCGTCTGGGCGTCGGTGCGCAGCGCCTGCGCGGTCTTGGAACCGTCGCGGTAGATGGCGAGCGCCTTGATGCCGAGCCGCCACGCCTGGATGTAGGCGTCGGCGATGTCCTCGACTGTCGCCTCCTGGGGCAGGTTGACGGTCTTCGAGATCGCTCCCGAGATGAACGGCTGCACGGCGCCCATCATCTTCAGGTGGCCCATGTGCGAGATCGCGCGCGCGCCCACCGCGACGTCGAACACGGCGAGGTGCTGCTCGTCCAGCCCCGGCGCGCCGACGATCGTGCCGTGCTCGGCCAGGTGGGCCTCGATCTGCTCGATCTGCTGCTCGGAGTAGCCGAGCGTCTGCAGCGCGAGCGGCACGGTGCGGTTGACGATCGTCATCTGGCCGCCGCCGACGAGCTCCTTGAACTTGACGAGCGAGAAGTCCGGCTCGACGCCAGTCGTGTCGCAGTCCATCAGGAACGAGATCGTCCCCGTCGGCGCCAGCACCGTCGCCTGGGCGTTGCGGTAGCCGTGGAGCTCGCCGAGCTGGACGGCCTCATCCCACGAGCGCCTGGCGGCCGTCAGCAGCTCCGTGTCCGCGGAGTCGTGGGCTGGGATTGCATACGCGGCGTCGCGGTGCATCCGCATGACGTTGTTGTGAGCGTCGCGGTTCTCCTCGTAGTGCTCGTACGGGCCCAGAGCGCCCGCCACCTCGGCTGAGCGTCGGTAGCCACGCCCGGTCATCAGCGCGGTGATGGCGGCGGCCGCGTGTCGCCCCTCATCGGAGTCGTAGGGCATGCCGTTGCTCATCAGGTAGGCGCCGAGGTTCGCGTAGCCGAGGCCGAGCTGGCGGAACGCGCGGGCGTTGACACCGATCTCCTCGGTCGGGTAGCTCGACGGCCCGACGATGATCTCCTGCGCGAGCAGCACGATGTCGACGGTGTGCTCGAAGGACTCGACGTCGAGCGTCCCGTCGGCGCGGCGGAACTTCATGAGGTTCAGCGACGCGAGGTTGCAGGCCGAGTTGTCGACGTGCATGTACTCGCTGCACGGGTTCGAAGCGTTGATGCGGCCGCTGTTGGGCGAGGTGTGCCAGCGGTTGATCGTCGTGTCGTACTGCATCCCGGGGTCTGCGCAGCGGTGGGCAGCCTCGGCGATCTCGGCCATCAGCTCGCGCGCGCTCACGGGCTCGCCGACGGGCTCGCCGGTCGAGCGCGCGATCAGCCGCCACTCGCCGTCCTGCTCGACGGCGCGCATGAACTCGTCGGTGACGCGCACCGAGTTGTTCGCGTTCTGGTACTGGATCGACTTGAAGCCGTCGCCGTCGATCGACATGTCGAAGCCCGCGTCGCGCAGCGCGGCGGCCTTGTCCTCCTCCTTTGCCTTGCACCAGATGAACTCGCGGATGTCCGGGTGGTCGATGTCGAGCACGACCATCTTCGCCGCGCGCCGCGTCTTGCCGCCCGACTTGATCGTCCCCGCCCACGAGTCCGCTCCGCGCATGAAAGAGACGGGCCCCGAGGCCGTGCCGCCCTTGGCCAGCGGCTCCATCGAGCCGCGGATGTTCGAGAGGTTGATACCCGACCCGGAGCCGCCCCTGAAGATCATCCCCTCCTTGGTGTTCCAGTCGAGGATCGACTCCATCGTGTCCTCGACGGAGAGGATGAAGCACGCGCTGCACTGCGGGCTCTCCTCGAAGCCGACGTTGAACCAGACCGGCGAGTTGAAGGCGGCCATCTGGTTGACGAGGATGTGCGTGAGCTCGTGATTGAACGCGCGGGCGTCCTCTTCGGTCGCGAAGTAGTTGCCCTCGCGGCCCCAGCGCGCGATCGTGCCGGCGACGCGGCTGATCATCTCCTTGACCGAGCTCTCGCGCTCGGGCGAGCCGAGCTGCCCGCGGAAGTACTTCTGGGCGACGATGTTCGTGGCGTTCTGCGACCAGCTCTTGGGGAACTCGACGTCGCGCTGCTCGAAGGCGACGCGGTCGCCGTGTCCGATGCGCGCGTCGCGTCGCTCCCACTCGATCTGCTCGAACGGATGCACGTCGGGCGAGGTGAAGAAGCGTTCGATCGACAGCGCCGCGCCGGGCGTTGTCTGAGGGGAGACGGGGGGGTGCTGAGCTGGGTTCATCGGACCTTCCTCCTCTGCCGCGCCGGCATGCCGGTAGAGCACTCTGAGCTGTTGTCGGGGTCGATGATCATCCCTCTAGCGCCAGACGGAAAAGGGCGCCGCGACCAACGTCCGCAACGTGCGGAAAACGAGAGGAGAGCTACCTCAATTGTAGAAGGGGAGGACCCACCGGCCGGGCCTGCGGAGGCCCTGGAGATCAGCGCCCGAGCCGCGCCCAGTCGGCGAATTCGGCCCACGTCGCCGAGGCGCGGAAGCCCGCCTCTGCGAGCGAGTGCCGCAGCGAGACGGCCCACCGCGGTTCATACGCCTGCCACCTCGCGATCGCCCACGCGGCGCACGCCAGCGCCGCGAGCGCGGCCACCACGGCTAGCGCGATCGCGGCGGCGGAGGTCGAGCTCTTGCGTGGGGTGCTCCGCGTCGCGGTCACCGTCGTCGTCCGCTGCACCTGCGGCACGGTGCTCCCGAGACCGCTGCCCGCCGGCGGCGCATAGGTGGTCGTCGGCGTCGTCGCGCCCACCGTCCCGCCGGCTGTTCCCGCGGCAGCTGCTCCGAGGGCAGCCCCGCCGGCTCCCGCTCCCGGCCGTGCCTTGGGCGAGACAGGGGCGAGCGCGCTCGATGCGGGGTTCGTCGCGCTCGCCGCACCCGCGGCGGCCGGCTGGAGCGCGAGCGCGGCGAGCAGCGTCGCGAGGGCGCCAAGCGCGGTCGCCGCAGCCGCGGCGCGGCTCAACATCGTGTGGCGAGGGGCGGGCAAGGCGCTCATGGTAGCCCCGCCGCCGCCCCAAACGAACAGGTCGACGCCCGCGAGCGCGTCAGCCCGCAGCGCTTCACTCGAACAGGTTGCGGGTCGCCGCGAGCGCGTCGCGGAGCACCGCCTCGGCCGGCTGCCCTGCGTCGATCACGCGGACGCGCTCCGGTTCCTCGCGGGCGAGCTGCTCATAGGCGGCGGCGATCGCGGTGAAGAAGCGCTCGTCCTCGCGCTCGAGGCGATCGGGCTCGAGCGCGCGCTCGCGCTGGCGCGCGCGGCCGTCCTCGGGGGAGATGCGCAGGAGCAGCGTGCGATCGGGTTCGAGTGGACCGGTGGCGAAGAGGTTGATGGCGCGGACCTGCTCGACGCCGAGCTCGCGTCCGGCGCCCTGGTAGGCGAGCGAGGAGTCGACGAAGCGGTCGAGCAGGACGGCGGTTCCCTGCTCGAGCAGCGGCCTCAGCCGCTCTGCGACGAGCTGGGCGCGGGCGGCGGCGTAGAGCAGCGCCTCGGCTCGCGGCGAGACCGGCAGCGAGGGGTCCTTGACGAGCTCGCGGATGCGCTCGGAGAGCTCGACGCCGCCGGGCTCGCGCAGCAGCTCGGCGCGTATGCCGCGCGCGTCGAGCTCCCGCTGGAGCGACTCGGCGAGGGTCGACTTGCCGGCGCCGTCGAGTCCCTCGATCGTGATCAGCCGTCCACGGGCCACGCGGCCACGGTACAGGCGGCGGCGGGCGGGGCGCGTCTACGATGCTGCTGATGTCCGCGACCGCGCGATCGATCGAGGAGACGGCGCCGCGCGAGGGCGCATTGCCCGGCATCGAGGCTCATCCCCACGCCTCGGCGGTGCTCGGCCCGGCGCTCCCGCCGCATGGCAGGGCGTCGCATGCGTACCTGTTCCACGGCCCCTCCGGCACGGGCAAGCGCACGATCGCGCGGGCGTTCGCCGCGGAGCTGCTCGCCGACGGGGCTGCCGACCCGCAGGGCGTGCGCGAGCGGGTGGCGCGCGATGCGCATCCCGACCTCACATGGGTCTCGCCCTCGGGCGCCGCGGAAATGCTCGTCTCGGACGTCGACGAGCCGGTCGTCGCGGCGGCGTCGCGAACGCCGTTCGAATCGAAGCGCCGCGTGTTCGTGATCGAGCGCGTCGACGCGATGAACGAACAGGCGGCGAACCGCATGCTGAAGACACTGGAGGAGCCGCCGGCGTTCGCGCATCTGCTGCTGCTCACCGACCGTCGCGAGGACGTGCTGCAGACGATCGCCTCGCGCTGCCAGCAGGTGCGCTTCGACCCGCTGCCCTCCCAGCGCATCGCGGAGCGCCTGGAGGGCGTCGCAGGCGATCGCGCGCGAGCGTGCGCGCGGCTCGCGGCCGGCAACGCGCGGCTCGCGGCACTGCTCGCGGGCGAGCGGGGAGGCGAGCTGCGAGCGGCGGCCGAGGACTTCGTCCGCTCGGCGCTCGCGGGGAGGACCGGGGGCCGCCCGTGGATGGCGCTGCTCGAGGCCGCGAGGGCGGCAGGCGCGGCCGCGGGCGAGCGCGAGCAGGAGGCGATGGCGGGCGAGCTCGAGCTGCTGCCGAGCCGCGAGCGCAAGCGCTATGAACGCGAACGCGCGGAGGCGAGCCGGCGGGGCGAGCGCCGGGAGCGCACGCAGACCCTCGACCTTGCCCTGAGGCTCGCGGAGCTGTGGCTGAGAGACGTGCTGTGCGTCCGCGAGGGCGCTCCCGAGCTCGTCTTCGCGGTCGATCGCGCGGCGGAGCTCGAGCACGACGCGGAGGGTCGCGACGCCGAGAGGCTGCGGGAGGGGATCGAGCTGGTCGGCGACGCGCGCCTCAGCCTGTCGCTGAACGTCTCCGAGGAGCTCGCGCTCGAGGCGCTCGCCTACCGCCTGGAAGCGCTACTCGCGCGCTGAGGCGATCGGCCCGAGGTTCGGCTCGAGGCCGTAGGTCTCGAAGGCGAGGAAGCGCGAGAAGAGGCGGTTCTCGGGGCCGTGGAAGTCGGAGGAGCCGGTGCTCAGCAGCCCGAGCGCGGCGCAGCGCTCGGCGAGCAGCTCGGTCTGCTCGCGCGTGTGCGTCACGTAGAAGGCCTCGACGCCGTCGATCGCGAGCGCGCGGAAGCGCTCGATGCTCGAGAGCACTTCCTCGGGCTCGGAGACGTCCCAGAAGGGATGCGCCCAGATCGCGACGCCCCCGGCCTTGTGGATCGCCTCGATGGCCTGGCCGACGGTCGGCGTCTCGCGCAGGCGGAACGCCGGGCGCCCCTCGATCAGATAACCCCTGATCAGCGAGCCGACATCGTCGATCTGCTCGGCCTCCAGGCGAGCGGCGTTCGCGGGGGGGCGGAGGACGGCTTCGGCGAGATGCGGCCTGCCGATCGGCTGGCCCGCGGCGATGCGAGCCTCGAGCTCACCTTCGTCGAGCTCGAAGCCGAGCTCGCGCAGCGCGCGGGCCATGCGCATCGTGCGGTGCTCGCGGTCGGCGAGGAACTCGGCGAGGCGCTCGCTCAGCAGCGGGCCGGTGTGGTCGATGTCGTAGCCGAGGATGTGCAGTTCGCGGCCCACCGGTGCGCCGTCGTCGACGGCTGAGATCTCGACGGCGGGCACGATGCCGATACCGGCGCGCTCGCCCGCGGCGATCGCCTCCGAGACGCCGCTGACGGTGTCGTGGTCTGACAGCGCGAGCAGCTCGACGCCGGAGGCCGCGGCGCGTTCGACGACCTCGGCCGCCGGAAGCGCGCCGTCGGAGTGGGTCGAGTGCGATTGCAGGTCGAAGCGCGGGTTGGCCATCGCGCGGCAGCGTACGCGATCGACTCAGCAGGAGCTCGCGTGGTCCTCGCTGCGACGCTCGCTCGGCGCGGCGACGAGCTGCACGACGTGACGGGAGATCGCTTCGCGGAGCCTCACGACGGCGGCGTGGTAGCTGCGCGCCTTGCCGTGCAGCGGCGCCTCGCCGTAGAGGCTCTCGACCTGCAGGGCGAGGTAGGCGGCGTCGGTCTCGGCGGCACGCTGTGCGGCCTCGATCCAGAGCACCTCGAGGTAGGCGAGCGCGGCGCCGAGCTGTTCCTCGGGGAGCGAGTCCCGGTGCTCGAGCTGGCGCAGGACGGGGAGGATCTCATGGCTCAGCCAGCGCTGCTCGGCATGCGAGCGCAGCAGCAGGCAGATGTCAGATGTGGGGACGTTGGGTCGCTCGGTCATTGCGGAGCATCCATGCTCGCGGGCGAGATCCTTCGGGGGAAGGTGTGGTTTTGGCTTCGGCCCCGGCCGGTCCAGGCTTTAGAACTTGGGGCGTCTCTCCACGCCTCTCGATGGCCCCGCCGCCGCTCGTGAGCGGGCGGCGGGCGCCCCGGGCTCAAGGCGCGGGTCCCGATCTGACGATGTAGACGAAAAGGCGATAGAGGAAGGAGACATGGACATAGCGGACACCGATCCGACGCGTCGCACGCCCGGCCAGTACGCACGCGAGACGGTGATGCGTCTGCGCATGCGCACGCTCGTGGCGCTCGGCGTGCTGGCCGTCGCGACGGCGCTGCTCGGTCGCGGCTTCGGGCTGCACGACGTCCGCTTCCTCGGCTCAGAGGTCATCCTCCTGACGGGCATCTTCGTGATCCTGCGCTTCGTGCTGCCGATGGTCGAGCGGCGCGACAGGGGCGCGACGGGCGAGGAGCACGTGGGTGCGCTGCTCGACGAGCTCGAGCACTCCGGCTGGGAGGTGATCCACGACGCGAGCCTCGGGCGCGGCAACGTCGATCACATCCTGATCGGTCCCGCGGGCGTGTTCACGGTCGAGACGAAGAGCCACATGGGACCGATCCGCGTCGGGCGGCTGCACGGCGCGCTGCTGAGCCAGGCGCAGGCGCAGCGCAAGGCGATCGAACGCGTCACGGGCGTCACGGTCGAGCCGCTGCTCGTCTTCAGCCGCGCCTGGGTCGACCGGCCGCTGGCGCGGCGCAAGGGCGTCCGCGTCGTGCCGGCGCGCATGCTGCTCGGTTATCTGAGCCGCCGCCAGCCGGTGCTCTCGCGGGCGGAGATCGGCAGGGCGCAGAGCCTCGTCGTGACGGCGCTGCTCGAGAGCGGGCAGAGCAGGCCGGTCGCGAGCGACCGCTGGCGGCTGATGCGCTGAGGGTTGGGTCCACATGCAGCGGGTGCCGCGGGTCGCTAGTTTGATCTGAGCGGATGTCCATCTCCCCCTTCAGCGCGCGCCCGGCTCCCTCCGGGGGCGACCGCCCCGGAATCGGCCAGGGCCGCGCAAGGCTGGCGCTCGCGATCGCGGCGGTCGGCATCGCGGCGACGCTCCTCGCCTACGCGATCTCGCCCGGCGTGCGCCATGCCGTGAGCCACGCGACGCACAGCGTCAGGCACGCGGTGGGCAACGTGCTCGACCACGACGCGGCGAAGAAGGCGCATCACGCATCGGCGGCCACGCCGCCGGCACGGGGCACCGGCGGAACCCCGGCGCCATCCGGGTCGGGCCCGTCGCGGACGCTGCGCACGCCGGCGCAGACCTCGACGCAGGCGGCGCCCGCCCCCTGACACGTGGCGCGCGCGAGGGGTAGCTTGTAGGGATGGCAAGCGCTCCCACGGCAGCAGCCGAGAGCAGCAACGGGCGCGTCGCCCAGCCGTCAACCCCCGGGAAGACACCGGGACTGCCGCCGGGGCCGCGGGCGCCGGCGGTGGTGCAGACGCTCGCGTGGGCGCTCGCGCCGACGTGGCTGATGGATGGCTGCAGGAGGCGGCTCGGGGAGGCGTTCACGCTGACGTTCTCGCCGAGCGGGCTGAAACTCGTGCTGATCAGCGACCCCGAGGCGGTGAAGACGGTGTTCACGGCGCCGCCGGAGATCGCGCCGTCGGGGGCGGGCAACTCGCCCGTGGCTCCGGTGATGGGGCCGAGCTCGGTGATAGTGCTGACGGGGCCGGAGCACATGCGCCAGCGCAAGCTGCTGCTGCCGCCGTTCCACGGCGAGCGGATGCGCGAGTACGAGGATGTGATCGTCGAGGCGACTCGGCGCGACATGGCGCAGTGGCCGATGGGCCGCCCGATGCGCCTGCAGGAGCGCACGCGCGCGATCACGCTCGAGGTGATCCTGCGGGCGGTGTTCGGCGTGGAAGCCGAGCGGATGGGGGCGCTGAAGGAGGCGATCGGAGGATTGCTCGCGCCGATGAACCCGCTGGCGATCGTGATGATCGCGCTGCGCCGGCCCACGGACGAGCGCCCGACGGGCGCGATCGGGCGCGCGCTCGACCACCTCGACGCGGTGATCTACGAGGAGCTCTCGAGAAGGCGCGCGCAGGCGGACCTCGCGGAGCGGACGGACATCCTCTCGCTGCTGATGCAGGCGCGCGACGAGGAGGGCCGGCCGATGACCGACGCGGAGCTCCGCGATGAGCTCGTGACGCTGCTGCTGGCGGGGCATGAGACGACGGCGACGTCGGTCGCGTGGGCGGTCGAGCGGCTCGTGCGCCACCCCGAGAAGCTGCGGCGGCTGCAAGAGGAGATCGAGAGCGGCGGCGAGGCGTACATGACGGCGGTCGTCAACGAGACGCTGCGCGTGAGGCCGGTGGTGCCGATCGTGGTGAGGGTGTTGCAGGAGGAGCTGCGCGTCGGCTCGCACGTGCTGCCGGCGGGCACGCGCGTGGTGCCGAGCATCTACCTCACGAACCGCCACCCGCGCGTGTACGAGCAGCCCGAGGAGTTCCGCCCGGAGCGCTTCCTCGACGGCGGCCCCGACACGTTCTCGTGGATCCCGTTCGGCGGCGGCATCCGCCGCTGCATCGGCGCGTCGTTCGCGCAGCTCGAGATGCGGTTGATGCTGCGGACGATGCTGAGCGAGCTGCAGCCGAGTGTGCCCGGCCGGCGCTGGCGGCGCGGCGAGTGGGTGCGCCGCAGGGCGATCACGCTCGTGCCCGCTGCGGGCGCGCGCGTGTCGTGGTCGCGGAGGGCCGTGTAGGGAGATGATGAGGGCCGCCCGGAGGCGGCCCCGTCGTGCGTTCGTGGTGCCGCCGAGGCCGGCCGTGCGGTTCCGCGCGAGCTGCCCCCGCCGAAGCGGGCGCTAGCGTCAGGAGCATGCAGACGATGAGCGAGCACGCGACGGCGAGGCCCGAGGAGCTGCTCGCACGCTTCGGCCTCGAGAGCTTCCGCCCGGGCCAGCGCGAGGCGGTGCAGGCGGCGCTCGACGGCCGCGACAGCCTCGTGGTGATGCCCACGGGCGGCGGCAAGTCGCTCTGCTATCAGCTGCCGGCGCTCGCGGGCGAGCACGGCCCCGACGGCGGTCTCGTGCTGGTCGTGAGCCCGCTGATAGCGCTGATGTCAGACCAGCTGCGGCGGCTCCAGGCGGCGGGCGTGCGGGCGAGCATGCTCGCGTCGGGGATGCAGGAGGGCCACAACGCGCAGGCGCTACGCGAGCTTCGAGCGGGCGCGACGCAGCTCGTGCTCGCGGCTCCCGAGCGCTTCGCCTCGGCGGCGTTCCGCGAGGCCCTCGCGTGCCGCCGCGTGTCGCTGTTCGTCGTCGACGAGGCGCATTGCGTGGCGGAGTGGGGACATGACTTCCGCCCCGACTACCTGCGGCTCGCGGACGTGATCTCCTCGCTGACGCCGGCCTCGGGCGTGGCCTCCTCGGGAGCGTCCTCGGACGCGGCGGGGCGTCCGGCGGTGATGGCGGCGACGGCGACGGCGACGCCGCGCGTCGCCGAGGAGATCGCGGCGCGGCTCGGGCTCGAGGACCCCGTGTCGATCCGCTCGGGCTTCGACCGGCCGAACCTGAGCTTCGATGTGGTCTCGCTCGAGGGCAAGGGGGCGGTGGCGCGCAAGCAGGCGGTGCTGCTGCACGCGCTGAGCGATGCGGGGGCGAGGCCGGCGATCGTGTACTGCGGCACGCGGAAGGACACGGATCTGCTCACCGAGAGCCTCGCCGCGGAGGGGATCGCGGCGGTGGGCTACCACGCGGGCATGGGCGCCGAGGCGCGGCGCAGGAACCAGACGGCGTTCATGGAGGGCGCCGCCGAGGTCGTCGTCGCGACGAACGCGTTCGGGATGGGCGTCGACAAGGCGGATGTGCGGACGGTGGCGCATTGGGCGCTGCCGACGAGCCTCGAGGCGTACTACCAGGAGGCGGGTCGCGGAGGCCGCGACGGCGCGCCGGCACGTGCGCTGCTGCTCGCCGCGCGGATGGATCTCGGCAGGCTGATCAGGTTCATCAACGAGCGAGAGACGAGCGTGGATGACGTCAAGCGCTATGTCGCGCGCCTGCGCGGCGGCGCGGCGGATGGGATGGTCTCGGTCGGCCACGGCGAGCTCGGCGAGCGCGAGCGGGTGCTGCTGTCGATCGCGGAGCGGGCCGGCGCGGTGGAGCTCGAGCCGGGCGGCCGCGAAGGACTGCTGGTGCGGCTCACGGGCCAGGGCAGCCCTCGCAGGGCCTGGGCGGCGATCAAGTCGGCGAAGGACCGCGCGTGGGAGTCCTACCGCTCGATCGAGCGCTACAGCGCGGGCGCGGAGCTGTGCCGGCGGAGGCAGATCCTCGACCACTTCGGCGACGAGGAGGAGTGCCGCCCGAGCGTGCGCTGCTGCGACGTGTGCGACCCCGACGCCGAGCTCGCGCGCGTGGCGCTCGCACCGGTCCGAGCCGGCCGTCGGCGCCGCGCGGCGCGGAGCTCGTCGCCGTCCCACGCGCAGCCTTACCCCGCGGCCGGCGCGCAGGCGACGCTCGGCGTGGAGGAGGCGGAGCCGGTCGACGAGAATGAGTTCGAGTGTCTGCGGACGTGGCGGTGGGAGCGCGCGGAGGGCAAGCCCGCGTACACGGTGGCGCCGAACGCGGTGCTCGAGGAGATCCTGCGGCGGCGTCCCGTGACGATCCCCGCGCTCGCGGAGATCCGCGGCGTGGGGCCGGCCTTCTGCGAGAAGCACGGGGACTCGCTGCTCGCCGCCGTGCGCGATCTCGCCGACCAGTAGCACCGCGACTCGCTGCCGGCCGCCGTGCGATCTCGCCGACCGATGAGTCTCGCCGCCGCGGGCGGTCAGAACAGCACGTCCACTCCCCGGTCCGGAGATCGGCTCTATGACCGATCTCACATCCGGACGCGGTGTGCGCGCGTAGAAATGCGCGTAGGCAACGACAGGAACGCAGGAATAGATGCTCGCCACCAACCAGACGGCCAACCACCAGGCGATTGCCGAGCTCGCGCTTCCCGAGCTCGATGTGAGGGCGCTCGCGCGCCGCGCGGGACCCCCGGCGGTGCTGGCCGCGGCGGCGGTCGCGGTCGTGTTGCTGGCCGGCGGCCGCATCCAGGCCTTCACCGACGGGGTGCGCCGCGGCCTCGGCGTGAGCCCGGTCTGGGCGGCGGCGGGGGCGGTGTTCGAGTGCGTCTCGCTGGTGGGCTACATGGGACTGCTGTCGCTCGTCGTGGGTCGCGCCACGTCGCGGATCGGCGCGCGGGAGAGCGCGCAGATCACGCTCGCGGGCGCTGCGGCGACGCGCCTGCTTCCGACGGCCGGCGCGGGAGGCGTCGCGCTCACGATCTGGACGCTGCGGCGCGCGGGCCTGCGCTCGCAGACGGCCGCACGGACGCTGATCGCGTTCATGCTGCTGCTCTACTCGGTGTTCCTCCTGGCGATCGTCGTCTCGGGCGCGGTGCTCGCGCTGGGCCCTGCTGCCGGCCCGGTCGAGCTGAGCGCCGTGCCTGCCGTCGTGGCGATGCTCCCGATCGCGCTGTGCCTCGCCCTCGCCTGGCAGGGCGACCGCGAGCCTGAGATCGGCGGGGAGCGGCCGCGCGACCTTCGGCGGCGCTCCCGGGCCGCGGCCGGGCAACGGCTCTCGCGCCTCGCGAGTGGCCGACGGCTCTCGCGCGTCGCAACCGGCGAACGGCTCTCGCGCGTGGCGGCGGGCGTGCGGCTCCTCGGCGAGTGCGTGCGGCAGGCCACCGAGCTCGTCCGTCTGCGCGACCCGCGGCTAGCGGGCGCGATCGCCTACTGGGGGTTCGATGCCGCGGTCGTGTGGGCGACGCTGCGCGCGTTCGGCTCGGCGCCGGCGATCCCCGTGATCGCGCTCGCGTACTTCGTCGGCCAGGTCGCGAACACGCTGCCGATCCCCGGGTCGGTGAGTGCCGGGATGGCCGGCGTGCTCATCGCGTTCGGCGTCCCGGCGGCCGTGGCGGTCCCGTCGGTGCTGACCTATCGCGCGATCGCGATCTGGCTCCCCACGCCGCTGGCTCTCGCCGCCGTGCCGGCTCTCCGCGGGACGATCGCCCGCTGGGCGCGCGAGGACGCCGCGGCGACCGCCGCCGCAGCCCGCGGATCGGGCCGCGCTGCTGTATCGGGCAGCTAAGCTTCGCGCTGTGCCGCTGCCCGCCCCGGGCAGCGCTCGCGCCGACGTAGCTCAGCTGGTAGAGCACTTCACTCGTAATGAAGGGGTCCGGGGTTCGAGTCCCCGCGTCGGCTCTGACGAAAGACCTTCACTGCAGGCGTTTACGCCGCCGCGGCGTCGATGGGGAGGTTCCCACGGTCGCCGAGGCGCTAGTGGACGGGCGAGAGCGCAGGCCGTTGGACGCTCTCGAGGTTGCACGGCTTGTCCAGGGCGCATCCCGGCAATTCGTCCGGTTCGCCTCCGTTCAGACCCCTCCTTGGCTGTGGCGCGACCAGTGCGTAGGTGTTGGGGCCGTCGCTGGCCCACGACAAGACGGGCACGGGGAACGTCGCTTCGCGCCTTCTCGACTCGCCGCCGGTGAAAAGCCAGCCGCCGAACCTGCTGAAGCAGACGCCGTCCTCGACACCTGAGAAGTACGCCGACCCACCGGAAAGGAATGTCGTCCCGGGCCATACGAATTCGCGGGGGCTGAAGCTGATGCACACCTCGCTGGCGACAGCGTGGAGCAGTCCTCGTTCCTCATGGCCGGCCGTTGCCACGCGAGCCACCGTGCTGCGGCCGGTCCGCAGTATGTCGATCCTGCCTTCCCACCCGGCGCCGTTGCGCCGCCACGTCGCCTTGCGCGCCCAGGTGAACGCCACGGTCTTCCCATCGAATGCAAGCGATTGCACTTCTCCCCAGCCAAAGCCATGACGGCAGGCCGCCCGCGTTGGGCAATCGGTCGGGACGATGCCATGCTTCAGTACACGGACGCTCCCCGGATGCCTGGGCGTCCAGGTCAAGACCTGTGAGACCAATCTGTGGCTCGGTTCCATGCGGGCGAACGCCACCACCCCTCGCCACATCGCGGGAGCGGTGTCGGACGTTCCTCGAGGGTGCGGGATTGGCACGGGAGATTCGCGGCCGTCTTCCAGCTCGAGCATGCGCACGCGGCAATCGCGCGCCGTCGTTGGTTCCTCGAGAAGGCCACCTTCGCCGGCGCCAACGATGGCCATTTCCGCGACCGACTGGCATTTCGAGAACGTCACGACGGGCCTACCACCTGCGTCGGTACCAACCGATGCATCGAACGGCACGGGCCGAGCTGCGAGAGGAAGAACAAATTCGCGCCCTTCGTGCAGCGCGTGCAACTTGAAGGCGGCGTTGTTCGTCCCCACGCTCCACACGAGCCAGCCTTGGCCCGCCGCGATCGGTGTCTCGCGCGTGAGAGTCGCGATGGTTCCTCCGACCACGAGTCGGACTTCGCCGGGTTCGTGCGCGTGCGCTGCCGACCCCATGAGCGTGACGCCGCACGCCACAAGTGTCCCAACGATCGCTGCCCCCTTTCCCCTCATGCTCGTTGCAACATCCCAGATCGATCGGAAGTTGCGAATCTGAGCCGCCTCAGCTGGCAGGGCAAGTCTCGCTGATGCTCGAGGAGTATCGGCGCTACGTGCCAACGCCGTGGCAACACAACGCCCCCAAAGGGACTACAGGTCGTTCTTTCGCCTCAGCTTGTCGGAGCCGGCAAAGCAGGGGCCTCCGCGACCAAACACCCGCGATCACAAGTCTCGAGCCATGCTCGTAATGAAGGGGTCCGGGGTTTGAGTCCCCGCGTCGGCTTCAATAAAATCCCTGCAAACCCTGGCCTTTCGCGAGCTGATTCGCCACGACCGGCCTGCTTCAAAGAGCCCGAATACGCAGCTTTCTGCCACCGCCGATAGCAAACTGGTAGCACGTATCGGACCTCGGGTACGCCAGCGTCAGGCTGGGCCACACTGACGGAGGGCAACTCGTCATGGAGTTGTACGGCCACCCCTCCGAGGCAGGCGCACGAGCGTGCGTCCTGGCCGCATGGGGATGCGCAGACCGGCCCTACGCCATTGCAGCACCGGCCCGCGCCTTGTAGTCTGCCGGCGAGGATCTGGCCATGAATCGCGGTCCGGCTCTACGACGGCGGGGCCCTGTGCTCGCAGGATTAGCGGTCGTGTGCCCGCCCACGGCAGCGTCCCCGCTTGCCCGGACGGATCTGGTCACATCCCCTACGCTGATCCGGCCGATCTGTTCGCCTCCGGTGGTGAACCATAGGTTCCCGTCGGGGCCTGCCGTGATCTGGTCGGCGTTGATCCCTTCGGCGAACTCCGTGACGGACCCACTTGGGGTGATGCGCCCGATCGCGTGGGTGCCGTTCTCGGTGAACCAGACGTTGCCGTCGGGGCCTGCGGCGATTCCGAGCGGACTGCCCGTGATCCCGGTGGAGAACTCGGTGACGGTTCCTGCGGGGGTCATCCGGCCGATCCCGCTGCCGCTGTACTCGGTGAACCAGAGGTTTCCGTCGGGGCCCGTCGTGATTTGGAACGTGCCGCCGGTGAGCCCAGTCGGGAACTCCGTGACCGTGCCCGTGGGAGTGATCCGGCCGATCCGGTCGCCGCCGGGCTCGGTGAACCATAGGTTTCCGTCTGGGCCCGCTGTAATCCCGAACGGGAGACTGCTAATCCCGGTCGAGAATTCCGTGACGGCACCTGTGGGGGTGATCCGCCCGACCTGGCGCAGACCCGCCGCGAACCAGATGTTGCCATCGGGACCGGCCGTGATCCCCCAGGGGATGCCTCCCACTTCGAATTCAGTATGTGCGCCCTTCAAGCTGATCCGAGCGATGCCGCTTTGGTGCTCCGAGTACCAGAGATTGCCGTCGGCCCCGGCCGTGATCCCGTCGATCTCGAACGGGTAGCCAACCTGGAATTCAGTGACCCTGCCATGCGGAGTAATCCGCCCTATCACGCCTCCTACATTCGGCTCGAAGGCCGCGCCCTCAGTGAACCATAGGTTGCCGTCCGGGCCCGCCGCGATGTACTGAGTACTGACGAACGAGACGGGTGGAGGCGGTTTCGGGACCGCGAACAGCGTCACAGTGCCAGCCGCGGTGATTCTCGCGCTCGCGGGTGTCGCGAGCAGCAAGATCAGCCCTATCACCACGCAAGCCCCCACACGTACGCCCCGCAGGGCCCCCAACACGCCCATCTCGACCACCCCCCAACGCTCAGCGGCGAGCCTGGTGCCTCGCCCGCTAGCCGCATTTAAGCACTCGCAGCTCTGCGACGCCTATCGGGACAAGCCCTGGATCTTCAAGCAGCGACCGTCAGGGCGGTCTGCACGGGGCTGGGCGGCGGGCACTGCCAACGAATGTGCGCTCGTGTCCTCGCTCGGAAATGCCGTCGGCGTCACGACGGCGTTCGATCGGCTGTACAAAAGCGAGGGGTTGCGTACGCCCTACCCCAGTCCGAAGCGGTTGGGTAGCACCCAGACGGGCGATGTCTGCGCGCTTGCCGTTGGCGGCAGGCTGGGACGTCCCACTCGCCGGCGGACACGAGCGTGGTCGAGCGACTGGCGCTCACCGCGGATAGAAAGGCTCTTCGCGCAATTTCCGGGGGCGACGACGAAGCGAACACGATAGGTCCCACCACGGCGGACTCCAGCACGCTGGATCAGCGTCCCAGTCCCGCGTCATCGACCAAACTTTCATGAAGCTTCGCCATGCGTGCTCGTCGATGTACTCCCATGCTCCCCGAAATGCTGGACGGTACTTCAGATTGTCTTCGATGCCCTCACGCCACATGTTCCAGGTGCGACGGCTGACCCGCCTCTGTGATCGAAGGAAGATTTGCTGATTCGTGAGGTCAATGTAATGCAGGTCGAGCTCAAGGTGGTGACGAAACGACGGAGCCTGAGACGATGTCATCCCCTCGCGCGGATCGAAGAATGCCTCCGGCGGCAATCTGAGAGTGATTTCGCGGTACTCTCGTGTGAGTCGGTCCTCGAGCGCCACGCGCTCCTGACGTCGGGTGTACCAAAGCTGAACCGCAACAATCGTCACGCCGAGAGCCGTCGCTATCGCCGCCACATCTTGAAGCATGCGGACAGGCTCGCACCTGGGCCGGTCGTCAACTCCGGCGTCCGGTTGCGGCATCGAGGGCCAGGCTAACCCGGAGACGTCCTCCGTGGGATACAGGACCAGTCCCTAGCGAGGGCGGCAGAGCTGTTGTGGCCACGTCACACCCGAGTGTCGCGGCCAGATCGCCCGCGTGTTCATCTCGCCGGGATGAGCTAGTTGCCGAAGGTCCGTAAACGACCGCCCACGCGCGGTAATGGACCGGTAAACGCTCGGTCGCCCGCGAGCCCTCAATCGTAGGTCCCAGTCCTGGCGAACGCTCATGAGAGGCCCAGCAAGCTCCATTCGTCACGCCAGCGTCTGATGCGACCAGCGGGAATCCTGCGATGATCGGACTCTGGCGTGCGAGCACGGTTGCCGCCGTGACGCGCGAGGTAATCTCGGTTTACTTCGTGGATGTTGTTTTGCACCCACCACTCGGGTGCAATGTAAAACTGCGGCGTCTCGAGAGCGGAACCTAGATCGACGAAGATCCAGTAGCGGGCCTCGTGAGGATCCTCCTCCCGCGCGTGGCCAGCGCTTGCGCGAACCTGCCAGTCCCCAGTCCGACGCGAGCGAACGACGAACTCGAGGACCTGACCGTCTTGAATCGTGGCTCGCAGATCCGTGCCGTTTAGGCCGGGGGGTGAGCTCAACGTTATTGGCGCCACGCCGTGTGAGTTCGGCGGCCGTGAACAGCCGGCCAGCTCGCGCCGCATGCATGTGCGTTGGCTTCGCCACTGCCTTGACGATAGCCGGACTCCTGGGTGCGGCTGAACCCGAGCGCTGGGCGACGTCGTGGCAACACAGCGTCCGCGAACGACTACAAGTCGTTCCATCGCAGAAGGCTCGTTTCGGCCGGTACCGCCGGGCTTTTGGCGACCAAACGCAAGCGATTACAAGTCCCAAGTCATGCTCGTAATGAAGGGGTCCGGGGTTCGAGTCCCCGCGTCGGCTTAGCCGATTTCTAGGTGTTTTCCACGAGAGCCGCGGCCGAGCGGTCGTCTCGGGGTAACGCCGGGGGTAACGCGGGTGAGTCGCCCCCGCTACGTCGATCTTGCGGATACGCATCCCACCAGCACGCCAACGACGCGAAAGGAGCGCACGACATGAAGTATCGAGAGACGCTAGCGGGCATCGTCTGGGTCGACGAGGATGGGAACGAAGGCTTGGCCAAAGACATTCCGGAGGACGCTGTTATTGAGCCGCTACCGAGCCCAACGGACGAGGAGGTCCAGGACCAAGTCGTTCGCGACATGGGGTTCCAACCCGGCACGCCGGAGGCAACGGCGTTCGTCGAGTATCTCCACGCTAAATGGGAGGCCGAGTGGAAGGCTGGACGAGAAGACGAACAACATGAATAGCCGACCGAAGATGGCACTGCGGAGACGCGCTCTAAGCCCCTCCGCGCGCGCGGTCTGGGGGGTCGCTCGCTCGGCGCGTAGCGCGGACCTACGGCGCCCGAGACGGCGTGCGATGATGCCGTCGTGCGGTCCGTGCGCTCAGGCCAGCCGGTCCCGGTAGCTCCAACTGGACGCCAGCTCGTCGCTCGCCGGATCGAGGCCGCACGCATCATCGCCGGGCGTCCGTCGCTACGCGCGCTCGCCGAGCAGACCGGGATGTCCTACCGGCATCTCGTCGCCGTCGCGAACGGGCGCGAGCCGCTGCTGGCAACCGATGAGCGCGACCTCAGCTGCTGGCGCTTGGCTGCCCCGAAGGCAGTAGAGTGGCCCGTCGGTAGGTGGCGGGACGCCGCCACGGAGGGCTTGTGGGGGATGTTGCGTCGCGACGATGCGACTTGAAGGGGGACACGATGTCTCTTGGGGGATTTCGCGCCCGTGCGGCGCTGTTGGGTGTGTGTGGGGTAGCGGTACTCGGGTTTGGAGGCGCGAGCGCGCAGGCGAAGACCGTTGGCGCAAACTGCGTCAAGCCGCTGGACCTGCAAGCAAACGGACAGGACCTGGCTTTCTGCAACCTGAACGCGCAGACGATCGGCGGAGCCGAAGCGCTCGCAGGATCCGACCTGACCGGGGCGAAGCTGAACGAAGCGACGATCAGCGGCAACTCTGCGCTCTTGGAGGCCAGACTGAAAGGGGCGAGCCTGAACAAATCGACGATCAGCGGCAACCAGGCGCTCCAAGATTCCGACCTGATCGGGGCGAAGCTGAACGAAGCGACGATCAGCGGCGGGGAGGCGTTTTTCCGCGCCTTCATGCAAGGGGCGAGCCTGAACGGATCGACGATCAGCGGCGAGGAAGCGCTCGGCCAAGCCTTCCTGCAGGGGGCGAGCCTGAACAAATCGACGATCAGCGGCGCCTTCGCGCTCGACGAAGGGGCCCACCTGGAAGGGGCGAGCCTGAAGGAATCGACGATCAGCGCCTTCTTGGGGCTCGAACACGCCAACCTGACTGGAGCGAACCTGAAGGGCGCGAAAATCACCGGTTTCGATGCGCTCTTCCTTGCCATCTACAGCAACACGACTTGCCCGGACGGGACGAACAGCGACAACGACGGCGGAACCTGCGTCGGCCACGGCGTTTAGCCGTAGGCCCTGCACTCGCTCCTTGGCGGTCCGACCCACGCGGTCGGGCCGCAGGCAGCGCGCAGCGCGATGCGCTTGAGCGCGTCGAGCCGCGTCTCTAGTGCCAGCGCGAGGCAAACTGAGTGCGAACGGAACTGCTCGCACTCGCTGGCGCTAACCCGGGTGGGGGGCGGCAGTGACTGCACCGTGAACGCGCGGGAGAGTAGTTCGTCGCGAAAAAAGTTCCGAAAAATCGGTCGCGCACGCGTAGCATTTGAGGGGTGTCCGCGCCGTTGAAGTTGACGAGTCGCCGCGAGACCCGGCTCCTGGAGCTGGTCGCCCTCGGCGCGAACGTCACCGAGGCCGCGCGTGCTGTCCAGCTCTCGCGCTGGACCGTCTCTCGCCACGCGCAGCAGGACCCGGTGTTCGCCGCGCGCCTCGACGCCGCGCGCGAATTGGCAACGAGTGCCAATTCGCAGACCGACCCGGCACCGGACGACGACTGGCTCGCGGCGGCGAAGTTCCTCGAAAGCGAACACCCAGACCGCTGGGCGCTACCCGATCTGCCGCTCGACGTAGGCGTAGGCTGAGAGCGATGGAGGCCGCGACGCAGCCGACCGCTACGGAGACCCCGGCCGAGGCGCCGGAGCCCGCTACGGCGCCCGAGAACGCCGCTCAGGGCACGACCGTGCCCGACGCCGCGACCGCCGAGAACGGCGAGCGCGACGAGGGCGGGAAGTTCCTCTCGCGCGAGGCGGCGTCCTATCGTCGGCGGCTTCGCGACGCCGAGGGCGAGCGCGACCAGCTCCGCGAACGCCTTGAGCGCTACGAGCGCACGGAGGTCGAGCGGATCGCTAGCGGCGCCGGGCTCGCGGCGCCCGCGGACGTATGGACGTTCGGTGCGTCGCTCGACACGCTACGCGGCGAGGACGGCTCCATCGACGCCGAGGCTGGGAGCGGCCTCGTCGGCGAGATCGTGAAGGACCGCCCTGGCTTGCAGGCGCCGAAGCTCGGCGACCTCGGCATCGGTAGAGGCGCCACCGCCGCCGGGACCGCTCGCGCTCCCGAGGTCGGGCTCTCGGCGCTGTTGAAGCCGGAGCGCCGATGAGCGCCACCGACGAGCGCCCGCTCGGCGACGTGCTCCTACGCGCCTGGGGCGGCTTCGACCCCGCGCACTCCGAGCGTCCGCCGTGGCATCAGCCGACGATCGACCTCGACCGCGTGGAGTTCGCCGTCACCGACAACCGCCGCGTCGTGAACCTCGCGGTCGCCGACCGCGTGCATCTGCGCGGCCTGGAGCGCCCGACTTATGAGCGCGACTGGCTGGAGTACTTCGACTGGACGCCACCCGGCTGGGGCGTCATGCGATGAGGTTGATGGGTCCCGGCGGGGAGGCGATGATCGCCGGGGCGGTCGAGCACGCACGCGCCGCCGGTGTGCCCGAGGACGTAATCCAGCACGCGATCGAGCAGGAGGGCGCGGGCCGTGGCGGCGCGGTCAATCCAGCGGTCCTCGCCGGACGGCTTCATGCCCTTGCCCGCCAGCGCCAGCAGCCCGCTTCCGGTGACTGAGGACTTCTTGCATCCTGGCGACGTAGGGCGGGGCCTAGAGTTCACCACATAGGCGGCACACCGGCCAGGGGCCGACCCGCCAGCAGATAGTCGCCAGCGGCGACCGCGCAGACGCCCAGAGGGCACGCGTGACCTTCCGCTCCGTACTCGGAGGAGGGCACCGTGCCGATCACAGAGCTACCCACCGGCGGACTCGGCTCCGCTATCTCACCGCAAGAGTGGGCGCAGTTCGTACTCACACATCTCACCCAGCAGAGCGTCGTGCTCAGCTCCGGCGCGACGCGAGTCGATACCGCGCTACGCCAGGTCCACATACCGAGAGTGACCGCCGACGCGGGGTTCGAGTCCCCGCGTCGGCTCTGGGTTTTCGGTCCTTGCCCGCGAGGGTGGCAACGCAGGTTGCAACGCTAGCTCGCGTCGGCCTTGACCGACGCCGCGCGAGACTTTCGGAACCGACCGTCGGGTATGACAGAGCGACGCTTCATCGCGGAGGATGAGCCGTCGGCGGACATCGCGGACGAGCCTTACGATCCGTCAACGATCGAAGGTCGAATATTGCAACCGCCAGACGGGTCGCCACCCAGAGAGCTGGAGGCTGGCGAACGAACTAGCTTCTGAATGGGGCTACGCGAGCGCGATGGATATGCACGCAAACAACTCGTAGCGCCAGGGCCCGCGGTGACGTCGACGACGCTCGCTAGCCGCCGAATGGTTCGCCGAGTCAAGGGGTTAGGCGATGTCCCAGCGGCCAGCACGCACGGACTCGACGCTGCCGGTCAGCCAAGCTCGATCAGCTGTACGTGAACCGATCAGCCGTCGCTTTCGCGCTCGTCGCTTTGTTGACAGTCACCCTCACGTCCACGGTCCCGACTGCATGCGCAGGAGAGACTGCGGTGCATTGCGTGGTGGAACTGCAGTTGACCGACGTGCCTTTCGCCGTGCCGAATTTGACTGTCGTCGCCGTTTTCCCGAGGGCGAAGCCGGTACCGGTGATGGTCACGCTCGTGCCGCCAACTTTAGACCCCGTGTTCGGGCTCACGCCCGTGACCGTGGGGAGGAATTTGAAGCGGTCGGCTGTCGAGGTGGCGCTTGTTCCCCCAGGCGTCGTCACCGTGATGTCCACCGTGCCTGCTGCCTCAGCGGGAGAGACGGCAGTGATAGAGGTGGAAGAGTTGACTTTGAACGAGGCGGCGTTGACCGAGCCAAACTTGACTGCCGTCGCTCCGGTCAAGTTGGTGCCCGTAATCGTCACTGTGGTGCCGCCGCCCACGGGGCCTGCGGTCGGTTTGCGTGTTGTGACGGTGGGCGCTGCGTTCACGGTGAACGGCGCCGACGCTTCCGATTTAAGGTAGGCCGCGTCCCCCGCGAACGTCGCGGTCACCGTGTAGTTGCCGGGTGCGTCTTTGATCGTCACGCTGCATGAGGCATCGCCCGACGAGTTGGTTTCGGCTTCGCAGCTCTCCGCGCCGACCGCGAAGTGCACTTTCCGGTGTTCGAGTGCTTTGACTTCGTTGACGAGGTGTGCGGACAGCGTTGCCGGCGCGGAGCTCGACCCTTCCGTCGCGCCGGTGTAGCTAAGGAAGCTGGGATTGTGGTCGAGTTCGAAGAAATTCGGCGAACCCCAACCCGTCGCCTCGTCGTAGCCCGCCCTAGCAGCGAAGCCGTTGGTCCCTTCTTTGACGTCGTGGAAGTCGAAACCGTATTCGTTTGCATCGTTCGCGAGCGCGTACAGCGTCGGGTCGACGAACCCGATGCCGGGCCGGCCTTCGAGGGCGTTCGCGTGATTCCAATCCGCGGACCCAGCAGTCCAGACCGGCGCGGACAGGCTCGTACCGCCCGACTTGCCGAAGAACGTAGACCCCGAGTAGAAAAATACCAGCAGGAAGGGTTCCCCTTGCGGGAATGTTTCTTCGCCCGAGTAGGCCGAGATCGCTGAGATGTCTGGCGTGACGCGGCCGGTGCACGAGCTTGCCGGGTAGACGAACACTGCCCCGAGGCCCGTTTGCCACGAGGGCCGCGCGATGCCGTTGTTGCAGTTCCCGCCGTCTTTCAGCGCAGTCTCCGTTTTGTATTCACCTTTCGGGCCGATTTCCGCACGGGTGCCCCCGACCGCCACCACGTATTGGCTCGAAGACGGGTACGCGCACCCGTGCGCGGCGCCGTCGTCTCCTGTGGAGAAGAAGACTGTCTTACCGAGCGACACAGCTTTTTCGAGGATCGCTTCCATCCCCGGTGCCGACACGGAACACGCAAGCCCTTCGACCTCCCAGCTGTTGGAGATCACCTTGGCAGTTGATTCCGACGCTTCGTGGACCGTCGTTTCCAGTTTGGCGAATGTATTTTCGTTGGCGAGGAAGTAGATGTGGTGCGCTTTGGGCGCGACTACGTGCGCCGACTCCGTGTCGAGCGCCTCCTCAGTAATGGACCCTTTTTCTGCTTCTCCTGTTTCTTTGTTTGCGCCCCCTACTTCTTTGAATTCGATTTCTTCGTTGCCCGACCCGAGCTTCAATTCTGTTGTTCCGGTTTTTTCCGCGTAAGCGCTGAACGTTTCTTTCGTCAGCGGCTTGCCCCACAGGGCGTAGGCGATCGTTTCACCTTCCGCGTTGGCAGGGCTGTTGTACGTGGTGAGGAGTTCGAGGCCCGTCGCGCCACATTCCGTTCCGATGCACTTGGACGCCGTGACGGCCTTGACGGCGTCGCTCAGGCCGCTGACCGATTCGATCGCGAGATCGGCAGGCACCGATGGGCTGCTATCGGGAGCGTAGAACGTGCGCCCGTCAGCGCCCGTGTAGTCGCTGATCGCGACGCCGAACGCGTGCTCCGCGGCGGCGGTCGATCCCTTCACGTGCACGATCAGGTTGTCGCTCGAGGAGCCCGTCACCTGTAGGCCTTCTTCGCTCAGCCACGACTCGACCGCGGCGACCTGGGCGTCGGTCGGCGCGTAGCTCGCCATGTAGTCGGCCTTCGTCAGGTACTTCCCATAGCTCGGGCTGCCGGGAGTGCTCGCGGCCGCGATCGCGGCTTTCAGCTGCCCGTCGTTGCGAACCGACAGGCCGACGTTCAGCTCCAGCGCGGCGATACTTGCATGCGCGGCGCGCACCTTCGCATTTGCCACTGCCGCCGGCGGCTGCGAGAGTTCCTCGGCAACCGTCTTGGTAGCAGGTTGGCCGAACGCGACGTTCGGAACCAGCGTCAACAACGCAAGCAGGAATGCGCCCGGTACTACCGTCCGGCGCGCTCGAGGTCGTCTCATCTCACACCCCCGTCTTCCTCGACGGCCCTCGCGCGTCCCTACCCCCCGGCGAGAACGCAGGCGCATCGTGTATTAGTTCACTTCTACTCGATGAGTCGAACGGACTGTGAGATTGTTGTTAGGAAAAACCGCTAATTGCGGATTATTTGAGACCCTGGCCGTGTAGCCAATCACGGTAACGCGACTTGGCTCAGCCACATCGCGCCTTATCGCCGCGGCCCTCGCGGTCCGTCCGGGATCGAGGATGGGTGCCCGCTTGGACATCTCGCCCCCCCAAGCCTCGCCTAGCCCCCTCGCATCTATCAGGAGCCGCTCTCCGTCGTCAGGCGCCATCACCGCCAAACCCTCGTTTCCGTGTCGATCACGAGCGGCTCGGACTCATCGTCCCGATGGACCATCACCAGCGACCTCACGAGGCCTCGGCCTCCGCTTTCGTCACCTCGGCATTCCCTGCTTCGGAGGCTCCGGATTTCGCTCTACGGTCCTGGTGGACCGATCCACTGGTTCGATTCCGACGGTTTGTTTGGCTGCTCTTTCGGGAGCACGGAGGTCGAAGGCGCGAAGAGGTTCCCCTCGCGGCGGAGAGGCTTCGTCTTCCCGAAGGAAGCCGCAGTTCGAGGACGCTCTGAGGACGCATCAGGACGCACTTCGGGCTCATTCGTGCCACCCGGCGATAGCTGAAGGCGGTAGCTAAAACATTTGCGGGGCGAAAAACGGCTCTAGACCAGCGATCGCTCTGGCAGCGATGAGGATTTCCCCGGATAAGACGCGGCCCAGCCGACGCGGGTGGGGTACGGACCCAAGGTCGTCGCGGCGCGCGACGGTGGTTGCCAAACGCCCCCTTTCCCCTGGTAATCACGGGAAAGCCGACGCGCCGGTCCGAGAGCCGACACTCGAGCCTCGCCGCAACTACCGGCGGATGCTTACTTCACGCGAGCGACCCAAGCAACAGCATGCCCGACGTTTCCGGAGGAGTTCACGGTGACCGTCTGGCCAGCGATCAGCGCCGCAGTGTGCGTCAAGTCACTGCACTCCTGAGCTTTTTGCGCCAAGCTGCAGGTGATGGCGGTGTTCGATCCGGCCACACGCAGTGTAATCGTGCTCGCGCCGCCGGATCCGCCGCTCCCGGCTGTCACCACACGGTAATAGAAGCTGTCGATTGTTCCGGTGATCGGGGACTCAAGAGCGACTTCCGACTCGATGTTGCTCCTTTGCCCGGTAAAGAGGCTGACGAATTCGTTGGCGCCAACGTTCTGATTGCCACTGTCGCCGCCAATGACGACGCCGGTGTTCGTGCCCGGCGGTCCGGTTGGCCCGGTTTCTCCCGTTTTGCCGGTCGGGCCTTCTTTACCCGTCGGGCCTGTCGCTCCGGTTGCGCCGGCTTTGCCTTCTGGGCCTGCCGGGCCCGTTTCGCCTTTCGGACCCTGCGACCCCGCCGCGCCCGTCGCGCCCGTCGCGCCCGATTCACCTTTCGCTCCCTGTTTGCCTTCGGGGCCTATACCGCCCTGTTTGCCTTCCGGACCGGTCGGCCCGGTTTCACCCTTCAAACCCTGCGGACCCGTTTCCCCCTTCGGTCCGGGCGCTCCGGTTTCGCCTTTGACCCCCTGCGCGCCCGTTTCCCCTCTCGGACCCGTCGCGCCAGTTTCACCTTTAGGTCCCTGCGTGCCCCCAGGGCCGGTCGGGCCCTGTTTGCCTTCTGGTCCCGCCGGCCCCGTTTCTCCGTTCACGCCCTGCGCACCAGTTTCGCCTCTCGGACCCGTGGCGCCGGTCGCTCCGGTGACGCCGGTTTCGCCTTTCGCGCCCTGAGGACCGCTTTCGCCCTTCGGTCCCTGGCCGCCCGTTTCACCTTTGACGCCCTGCGCACCCGCTTCGCCTTTCGGACCCTGCGGACCTGTCGCGCCGGCAGCCCCGGTTTCGCCCTTCGGTCCTTCGGGGCCGCGTTGGCCTTGGGGCCCTGCCTGGCCGCTTTCGCCTTTCGCGCCCTGAGGTCCCGCGGCTCCCGTTTCGCCTTTCGCGCCCTGAGGTCCCGCGGCTCCCGTTTCGCCTTTTGGTCCTTGCGGACCGATCGGCCCCAGTTGACCTTCGAGCCCCTGCGCGCCCGTTTCGCCTTTGACGCCCTGTGGGCCCGCAGCTCCCGTTTCGCCTTTTGGTCCTTCTAGGCCGGCAGCGCCCGTCGCGCCCTTGACTCCCGGTTCTCCCCTCGGCCCCTGCGTGCCTTCCGGACCCGCCGTGCCAGTGTGACCGCTGGCTCCCGCCGGACCAGCTTCGCCCTTAGGCCCCCCGGGACCCTGCTTTCCGTCTCCTCCTGATGGCCCGGTTTCGCCCCGTGTTCCAGCCGCACCAGGCGGTCCTGGTTCACCCTTGAGACGATTCGCGGCCACTGCGGCTCCGGCGAATGGGGCTGCTCCAGAGCGCTTGACAGCCCGTGCTTTGCGCCGGCGTGGTGCGACTTCCGTTTTCAGGGACTGCACACCTTGCGCGCCTCGCGGGCTCCGAAGACCGGGGAGTCTTACCGCGGCACCTCCGGACACGCAAGCGCCCCCGACGCAATGTCGTGTTGACGTCTGTTTGGCGGAGTTCGTCAGATCGCGGCGCGAGATCGCCAGGATGGCGGCGATCGACAGCGCCACTGCCAGCGCGGCAGCCACCAGCCGACGGCGGTGCCCATGAACCGGTATCCCCGTGTCCCCTCGTTACGACGATTTCGTCGCTCTCGATTTATCGACCGAGTTACCACGATGGCTCAACCGCCCGGGCGGAAGTGGACAGATGTCCTACTGCGGCGTGGTCGGACCTTCGACGCCGGTACCATTGGCCGGCCACCGACGGGTCCGCGATCGGCATCCGCCGATGACCAGGCAAGATGCTCAGGGACCGAAGATTGGCGCGCTCGCGGGCAGCGGTGGCTTGGGCTTTAGCTACCGCCGTGCTCGTCGCCCTGCTGTGTGGATGCGGGCGGGCTTCGAGCACGCCGACGCTGAGCACAGCGACAGTGGAGCGCGCCATCGCGGCCTCGATCCTCACCCAGCGCCACGTACGCGCCGCGGTGGCATGTCCCTCCAGGGTCCCGCTCGAGACGGGAGTCGTCTTCACTTGCACGGCCGAGCTCGGTGTCGGCACATATCCCGTCTCGGTGACCGAGCTCAACCAGAGCGGACACATCCGCTATCAGAATCCGGCTCCGCTTGTGATCCTCAACATCGCGAAAGTGCAGCGGGCGATCGCCCAGTCGATCCTCAGCCAGAGACATCTGCCGGCCACCGTTAGCTGTCCGGCCGAGGTTCTTCAGCGGCCCGGCATCGTGTTCGTGTGCACCGCGACGATCAGAGGGGTGCGTTACCCGTTCGAAGTGACCGAGGCCGACGGCCGCGGCGACGTCCGATACCGCGGGCGCTGACTGCATCCGAAACCGCACGAGGTGGACTCATCAGCGACCAACGCAGCCTCGACCGCGCCACGCCGAGCGCGAACCAAGAGTCGGCAGCGATGCGGCAGCGGTGAGCGCAACGCGACGGCGGCGGCCTCGGCGAGCAGCCGGCGAGAGGCGTCCTCACCCGCGCTGGCGATGAGCACGCGCTGACCGGGACGAGCGAAGGCCCACCACAACGCGGCGACCGAGAGCGAGCGACTCTTGCCCGACTGCCTCGGTGCGACGAACGGAGGTGCGCCGCTCGAAGGCGAAGGCGGCAGCCTGCCAAGAGGTAAGCGACTGCTCGATGGCGCGAGCGAAAGCCGCGAGGTCCGTGCGGGCGCGGCGAAGGTCGGGCATCGAGCCTGCCCGACGAAACCTCCAGCGGGATACTGGGCGGGCGATGCCCGAGGAATCCGCGACTCCCGACCTGGTGGAGCTTTTGCGCCGCGCCTTCGAGGCGGCAAACAGACGCGACCTGGACGCGGTGATCAGCCTCTTCGCTTCGGATGCGGTCTTTGAGGGGCGGGGGGTACCCGGTACCCACGAGGGGCGGGTGGCGATTCGCAGCATGCTCGAGGGCTGGTTCGGCGCGTACGAGGAATTGGAGTTCAAGCTTGAGGATGTCAGCGACCTCGGCAGCGGGGTTGCGTTCGCCGCGATCGTCCAGGAGGGTGTTCCTGCCGGTAGCGCCGGTCATGGTCACCTTTGGCAACGCGAGGGGTGGGTCTTCCTCTGGGAGCGAGGCCTGATCGCACGCCTTGCGACGATCTATACGGACATCGACGAGGCCCGTGCTGCCGCTGAACGGCTCGCAGAGTCGCGGGGGTAGGCGATGTCGCCGGAGAACGTGGAGGTGGTCAAGCGCATCTACGCGATGACGCCGCTCGCGTTTGCGTTTTACGCGCCGGACGTTGAGTGGGACATGTCCAACTGTGTCGGCTGGACGGACGCAGCCGTCTATCGGGGCCATGACGGCGTACGTGACTTCCTTCGTGGGTGGATCGCCAGTTTTGACCGCTATGAGCCGACCATCGAGCGCCTGTTCCCGGCGGGTGATGAGGTCGTGGCTGTTGTGAACGATCGCGCGTACATCAAAGAAAGCTCACGCCCGATCGAGCGCCGCTTCGCCCACCTGTTTACGTTCCGCGCGGGCATGATCGTCCGCGTGCGTGCCTATTCCGACATTGCCGAAGCCCTCAAAGCCGCGGGCTTGAGGAGTAGGGCCGACTCAGCCATCGTCCTGCTCCTGCCAATTGCGGGCGAGGTCGAACTGGCCGGCGCGACGAACGTCGATGTCGAGACGGGGCCCGGCTGCCCGGGGCATGCCGAGCGACTCGCAGACGTCAAGCGCCTGAAACGAAGCAGAGTCTCGACTTCGACGGCGCGCTGACCGTCCTCGGTCTTCTCCCGGCCGGTGGCCCCCCTCGCTGACACGGTCGAGACGGATCAGGCAGCCGGCGAGCAAGCGCACGACGACGGCGAGCGATCCGCACGTCGGGCTCGATCAGCGACCGCCACGTTCCCCAACTGACGCCGAGCGCCTCGCACGCCTCTTCGATGCTGAGCGCCGGCCGGGGCGGGTCAGGCGTTCCAGGCCCCACACAGAAGACGCGTCGCGAGGTTGGCCGCTGTGCGGTGATCAGAGGCGAGCTCGGCTTGGCCGTGCGCGCTGACGATCGACGATGACAGTTTGAACCTGCGCGATCTCGGCTAGGCTCCTGCAGCCTGGGGTCGTTGCGAGTCACCTACGAACAGCGTCTGCCGGCCGCCCAATGGGGACCGCTCTTTCATGTCCTGTGCCTGGAGTGCCCGGATGTGACCTTCGAGTGGCGCGCGGCCCCCTTTCCTACGCGCGGCCGCTCGCTCCTGGAGGGTGCAGATGTCGGGGTGCTGCTCGCGCCTCCACACGAGGATGGAATCGAGGAGCTGACGATCGCCGTGAGCGCGATGGTCGTCGTGATGGCGGCCGGTCACCCGCTCGCCCGGCGCCCTCAGCTCGAGGTGGCGGATGTCGTCGATGAAACGTTCCCCGGGACCGGCGCGGAGGTGCACCCGCAGTGGCAGGCCTTCTGGACGCTCGACGCCCAGCGCGGCGGTAGGGCACCGCAGACGGCGGATCTCGTCTCTGAGGCTGGCGAGGGGCTGGACGTAGTGAGCGAGGGACGCGCGATCGGGACGTTCCCCGCCGCGCTTGTGGCAGGGCTCTCGCATCCCGGCGTCGTAGCGGTCCCTCTCACCGACGCGCCACCTATCGCAACGAAGCTCCTGTGGCGGTCCGGGGAGAGGAGCCCGGTCGTGCGTGCGTTGGTCGACCTTGCGTCTGCGATGCGCGGCGATGTACGGACAAGCGCCGGCTAACGGTCGGCAGGCGCACGCACCGCGGCGCGCTCGGTCTCGGGAGACCAGGCGCTTCGCCTGCTCGATTCCTAGGGTCGCGAGGAGGTCGTCTCAAGGCTCCCGGCCCATCGCGAGCGAGATTTGCGATCCGCTGCGCGTTGATGGTGCCGGGCACCTCCGTGCTTAGCCGTTCGATGGTCGCTTGGCGTCGCACGGGGCCCGCTGCGGCCGTGCTCGCCATCGACTCGCAGGCCATTACGGCCGAGTGCCGCGGCGCGCAGCGTCTCGAGCGCGCTGTGCTCGATTTGCCTGATCCGCTCGGCGCTCACGCGCATCTCCGCGCCGAGCTCGCGTAGGGTCCGCTCGGGGGCGCCGATTCCGAAACGCGCCTCTATCACGCGGCGCTCACGACCGGTCAGCACTGCGAACAGCGGTGCGATCTGACCCGCGCAGATTTGCGTGGCAGCCTCCTCGAAGGAGTCCTCTGCACAGGGGTCAGGGACGAGCTCTCCCAGCGCCGTCTCTCCATTGCCCACTGGGCTGTCGAGCGCTCGCGGCGTACGCTCGGCGGCCGTCAGGCTCTGCAGCTGTCTCATGGTCATGCCGCTTGCGCTCGCAAGCTCTCGGGTGCTCGGTTCCCGGTCTTGGGTGCGCACGAAATCACGCTGGGCCTCCCGGATGTGAGCGAGTTGGCGCAGCGCACGGTCCGACAGGACGGTAGGCCTGGCCAGCTCGGCCACCAGTCGCTGCATCGCCTGGCGGACCCACCACACGGCGTAGGCCCAGAAGGGCACGTCGCGTGCAAGGTCGTATCGGTCGAGCGCTCGAAGCAGTCCGACGACCCCCTCCTGCCTGAGCTCCGATCGCTCGACCCCCGGCACGCCACGGTAGTTACGCGCGACGCTTCCAACCAATGGCATCAGCTGCTCGATCAATCGAGCGCGGGCGTCGCCACGGTCCTCGCGCGCGGCACGCACGAGGTCGGCGGGCAGCTCGTAGCGGGAGACGGGAGAGCGAGCACCGTTCACCGTGGTCTGACGGGCCGTACCTGTGGTCAGCATTCGACAGCCTCCTTCGGGGATTGGGCCTGAAGTGGACCCAGCGACGGCCTCCCTGCCGCTCCGTGACGCCGCTGGCGAAGCAGCGGACCCCGGTGGTCGGTGCCGGTGGGTTTGGGGTTGTGCGAGTCTCGATCAGCCGCACTGCAATCGCTTCCGCCAGATGCACAGTCAGGTGGCCAGTCTGGCTGGCGGGGCTCGGGCGGAAAGCGTGGGTGGGCTTGCCCTCGGCTACGCGGCTGTCTGGTCGCCCGGGAGCGCGCCGTGCAACTCGTTCCGCGAGCTGATCTCGAGCTTCAGGAACACCTTGCGCAGGTGATATTGGACGGTGCGAGGGCTGATGAACAGGCGTGCGCCGATCTTCGGATTGGATAGTCCATCTCGGGCAAGCTGTGCGATCTGCTCCTCTTGTGCGGTTAGCTGCGTGCGGGTGTCGGCCGTCCGAGCTCCGACCGTCTCGCCCGTGGCAAGCAGCTCGCGTCGTGCCCGCTCGGCGAACGCCTCGGAGCCCATCGAGGCGAACGTATCGTGTGAGGCTCGGAGCTGAGCGCGTGCGTCGACCCGCCTCTGCTCACGACGCAGCCATTCGCCGTACAGGAGGCGCGCCCGTGCCAGCTCCAATGCGAGCCGGCAGTGGCCGAGGCGCTGAATCGCCTCGCGGTAGAGCTCGTCCGCTCGAGCGCCGTGGCTTACGAGCGCTCTCGCTCGCGCCTCCATCCCGAGCGCAAGATCGGTTTCTGCCGCTTGAGTATGTTCGGCGAGTCGCTCCACGGCAGCCTCGCCGATGTCGTTCCTGCCACTCCGCGTCGCCGCCTCCACCAGCTCGGGAAGCGACCACACCGACAGCATGAGCTCGTCGCGCGTGCTCAGGTTCTGGGCGTGTGTCAGCGCGGCCCCGTACTGGGCGAGGCCGTTGAGCAGGACGGCCCGCGCGTGCTCGCCGAACGCCAGCACAACACCCTCGTTCCTTGCGATCGCGGCGCTCTCCGCCGCCGCGATCAGCGAAAGCCCGTTTGACTCCTCGCCGAGGCATCCGGCGAGAAGGACGCGGCCGAAGACGATCGGTTCGGTGCGCGTGGCGTCCGAGATCTCGTCGGCCTCGTCCAACAGTGCGCGGGCAGCGGCCAGCTGGCCTTCGAAGCAGCGCAGCAGCGAGAGGTAGTTGAGGGCCAGTGGAAGCACCGCGAGCGCGCCAGTGTCGCGGGCGATCTCGACGTTGCGTGTGGCCAGGTCGTACCAGGTGTCGTCGTCGAAGAGGTCGGGCGCGACGCGGCGAGCGGTCCAAGGCCAGCGCACCGCCTGACCGGCTCGCGGCCGCTGCTCGCGTACGGCAGCCAGCGCCTGCTTGAGCGCCGGGGCGCTTGCGACATAGCCGTCGGTGAAACGGATCGCCAGACCGTCGAGGAGCAGATCGATTGCACGCGGCGCCTGTGGTGTGGGTGCGCCTCGGGCAGCCGCCGCCGCAGCGTGCGTACCGGCGCCGAGACGACCGGCGACGCTGGCGGCCCGCAACGCCTCCAGGTAGGTTTCGCGTGCGAGGGGTAGGTCGAGCGATTGGAGGCGCTCGGCTGCGTCGAGGAGCAGGGGCACAGCTTCGCCGGCAAGTCTCAGATCGAGGGCGATCTGTCCATGCAATCGCTGGAGCATTGCGCCGTCCAGGTCGTCAAGCGGGCCGTCGGACGCTGCCGACAGCAGAATCAACGCGTCCTCGGGCGCACCCGAGAGCTGCTTGGCCGCCGCGGCCTCCAGGGACCGTCTCGCGCGCGTCGCGGGATCGAGCGTGAGTTCCGCCGCGCGCTGGAGGAACGCGGCCGCCGCAGCAAGGCCACCGCGTGCCTCAGCACGTCCGGCTGACCGCTCCAGCTCGTCGGCGATCTCCTCGTCAGGTCCGACCGCTGCGCGCGCGAGATGCCACGCCCGGCGGTCAGGATCCGTGCCGGCGTCGGTGGCGGCAGCAAGAGCTTCGTGGACCGCGCGCCGATCCTCATCGGAGGCCGCTTGGTAGATCGCCGAGCGGAGCAGGGGGTGGCGGAAGGTCACTCGAGTTCCGAACTCGACCATGCCGTCCCCGACGGCGGACTCTGCCGCGTCCGCGCGGATCCCAAGCTGGCCTGCGGCGCTCCAAAGCAACGCCGGCTCCCCAGTGGGCTCGGCCGCCGCCAACAGCAGCAGCTGCTGTGTAGGGGCGGGGAGCTGCTGCACGCGGTGCCGGAAGCTTGCCTCGATCCGGTTGTCGACCGGTACCGTGCCGGGGAGGCCGAAGCCGCCTGCCAGGCCCGCCGGAGAGGACTCGCGCGGCAGCTCGAGCAAGGCCAGCGGGTTGCCGCGTGCCTCCGCAAGGATCCGGTTGAGAACGCGATTGTCCAGCGGCGTCCCCAGGACGGAGGTCAGGAGCTCGCGAGCATCCCTGTCAGACAGCCCTCGCAGGGTCAGCTCCGGCAGCTGCGCGAACTCGTCGAACTTCAGCGGCTGGCGGACCGCGAACACGAGCACAACCGACTCGGCTCCAAGCCTCCGAGCGATGAACGCGAGCAGCTGCGCCGAGGACCGATCGAGCCACTGTGCGTCGTCGATGAGGCACAGGAGCGGTTCCTGCTCGGCGGCGTCGGATAGAAGGCTCAGCACGGCAAGTCCGATGAAGAAACGGTCCGGCCGAGGGCCGGAGCGTATGGCGAAGGCAGTAGCCAGCGCGTCGTGCTGGGGGGGCGGCAGCTGCTCGAGCCGATCCAAGAGCGGACTGCACAGCTGATGTAAGCCCGCGAAGGGCAGTTCCATCTCGGATTCCACACCGAAGGCACGCTCGACGCGATACCCCTCGGCGCGTTCGGCCGCGTAGTCCAGAAGCGCGCTCTTCCCAGTCCCCGCCGGTCCCCGTAACACGAGCGCGGCGCTGCTACCGGCCCGCCCGGCGTCCAGCAGCAGATCCAGCCGCTCGCACTCTGCGCTGCGGCCGACCAGGGCCGGCCCAGGTGGACCCGGGGGCGATCCCGTTCGCAGCATCTGCGTCATGCCGAATCCGTCGCTAGCCGCCGGACACCATGGCCACGACCCGCAGCTCCGCCGCGCCGGCGAGTGGGCAATGCATGCCGCCGCGCTCGCGCACGTCCGTCCCGTCGAGGTAGATGTTCAGGTGCCCGTTCAGATCGCCACGCTCGTTGAATATGAGGTCGGCCACGGGGAGCGCGCGCAGCGCGTCGCCCACGGTCTCGGCCTCGACCTCGAAGCTCTTGCGGCCCTCCGCCTGGGCCGCGAGGATGCCAGGCACGACTATTCTGACCATGTCGTCACCTCGACCGAGAGGATCGGTGGCAGATGTCGCACCGCCTCGACCCACCGCTCGCCGTCGTCCAGGACGAACAAGGAACCGCTCTGCGTGCCAAAGTAGAGAGACTCGTCGTCGGAGGCCGCCGCCTCGCGCAGCACGGCCGCCCAGGCGGGCTTGGGCAGACCCGCGTCGATGGCTTTCCAACTCATGCCGCTGTCGCGCGTCTCGTACACCGCGAGCTTCCCGGCGGGACTGTAGTGGTATTCGGGGCTCTTCTCGGGGATGACAAAGGCCTTCTCAGCATCGTTCGGGTCAAGCATGATCGGAAAACCAAAGCCGCTCGGCAGCCCGTTGCCGTCGACGCGTATCCACGTGTCGCCCTGGTCATCAGACAGGTAGACACCGAAGTGATTCTGCTGCCACAGCCGATCTGGTCGCGCGGGGTGTAACAGGACCTTGTGCGGACAGTGTCCCACCTCGGCATGCGGGTCCGCGAGGAAGTCGGCAGCTACGTTCCTGTTGATGGGGCGCCACGTCAGGCCGCCGTCGTCTGAGCGAAACACCCCGGCCGCGGTGATACCGACGTATATGCAGTCAGGGTCCCGGGGATCGACCTGGATCGAATGGCAGCACATCCCACCGGCGCCCGGGAACCAGCGATCCCGTGTCGGGTGTTCGAGGATGCCGCGGTTGACATCCCACGTCTCGCCTCGATCGCGAGAAGTGAAGAGAGCTCCCGGCTCGGCTCCGAGATAAAGCACCTCCGGCCTCTCGGGGGGTCCTGGCTCGACATGCCAGGCCGCACTCAGCGTCATCCCGGAATCCACGGGCAAGCCGATCTGCTTGGACCGGCTCCACGTGGTACCCGAATCCTCTGAGCGCTGCACCGTCGGGCCGTAGATGACGTGGTTCGCCGCTGCGTAAAGGGTGCCGTCACGCCGGTCGACGGTCGCATGGTAGACACCCCAGCCGTCGAGCAGCGGTCCCTGGGCCTGCCAGCGGCGAGGATGGCCGTCGCTGCGCACCAGAAACAGGCCCTTCCGCGTGCCGACCAGTGCCACGACCTCGATCGCTGGACCTCGCCTTTTCCGGCGGGTGGATCGAGGCTGCCGAAGGCCACCCAGCCACACCCGTCTAGAGTGGTCTCCATTCTGGCATGCGAGACGACATCCCCCTGACGCGCCGGCGAGCAGTGCGGCGGGGATGCTCGGACTGGCCCAGCCGAGCGACGGCGACCGCACCAGTCCGAACACGATCCCGAACAGCCCGCCAGAGACGAGCAGGAGGCCGCACAGGTCAAACCGTGACTCGGGTCACCTGCGGGATACTGCGCGGGCGATGTCGGAGAACGTCGAGTTTGTGCGCTCGGTCTACGAGGCTCAGGGACGCGGCGACTACTCCTCGGCGGAGTGGGCGGACCCTGAGATCGAGTACGAGATAGCAGACGGACCCTCGCCTGGCCGCTGGAACGGGCGGCGAGCGATGGCGGAGGCTTGGCGCGAGATCATCAGCGCCTGGCGCGACCTTCGCATCGACGCTCAGGACTACCGCGAGTTCGCAGATGGGCGAGTCCCGGTATTGACACGCAGCAGCGCCCGTGGCAAGGCGAGCGGTGTGGAGCTGCCGCCGGAGTGGACGAGCGGCGCGGCGATCTATGACATCCGCGACGGCAAGGTCACAAAACACGTCGTCTACTTCGATCGAAGCCATGCCCTCGCCGATCTCGACCTCGAGGAGTAGGCGATGTCGCAGGAGAACGTGGACATCCTGCTCCGTGCCGCCGCGACGTTCGACGCGGGGGACCTCGACCGGTACCTCGCTGACTTCATTGCTCCAGACATCGAGTGGCGCACCGCGGCGGAGGACCCAGACGCCGGGACACATCGAGGGCGCGAGGCGTTCAGACGCTACATCGAACAGTGGAGGGACAGCTTCGACGAGCTTCGCGCGGAGCCCGTAGACTGGATCGACGTTGACGACGAACACGTCCTCGCCTGGACACACTGGAGCGGACGAGGACGAACGAGCGGCGCCGATGCAGACTGGAACCTGGGCATCGTGTACACGCTCCGAGACGGCCGGGTTGTCCGCGGCGAAGAGTACTTCGATCGGACCGAGGCCCTCAAAGCCGTCGGGCTGGAGGAGTAGGCGTTGTCGCAGGTCCTCGGCGCGGCTCGCGAGCGCAGCGGCGTAGCGTGCCGCCACCGGCACGAGTCCGTCGTGGCTCGGATCATCGCCTCGGCCGCGAAGGCGCCAGCCGGCCTCGAAGGCCCGGCGCTCGTCGTCGGTCATGACGATCCCCTTGCCGGCACCGGTGTCTGATCCCCGCGCCGGCCTGTGGCGTGGCTCTGCAATGCGGATCGCAGACGGTGCGCTCGGGAGGGGTCTAAGGGGACGGAGAAGGACGAGCCCGCAAGGCTCCAGGCAGATCAGACGAATCGCCTACGCCAATCCCACGGCTTTGAGGGCTTCGGCGTGGTCAGGGTAAAACTCAACGCGGGTGACCTTCCCCTCACGCACCGTCCAGACGCCACCCGTGGTGCTTTTGATCCCTTTCGTACTCCCCGGAAAGGTCGCAGTGACCTCCGCGAGAACGAGGACTCGATCACCGAGATCGATGCCTTCCTTGATCTCTACCCGATGGGTCGCCCACGGAGCCAGCCAGTCGAGCCACAAAGTCCTCAGCCCATCCATTCCGACGTAGGTCTTCTCGATGCCGAGCAGAGCATTGGCACTCTGGAAGGCGGGCGCGAAGGCTGGAGCGAGGACTGCACTGAACGCCGCCCACGAGTCGTCGTCGCTGAAGCGCTCGACTAGATCGATGTCGGGGTCGGGCTGGAACCCCATCACAAGGTCCACGTTCGCCTGCGACATCGTTATGGCTCGGTATCCACGGAAGGGAGCGTACGAGCCACAAGCTCCAGGTTCTCCTCTGGCATGGCCTACTGCGCGATCCCCACGGCTTGGAGGGCTTCGGCCCTCGTCAGATACGCGCGCACTTCGACCGCCTGGCCGTCACGCATCCTCCAGACCTGCACCTCGGGCAACTCGACTTTCTGAGCGGTTCCCCTGATCTGACCTCGAATCCGCGCGAGGACTACCACATGGTCCCCGGCATCGATCAGCTCATCAGCCTCGAGTCGGAGATGGTCGAACGCCGCATCCCATTTAGCTATCAGGCCAAGCAGGCCCTCGTGACCCGTATGCGTGCCGGCGTCAGGGAAATCCGCCCGAGCGTGCCACTCGAAGTCGGCGGCAAACACGTCCAGGTTCGGACCACCAGTTCGGTTGAAGTACTCATAAAGCGCCCGCACGATCTCAACGTTCGCCTGTGACATCTCCTATCCCTCCAGGCCCACCGCTTTGAAGGCCTCAGCGTGATCGAGAAAGGCGCGTGTACGTGCGATTCTCCCGTTGCGGAGTTGAAGACGATCCCTATCGGAGCGTCCACGGGAGCACCGCTTCCAGCTCCCCGTCCGTCGGTACGACCGAGTATGAGAAACGCAATCGCCGAGGTCCCGGTATTCGTGCGCCTCCACGTTCTCGTGTGGCATCGGCTATTCCTCCATGCCCACCGCTTTGAGGGCGTGGGTCGGATCGATGTACTCCTCGACCTGAGTGATCAGACGATCCTGGACCGTGAACACGAATGCGAGCGGAACTCGCACGTCCGCCCCGCTGCCTGCTCCCGTGCCGCGAACCGTCCCGATTCCGACTACCCGCTCCCCGGCATCGACCCACCGATCCGCCTCGAAATGAACGTCTGGCAGCGCCTGCTGCCAATCTTCCTGGTATTGCGCCACGGCCTCCCGTCCGGCGATGGTTCTGGCGTCGGGATGCTCCTTCGCGACGACCCATTTGACCTCGGGGTGCAGCAGTCGGAAAGCCGCGTCGAGGTGGCCTTCGTTCGTCAAAGCATTCGCTTGACGCACGATCTCCACGTTCGCCCGCGACATCGCCTATTGCAACCCCACGGCTTTCAGCGCTTCGTGTCGGCTCAGGTAACCGACCGAGCGGGTCCCTCTGCCGTCGTGAAACCAACTGACATTCACCCAGCGAAGCGTCAGCGGCGCTCCAGAGCGAACGCCATGACCAGTGATCCGTACCACGGCCACTACGTAGTCATCGCCGTCCGCGATGACTTCCTCGGTCTCGTAGCGAGCGCCGTCCGCGAACGCCTCGAAGAAATCGTGGATCCACTCACGGACGCCGTCCACGCCGTAGTAGGTCTTGTCGGTGACCGCCGTGGAGGTGTTTTCCAGCCGAAATCCAGGCGCAAGAAGGACCTCGGGTATCTGACGGGCGTTGATCGCGGCAACACCGCGCTCGTGGAGTTCGATGCTGCGCTGCGACATCGCCTACCGCCCCGATTCCGCAAGCCGTTCGGCGGCAGCACGACCTTCGGCTATGTCGGTGTAGTTGGTAGTCCGAACGGCCGTGCACCCCACCCAAACCGTAACCGCCGCAAAGCGCCACTGAACATGACCGTCGCTACCAGCCGGTCGGCCACGCTGCAGGACCACCGCAAAGGTCACCCCGCCGCCGAGTTCAAGGACTTCCTCCGGCTGCATCTGAAACTCCCCGAAAGTGCCCACCCATTCTTCAAAGAAGTCGCGAATAGCTGCCGATCCCTCGTACACGCCAAGACCCAGCGGCGACACGTCCCAGACGGCATCGGGAGCGTACAAGCTCATCATGGCGTCAAAGTCGCTGGCGCTCGACGCCGCATACCCACGACGCACACGCTCAACCAGGTCAGGGGTCATGGCCTCCTCGGGCATCGTCTACCCCCTTGACTCCGCGAGCTGTTCGGCGACAGCACGGGCCTCGTCGATGTCGAGGTAGGCGGTCGCGCGCGTGATGACCCCCTGCGTCCAGAGGATCACCCACCCCCGTCGCTGCTCGACGCGGCCGTCGCCGCCAGCGACTCCACCTTCTTCATGGATGGTGGAAAGGACCACCCCGTGTCCGAGGTCGGCGATTTCCTCCCCCCTCAGGGCGAAGTTCTCCCATGTGCCCCACCATCCGTGCAGGAAGGCACCAATCGCCGGCGCTCCCTCGAAGACCCCCAAAGCCGCGTCGGAAAGATCGAACACGGCAGCGGGAGCATACAAGCTCATAACCGCGTGAATATCTTGGCGGTTTGCAGCCTCCAAGAGACCACGCGTAAGCTCCACCAGGTGGGGGGTCGTGGACTCCTCGGGCATCCTCGCGTTGAGTATCCCTCTCACAGACGACAGGCGGCGGACGCCCCAACCCGCAGTCCCGCAACGGCGATAATCCGGGCCATCACCTCGGCAAACGTAGACCTGGTGCGTTCGATCTACGCGGCCTGGGAGCGTGGCGACCACGGCTCGGTCGAGTGGGCCGACCGTTGGGTAACTGCCGACACGCGCGCAATCCCCCAGTCTGACGTTCGGGCTCAGGCGTCGAGTTCGAGCTTCACCTCGCATGCGTCAACGGAGGCGCGGGTGCCCGGCGTTTCCGAGGAGTCCATCGCGGCGAACACCTTCGCGCCCGCATCCATGTCCTCCGCGGTCGCGAAATACTGGAGGACTACCGCCGTGCCTTGGGCCTCGTCAAACAGGACATTCAGCCCTATGGCCGGCACGCCAGGCGGTGGCCCGCCCGCCTCTTTGACGCGCGCCAGAAGCTGCTGCATCCGCTCCGCGCTCACATCAGTGAACCTCACGGCACGTACGAACATCGCGCACCTCCTCCTCGTGGTCGATGATTCACGACGCTACACCGCCCCCGACGGGCTCGTCAAGCCTCAGGTGCCTCCCGTGCGGGGGGTCACATACTCGGGGTCGGTTTCCGGAAACAGCATCTCGGGCAGTTACGCGGCCCCAAACGGCGGCAGCGGCTCCTGGAGCGCCACCAAGACGTCCTGAGCCCTTCGCCGGAGCATCGTCACCGCTTCACGCACTCGGCCGCGCCGGCACCCGGTCAGCGGCGACGGTCGTCTCCACTAGGCCAGTGACGACGTCGTAGACGTGCCCGGAGACGGTGACCCGCGCGGGGACCGCCGGGGCAGAGCGGAGGCGTTCGACGTCGCGTTCGACAGTCTGGGCGGGGTCGACGACGGCGCGCTCGCGAAGCGTGGACTCGTCGGCGCCGATCCGGTCGGCGTAGCGGCGGCGGAAGCTGTCGTCGGCGAGCGCACCGGCTCCGCATTGTGTGTGGTGGATCACCGCGACCTCGAACAGCGGGCCGTCCGGCAGCACGGTCTCGGCGATCTGGCCGATGAAGGCGACGTCGTTGATCACCTCCGGTGTGACGCGGCCGCCGACGTTGCGGACGACGATCGCGTCGCTGAGCTCGAGGCCGAGGAAGTGCGCCGGGTCGACGCGTGGGTCCAGGCACGTGACGATGAACAGCCGCAGGTTGGGGAAGGCGACGGCGCCCTCCTGCCCGCCCGCGGCGGCGAAGGCGCGGTTGCGCTCGAGGACGGGATCGAAGTTGGTCGTGGTCATCGCGGTGCTCCTTCTTCCGGGTGAGGTTCTGGGGTGGTGACTGCTCGGGCGGCTCAGGTGCGTGACGGCTCAGGCGCTTGACGGCGCCGGGGTGCGGGCACCCGCGGTCCGCTGTCTCCCAGCCCGATCCGGTCGTGCAGTCGCCGCAACGGCCTCGGTGCCCACCAGTTCCACGAGCCGAGCAGCTCCATCAGCGAGGGGACGAGCAGGGCGCGAACGATCGTGGCGTCGATCAGGACTGCCAGCGCGGTGCCGAGGCCGAGCTCCTTGATGAACACGAGCTGGGAGGTCGCGAAAGCCCCGATCGCAACTGCGAACAGGACTGCCGCGGCCGTGATGATCCGGCCGCTTCGCTCCAGCCCGACGGCGACTGCCTCGGAGTCCGAGATCCCGCTGTCCCGCGCCTCTTTGATCCGCGAGAGCAGAAAGACGCCGTAGTCGGTGGCCAAGCCGAAGCCGATCGCGGCGAGGAAGATCGGCTGTGTTGCGTCCAACGCCCCCTCGCTCGTGAATGACAGCAGGCCCTCGAGGTGGCCGTCCTGGAAGATCAGGACGAGGATGCCGAGCACGGCGCTCAAGCTGAGTGCGTTCATCAGGACCGCCTTGAGCGGCAGCACAACAGACCCGGTGAACAGGAACAGGATGATCAGCGTTCCGGCGACGATCAGCGCGAGCACGATGGGCAGATGCGCACCGAGGCTGTGCTCCAGGTCGAGGAACGCCGCAGTCTGGCCCGCTACACCGACGTAGACGGGCGCCCGGGTGGCGCGCACCTCGCGCACCAGCTGCTTGGTCGCGTCGCTGAGCGGTCGCTGGGTCGGCGCGACTGCCAGCAGCGCGTTGTGCAAGCCCGCGGCCTGGGACGGCGCGATCGCCGACACATCAGGTAGCCGGCTGATCTGCGCAGCCAGGGCCCTGACCTCGCGCGAGCTGGCGGGCGCACCCACCGCGACCTGCAGCGGCGAGGTTCTGTTCGGCGGGTATTCACGAGCCAGAGCGTCATCGACCTGTCGCGCGCTCGCACCGCTCGGCAGCACGCTCGCGGTGACGCTGATGAACCTGATGCCCAGGAAGGGAAGCGCGAGCGCGATCAGCAGGGCGGTGCTGAGGACCGCGACGCGGCGCGGGTGGCTCGTGACAAACCGCGCCAGCCGGTACCACGCCCCGCTTTGCGCGGGCCGGGCGTCGCGGTCGGCGGCGCGCTGCAGGCGCTTCGGGGCGAGGGCGTTGATCCGCGGACCGAGCACGGCCAGTAGGGCCGGGAGCGCGACGAGCGCCAATGCTGCCGCGATCAGCGCGACCACGGCGCCGGCGATCCCCATCGAGTAAAGGAACCGCTGCGGGAAGATCGCAAGCGAGGCGACGGCGGCGGCCACCGTCAACGAGCTGAAGAGGATCGTCCGCCCGGCTGTCTGGAGCGTGCGCTGGAGCGCCGGCAGGCCGAAGCTCGAGGCTGCCGCCTCCTCGCGATAGCGCGAGATCATGAAGAGGCTGTAGTCGATCGCGAGCCCGAGGCCCAAGCCCGTCACGAAGTTCAGCGCGAACACCGAGAGGTCGGTGAAGTCCGAGATGACGCGCAGTGCGACGAAGCTCACGACGATCGCGACGCCGCCGATCAAAGGCGGAATCAGGGATGCGACCAGCGAGCGGAAGAACAACAGCGACAGCAGGAAGATCAAGGGGAACGCGAGCAGCTCGGCGCGCGCGAGATCCTGCCCCACCTGTGTGTTCGCCTGAGCGCTTGCGATCTCTTCCCCACCGAGTCGCACGTCACGCTGTCCGGCGAAGCGCTCTTCGATTCGCTGCGCGGCGCTCTTGAGCTGCAGGTCTGATCGTGGCTTGAAGTAGACGACGACGTACGTCGAGCGGCGATCGCGCGAGACCATCGCGGGATCGTGCGTCTCGTAGAAGCTGGCGGCATTCGCCACATCGGGCTGGGCACGGAGCTGGGCGACCACCTGCTCCACCCGCCGCTCGACCGCGGGGCTGCCAACATCGCCGGCGCGCACGATCGCCACGATCCCGGGGTCGATCTTGCGCCCGGCCGCAGCTTCGAACCGGCGTTCGGCCTGGACCGATTGGGTTGCCGGGTCGGTCGCGCCGTAGGGGCTCATGTGCTTTGCGACACCGAAGCCGAACGCGCCGGCGAGCACCGCGCCGATCAGCGTGACGAGGAGCACCCAGCGTCGGTGCGCGTCGATGAATGTGGCGAGTCTGGTCAGCATGGGTTACTCCTTCCTTTTCTCGGTTGCGAGGCTGCTCTCGGTCGCCTCGCACCACTCGATGGTCCACTCGGTCAAGCCGATTCCCATCTGCAGCGTCAAGTAGGAGCCCGCGGGCCCCTTGCTCGCGTGCGGCTCGATCGAGCGCAGATGAGCGAGCGCGCGTTCTTCTCGTGTCCGGATCGCGCGGACGATCTCGATCCGCTTCTCGGGCAGGCTGTCCGAGAAGAACAGCTTCAGCATCCCTTCATCGCGCAGCTCGTAGAGCGGCTCCTCGTCTGACGCGAGCCAGCCCTCGAGGGCCGCCTCGCCCGCTCCGGTCAGCTCATAGACGGTGCGCGCACGTCCGCCCGACGGCTCCGGTCGCCCGCGCACGAGGCCCTGCTCCTCCAGGTGCTTGAGCTCGGGATAGATCTGGCCGTAGCTCGCCGCCCAGAAGTACCGCGTCGTCTTGTCGACGAACGTCTTGATGGCGTAGCCGGTGCGCTTGCCGAAGGGGATCAATCCGAGCACCGCACGGCCGGTCGCGCTCAGCTCTACCGGCGGGGACTGTGGCTCGGAGGCGGGCATGCATCGGGATGATATATCACTTCGAGGTATGCGTCAAGGGCCTTGCAAATGCACCGTCGCACGCGACGGCGGGATCGCCTCCTTCGTCACGAGTCGCGGCGCGGATGGCGCGGCGATCAACCTCGGCCGCGGCATTCCGCCGGGGCGCCTTCGGCCGGGTCGCGCTTGTGCCGAGCCCCCCTTGACGGCGCGCGACCCTTCTGCTTAGGATCACAGCCGTCCGCTGGCCGGACGGGCGGCCAGGCAGGGAGCACGGGAGAAAGAGGTGCCGCGCATGCCGGTCCGGGACCACCGTCGCAAGGCGACCGCGAGCGCTCGTGCCTGGAGACGGAGCTCCATCGTGGGGTTGATCCTGCTCGTCGTCCTCATGCTCTCCGCGTTGCCGGCAAGCGCCGCGGCCGAAGGGAACGCGGCCCTCGGTTGGGGCGAAAACAACTTCCTCGAGCTGGGCGCGGGCTTCAAAAGCAACATGGAGGAGAACCCTCTCGCGTCGCTCGCGGGCGTCCACAACATCGCCTCGGTCGTCTCGGGAGACAGCTTCAACCTCGCGCTGCTGAGCGACCACACACTCGACTCGTGGGGCGGCAACATCTACGGACAGCTCGGAGACAACTCCAAAGAGAACATCTGGGAAAAACAGACCGATAGCACGCTCTTCGCGCCGGCCGGCCTATCCCATTCCCAGGTCGTCACCGTGAACAAGGCCACGGGCGAAACGACCCCGATAACCGAAGTGATGGCCGCTTCAGCCTCCGGCTCGCACTCTTACGCGCTGCTCAAAAACGAAACCGTCGACGCGTGGGGCAACAACGAATACGGCCAGGACGGCAAAGGCAAGCGCAACCCAAACGTACGCATAAACCCGAAAACCAAAGAAGAAGAAACCACCATGGCGGGCACCTCGCCGGCCACGCCCGAACCGGTCGAATGGGAAGTGGGCGGGGAACCCCACAAACTCGCAAACGTCGTCGCGATCGCCACAGGGGCGAGCTCCGGTGCCGACTTCGCGGTCGTGAGGGATCCCGTCACGGGCGTCACCAGCCTGTGGGCGTGGGGCAGGAACACCTCAGGGCAGCTCGGGCTCGGATCCGCCGGTGAAGCTGGAGGTCCCGAAGAATGCAAATCGGCGGAACTCGGACCGATCAACTGCAGCACCAGGCCCCGTCCCGTCGAACTGCCCACCAGCGTGACCAGCGGCGAAAGGCGCATCGTCGCTGTCGGTGCCGGCGACGAATTCGCCGTCGCGCTGCTCGACGACGGGACGGCGCTGGCTTGGGGGAACAACGGCCTTGGGCAGCTCGGCGCGAACACCGGAAAAGAAAACCACGTGAATCACCCGGTGCCCGTCGAAGGTCTGACCGAAGCGGCCACGATCGCCACCGGCGGCAACAGCACCCTTGCGCTGCTGAAAAACGGTGCCGTGCAGGGATGGGGCGCAAACGGCAACGGGCAGCTGGGCGAAGAGTCGGGACAGCTGGGCGAAGTCGGCACCGAAGAATGCCAGAAAACACCCTGTCGCAGGCACGCTTCGCCTATCAGCTGGACAGACGCAGAAGGGTCACACATGCTCACCGGCGTCAGCGCCGTGACGGCGGGCTACGGTTACAGCCTCGTCCTGCGCGAAGGCAAGCTCTCCTCGTTCGGCACGAGCGCGTTCGGAACGCTAGGCCTCGGATCGAGCCGCACGGCGGAAACCTGCCGAAACGAAAAAGAAATCAGAGAAAAGAACGGCAAAGTCGTCAACCGCCTCGACAACAACGCGCGCTGCGCCGGCCCCGAAGAATGCGTGAACGTCGCTGAACCCACCGTCAATTGGCGCGGACAATGGTCAGAAGGGGTCGAATACGGATACGGCGACGGAGCGGAAGAAGGCGGCCTGAAATACGTCTCGATCCAAGAACACAACAGGAAACACAGGCCGAGCCAGTCTCCGACATGGTGGGTTCAGGTTTCCGAATCCACCGGCGACAAGGCGAGGGAAGAACTCGGCAACGCGTGCGCGCGCACGCCACATCAGATCGAAGGGCTCGGCGCGGTCTCCTCGGTGACGGCCGGCGCGAAACATGTCATCGCAGTCCTCCAGAGCAGCTCCTCGGCGCCGCCGCCGATCGTCACGCTTACGCCACAGCAGGAATCGCTGACGGTGAAATGGCGAGAACCGGCGGAAAAGGCGGAGTATCGCGTCCGTGCAGGCCGGTTCGACCCCCTACAGCCGGGCGCGCCGGAATACGGAAAGACATGGACTTACAAGGTCGAACCGCCGGGAGAAAGGGAAGAAGCAAGGACCTTCCCGGGCGAAGGCGAAGAAGGACCGTTCAAGATCGAACCATACGTGGTCATGCTCCGCACCTGCCGCCCGGAATGCGAAATCGGTGTCAATCCGGAAAAGGTGCGCCTGATCGGGGGCACGCCGCTGCCGCCACCACCCCGGGTGAGCGCCGTCGCGCCCGCACAGGGCCCGACCGGCGGTGGCACCTCGGTGACGATCACCGGTACGAATCTCGGCGGGGCAACGGCCGTGAACTTCGGGGCGGTGCCTGCCAAGACCTTCAACGTGAGCTCGCCGACCACGATCACGGCCGTCGCGCCGGAAGAGGCCGCGGGCACCGTGGACGTGACGGTGAGCACCAGAGGTGGAACGAGCGGTACCGGCGCGGCGGATCAGTTCACGTATGTCGCGCCCCCGAACGTCACGAGCGTCGAACCGAACTCCGGCCCGGTTGCCGGGGGAACGCCTGTGACGATCACCGGAGCGAACCTCAGCGGCGCGAGTTCCGTGAAGTTCGGCTCGGTCGCCGCCACGAGCTTCGAAGTCCGCTCTGCGAGCACGATCAGCGCCGTCGCGCCAGAAGGCACGGCGGGCACGGTCGACGTGACGGTCAGCACCATCGGCGGGACGAGCGTGACGGGCTCTGCTGATCACTACACCTACGCGCCAGCCCCGGCCGTGACGAGCGTGGAACCGAACGCCGGGCCCGCCGCAGGGGGCACGTCTGTGACGATCACCGGCACGAACCTGAGTGGCGCGAGCGCAGTCAGGTTCGGCTCCATCGCCGCGACCAGCTTCGAAGTGAGCTCGCCGACGACGATCGTGGCTGTGGCCCCGGCGGAGGCCGCCGGCAACGTCGACGTGACGGTGACCTCGGCCGGCGGCACGAGCAGAACGAGCCCGGCCGACGCCTACACTTACGCGAGTCTGCCGACGATCACAAAGCTCGAACCGAGCGCGGGGCCGACCGCCGGAGGAAATTCGGTGACGATCATCGGGACGAACCTCGCCGCAGCCCGTGCGGTCAGCTTCGGCCTCACGGGCGCGACGATCACGAGCGACTCGGAAAGCGCGATCACCGTCACTGCGCCGGCGGGGCTGATGGGCACCGTCGACGTGACCGTGACGACACCCGGTGGAACGAGCGCGATGAGCGCTTCGGATCAGTACACCTACACGCTGCCACCGACAGTCACCAAAGTGAAACCGACGACCGGATTCACCGGTGGCGGCACGGCGGTGACCGTCACCGGAACGAACCTCAGCGGAACCAGCGCCGTCAGGTTCGGGGGAGCGAACGCAAGTAGCTTCAAAGTGCTCTCGTCAACGTCACTCACCGCGGTCTCTCCCGCCGAGGCGGCGGGCCCCGTGGACGTGACCGTCACGACGGCTGGAGGGACAAGTGCGTCCTCGACGGCGGACCGGTTCAGCTTCGAGCCCGCGATCAGCAGTGTCAGCCCCAACACCGGCCCGACGACCGGCGGGACGAGCCTGACGATCTCCGGCGAAGGATTCGCGACTGGCACAGCCGGCACGAAATTCAAATTCGGGACCACAAGCGCCGGCTCGGTCAACTGTCCCTCGAGCACCGAATGCACCGTCGTCACTCCGGCAGAGCCGGCGGGCGTGGTGGACGTGCGTGCGACGGTGAACAAAGAGGTCAGCCCGAAAACGGCCGCCGATACGTTCACCTACTCCTGACCCAGCCGCGGGGGCCGGTGAACACTCCTCAGCCGTGCGCCGTACGAGCGCCAGCTCGCTCCGCGAGCGTCCGACGTAACCGCGTCCCAGCGCTCGTGAGAGGAGCGCACCATGCGCCAGGCGCTGCGCATCACCCCTCACCCGTTTCGGATGACGCGACGCGCTGGGCGGGTGGCTAGCGTTCGAGCTCGCGGGCCGGGCCGCGATTTCGCTGGCCAAATGAAGCGAAGGAGGTTGCGATGCCGTCTCACATGGCAGGGTCGGAGACGCCTTCAGATGGTCCACCGAAGGATCTCAGCGGGCGGCGGATACAGAGCCTCGAGAGCCGCTTCGGCAATCGCTTCCTGCTCGAACCTGCTCCCGACAAGCGGATGCCCGACGCGGGCATGCCCGCCACCGACGCGATGCGGCTGGTGGCCGAGGAGGTGCTGCTCGACGGGCTGCCGATGCGCAACCTCGCGACCTTCGTGACGACCTGGATGGAGCCGGAGGCGGTCCGGCTGATCGAGGGGGCGCTGCACACGAACTTCATCGACCACGCCGAGTATCCCGAGACGGCACAGATCGAGCAGCGCTGCATTCGCATGCTCGCCGACCTGTTCCACGCCCCGGGCGAGACGACCGGCGCGCGTACGCAGGGATCGTCGGAGGCGATCATGCTCGGCGCCCTGTCGCTGAAGTGGAAGTGGCGCGGCCGCCGCGAGGCGGCCAGTAAGTCCGTGGACCGCCCGAACCTGGTGTTCGGGGGCGACGTCCACGTCGTATGGGAGAAGTTCTGCCGCTATTTCGACGTCGAGCCGCGGATCGTTCCGCTGAAGCCCGACAAGTACACGATCGGCCCTGACGACATCGCGCCGCACGTCGATGAGAACACGATCGGCGTGGCCGCCGTGCTCGGGACCACCTTCACCGGCCACGCCGACGACATCAAAGGCATCAACGACCATCTCGTGCGTCTGCGCGACGAGCAGGGCCTCGAGGTCCCGCTGCACGTCGACGCGGCGAGTGGCGGCTTCGTGTGGCCGTTCCTCTACCCCGACACCGAGTGGGACTTCCGCCTCGAGCAGGTGCACTCGATCAACGTCTCGGGGCACAAGTTCGGGCTCGTTTATCCGGGGATCGGATGGCTCATCTTCAGGGAGCTCGATGACCTCCCCGAGGATCTCGTCTTCTACGAGAACTACCTCGGCAAGCGCGACGCGACCTTCACGCTGAACTTCTCCACGGGCTCGGCGATGGTGCTGGCGCAGTACTACAACCTGGTCCGCTACGGGCGCGACGGCTACCGCTACGTGATGGAGACCATGCAGTACAACGCGCGCGCCCTCACCGAGGAGATCGCGGCTATCGGCGAGTTCGAGATCGTCGGCGGGGAGGATGAGGAGCAGTTGCCGCTGGTCGCCTTCAAACTGATGGGCGGCCAGAACTACGACGAGTTCGACGTCGCCGCCCAGCTCGCCGCTGAGCGCGGTTGGATGCTTCCGGCGTACACGCTCCCGCCCGACGCCCAGCACGTGAAGATCATGCGAGCGCTCGTCAAGCAGACGCTGGGGCACTCGCTCGTCAAGATGCTCGGAGCCGACATCGCCGAGGCCTGCGAGACGCTTCGCCAGAAGGGCCCGCTGCATCCCCGCGATCGCAGGCGCGTCAAGACGAACACCGGGTATTGAAGTCGCCACCGGGTATTGAAGTCCGCCGCGTGTCCCTACCATCGGGCGCGTGGCGATCCAACGTCTGGAGCACGTCGGCATCGTGGTCGACGACCTCGCGGCCGCAATCGGCTTCTTCGTAGAGCTCGGACTCGAGCTGCAGGGCGAGGCGTCGGTCGAGGGCCGCTGGGTCGACAGCGTCGTGGGACTCGAGAGCGTGCGCGCGGAGATCGCGATGCTGCAGACCCCGGACGGTCACGGGCGGATCGAGCTTTCGAAGTTCCACGCGCCGCGGGACTCGGCCGGCGACCGCCACGCACCGGCGGCGAACACGCCGGGCCTCCGCCATGTCGCGTTCGCCGTCGAGGACATCGACGCCCTCGTCGCGGGTCTGCGAGCCCGCGGCTCTGAGCTCGTCGGCGAGCTCGAGCGCTACGAGGACCGCTACCGGCTCTGCTACGTACGAGGACCCGAGGGGATCATCGTCGAGCTCGCGGAGCGGATCGGCTGACGGGTCCACGCTCGCTCTCGTAGCTGGCCTGCGTGACGGGGGCGGCGGCTATGTCCCCGCGTGCACAGATGGTCGCGACGACGGCGCCCGCGGCCGGAAAGGCCGCAGCTCGTCGTGCCCGCGGCCCACGACGCCGTAGCTCGCCTCCGGCACCTCGTTCCAGACGCCCGCGACGTCGCCGAGCGGCTCGGAGACGACCAGCCGGGTGTCGGGGGCGACTTCCTGGAAGAGCTGGCGCTCGGGATACAGCTTTCGCAGAGTCGGCACATCGGTCGTGTAGAAGAGCGAGCGCGATTGGCCCTCGCTCGAGTAGCGGAAGGCCCAAATGCGCTCACCGTCCGTCGTCGCGATCGTGCCCTGGAACGGATTGGGAATCCCCAGCCGTGCTCCGATCGCCTCGACGAGCCCGATCGTGTGCTCGACCGCGGCTGGCGGGTCGCTTTCGAGACCGAACGTCAGCGCGAGGAAGAACAGCACCTCCGAGTCGGTCTGGCCTTGGATCTCGGGATACAGCGACGGGTCGATCTCGAGGACGAGATCGCGCTTGCAGCGAGCGAACTCGTTGATGTAGCCGTTGTGCATGAACAGCCAGCGTCCGTGCCTGAACGGATGGCAGTTCGTCTGCTGCACCGCGCTGCCGATCGCCGCTCGGATATGGGTGAAGAAGTGCGGCGAGCTCACGTGGTTTGCGAGCTCGCGGAGATTGCGATCGTTCCATGCCGGCTCGGTGCTGTGGAAGACGCCGGGCGTCGGGAAGGCGCCGTACCAGCCGACGCCGAAGCCGTCTCCGTTGGTCGTCTCAGCGCCGAGCCTGGAGTGCAGGCTCTGGTCGATCAGCGAGTGGGCCGGCGTGTAGAGCGCTTCGCTGAGGGGGATCGGCGAGCCTGAGTATGCGAGCCAGCGGCACACCTGCCGCCCCTTTCTCTCGATCGTCGTGGATGGGGAGGCGCCGTCGGGTCCGGGCCCGCAGGCAGAGCGAAACGGCGCCGACCTGCACCGCGGCTTCCTCCTCTGCACCGCTATCGTGCCACTGCGATCGAGCCCGCGCATCACCCGGTCGGGGTGACGGCAGCCGGCGCGGCGGCGCGCGGTGTGCGGCCGATCTGGCGGGCGCGTTGCGCGGTGCGGGTCCAGCGATGGCCGATCTGGACGTCGCTACGCTGGGCCCATGCCCACCATGCCCGCCAAATCCGACAGCCGCGTGTGATGTCGCTCAAGCACCCGGTTGAGCGGGGCGATGAGGGTCAGCGGGGAGCGTTTGATCGCCTCGCCCAGCGTGCTTCGTATTTCTCGAGTTCGCCCCTGTTCTTCTTCCTGTGCCTCGGCCTGGTCCTTGCATGGCTCGCCGGCTACGTCTTCGGGGCGGGCTCGGCGTACGAGCAGGCCATCGGGACCGGCCTCACCGCCGTGACGCTGCTGCTCGTCGCGCTGCTCAAGAATGCCGAGCTGCGGTCAGAGGCCGCGATTCAGAACAAGCTCGACGCGCTGGCCACGGGGATGCTCGAGGCGATCCGAAACGAGGGTCAGAAGGCCGATCCGATGCTCGAGCGCGCGATCGGCATCGACGAGCAGCTCTGAGTCCGAATCGCCGCGCAGGTACGCGCGCCGTGGCGAGCCTGCGGATCGCCTTCTCGACCGCCCGGCCAAGCCGCGATCCCGATTGCCGAGCCCTCGCGGCGCACCCCCTTGTGAGAGACTCTCCGCGTGAGCTCGTCTCCTTCGTATGGGAGCGAACGGAAGCTTCTCGGCAGCGCCGAGTCGGTCGGCTCAGCGGGCGTCTTCGGCCAGGTGATGGGTCTCGTCGCCGTCACCGTCGGCTTCTTCACGCTCGGCGCCTATCTCGGTCGCAACTTCACCGGCGCTGCCGCGATCGTCTGCTTCATCCTCGGCTTCATCTCGATCATCGGGCTCAACTTCGCGCGCCGCTCGGAGGGCCTCGCTATCACGATGCTTTTCGCCGCCGGCCTGTTCCTCGGTCTCGGCCTCGGCGGCGGCCTCAAGCACTACGCCGAAGTCCAGCCGAACGTCATCTGGCAGGCAGCGGGCGCCACGGCGCTGTTCGTCGCGGGCCTCGGCACGACCGGCTACGCGATCCGCCGTGACCTCTCGGGCGGCTACCGCTTCCTGTTCGTGGCGCTGCTCGCGCTGATCGTGTTCGGCTTCGTCTCGCTGCTCGTATCGATGCCTCACGCGGATGTCATCTACGCGGTCGCCGGGCTCGTGATCTTCGGCGGCTACACGGTGCTCGACTTCAACCGCCTGCGCCGCACCGGACAGGACGAAGTCGTTCCGATCGCGGCTGGGATCTTCCTCGACGTGCTGAACGTCTTCCTGTTCTTCCTGCAGCTGCTCGGCGGCGGCCGCGAGTAGAACCGGCCTGCTCGAGGACTTAGAGCGAGGTCTCCGCCGAGGGCCGCAGCGCCGCCGCTCGCCGCCTTCGCGGGGACCGCTTACGTGCACATTCCTCGCGCCTCGGCTCGCCCGCGAGCGATGCCGGCGGCTTCTCGGGCGCCTCGAGCTGCGTGGCCCGGTGCTGGAGCCATGTCATCGAGTCCGGCTGCGGGCAGACGTCCTGCCAGCCCTCGAGTGCCGCGTCGAGCTCATCGCGGTCCCGCGCGCGCCCGAGCACGAGCACCTCTCTGCTCCCGTCCTGCAGCGCGCCCAGCCTCGTCACGTACAGCTCGCCGGTGTCGCGCACCCAGGCCGCGCGATAGATCGGCCCGTGGGCACCGACGCGCCACCACAACCCGACGTCCTGCTCGCGCGAGGCCCGCCGCCGGCGGTCGGCCCGGTAGAAGTTGCTCAGCGACTGATAAGGGTCGGCTCGGTCCGCGAGCGTCCGGGGCAGACTGCTCATCTTTCTCGTCTCCTGGAATCGTCGTGGCTGGGGAAGGTCTGCCGCGATTCTCCCGCGCCCGCCTAACGCGAAGCCAAAGGCGAACTAACAAATCGCTGATAACCGCGGATACGCGCGCTGCCAGGCCCTCGCCCGCGAGCAGGGGCGGCGATTGAATCGGGGCAGCGTGGGTATAGAGGGGGAGGAATATCCTGCTTTGCGGCTGGGGGTGGAACTACTCATGAAGATGGCTCCAAGCGCGCACCGCCTGGCGTGGGTCGTAGCCGCCACGCTCCTCGGTGCTCTCGTCATACCGTTCAGCGCCGCCCGGGGCGCGTTGCTCAGCGGGCCCGCGCGGCTTCCTTCGAGCGTCGTGAAAGCGGCCTCCACACCTGTGGCGACGCTTGCCGTGAAAGTGCCCCTCCCGCCCACGCCGCCATCGGTGAAAGCGCCCTCCGTTCCCCCGCCGCCCGTGGTGAAAGTTCCGCTGCCGGTTCCGTTGCCGCAGCCTCCGACACCGGTGAAAATCCCTGTCGTCCCGACACCGCCGACCGTGAAACAGCCGGTGCCGCCGCCGGTCGTGAAACTTCCCGCGCCGCCACCGCCGGTGAAACCACCGGCTCCTGTCCCGCCTGTGGTGAAAACACCGGTGCCTCCCACCCCGGCGCCGCCGAAACTGCCTGCACCGAAATTGACCCCGCCCGCGATCGTCAAAGCACCTGCGGGGAAAGTGCCGGCTCCAGCCGCCCGCACGCCGACGCCCGCCCCCTCCGCATCGGCGTCCCCACCGGTGATAGCGCCGGCCACCCGGTCCGCGCCGAGCGCATCCTCCGCTGCGAGGGCCGGCGTGCCCGCCGCAGCAATCGCCGGTCCCGGCGTCCTCGCGCGTGCGCACGCAGCCGGCAGTTCCGCGCGGGTCCCGTCGCCCGCTGTTCCTTCGGCCGTCGGCCCCGCCGCAGCTGCCGCGGCGCGTGGGTCGGCTCCCGGGTCGCCGCCGCCCGAGGCACAGCCCGCCTTGAGCAGCACGGCGCTCCCGCCCGCGGTCCAGGCGGCCAAGCGTTCAGGGGGCGGAGTGGCGCTGCCCGGCATCAGCATTCCCGCCGCTGCCGGGAGCGCGCTGCTGCTGATCCTGCTCGCGCTCAGCGCGATACTCGGGTTCGGCCTGCTCACCGCCGACGGGTTGACGCCGGCGCAGTTGCGCCGCAGGTGGCGCTCGTCGTGGATTCACCACCACCCGTGGAACTGGCACGGGTAGCGCGCCCGCTCTGACGTGATCGTCAAGATCCTCTTTGCGCCGTTCAGCGTGCTGGGCGGCGTGCTCGCTGGAGTCATCGGAAAGAAGGCCTTCCAGACGATCTGGCGGGCGTTCGACGAGGAGCAGCCGCCCGACGCGAAGCACCGAGACATCAGCTGGCGCAAGCTGCTGCTCGCCATCTCACTCGAAGGCGCGATCTTCCGCGCGACGCGGGGACTCGTCGACCACGGCTCCCGGCGCGCCTTCAGCAAGCTCACCGGGCGCTGGCCCGGCGAGGAGCGCCCCGAGCCCGACGCCGGGTGACGAGGTGCCGCAAGGCGCCGTCTCGCTGCGCGAGTCCCCGAGCCGGGCTCACCCGGGCGACTCGGCTGCAGCCTGCGCCGGTCGATCGGGCGCGCCGTCGCGGGTCGCCGCCTGCGCTGCGGCCACGCGCGCGATCGGTACGCGGTAGGGCGAGCACGACACGTAGTCGATCCCCGACCGGTGCAGGAACGCGATCGAGTCGGGGTCGCCGGCGTGCTCGCCGCAGACGCCGAGCTTGAGATCGGGCTTCGTCTTGCGGCCGAGCCATGCTCCCATGCGGACCATCTGACCGACACCCGGAGTGTCGAGCGTCTCGAACGGTGAGCGATCGACGATCTTCACGTCGATGTAGCGTGCGAGCAGCCGCCCCTCGATGTCGTCACGGCTGAAGCCCAGCGCGGTCTGGGTGAGGTCGTTGGTCCCGAACGAGAAGAAATCCGCATCCTTCGCGATCTGGTCCGCCTGGAAGCACGCTCGGGGCAGCTCGATCATCGTGCCGATCAGATAGTCACCATGTGCGTGCTCGCGGGCGACGCGCTCGATCAGGCCGCGGATGAGCTCGAGCTCGCGCTCGTAGGCGACGAGCGGCACCATCACCTCGATGCGCGCGCCGGGGATCCTCGAAGCTGCGGCGAACAGCGCGCGAACCTGCATCTCATACAGCTCCGGGAAGAGGATCCCCAGCCGAACGCCTCGAGTCCCCAGCATCGGGTTCGACTCCTGCAGCTGCTCGACCCGTCTGCGCGCCGCCGAGCCCTCGGGAAGCGTCTCGGGATGCGGAAGGAACTCGTGCAGCGGTGGATCGAGCAGGCGCACCGTCAGCGGACGCCCGTCGAGAGCGGCGATGATCGCTTCGAAGTCGGACTCCTGCAGCGGCCGCAGCTCTTCGATCGCGGCCGTGCGGGCATCCTGCTCGCCGGCCATGATCACCGCCGCCATCAGCGGCTGGCGCTCTCCCAGGAACATGTGCTCGCTGCGGCACAGCCCGATGCCCTCGGCGCCGAGCTCGATCGCCTTCATCACATCGGCGGGCGTGTCGGCGTTCGCGCGAACTCCGAGGGTGCGAAGCTCGTCGCACCAGCCGAGCACCGTCTCGAAATGCTCGGACATGCGCGGCTCGACGAGCGGCACGTCATCGAGCGTGACGCGGCCGAGGCTTCCATCGATCGCGATCCGATCTCCCGCCCGCAGCACGCGCTGACCGATGCGCACCTCGCCCACGGCCGCATCGACCTCCACCGTCCCGGCTCCCGTGACCGCCGGGCGGCCCATTCCGCGCGCGACAAGCGCCGCATGGCTCGCCTTACCCCCCTCGCTCGTGAGGATCCCTTGCGACGCGTGAAAGCCGGCGACGTCGTCGGCCTCCGTGAACGACCGCACGAGGATCGCGGCGCGACCCTCCGCGGCAGCGCTGATCGCGTCGGCGGCACTGAGCACGATCTCGCCCTTCGCCGCGCCGGGCGAGGCCGCGACGCCGACCGCGACGACCTCGTAGTCAACGGTCGGGTCGAAGGTCGGATGCAGCAGCGCGTCGAGCCCCGCGGGGTCGATCGTGCGGATCGCCGCCTCGCGGTCCAGCAGGCCCTCCGCGACCGCGTCGACCGCGAAGCGCACCGCGGCCTGCGCCGGGCGCTTCGCGTTACGCGTCTGCAGCATGTAGAGCCGGCCCTCCTGGATGGTGAACTCCGTGTCCTGCATGTCGCCGTAGTGGCGCTCAAGCGTTCTCAGGATGTCGATCAGCTGCGCGTGAGCTTCGGGCAGCCAGCTGCCCAGCTCGCCCAGGTCGCGAGGCGTGCGGACGCCCGACACGACGTCCTCGCCCTGCGCGTTCGCGAGAAAGTCGCCGGAGGGCTCCGGGGCCCCCGTCAACTCGTCGCGCGAGAACGCGACGCCGCTGGCGCTGCGCTCGCCGAGGTTGCCGAAGACCATCTGCTGCACGTTGACCGCAGTGCCCCACTCGTCGGGGATGCGGTGGATCCGCCGGTAGGCGACGGCGCGCTCGCCCTGCCACGAGTCGAACACCGCACGGATCGCTCGAGCGAGCTGCTCACCCGGGTCGGAGGGGAACTCGTAGAGGCTCTGGAACTCGCGGGTCAGCTCGCGCAGCGCGTCGATGTCGAGCTCGGTGTCGAGTGAGACACCTCGCGCGGCCTTGCTCGCGGCGATCGCCTGCTCGAAGCGCTCACCGGCGACGCCGAGGACGACGTTTCCATACATCTGCGCGAAACGGCGGTAGGAGTCCCACGCGAAGCGCTCGTCGCCAGAGCGCTCCGCGAGTCCGAGCACGGTCTCGTCGTTGAGTCCGAGGTTGAGCACCGTGTCGAGCATCCCCGGCATCGACTCGCGCGCGCCCGACCGGACTGAGACGAGCAGCGGATCCTCGGGGTCGCCCAAGCGCCTGCCCGCGATCTCCTCCAGGCGCACCAGCGCCTGCGCGATCTCCTCGTCCAGCCCAGGCGGAAACGAGCCGTCACCTGCGAGGTAGGTGACACAGGCATCGGTCGTGATCGTGAAGCCCGCCGGCACTCGCACGGCCCCCAGCACGCGCGTCATCTCGGCGACGTTCGCCCCCTTGCCGCCGAGCCGGTCGCGCATCTCGCGGGAGCCGTCGGCGAAGTCGACGACCCAGCGCTCGCGCGGCTGCCCTCGCAGCTCGGCGTGCGCGCCGGGGCGGGGCTCGCTCGCGGTCGGATGGCCGGATGACGGGACGCGCGGCATCGCGCGTCCAACTATTACCGACTTGGCTGTCGAGCAGGCGGGAGCGGCGCTGCCCGACATCTCCATCCAGAACCCGTGCGTCGGGCAACATCTGGCGTGCGCGGCATGCTGCTGGAAGCCGCTGACGCGTCGCAGGAGAGGCAACGAGTCGGCGTGCCCCGCACCGGCCCGATGTCGCACTCACATCTCACGACCGCACTCGCGCTCCTGCTCGCGTTCGCATCGACGACGCTGGTGAGCCTCGCCTACCTGCGCGAGCACGCCGCGGTGGGGCATCTGCCGGCGCTGTCGTTGCGGCGTCCGGTGCGCTCGGTTCGCGCGCTGCTCGGGAGCCGGGCATGGCTCCTCGGCTTCTCGATGGAGTCGACGGGGTTCGCGATGTACGTCGTCGCCCTCGCGCTCGCGCCGCTGGCCCTCGTCCAGAGCGTCGCCGCGGGCGGGATCGGGATACTCGCCGTCTTCTCGGCTTGGTTCGAACACCGGAGGCTCTCGCGACGCGAGAGCCTTGGCGCCGCGGTCTCGGTCGTCGGCCTGTTGTTCCTGGCCCTGTCGCTGATCGGAGGAGGCGAAAGCAGCTCCAACGGGTCGGTGCTCCAGATCGGGCTGTGGCTCGGAGCGACGTGCGCCGCGGCGGCCCTCGTGCTGACCGCCGGCCGGGCGTTCCTCGGAGCCGCGGCGGCGAGCGGCATCGCGGGCGGCCTGCTGTTCTCGGCCGGGGACATCTCGACGAAGGTGGCGACGCAGGGCGGCCCGAGGACCGCGTTCGCGCTCACGGCGATCGTCGGATATGTGCTCGGCACCTCGCTGCTGCAGATCGGCTACCAGCGCGGCGCGGCCCTCACGATCGCGGGCATCGCGACGCTACTGACGAACGCGCTGCCGATCGCCGCGGGGCCGGTGCTGCTCGACGAGAACCTGCCCAAGGGCTCCCTGGGAGTGCTCCGGATCCTTGCGTTCGCGACCGTGATCGCCGGCGCCGTCCTGCTGGCGCGGCCCAAGGGCGCCGTCGCGCCCGCGCCGCGCGGCGCGGCCGGCCCCTCGGAAGCGGCGACCGGGAGGCAGGTGCAGAGCTAGCCGCGCGGACTGACGGCGTACCAGTCGGTCATCAGGCCAGGCGTCTGCTCACAGACGGACTGGACGATCTCGAAGATCGCCGCCCGTCCGAGCTCGTCGCGTTCGGCCCGTTCCATCGCCACTGGCACGTCCGCCGTCCACCTCGCCCGGATATCCCGGACGCCCCTCCTGAAGGCGGCCTCCCCGCGCCTCGTACCGAGGCTCGCCCACAGCAGGTCGAGAGCGTCGTCGGGAGCCCCGAAGCCCGAATGGCACGTGATCCGGTAGTCCACGCGGCCAGTCTATATCCGGCGGCTGCGTCCGTTTTGCGATTCGCGAGGCGCGTTACGGGGTAGTTGCGCAGTCATGCAGATCCTCGATACGGGCACCAGCTTCAACCAGCGCTATCCCGCCACCTCCGACTCGGTGCCGCTTGCCCGCAAGGCGCTCGCGTCGTTCGCGAGCTCCGCCGGGGTGACCGAAGAGCAGCTCGAGGGAATCCGGCTGGTGGTCTCCGAGGCCGTCAGCAACGCTGTCCTGCACGCCTACGACGGCGACGGCGGGGAGATCCAGGTCACCGCGGCTGTCGTCCCGGGCGAACTCTGGATCCTGATCGCCGACGACGGCTTCGGTCTCCGCGCCGAGCGCAGCGGCAACCAAGGCTTGGGCCTCGGCCTCGGCTGGATGGCTCAGTTCAGCGACGGGCTGACCCTGGTCACGCGCTCCTCGGGCGGACTCGAGGTGCGGCTGCGCTTCGACCTCTTCGAGGCAGCGAACGAGCCGGAGCGGTCAGGATCGCGGATCGCTAGCTTCTGCTAGCCGCCCCGCCTCGTCGCGCTTTTCCACGACGACGTACCCGTCACCCGTCGAGACGATGCTCTCGACCTCGGCGATCTCGTGCCCCGGACGCAGCACGAACCGGCGCGGCTCGCTGCGCACGCGCTCGTACTCGCGCGGCGTCAACGAGATGAGGTCGTTGCAGTCGAGGCTCGCGCACTCGCAGCGAAAGGCGGTGGGCGAGTCCTGTTCGCCCGGATACTGGCCGCGCTCGATCGCCTCGTTGACCTCGCGAAACAGCGTCTCGTTCTTCGCGACGCGCCCCTGAAGTTCCCTCTCCATCCCTCTCAGTTTCTCACGCTGATCGCCGGGACGGTGGAGGCATCGAAAAAAAAGATGTTTAGACTCCCGCGGCCGCGGGTACCGAAGGCGGGTTCGGGGGTTTAGAGAGGAGCAGGAGGGGCTGTGCCAAACGGGGATGGAGTGGGGACGGTCGAGCCGGGCATCGCTGCCCGGAACCTTGAGTCGGAGTGTCCCGAGCGCGCCTTGCTGCCTGCGGCGAGCAGGCGGGTATGGTCCGCCTCCGCGCTGGTGTTCGTCGCCCTTCTCGCAGTCGTGCTGCCGGCATCCAGCGCGTGGGCAACCGGCGCCGGGGCGCCTGTGAACCTCTCCACGCCCTCCGTCATCGGAGTGCCGACCGACGGCAGCACCCTCAAGGTGGCGAGAGGGACCTGGACGGGGCTCACCCCCATGACCACGACCTACCAATGGCTGCGATGCAACTCGACCGGCGAAGAATGCTCGAATATCGCCGGGGCGACCACGACCGCTCACAAAGCGGTCCACGAAGACGTCGGCCACAGGCTGCGCGTCCTGGTCAAGGTCACCAACGCGGAAGGCAGCGAAAAAGCGACCTCGAGCCCCAGCTCCACGGTCGGTCCCAAGGCGCCAGTCAGGGGAACCAACGTGCTCGTCTCCGGCATGGCCCAGGACGGACAGCTGGTCAGCGTCAGCAACGGCACCTGGGGCGGCACGCCGCCGTTCTCGTTCGGCTACCGGTGGCAGAGCTGCGTCACGAAAATCTGCTCCAACATCCCGGGCGCGACGGGCCAGTCCTACCGCCCCACCAGCTCCGAGCTCAAACATCAGCTGCGCGCGGTCGTCACCGCCTCGAACCCGGCGGGCAAATCGAGCAAGGCCTCGCCCTTCACGAAAAGCGTCATCCCGGGACCGCCCGTCAGCACGGCAGCGCCGACGATCTCCGGGACCCCGCTCGATGGGCAGGTGCTCAGCGCGAGCACGGGGAGCTGGGGCGGCACCGGTCCGTTCACCTACAGCTACCAGTGGCGGTCGTGTCCGCTTCTGACCGGCGAATGCACGGACGTCGCGGGCGCGACCGGCCCGACCTACACCGTCCAGCCGCTCGACGTCTCCACCAGCCTGGAGGTCGTGGTCACGGCCGTGAGCTCGCTCGGCTCGGCCGCTGCGACATCCGGTCCCAGCGGCCTCGTCGGGGCGCTCCTGCCGAGCAACAGCGTGCTGCCGAGCATCTCCGGCGTGTTGAAGGAT
>DATAYP010000018.1:0-15255 GCA_036272475.1 Solirubrobacteraceae bacterium | reverse complement strand
CAGAGCGAACAGGAAGGGCTGCGGGAAGCAATCGAAGAACTCACGCGCAACGGGATCCTGCTGGTGACCGCCGCCGGCAATATCCCGAAAGACGAATTCATTCCCTGCGAATACGGCCTGCCCAACGAGATCTGCGTCACGGCCTCCAACAACCGCGACGAAATCCCCTCCTGGGCGAAGACGGGCGAACACGTCGACCTCGCGGCCCCCGGAGAGAGCATCTACTCGACCCTGCTCGCGGGCCAGTACGGCTACCTGAGCGGCGGCTCGATGGCCACAGCCCAGGTCTCGGGCGCCGCGGCGCTGATCCTCTCTGTCGCCCCCAACATGTCCCCCGAAGAACTGAAGGCGGACATCCTCAACAACGTCGACCCGGTGCCCTCGATGCAGGGCAAGGTCAGGAGCGGGGGACGCCTCGACATCTGCAAAGCACTCCCCGGCTGCCCGCCACCTGCGCCGCCTCCCCCGCCGCCACCACCACCGCCGCCACCCCCACCTCCGCCGCCCGTGCAGCCGAGCTCGATCGCGCTCACGAGCACGGTCCTCAAGGTCAGCCACAACAAGACGAAGGTGGGGCTGCGCTGCGTGGGCGCGACAGCGTGCGTGAGCAAGCTGGCGTTGACCGTGAAGGTCAAGACGCGCGTCGGCCATGGAACGCGAACCTCGTTCCGGACCAAGGTGCTGACCATCGGAACGGCGCGCTTCTCGGTGGGCCCGCAGGGCACCGTCCGGGTGACGATCAAGCTCAACGACTGGGGAAAGCGCCTCGTGCGCCTGGGCACCGGCCGCCTCAACGCCACCCTGACGGTGTTCGCATCCCAGCCCGCGCCCGCCGTCACGCGGTCGCTCCGCATCCGCCTGGTGTGGCCTCGCAGACGGGGCAGGTGATTCGGGCGGCGGCGCGCCGAAAACCAGCGAAAGGCCTCGCGCCAACAGTTTGAGTCCTTTACAATCCTGGACGTAGACGCCGCAGCGAGCGCACGGATGCGTAGCCGCCGGCGCCAGTGGAGGGAGTCTCCTGGGATGGACCGTTGGGCTGACGCGCAGCACCGAACGTGGCCGTGGCGCCGCGCGATCTGCATCGCTGCCCTGCTAGCCGCCGCCGCCCTCGCCGCGACCGTCCCGGGCGCGCTCAGCGCGAGCGCCCGCGCGGGGCGCGGTGCGGTCACGCCGCCGGTCCGCTCGAGCCTCGCGCAGCGCGCTTCGGCAGCGCCCTCGTCGGCGAACCCCTACCGGCCCGGCGTCGTCCTCGTCGGCTTTCGCCCCGGCGTGAGCGCCGGCCGGCGATACGGGATCGAGCGGTCCGCCGGCGGTCAGGGCGCGAGCTATCTCGGACCTCAGATCCGCGCCGTGCGGGCCCCCGGCGCCGCGCTCGCGAGGTCGTTCGTCGCACCGCTGAAGCTCACGGTGCCGTCCTCGCAGGTACTCGAAGTGGTGCAGCGCCTGCGCCAGGACGCGAACGTGGCCTACGCCGAGCCGGACTACCTGATGCGGGCGAACGCCGCGCCCAACGATCCCTCGTTCCCGCTCCAGTGGGGATCGTCGAACACCGGGCAGAGCATCCCCAGCCAGGGTGGCGACGAGAAACTTGGAGCCTCGGCCCCGGGCACCCCGGGCGCCGACGACCGCGCGCTGGCGGCATGGGGCGTCAGCACGGGAAGCCGCTCGATCGTGATCGGCGAGACCGACACGGGCGTCGACTACAACCACCCTGACCTCGCGGCGAACGTCTGGAGCAACCCGGGCGGCATCGGCGGCTGCGCCGCCTGGACACACGGCTACAACGTCCTCACCAAAACCTGCGATCCGATGGACGACGACACCTACTACGGCGGGCACGGCACGCATGTCGCAGGGATCATGGGGGCCGCCGGGAACAACGGCACGGGCGTCGCCGGCATGAACTGGCAGACGTCGATCCTGCCGGTCAAGTGGCTCGACTCGAACGCGAGCGGCTCCACCAGCGGGCTGATCGCCGCGCTCCAGTGGCTCGTGGCAGCCAAGCAGGCGGGCGTCAACATGCGCGTGGTCAACGACTCGGCGACGTTCCTCGGCACCGCCTTCTCGCAGGCCCTCTCAGAAGAGATCGACGTGCTCGGCGCGAACAACATCCTGTTCGTCACGGCCGCCGGCAACACCGCCAACAACAACGACGAACTCGCCGTCCGCCGCTACCCCTGCGGCTACGACCGCCCGAACGAGCTCTGCGTCACCGCGACCGACCACAACGACCAGCTCCCCAGCTGGGCCAACTACGGGCCGCACACAGTCGATCTGGCGGCGCCGGGAACCGCCGTCTACTCGACGCTGCGAAACGGCACCTACGGGTACCTCAGCGGAGGCTCGATGGCCTCGCCGCAGGTCGCCGGCGCGGCTGCCCTGATCCTCTCGGCATCGCCCGCCTTGACCACCACCGAACTCAGGGCGGACATCGTCAACAACGTCGATCCGCTGCCCTCGCTCACGGGCAAGGTGATCACGGGTGGCCGCCTCGACGTCTGCAGGGCGCTGCCGGGTTGCACGCCCGAATCGACGTTCGGCAAGACCACGGTCGGCAGCTCCACCGACGGCGGGATGTTCGCCAACTACAAGATCGTCCACGCCGCGACGCTTCCGGTCGCCGGGTCGGTGAGCAAACTGAGCGTCTACGCGGTACCGGGTCTGAACTCCCCGACCCCGCAGGCGCTGAAGGCAGTGATCTACGCCGACTCGGGAGGCTCGCCCGGCGCGCTTCTCGCCACCGGCACCGAAGTCACCTACACCGGCAGCACGAACGGATCGGGCTGGTTCACGCTTCCGCTTGCGAGCGCCGTGAAACTCAACGCGGGCAACTACTGGATCGGCTTCATCACCGGCGCGAACACCGAGGGCATGGGCTACAGGTACGACAGCGTCGCCGGCAGCCGCGCCTTCAACGAAAACTCGTATGCCGCCGGGCCGACCGAACCGTTCGGCGCCGCGACCAAGGACTCGGAGCAGGCCTCGCTCTACGCCGAGTACACGCCCAGCGCGCCGCCCTCACGCCCGGTCAACACGGCGCCGCCGGCGATCGCCGGAACGGCCAAGACAGGCCAGACGCTGACCGCCGCCCCCGGCTCCTGGACGGAAGGCCCGACGAGCTACGCCTATCAGTGGCAACGCTGCGACGCGAGCGGCTCCAAATGCGCACCCGTCGAAGGCGAAACCGCGGCCACCTACTCGCTCAGCCAAGCCGATGTCGGCTCCACGCTCAGGGTCGACGTGACAGCCTCCAACGCGGCCGGCGCCTCGGCGCCCGCTCGCTCAGAACCGACGTCCGTGGTGCAGCAGGGCCCAGCGACGTTCGGCAAGACCAGCGTCGGCGGCTCCTCGGACACGTATGCGGCCGGGCGCAAGCGCGTCAACCGCTACGCGCTGCCGGTGGCCGGGACGGTGAGCAAGCTGAGCATCTACCTCGCGCCGACGGCCACCACGGGGCAGCAGCTGCTCGAGGGCATCATCTACGCCGATTCGGGCGGCGCTCCCGGGGCGTTGATCGCCACCAGCAGCCAGCTCACGTTCAAGAGCACCGAAGGCGCGGGCTGGTACGACCTGACGTTCCCGGCCCCGCCGGCGCTCGCCGCGGGCAACTACTGGATCGGCGTGATCACCGGCACGACGGGTGGCGTCGCCGGCTTCCGCTACGACAAAGTCACGGCCAGTCGCGACTACAACGCGAACAGCTACGGCGCCGGTCCGAGCAACCCCTTCGGCGCGGCCTCGACGGACTCCGAGCAGACCTCCCTGTACGCGACCTACACGCCCACCGAAAAAGGCCCCGCCGTGCCCACGAACACCGCCTCGCCGGCGATCTCGGGCACGGCCAAGGTCGGCCAGACGCTCAACACGAGCCCGGGCACCTGGACGGAAAGCCCGAGCGGATACGGCTACCAGTGGCAGCGCTGCGACTCCTCCGGCGCGAGTTGCGCCACGATCGAAGGAGCGGCGACGGCCGGCTACGTGGTCAAGACGACCGACCTCGGCATGACGCTGCGCGCCGCGGTGACCGCATGGAACTCCGCGGGAAGCTCCTCGCCCGCCGGCTCCGAACACACGCCGGTCGTGCAGCCGGGGTCGGTTCCCGTGAACGGCGGGCCCCCGGCGATCTCCGGCACTCCGAAGACCGGGCAGACGCTGACGGCGAGCACCGGCTCGTGGAGCGAAAGCCCGACCGGCTACAGCTACCAGTGGCAGCGCTGCGACTCCTCGGGAGCCAAATGCGCCGCGATCGAAGGCGCCCCATCCGGGACGACGTACCTGATCGCCGCGGCGGATGCCGGCTCGACGATCCGTGTCGCCGTCACGGCATCGAACGGGGCGGGTTCCTCGGCTCCGGCTACCTCCGAACAGACCCCGCTGATCGAACCGGGCGTGTACACGTTCGGCAAGATCGCCGTTGGCGGATCGACCGACAACTTCGCCGCCGATCGCAAGCGGGTCAACCGCTACGCGCTCCCGATCGCGGCGAGCGTCAGCAAGCTGAGCATCTACCTCGCGCCGTCTGGCACCGCAGGAGAACAGGTCCTGCGGGGGCTGATCTACGCCGACTCGGGCGGCAGCCCCTCCTCGCTGCTCGCCACCAGCGCCCAGCTCACCTTCAAGAGCACCTCCGCCAGCGGCTGGTATGACCTCGACTTCGCCTCGCCCGCGGTACTCGCGGCCGGCAACTACTGGATCGGTGTGATCACCGGCGCGACCGGTCACGTCGCCGGCTTCCGCTTCGACAGCGTCGCCGGCTCGCGCGACTACAACAGCGACCCCTTCACCTCGGGGCCCACCAACCCGTTCGGCGCGTTCAGCACCGACTCCGAGCAGACCTCGCTGTACGCGAGCTACTCGCCGCACTGACGGGGCCCTCGGCGCCCGCGAGGGTGCCCGCGCCCGGCCGGCCCGCCGCGATAAATGAGAGGATCCACAAGATGGCCGCGCGCGTCGGAATCGACCTCGTCTCGGTTGAGGCGGTGCGGCAATCGCTCAGCGAGCACGGCGAGCATTACCTGCGTCGCGTCTACAGCGAGCGCGAGGTGCGGGACTGCACGACCCCCTCGGGCGCCGACCCCGAGCGCCTTGCGGCGCGCTTCGCGGCGAAGGAGGCCACGCTCAAGGTGCTGCGCCCCGCCGACGTCGGCATCCCCTGGTTCACGATCGAGGTCGTGCGCCGGCCCGAGGGCTGGGTGGCGCTCGAGCTGGCGGGGGCGGCCGCCGAGCTCGCCTCCCAGGCGGGCATCACCGAGCTCGCCCTGAGCATCAGCCACGAAGGCGGCTTCGCGACCGCCGTGGTCGTTGCCACCTGCGCTTCAGAAACGCGTGATCAGGGCCGATAAGGACGCATGATCGAGGACATCCGCAGCATCATCTCCGACCACGCGCGACTGCCCGTGGACGTCGGCACGCTGGCCATCGACGCCGATCTCTACCAAGCGGGCATGACCTCCCACGCGAGCGTCAACGTGATGCTCGCGCTCGAGGACCGCTTCGACATCGAGTTTCCGGACCGCATGCTCAAGCGCAGCGTGTTCGAGAGCATCGCGTCGATCGCCGAGGCGCTCCGCGAGCTGCAAGTGAGTGCTGCGGCGTGAGCGTCGCAGTCGACCGCGACGCGACGTTCCTAGCCGGGATACGCCTGATCGCCAAGGAGGTCGCCTCCGCGCACGCCGACGACGTCGACCGCCGGGCCCGCTTCCCCGAGGAGACCCTCACGGCGCTCCGCGAGCAGCGCGCGCTGTCGGCATACATTCCCCCGGAGCTCGGCGGGGGCGGCGTCTCGTTCGAGGCGATCGCCGAGGCCTGCCTCGAGCTCGGCCGCCGCTGCGGGGCGAGCGCGATGGTCTTCGCGATGCACCAGATCCAGATCGTGACGCTCGTCCGTCACCTCGGCGACTCGCCCTGGTTCGAGGCCTACCTCCGCTCGGTGGCCGGCGAGCAGCGCCTGGTCGCCTCGGTCACCTCCGAGGTCGGCACGGGCGGTGACATGGGCCGCTCGATCGCGGCGGTCACCCCTGGCGCAGAGGGCGGCTGCACCTTCGAGAAGCAGGCGCCGACGGTCAGCTACGGCGAGCACGCAGACGACCTGCTCACCACGCTTCGCCGCTCACCCGATGCCGAGCCCGGAGATCAGGTGCTCGCGCTGACGCGCCGCGAGCAGCTCACGCTCGAGCAGACCGGCACGTGGGACCCACTCGGGATGCGCGGCACCTGCTCGCCCGGTTTCGTCGTGCGTGCCGAGTTCATGCCCGAGCAGGTCCTCCCCACCCCTTTCGCGACGGTGTCCGTCGAGTCGATGGTGCCTGTCTCGCACATCCTCTGGTCGCACCTGTGGCTCGGCATTGCGACCGACGCGTTCGACCGCGCGCGCGCTTTCGTGCGCGCAGCGGCAAAGCAGAAGCCGGGCGAGCCGCCGCCGACCGCACAACGCCTCTCGCATCTGATGAGCGAGCTATCGCTGCTGCGCGCCGAGGTCGACTCAGCCCTGCGGGCCTTCCTCGAGGCCTCGCGCGAGCCCGGGCGCGAGCGCCTGTCGACGGTCGCCGCCGCGCTGCGCTTCAACAACCTCAAGATCGCCGCCTCCGAGCAGGCGCCGCGCGTCTGCCAGGGCGCGATGGGCGTCTGCGGGATCGTCGGATTCAAGAACGACACGCCGTTCAGCGTCGGGCGCCACCTACGCGACACGATGTCCGCCAGCCTGATGGTCGCCAACGAGCGCATCCACCACACGAACGCAAGTCTGCTGCTCATCGCCAAGGACGTCTGATGTCCGAGTTCCGGCCGGGCACCGCCGACCAGGTGGCGTTCCTCGCGGAGCTACTCGGCCGCGGCCTGCTGCTCGAGACCGCCGTACCGGGCGTCTACGGTCGCAACGGCGAGTTCGAGGACATCCGCTCCCGCATCGCCGCGCTCGTGACGGACGCCGCCTCCGCGGAAGCGCCCGAGCGGCTCCACTTCCCGCCGGTCCTGCCTCGGCGCGACCTCGAGACCGTCGGCTACCTGAAGTCGTTCCCCCATCTCGCGGGCAGCATCTTCGCGTTCGACGGCGACGAGGCGCAGGCGGCCGTGCAGTACGAGCTCGCCTGCCGTCACGAGGACTGGAGCGGCTTTCAGGCGATGACCGACCTGGTGCTCACCCCCGCGGCCTGCTACCCCGTCTACCCCGCGGTCGCCGCGCGCGGCAGGCTGCCCCGCGGTGGCGTCACAGTCGACGCCGGCGGCGCCTACGTGTTCCGGCACGAGCCCTCCGGCGACCCCGCGCGGCTGCAGATGTTCCACCAGCGCGAGATCGTGCGCATCGGCGAGCCCGAGGCGGTCGGGGAGTGGCGCGAGCGCTGGCGCCGGCGGGCCGTCGAGCTCCTGCGCGAGCTCGGCCTCGACGCGCAGCTCGAGGTCGCGACGGACCCGTTCTTCGGGCGCAGCGGCAGGATGCTCGCCGCCAGCCAGCGAGAGCAGGAGCTCAAGTTCGAGGTGCTCGTCCCGATCGCGGGAGAGCAACCGACGGCGGTCGCGTCGTTCAACTACCACCAGGACCACTTCGCCGCCGCGTACGGGATCGAGCTCGCGGACGGCAGCGGCGCCCACTCCGCCTGCCTAGGCTTCGGGCTCGAGCGGATCGCACTCGCGCTCTTCGCCAGGCATGGCTTCGACCCGTCCTCGTGGCCCGAGGTGGTCCGCTCACAGGTGGCGGCCCCATGAGCGCGCCCGCCTCGACGCTCATCAGCCTCCACGGGCTGGACCCGCGCACCTACTCCTCGCATTCGCTGCACGGCGCGGGCAGGACCTACATGGAGATCAACTGCTACACGGACATCCTCGTCGAGCTGCTCCACGCCCGCGGCGAGGAGCCGCTCGCGGCGATGGGCGGGACCCTGCGGATGGACTTCGAGGGCGACCAGTGGAGCTTCTTCAAGCCGGCGCCTGAGGATCTCGAGCTGCTGTTCGGGCTCGACATCCACGAGATGCAGCCCTACCGGCCGCTGCCCGCGCAGATCGCCGAGCAGATCGGCCAGGGACGTACCGTGGCCGTCGAGGTCGACTCGTGGTATCTCCCCGACACGGCCGCCACGAGCTATCGCAGCGAGCACGTCAAGACCTCGATCGTCGCCGAGGCGATCGACATCGCGGCCGAGCGCCTTCACTACTTCCACGCGACCGGACTGCACGAGCTGAGCGGCGAGGACTACCGCGGCGTGTTCCGCCTCGGCCGCGCCTTCTCCGCGGACGTGCTCCCTCCATATGCCGAGCTCGTGCGCTTCGACGCCGGCGTCCCGCTGCGCGGGTCCGAGCTCGAGCAGGCCGCGCGGCGGCTGTTGCGCCGGCACCTCGATCGGCGCCCCGCGACCAACCCGTTCCGCCGCTTCGGCGTGCAGCTCGGTCACGACCTCGAGCGGCTCCTCTCCGGAGACGCCGCCGACTACCACGCCTATGCCTTCGCGACCGTCCGTATGGCGGGCTCGGCCTTCGAGGCGGCCGGCTCGCACGTCGAATGGCTGCTCGGAGACGCCGGCGCGGGCGCGCTCGAGGCTCTCGCGGAGATCGTCGAGACCTGCAAGACGCTGTCCTTCAGGCTCGCCCGCCGCCGGCCGTTCGAGCACGAGCCCGCGATCGCGACGCTGGCGGACGCCTGGGATCAGGCGGTGGTTCGACTCGATGGCGCACTCGGCTGATCCGATCGGGGCGCCGTCGCCCGGGGCGCGCGTGCGCGTCGACGGGCACGAGGTCCTGGCGCTCTCGCACGGCTGGGAGCTGGCGGCCTGCGCGCCGCAGGCATTCGGCGAGCCGCCCGCCGGCGAGGACGTGGACTGGTGGCCGGCCTCCGTGCCCGGTACTGCCGCATCGTCGCTGCGTGACGCCGGCGCGTGGCGGCCCGGCGAGGCGCGCGACTTCGATGCTCAGGACTGGTGGTTCCGGACCAGCTTCGAGTCGTCGGCGCCCGTCGCGGGCGAGGAGGTCGCGCTGTGCTTCGACGGCATCGCGACCGTTGCAGAGGTCTACCTCAACGGCGAGCGGATCCTCGAAAGCGACTCGATGTTCCAGGCACACGCCGTCGACGTAGGCCCGCTGCTCGAGCGCCGCAACGAGCTCGCGATCCGCTGCCATGCGCTCGGGCCGCTGCTGCAGGAGCGCCGCCGCCCGCGGGCGCGCTGGCGCACGCGGCTCGCCCGCGACGGCAACCTTCGCTTCTTCCGCACGTCGCTGCTCGGACGCGCTCCGGGCTTCTCGCCGGGCCCGCCGCCGGTCGGGCCGTGGCGCGAGGTTCGACTCGAGCGCCGGAGGAATCTCGCCGTCGAGCAGCTCGCGCTGCGCCCCGAGGTCGCCGGCTCGCACGGACGGCTCGGGCTGCGGGCGCGCCTGCGGGTCATCGCGCAGCAGCAGGATCAGCCGCACGCGCACCCGCACGAGCAGCCACTGCCGGCTTCGGCCGAGGTCGAGCTTCGCGGGCCCACGGGCACGGTGCGCGCTCCGGTCCACTTCGCCGCGCGTGGGCTCGAGCTCGAGGCCGGCGGCGAGGTCATCGTGCCGGACGTCGCCCTCTGGTGGCCGCACACGCATGGCGAGCCGGCTTGCTATGAGGTGCGCCTGATCGTCTCGGGGGCGGACGGCGAGGTGAGCGTCGACGCGGGCCGCGTCGGCTTTCGGAGGCTCGCGCCGGGAGCAGACGCCGACCACGACGTCGAGTCCGGCGGTCTCGACCTGCATGTCAACGGGGTGCGCATCTTCGCGCGAGGCTGCGTCTGGACGCCGGTCGATCCCGCCGGTCTCGCTCCCACGCCCACATCGCTGCGCGCCGCGCTCGAGCAGGCGCGCGACGCCGGGATGAACATGCTTCGCATCCCCGGCACCGGCGTATACGAGAGCCGGGCCTTCTACGACCTCTGCGACGAGCTCGGCCTGCTCGTCTGGCAGGACTTCATGTTCGCCAACCTCGATTATCCCGCCGGGGAGCCCGCGTTCGGCGCGTCCGTCGAACGCGAGGCGCGGCAGCTGCTCGCGACGCTGGCCGGCCGCCCGAGCGTCGCGGTGCTATGCGGCAACAGCGAGATCGAGCAGCAGGTCGCGATGCTCGGCCTCGACCCCGCCCTCGGCCGCGGCGAGCTGTTCGGGGAGCTGCTCCCGCGGCTGATCGCCGAAAGCGGCTCGGACGCGGTCTACGTGCCCTCGGCGCCCTGCGGCGGTGACCTGCCGTTCCGAACCGATCGAGGAATCGCCAACTACTACGGCGTCGGCGGCTACCGCCGCCCACTCGACGACGCGCGCCGCGCGCAGGTGCGCTTCGCGTCGGAGTGCCTCGCGCTCTCGAACGTCCCAGATGACGCCGCGATCGAGGCGATGCTCCCAGACGCTGCGGGCGATCTCGCGGTGCATCATCCGCGCTGGAAGGCGGGAGTGCCGCGCGACGTCGGGGCCGGCTGGGACTTCGAGGACGTGCGCGACCACTACCTGACGCTGCTCTTCGGGCTCGACGCCTCCGAGCTGCGGCGCACCGACCACGAGCGCTACCTCGAGCTCTCCAGAGCGGTGAGCGGCGAGCTGATGGCGGCCGTCTTCGGAGAGTGGCGGCGCTCCGGCTCGCCGTGCGGCGGCGGCCTCGTGCTGTGGCTGCGCGACCTCGTGCCCGGAGCCGGCTGGGGCGTGGTCGACGATCGCGGCGTGCCGAAGGTGCCCTACCACTTCCTGCGCCGCGCCCTCGCCCCGCACGCGGTCTGGATGACCGGCGAGGGTCTCAACGGAGTGGACGTGCATGCGGCCAACGACGGGGCGACCGCCACGGTCGCCCGCCTGCGGGTGGCGCTCTATCGTGACTTCGAGCAACGCGTGGACGAGGAGACGAGCACGATCGAGCTGGGCCCTCACAGCGCCCGGCGCTGGGGCGTCGAGGCGCTGCTCGGCCGGTTCGTCGACGCTGACTGGGCATATCGATTCGGGCCGCCGGCGCAGAACCTGATCGTCGCGAGCCTCGAAGCGGATGGACCGGAGCAGCGGCCGTTAATCTCGCAATCCATGCACTTTCCGGCAGGTCGACCGACGGGCACGGAGCCGGCCGCCCGGATGGGGCTGAGCGTGAACGCGACGAGCGACGCCGGCGGCGTGCGACTGTCCCTCGCCGCGCGCCGCCTCGCCTACTGCGTCCGCATCCACGCGCCCGGCTTCACCGCCGAGGACGACGCGTTCTCGCTCGAGCCGGGCCGCGAGCGCGTCGTGCGCCTGCGGCCGAGCGCCCGAGGCACCGAGTTCTCGGGCGCCGAGCTCACCGCGGTCAACCTGCACGGACGGGTGCGCGTGCACTGCAGCCCGCCGGCGGCTCGCTCCGATCCGGCTAAAGAGACAGACGGGTGAGCGGCCAGCCGCCTCCCGCGCGGGGGATCTATCTCGACGTGAGTGGCGTCGAGCCCGTGTTCGGCCAGATGCACATGCCTGCCGAGCGCGAACAGCACGAGACCGCGGTGCTCCTGTGTCCTCCGTTCGGCTGGGAGGAGATCTGCTCCTACAGGAGCCGCAGGGCGTGGGCGCAGCAGCTCGCCGCCGCCGGTCACCCGTCGCTGCGCATCGACCTCCCAGGTGCCGGCGACAGCGGCGGCTCGCCGCACGACGCGGGCCGGCTCGACGCGTGGACCGCGGCGGTCGCCTCGGCCGCGAGCTGGCTCGGCGCCTCGACGGGGCGCGCGCGCGTCGCCGCGATCGGCATCGGGCTCGGCGGCATGCTGATCTGCCGCGCCGTCGCCGAGGGTGCGCCGATCGCGGAGGCGGTGCTGTGGGCCGTCCCCTCGAAGGGGCGCGCCTTCGTCCGCGAGCTGAGGGCGTTCGGGAAGATGGAGTCCTCGCGGTTCGGCCCGGGCGATGAGTTCAAGGTGCAGCCGCTGCCCCGCGGCTACGTCGGGGCCGGTGGCTTCGTGCTCAGCACCGAGACGGCGCGTTCGCTCGAGAAGCTCGACCTGGCGAAGCTCGAGCTCCCCCGCGAGCGTCTCCTCCGGGTGCTGATGCTGGAGCGCGACGGGATCGCCGTCGACGACGCCCTGCTCGGGCTCCTCAGGCAGACGGGCAGGGAGGTGACTGTGCTGCCGGGACCGGGCTACAACGCGATGATGGCCGAGCCGCAGGAAGCACTGGCTCCGATCGAGGTCTTCGCGAGCGTCGAGGAGTGGCTCGAGCAGACAGACGAGGACGGCGTGATCATGCCGGAGCAGCCCGAGGAGGAGAGCCGCCTGGTCGACGAGCGCCCCGCGCGCGGCGGCCGTCGCCCGACGCCGGCGGTCCTCGCGACGGGACTCGCGCGCGAGCGGGACGCGACCGAGCTCACCGTCGACGGCGCGGTCATCCGCGAGCGCTCGCTCGCGATCGAACAACCGTTCGGGCGCCTCTTCGGCGTGCTGACCGAGCCGTCGGTCGCCGAGAGGACCGACCTCGGCGCCGTGCTGCTCAACGCGGGCGCGATCCGCCGGGTCGGACCCGACCGCATGTGGGTCGAGCTCGCGCGCCGCTGGGCGGCGCGCGGCGTCCCATCGCTGCGGCTCGACCTCGAGGGGCTGGGCGACTCCGACGGCGACGACAGCCGCTTCGCCGACGTCGCCGAGCTCTACGTCCCGCAGCTCGTCGACCAGGTCCAGACGGCAATCGACGTGGTCCAGGCGCAGGGGATCGCGCAACGCTTCGTGCTCACCGGCCTCTGCTCGGGCGCGTACTGGTCCTTCCATGGCGCGCTCCGCGACGAGCGCGTCGCCGCCGCCTTCATGCTCAACCCTCGCACGCTCTTCTGGGACGCGTCGCAGGAGACCGTGCGCTACCTGCGCCGCGGGGTGTTCCAGCCCGCGTCCTGGGGGATGGTGATGCGCGGCGACGTGGAGCGCTCGCGCGTCGGCAGCGTGCTTCGCCAGGCGCCGCGGTCGCTGCTGCGGCGGGCGGCGGCGCGCGTCCAGGCGCTCGGCGACAGCGACCAGGTCGACCTCGTGCTCGACCTCCTGCGCGACGGCGGCAAGCAGCTGCTGTTCGTGTTCTCCGAGAAGGAGCCCCTCCACGAAGAGCTCGAGCGCCAGGGGCGGCTGCTGCGCAGCGAGCGCTGGCCGAATCTCAAGCTGGAGCTGATCCCGGGACGCGATCACACGCTGCGCCCCCACTACTCACAGGAACGCGCCCACGAGGCGCTCGACCGGGCGCTCGACCGCGAGCTCGCGCGAGGGCGGGGCGGTTGAGATGAGCGCAGGCGGCCACCCGACACGGGCCGCAGGCTTGCGAGCGGCGGCGAGGGCGCTCGAGCGCATCCGCCGCCGCCGCGCGGTCGTGCTCGGCTACCACGGCGTCGCGCGATCGAAGCTGAGCGAGGACCTCAGCCTGCTCCAGGTCTCACCTGAGCGCTTCCGGCGGCAGCTCGAGCTGCTGCTCGCGGCCGGCTTCGAGTTCGTGACGCTCGCCGAGCTCGCCCGGCGGGCAGCAGGCGGGACCCCCGAGCCCGGCCTCGCCGCCGTGACCTTCGACGACGGGATGCGCAACAACCACACAACGGCACTGCCGATCCTCAGCGAATACGGGATCCCCGCGACGGTCTACGTCACGATCGGCTTCATCGGCGGCACGAGCCCGTGGATCGGCCCCGGCGGAGACGGGGCGATCATGGACGAGCCCGAACTCCGCGAGCTGGCGGGGGCAGGCTGGGAGCTCGGCGCGCACACGATGACGCACGCAGACCTCTCGACGCTCGACTACGAGGCCTGCCTGCGAGAGATCGAAGACAGCCGCATCGAGCTCGAGCGGATCGGCGGCGTCAAGGTCGAGACGTTCGCCTATCCCTTCGGCCGCTACGGGCCGGAGGCGCTCGCGGCGGCCCGCGACGCCGCCGTGATCGCGGCGGTGACGACGGGCTCGGGCAGCTGGGATCCGTACGAGATGACGCGCGCTATGATCGGCGCCGTCGACCCGCTCCCGATCGTGCTGCTGAAGCTCACCGATCGCTACGAGCCGCTGCTCCAGAGCGCGCCCGCGCGCCTCGCGCGCCAGGGCAGCAAGCGCCTGCGCGGAGCGCTCTCCTCGCGACGCGCCGGGGCGGGGCCGACTGCCTGAGCGCCTCAGCCGTTGGACGCCGAGCCGGCCGTGGCGCGCGCCCGGACCGGGGTGCCGCGGCGCGCGGTGTAGAGCTCGAGGTAGAGGTCTTCCAGGCGCCGGACGACGACCTCGAGGTCGTAGTTGGCGCGCTGGCGCCGCTGAGCCGCCTGGCCGAGCCGCTCTGCCAGGTCCCGGTCCTCGAGCAGCCGCTGCATCGCGGCGGCCAGCTCACCCGGGTCCTCTGGCCTCACGAGCAGCCCGTGAACACCGTCCTCGATCAGCTCCGGGACGCCGCCGACGGCCGTGGAGACGATCGCAGCCCCACCGGCCATGTACTCGATGATCGCCAGCGGCATGCCCTCGTATTTCGAGGACAGGACCGCGACGTCGAGCGCCCGCACGACGTCGGCGATGTCCTCGCGGCGCCCGATCAGCTGCACCTGCTCGGCGACGCCGAGCTCGTCGATCAGCGCCCGCAGGCCCTGCTCCTCGGGACCGTGACCGAGGATCAGGCACCGGAACGGCCTCGCGTAGCTCTGCTTGAGCAGCGCCGCTGCGCGGATCAGGTCGTCATAGCCCTTCTGCGGGTAGAGCCTGCCAACCGAGCCGATCAGGCCGACCTCAGGGGGAACGCCGAGGTCGGCCCGCACCGAGACGCCGCTCTCGGCGGGGGTCGGGATACCGTTCGGCAGCACCCTGATGCGCTCCGCCGGGATCCGCTCGACGGCGATCATCTTCTGCCTGTCGCGCTCGGAGACCGCGAGCATCACATCGCTTCCGCGCGCGACGACGTTGCGATCGAGGAAGCGGCGAACGGGCATCCCCTGGAAGGACCAGGTGTGCTCGTGGCTCACGACCACGGGGGTGCGCGCGGCGCGCGCGAGCAGCGTCCCCGGCACGCTCGCGCGCGGCATATGCGCGTGCAGCACCCCGATCCGCTGCCGTCGCAGTAGCTTGTACAGGCGCGCCCATGCGACGTTCGACATAAAAGAGTCGCATTCGAGCCTCAGGACATGGACGCCGAGCTGTTCGAGTTCGCGCATGTCGTCTTCCTGGGCGCGGCGCCGGTCCGGAGGAGGGGCGTGCGCAACGCAGAGATAGCTGCGAAAGCGCTCGGGGTCGAGGCGCCTCGCGAACTCGTAGGCCACCCGCTCGGCGCCGCCATAGGAGGTGCCCACGTAAAGACCCAGCGTGAGAACGCCGATTCGATCGTCG
>DATAYP010000017.1:0-35163 GCA_036272475.1 Solirubrobacteraceae bacterium | reverse complement strand
CGGGATCAGGTAGTTGCGCAGGTAGCCCTTGGAGACGTCGACCACGGCACCCTGCTCGCCGAGCGTCTCGACGTCCTGCAGCAGGATCGCCTCGGGCACGGGTCTAGCGTTCTCCGCGTTCGCGGCGCGGGTTGTCGTCGCGGCCGCCCTCGTTGACGTAGGGCAGCAGCGCGAGCTCGCGTGCCCGCTTGACGGCACGGGCGATCTGGACCTGGTGGCGGCGGCAGGCGCCGGTGATCCGCCGCGAGCGGATCTTGCCCTTCTCGGAGATGAACTTGCGGAGCGTCGCGACGTCCTTGTAGTCGACCTGCTCGATCTTGTCGCGGCAATGCTGGCACGGCTTGCGCCGGCCGCTGCCGGGGCCGCCCTTCTTGTCTCGCCGGCGCACCGGCTTTCCGCGACCGCGTGCTTTGGCCATCAGCGGCCTCCGCCGTGGATCGGCTCGCGCATCCCTCGAGCGCCGGGCGCTCCTATGGCTGAAAACACAAAGACCTCGCTGTGACTGGCTAGAACGGAATGTCGTCGTCGCCTGCGGCGCCGGCGACTGGTGCGGGCTGGAAATCCCCTTCGTTGACCGGGATGTCGCTGCCCTTTGAGGCCCCGTTGCCGGCGAACCCACCCCCACCGGAGGCGTCGTCGCGCGATCCCAGGAACTGCACCGAGTCGGCAATGATATCGGTTGCCTGGCGCTTGGTGCCGTCCTGCGCCTCCCACTCGCGCCACTCGAGGCGCCCGTCGATCGCCACCGGCCGGCCCTTCGAGAGGTATCGCGCGGCGTTCTCGCCCTGCGCGCCCCAGACGGTCACGTTGAAGTAGTTCGGCTTGTCCTCCCACTCGCCGGTGCTTGCGTTCTTGCGGCGCGTGTTGCAGGCGATCCGCAGGCTGCAGACCGAGTTGCCGCTCGGCAACGAGCGTAGCTCGGGATCGGCTGTGAGGTTTCCGGTCATCACGACCCTGTTGATGTTGGTTGCGGCCACGGCTTCTTCCTTTCGGCTGTTGCTGCCCTCCCGCGAGGACCTGTCGTCTTCCCGAGTCGAGCTTCGAGTCTAGAGCGGGTGCCGGGCGCGACTGCTCGGCGAGCCCCCCAGGACCCCGCTAATTGCGCTCGTTCGCGCGCTGGGACTCGACGTGTCGACCGCCACGGGAGGACGTTTTGAAGATCTCGTCCCAGTAGGGGGCGCTGATCCCGAAGCCGCGCGTCTCGTCCTGGAAGTGGTGGCGCATGTGGCGCTCGCGCAGCATCCGGCCCAGGCGTCCGCGGGGCCGGAAGTGATGGAGGTAGTAGTGGGTCATGTCGTACGCGAGATAGCCGGCGAAGAACCCGGCGCCGAGCGCAGGGGCGTAGCGCCCGCCGAAGAGGAGGTAGAGCACGCCGAAGACGGCCGCGCCGAGCGGCACGCTGACGGCCGGCGGCATCACGAGTCGCAGCGGGTCGTTCGGGTGGTCGTGGTGCACGCCGTGGATGATCCAATGCATGCGCGCGCCGAGCCCCGCCTCGGGCTCGAAGTGGAAGACGATCCTGTGCAGCCAGTACTCGAACAGCGTCCACAGCGCGTAGCCCGCGACGGCGAGCGCGACCGCGACGAGCGCGCTGACCTGGGACAGGCCCCACGCCATCAGCGCCACGATCGCGGGGCCGAAGATCAGCACCGGCACGAGCGGATGCACGCGCGAGAGCGCGTCGAGAAGGCGCGAGTCGAACATCGGGGGAGAGGCGCGGAGGACGTCCGTGCGGCTCGCCGCAGAGGGGTCGCTCATGTCCTCAGCCCAGCTCATGCGGCGATGTTAATACCACCGGGGCGAATCTCCAACCGCATTCGAGGCCGCGGCCCGTCCGGCCGCGCATGCGCTAGGAGGGCTCGCCGACCTCGACCTCGACCTCGACGGCGGGCTCTGCGGCCGGCTCGGTCGTGGCCGGAGCCTCGGAGCTCTCGCCGGAGGCCTCGGCAGGAGCGGCGTCGCCGCGCTGCGGAGCGGCCACGGCTGCGGGCTGCTCGCCCGCGGGCTCGGCGTCGGCGCGGCGCGGCGGTGCCGAGCTGCGCATGTCGGGAGCGTCCGGAACACCCGGCTTCAGCTTGATGATGCGGAAGCGGAGGATGCCGTCGATGATTCGCAGCGAGTGCTCGAGCGTCTCGAGCAGCCGCGGGGTGCCGGCATGGAACTGGAGCAGGTGGTACTCGGCGCTCGTCTTGCGCGCGATCGGGTAGGCGAGCGCACGCTCGCCCCAGGCGTCGTCGCGGACGAGCTCGCCGTCGGCCTCGATCGCCGCTCGTGCGTCGGCGACGATCTTGACTCGCGCGGGCTCCTCGAGCTGCGGGTCGAGCAGCAGGACGAGGTCGTATATGGGTGGCGGCAGCGTCATACCCGCCCGGAAGCGTAGCGGGTCGTGTCCGCCCGGCGGGCTAGCGGACGAGCGCCTTCGCGCGGATGTCGGCGAGCTGCTCGTCGATCCAGTCGCCGGGATCCCTCGACGTGACGATCTCCACGAGGCCCTCGGCACGCCGGCGGCGCTCCGCCGGATCCATCGTCAGGGCGGCGTAGATCGAGTCGGCGGTCTCCTGGATGTCGAACGGGTTGACCGACAGCGCGTACTCGCCGAGCTCCTCGTGCGCGCCCGTGTTCTCCGAGAGGATCGAGACGCCCTCGCGCTCGTTGACGAGCGGGCCCTCCTTGGCGACGAGGTTCATCCCGTCGAACATCGCGTTGACGAGCAGCACGTCGTAGTGCTTGTAGGCGGCGATCGCCTCCTCGAGATCGTCTCGTAACTTGAGCTGTATCGGCATCCAGTCCGGCGTGCCGTGACGGTGGTTGACGACCGCCACGAGCGCCTCGATCCGCTCGAGGTACTCGGCGTACTGGGGCACATCCGTTCGCGAGGGCATCAGCTGCGCGACGAACGTGACACGCTCGGAGAACTCGGGATGCTGTTCGAGGAACACGTCGAAGGCCGAGAATCCGCGGAGGATGTTCTTGCTCAGGTCGGCACGGTCGACGCGCAGGATCAGGAAGTCGCGCCGGCGCTGAAGCAGGTCGAGCTCGAACTCGTTGACGCGCGAACTCTGCGCGAGCATCCGCGTCGCGCGGTGGTCGATCGGGAGCGGATAGGCGCGCACCCACACCTCGCGGTCGGGCAGGTGCACGACGCCACGATCGAAGTCGACCTCGAGGTCCATCAGGTCGCGGCAGCACTGCAGGAAGTTGCGCCGGTAGGAGCGGGTGTGAAAGCCGATGATGTCGTTCGCGAGCAGCCCTTCGAAGATCTCGGAGCGGATCCGCGTGGGCAGCACCCGCCACGCGTCCGACTGCGTCCACGGTATGTGGATGAAGTGGTGCAGGAAGACGTCCGGCCGGGCGCGGCGCACGAGGTTCGGCAGCGTGTAGAGGTGGTAGTCGTGGACCATCACCACCGGCTCCTCGCTGTCCTGCACCTCCTCGACGACCGCGCGCGCGAGGTCTTCGTTGACGGCGTTGTAGCCGTGCTCGAAGGCGTCGACGTCGCCGCGGCCGATGTCGGGTGCGTTGGAGAGGTCCCACAGGTAGTGCTGGATGAACCACAGCATCGGGTTGGCGAAGACGTTGTAGAAGTGGTCGTAGGCCTCGGGTTCGCTGACCACCAGCCGCACCTGGTACTCGCCGCCCGCCGGCGAGCGCACCGGGAACGAGCGTCCGTTGTTGGCGAGCGAGACCTCCGCGTCCCACTCGTTCATCGCCGAGGCGATCCACAGCACGCGCCGGTGCGAGGCGAGTCCCGTGAGCGCGGTGACGAGGCCGCCCGACCCGCGCTGGACCTCGCCGCCGGCGTGGAAGGTGACAGGGCCGCGGTTGCTCACCAGCACGAGCGGAGTCCGCTGTGCCGGCTGCTCGCTCATGCTTCTCGCAGCTCGTTGAAGATGCGTAGGTAGTCGCGCAGGTAGCGCGGCGTGAGGAAGTGCTTGCGGACGTGCTCCTTGCCGCGCCGGCCGAGGAACTTGCCGAGCGCCGGGTCCTCGAGGATCTCGCGCGAGCGTTCGGCGCACTGCTCGACGCTCGAGACGAGGAAGCCCGTCGCGCCGTTCTCGATCTGCAGGGGGATGCCGCCCACGTTGCCGCCGATGAACGGACGCGCCTTCCAGATCGCCTCGGAGACCGTCAGCCCGAAGCCCTCGCGCGTCGACTTCTGGATGAGCACGTCGGAGTGCGACTGGAAGGCGTTGACCTCGATCGCGCCGACGTTGTTGAAGTTGTTGAGGATGTGTATGTCGGGGTCGCCGTCGGCGTGCGCGATCGTCGCGTTGAAGAAGTCCCAGCCCTCGGGGTCGTCGCTCGCCATCGACCCGACGAGCGCGAGCTGCACCTCCGGCATCGACTCCTTGACCTGGCGGTAGGCGTCGATCACCCCGAGCGGGTCCTTCCAGGGGTCGAAGCGCGAGACCTGGCACATCAGCGGGCGGTCCACGTCGATCCCGAACTGCCCGCACACGAATGCCGCGTCTTCGGGCGAGAGTGCCATGTTCTTCGGCGTCAGCGGGTCGATCGCCGGCGGCACGATGTTGACGTTGTCGTTCATCCCCTGCGGGACGTACTCGGCCATGTGAAACAGCGAGGCGGGGTAGTCGCGGATGTAGGGCAGCAGCTGCGAGATCGTCGCCGGGTTCGGCGTCGAGAGGTCGATGTGGCAGCGCCAGATCCAGCCCCTCGCCTTCTCGGGGACGAGGTGGAACAGCGGCGCGGGCTGGGGGTCGTGGACGATGCACACGTCCCAGCCGGCCGAGAGCTCGCGAGCGTTCATTTCCCCGTAGTGGCGCCACGTCGCCCACTGCTCCTCGTCGAGGTCCTGCGGCGCGCCCTGGAGGGCGTTGTGCATCAGCTTGGTCGCATTGAAGAACTCTTCCCGCCCGTAGATGACCTGCCACTCGACATCGAGGCCGACGTCGCGCATCAGTGGCACGAGCGTGTAGAGGATCTCCGAGACGCCGCCGCCGAAGGCGGTGGCAGAGATATGGACGACGCGCTGGCCCTTGAGCGGCTCGGCAAGCTCGCGGATTTCGGCGATCAGCTCCCGTCCGCAGATGTGTGTGTAGTCGGCCAACGACTTGTGGCCTACGGCGACGGGCTGGAGCACGCGGCCGGACGATACCTAATGGGGACGGCAAAACTTCCCCCTGTGCGAAGGACCGCGAGTCGATCTATGGTCTAGGGCCGATGCTCAACGGACGCCTCTACCGCACGGGCCTCGTGCCGGTCGTGTTCGCGCTGGCGATCGCGGCGTTCTCCCTGGCGAGCCATCCGCGTCCGCTGACCGCACACCTGGCGCCCGACGCGTTCCAGGGAACCCGTGCTCTGAACGAACTGAACACGCTCGCGGCTGCCTATCCGGACAGGCGCCCCGGCAGTCCCGGCGACCAGCGGCTGGCGGCGGCGATCGAGCACACGCTCGAACGGCTCGGGGGCACAGCCGGCGGGGGCTTCTCGGTGCAGACGCACCAGCTCTCCGGGCAGACGATCGATGGCAGCCGGTCGCTGAGCACGGTCGTGGCGACGCGGCCGGGGTCGACGAGCGAGCGCCCCGTCGTGATCCTCGCGCACCGCGACGCCGCGGCCCGCGGCTCACGCGCCGAGCTCTCCGGCACCGCGGCGCTGCTCGAGCTGGCGCGCGTGTTCGCCTCTCGTCAGACGCGCCGGACGATCGTCCTCGTCTCGACCAGCGGCGGCAGCGGCGGCGCCGCCGGCGCCGCCGCGTTCGCGGCCGGCCTGGCTGCGCCGCTCGACGCGGCGATCGTGCTCGGCGATGTCGCCGGCACGCGCCTCGCGCCGCCGCTCGTCGTGCCGTTCTCCGACGGCTACGGCTCGGCACCGGCGCAGCTCCAGCGCACCGTCACCGACGCGTTCAAACGCGAGGCCGGCCTGAATCCCGGCTCCCCGAGCGCGATCGGGCAGGTGGCCCATCTCAGCTTCCCGTTCGCGGTCGGCGAGCAGGGCAGGCTCCAGGAGGCGGGCGTCCCCTCGGTGCTCGTCCAGCTCTCGGGCGAACGCGGCCCAACGGCGGGCGAGGCGGTGAGCGCCGAACGTCTCGAAGGCTCGGGGCGCGCGGTGCTGAACGCGGTCGACGCGCTCGACGCGGCGCCGGACATCTCCTCGCAACCAGAGACGGGCGTGGTGCTCCAGCGCAAGACGCTGCCCGCCTGGGCGGTGCAGCTGGTTCTGGGAGCGCTGCTCTTCGCTCCGCTGCTCGTCGCCGTCGACGGCTTGGCGCGCGCGCGCCGGCGCCGGCTGTACCCGGGGCGCTGGGTGCTGTGGACGCTGAGCTGCGCGCTTCCGTTCCTCGCGTGCGCCGCGTTCGCCTACCTGCTCGGCGCGCTCGGCATCCTCCGCGCGGCGCCGCCCACGCCGGTGGCGCCGGGCGCGCTCCCGTTCGACGGGGGTGCCGCCGCCGCGCTCGTCTCCGTGCTGCTCGTGTTCGCGCTCGCCTGGCTCCAGTGGCACGCGTTCGTGCGCCGCCGCCGCTGGAGCGCGCGGCCCGATCCTGAGGTGGCGGGCCTGTCGATGCTGCTCGTGCTGCTCGCGGCGGCGATCGTCGTGTGGGCGGTCGACCCGTTCGCCGCGCTGCTGCTGATCCCGGCGCTGCACATATGGCTTCTGCTCGCGGCTCCCGAGCTGCGTCCGCGGCCGCTCGCAGCACTCGGTCTGGTTGCGGCCGGACTGCTCCCGCTCGCGCTGCTGATCCTCTTCTACGCCCACCAACTGGGGCTCGGCCCGGCCACGATCGCGTGGGCGGCGCTGCTGCTGGTCGCCGGGGGGCACGTCGGCCTGCCGGCGGCGATCGTCTGGTGCGTCGGCTTGGGATGCGCCGCGGTAGCCGTCATGCTGTCCGTCACAGAGCCGCCGCCACCGCGCGGACCCAGCACGGATGACTTCGAGATCACGATTCGCGGTCCCATGTCCTACGCCGGCCCGGGCTCGCTCGGGGGCACGGAGTCTGCCCTGCGACGCTAGGTGGACAGATGCCCGAGCCGAAGCCGATGCGAGCACATGCCTGAGCTGACCTACACGTCGAGAACGCCGTTCGGCCGCTTCGTCGCCGGCCTGCGCGGCCGGCTGCGCGGATGGCGCGCTGGGCGCGGCGAGGGCGGTGAGGGTGCCGAGGGCGGCGAGCGCGGGCCGCGATCGGCGCGTGCGCTCCGTGCGCTGGCGTTCGCGTTGATCGGCGTCGGTTCGCTGGCACTGCTGGACGGCGCGATCACGCTCGTGTGGGAGGAGCCGCTCTCGGCCATCTACGCGACGTTCAGGCAGGAGCACCTGCGCGGAGCGCTGCGAGCTGTGGAACGCGCACAGCCGACGCCGACCGAGCGGCGCGCGCTGGCGAGCCTCTCAGACCAGCAGGCACGGATCACGTTCCTCGCGCGCGAGCTCGAAAGGCGGGCCGGCGACGGCGGCGCCGTCGGGCGCATCGTGATCCCGAGCATCGGCGCGAGCTTCGTCGTGGTCAAGGGCACGAGCACCGAAGATCTCGAGAGCGGACCCGGCGTCTACCCCGAAACGGGCTTCCCCGGCGTCCCGGGCACGACCGCGATCGCGGGCCACCGCACGACCTATCTGGCCCCCTTCCGCCACATCGACGCGCTGCGGCACGGGAACCGGATCCTGCTGGAGATGCCCTACGCGCATCTCACCTACACGGTCCTCGGCCAGCGCATCGTGGCGCCCACGAACGTCGAAGCCGCCGTCGGGCAGGTGGGCTATACGCGCCTCGTGCTGTCCGCGTGCACGCCGCTGTACAGCGCCGCGAAACGGATTCTCGTTTACGCGCGGCTCGCGAGGATCGTGCCCGTCGGGGCGGCCCGTCAGTTGCCGCGCGGTGTGCTCGCGCGGCCGATCGAAGCAGCAACAGCGACGGCGCGTGCATCGCGCCCGCCCGCGGCCCCGTCGCCCGTGCAGGGCTCTCTACCAGCGGTGCTCGAACCCATCCAGCAGCACCTCCTGCCCCCGCTCAACCAGTAGCGCTCGTGCCTCGCCCGCTGCGACCTCGCCGACCCAGCTGACGCCGGCGCCGCCGGCCCGGGCGAGCGCCGCCTCTACACGCGCGCTTGAATCGGGCGGCGCGCAGAAGCAGAGCTCGAAGTCTTCGCCGCCGGTCGCGGCGAGCCGCCACGGCTCCTCGCCGAGCTGCGCGGCGAGCTCGGTGAGGCCTTCGGCGAGCGGCAGGGAGGCGAGCTCGACGACCAGCTCGACGCCGCTCGCGCGGGCGATGTGCCCCGCGTCGGTGGCGATCCCGTCGGAGATGTCGATCATCGCGTGCACGCCCGCGGCGGCGAGCGCTCGGCCCTCGGCGAGGCGCGGGATGGGCGCTCGGGCGCGCTCGATCAGCGCGCTCGTCTCCGGTCGGCGGTCGGCTCGACCTTCCATCAGCGCGAGCGCTCCGGCGGCGGCGCCGAGCTTCCCGGTGACGCCCACGAGGTCGCCCGGCCGCGCCCCGTCGCGCCCGACGAGCTGCTCGGGGCGGTCGGCCCAGCCGACGGCTGTCACCGAGACTGTCAGCGCCGGGGCGCGCACGACGTCGCCTCCCGCGATCACGGTGCCGGTCTCGCTCGCGAGCGCCGCGGCGGCCCGCACGAGCGCCAGCGCCTGCTCCTCGCCGAAGCCGCTCGGCAGCCCGAGGACGACGTAGGCCTCGCCCGCGTCCGCGCCCATCGCGGCGAGATCCGACAGCGCGCCGGCGATCGCGCGATGACCCACCTCGGCGGCCGTCGCCCAGCCCTCCCCCAGCCGGAAGTGCACGCCCTCGACCATCGCGTCGACCGAGGTGACGGACACCGGGCGCGCGCGCACGACCGCCGCGTCGTCGCCGCTGCCCCGCAACACCCTGCTCGCACCATCACCGGCGCCTCGCAGGGCGCTGTTCGCATCGAGCGTCGCCGTCAGCTCGGCCGCGATCGATTCGATCAGGGAGCGCTCGGCGATGGCCCCGTGCTCAGCGGTGCCGGTAGACGATGCGGGCGCGGTCCAGATCGTAGGGCGAGAGCTCGCAGCGGACGCGATCGCCCGGAAGGATGCGGATGCGAAAGCGCCGCATCTTGCCCGCCACATGCCCAAGCACGACGTGATCGTTGTCGAGCTTCACGCGGAACATCGCGTTCGGCAGCGCCTCGATCACCTCGCCCTCGAATTCAACCTTGTCCTCCTTCGCCACGCTTCATCCCATCTGGGTCGTCACGGCTTCGCGTGAAGCGACCCTCCGTCTCGAATATTGCACCCAAACTACCAGCGCCCGGCATCCGGGGCGGCTCGCGAGCTCCTCCTGCGCGCGTCAGCGCGGAGCGGCGCCGCCGGTCGTCGGTTCGACCGGAGTCGCGGCCGGCGGCGGCGGGGTCGCTTTCGGCGCCGGCGCTTCGTGGACTTCGAGCACGGCGTGTTCGCCGCCCTTGCCGGCCTTGCCGCGCCCTTTGCCGCCGCCGGGTCGCGGCGCTTTCTGCGTGGTGCCCGGTTCACTGCCTTCTTTGCTGAGCGCCTGGCCGGTGGTCGCGTATTTCCCGAAGAACTGCTGGTAGGAGATGCCCGAGCTCGATTCGTTGAGCGGCGCGCATGGCTTGCCTTCGGTCACGGGCGCCATGTACGCGTGCCAGATGTCCGCGGGCAGCTTCCCGCCCTGTTGCACTTCGCCGTGCACGCTCGTCATCGACACGCGGTGGGTGGGATATCCCATCCAGACGACGGTCGAGTATTCGGAGTTGAAGCCGTCGAGCCACGCGTCGATGAATTCGTTCGTCGTGCCAGTCTTCGCCGCTGTCGGGCAGCCGATCGCCGATTTCACAGCCGTCCCGCCGAGCACGTTCTGGTGAAGAATGCTCGTCTCCTCGCCGGTGATCGCTTCGCTCAGCACCTTCACGCGATGCGGTTTGCCCCAGTTGTTGTCGGTGTGGCCGTCGGGGAAGACGACCTTCGTGATCGCGATCGGCGTGTTGCGCCAGCCGCCGTCGGCGAGCGTCGCGAAGACGACGGCCATTTCCAGCGGGGTGACACCGAGCGTGAGACCGCCGAGCGCCTCGGCGGGGTAGCTCGAGAGGTGGGTGGTGACGCCCATCTTGTACGCCATCTGCGTGATCGTGTCCCAGCCGAGGTCGGCCGCGAGCTGGGCGTACACGGTGTTGTCGGATTTGAGCGTCGCCTGGACGAGGTTGATGTTGCCGGCCGAGCTGCCGTCGAAGGTCTTGACCCCGTATTCGGGATATCCCTGCAGCCAGCCCGGTTCGAGCGGGTGCGAGTTGTAGGAGGTCGAGTTCGGGTCGATTCCCCGCGAGAGCGCGTCGGCGAGGTCGATCGCCTTGAACGTCGAGCCGGGCTGGCGGTGGCCGTCGGCGGCGAGGTTGTACTGCGACTGGCCGAACTGCGCCGACTCGGCCATCGCCTCGATGTCGCCGTTCGCGGGGTTCAGCGTGACGACCGCCGCCGCCGGGTCTTCCGGCTGGTTGAGCGTGTTCTTGATCGCTTCGCGCGCGAGCCTCTGCATGCGCAGGTCGAGCGTCGTATAGACCTTCAGGCCGCCCTGCGAGACGGCGTTCGCCCCGTAACGCCGCACGAGCTGCTCGCGCACGTATTCGAAGAAGAAGTCCTCGCGCCGTTTCGAGTAGAAGGTCCCGCGTTTGGTTTCGAGCGGCGCGTGCTCGGCGGCGCTCGCCTGCCCGGCGTCGATGTAGTGAAGTTCGGCCATCTTCCTGAGCACCTCGTTGCGCCGCTGCCTGGCGGCCGAGGCGTCGCCGAAGGGGTTGTACTGCGAGGGCGCCTGCGGGAGGCCGGCGAGCAGCGCCGACTGCGGCAGGTTGAGCTGCGAGGCAGGCTTGTCGAAGAAGATCCGCGCCGCGGCCTGCACTCCGAGCGCGGTCTGCCCGCCGACGGTTCCGTAGGGGACGCTGTTGAGGTAGCTCGTCATGATCGAGCGCTTGCCATGGTGTTTCTCGTAGTCGACCGCGAGCTTCGCCTCGATGATCTTCTGCCTGAGCGTGCGCTGGTAGCCGCCGAGGTAGAGGTTGCGGACGAGCTGCATCGTGATCGTCGAGCCGCCCTGGAGCGCGGCTCCGTTGGTGACGTCCTTGACGGCCGCGCGGAAGATGCCGGTGAGGTCGATGCCGTTGTGCTTGTAGAAGCGCTGGTCCTCGATCGCGACGGTGGCGTTCTTCAGGTCGGTGGGGATTTCGTTCCAGCCCACCGGCGTGCGCAGCTGGTCTGCCTGGATGAAGCCGAGCCGCGTTCCGTCGGAGGCGAAGACGGCGGAGGTGCCGCCGACGAGGCGCGGCTGCAGCCGGCTCAGCGCGGGCGCCGACTCGACGACGTTGACCACGTAGGCGACCGCGACGATCGCGCCGATCAGGAGCGCGCCGACGAGCACCCCGCCGCCGACGAAGAGGACCCGCGTCGGACCGGCGTGGTTGTGTCTGCGCCGCCGCTTTCGTGCTTGTCGAGACATCGTCTGAGCAAAGCGAGATTACCGGTCGAAGTGTGATTTCCTGCCAATTGCGCTGTCGCGGCCTCTACTCTCGGCAGCACAGCTATGAACCGCGACACCGCCGAGCTGGTCATCGTGGACGCGGCGAGCGAGCCGGTCGTCCCCTTCGAGCGGCCCGCAAGGGGCCGCGGGCCGCTGCTCGCGGCGAGGCGGCGATGGGCGCTGCTGCGCGAGGACCCGGCGCACGTCGCGGCCGTGTCGACGAGCTGGAGGGCGCTCCTGGCGTCGCGCTTGTACATCTGGGCGACGGCGGTGGCGACGATCCTCGCGTTCGGCTTCGGACCCGTGAGACATGCGTTCATCCCGGCCGGAGTCACGAAAGGCTTCGGCTGGCTCGGCGACCTGCTCGCGGCGCCCGCTGCCCGGTGGGATGCGTCGTGGTATCTGGTGATCGCCCACTACGGATACCGGCCCGAGCTGTTTCCCTTCACGGCCTCGCGGACCGCGTTCTTCCCCGTGTATCCGCTCGGCCTGCGCGGTATCACGACGCTCGGCGTTCCGCCGATCATCGCGGGCGTGCTGCTCTCGACCTCGGCTCTGGGCCTCGCCCTCTACGGGATCCACCGCCTGGTGACGCTCGAGCTCGCGTCTGCGGCGCCGGCCGTGCGGGGCCGCTCGGGGGAGATCGCCCGCCTCGCCGTCCTCCTGACGGCGTTCGCGCCGATGGCCTTCTTCCTCTCTGCGGTCTACTCCGAGTCGCTCTATCTGTGCCTTTCGATCGGCGTGTTCTGGTTCGCGCGTCAGGGCCGTTGGATGTGGGTGGGGGTGCTCGGCGCGCTGGCGGCGGCGACGCGAAGCACGGGGCTCGTGCTGGTGCTGCCGGCGCTGATCCTCTACCTCTACGGCCCCCGCCGCGATCGCCGCGCCGACTTCCCGCGGCGGGCGCGCTCGCTGCTTCCCCGCTACCGCGTACGCGCGGAGGTGCTGTGGCTCGTGCTGGTGCCGGCCGGCCTCGCCGCCTATCTCGGATACCTCTCCTTGGCGGGCGGCGAAGCGCTGTCGCCGTTTCACGCCCAGCAGGTGTGGGACAGGCACTTCGCCGGCCCGTTCATCGGAGCGTGGGACGGGATCAGGGCCGGCGCCGAAGGGCTGCTCGAACTCGCGGGGCTGCAAGCTCACCACGGCTACGTCTCGAACGCCGTCAGCGACCCGCTGGCGCCGCGCGTGCGGGCGATGACTTCGACGCTCGTCAGCCCGGGGCACAACGTGCTTCTCGCCGCCTTCCTCGTCTTCACGGTGGTGGCGACGGTGGGCGTCCTGCGCACGCTGCCCTTCGCATACGGCGCCTACGTGCTCGCCGCGCTCGCGCTGCCGCTCTCCTATCCGGTGACCTCGCAGCCGCTGATGTCGCTGCCGCGCTTCCTGCTCGTGCTCTTCCCGCTGACGATCTGGCTGGCGGCGTGGCTCTCGGCCCGCCCCCGCCTCGAGCTCCCCGCGCTTGTGGCCTCGGCGCTGCTGCTGGCGCTGTTCGCCGCGCAGTTCGCCACCTGGCACTGGGTCGCCTGATCGATGGAACGTACCCCCGACTGGCCTCCATGGACGGCCCCCGTGGCGCTGATCGTGGGGCTGGTGCTCGCGGCGATCGGCAGCGTCGTCGTGGATCTGCCGGCGGTCGCGCTGGGGGCGCAGCTCACGACCTCGCACACGCCGCCGGGGCTCGCGATCGCCGACACCTTCGTACAGGACGTGGCCTTCATCGTGGCCGCGGTCTTCTGCGGGCGACTTGGCGGACGGCAGGTTCGCGCGTGGCAGCTCGGCCTCAGGCCGCCCCGCGTGGGCTGGCGCTCGGCGGTGGGCATGATCGTGCTGCTGATCGTCGCGTTCCTGCTGCTCAACGTGATCTGGCAGGAACTGTTCAATCCGGGCAAGGAGAAGATCCTCGAACAGCTCGGCTCCAACGAAAGCGCCGCGCTGCTGCTGCTGAGCGCGGGTCTGACGTGCGTCGTGGCCCCGATCAGCGAGGAGATCCTCTTCCGAGGGTTCATCTTCACCGCGCTGCGCAACTGGCACGGGACGCTCCCGGCCGCGCTGCTCACGGGGCTGCTGTTCGGTGGCGTGCACGTCGGCTCGGCACCGCTGCTGGACCTCGTGCCGCTCGCCGGTCTCGGCTTCGGCCTGTGCCTGCTCTACCGCTACACGGGCTCCCTGTATCCGTGCATCGTCACCCACTCGCTGAACAACTCGGTCGCGTTCGCGAGCCTCGAGGGCTGGGGCTGGCAGGCGGTCGTGCTCGCCCTCGCATCGCTCGCCGCGATAGCAGCGCTCGTGATGCTGTTCAGGCGGCTCGGGGTGATCTCTCCAGCGCCGCAGCCCGTCGTCCCGAGCCCATAGGATTGACGCCGTGAAGAGGGTGCTCCGCCTGCTCGTCGCGTCGATCGCGGTATCCCTCGGGACCCTGGCGCCCGCCGCCGCCGCCGCCGCAGCAGCAGCAGCAGCGCAGGCGCCCGCGCCGCTGACGCCACCGGCGCCGGCCGCCAGCCGCATGAAGCTCGAACTGCAGCGGGTCGGCGGGCTGCCGCTGTTCGCGCTGATGGGGACGCGGATCGCGGTGCGCGGCGTCGTCTCGCCATACGTCGCCGGTCAGAAGGTGAAGGTCAGCTTCTACCGTGAATCGCGCAAGGTCGAGGTGCGGCTCGTGAGCGTCCTGCCGATGCGCAACGGCCTGGGCCAGTTCAGGATCAGCTTCAGCAGTCGCGACGCGGGGCTCGTGCAGGTGCGGGCGGCGCATTACGCGACCCCGCAGCAGGGGCTCCTCACCGCGCGCTCGCCGGCCTTTCACTTCGTCTGGCCGAACCTCGGCCCCGGCTCCCAAGGCCAATCGGTGCGGCTGCTGCAGTCGGAGCTGAGCGCGGCCCACTACGTCGTGCCGCTCAGTGGAGTCTTCGATGAAGGGACGGGTCGCGCGATGATCGCCTATCGCAAGGTGGCGGGCCTCGAACGCGTCGCCTACGCCGGCAAGGGGGTCTTCGACCGGCTCGCCCACGGCGGCGGGCGCTTCCACGTGCTCTATCCCCGCGACGGGCGCCACGTCGAGGCAGACCTCACGCGGCAGGTGCTCGCCGAGATCGATCCGGGCGGCCAGGTGCGGGGCATCTACACGATGAGCTCCGGCAAGCCCTCGACGCCGACGGTGATCGGACGCTTCAACGTCTACTCCAAGACGCCGGGCGAAAACGCCAAGGGCATGGTCGACTCGAACTACTTCATCCGCGGCTACGCGATCCACGGCTACCACGAAGTCCCGACCTATGCCGCGAGCCACGGCTGCCTGCGGATCCCGATCCCCGACGCTGCGGCGGTCTTCGGATGGGTGCAGATCGGGATGCCCGTCGACGTCTACAACGAGCGCGGCGGCGGCAGCCACCGGGTCAGCGGACAGGCCGGTCCCTGAGCCGGCGGCTCGGGCGCTGCGGCGCGGCGGCGGTCGCGGCGGCTGCTGGGGTTCCGCCGGTCGGTGCGTCGAGGCGGCTCGGCTCAGACCCTGACGCGGAGCGTGCGCGCGAGGAAGCCGACGCCGAAGCCGTAGATGGCCAGCGCCAGCAGCAGCAAGATCGCGTGGTTGGCCCACTGGCTGTTCGACGCCGAGGTCAGGCTGTCGAACGGCGAGGTGAGCCATTCGGAGGCTTCGTCGACCGTCTTGCGCAACGAGCTCTTCTTACTGGTGGTCGCCGGGGGCGTCGCTTCGCCCGATGCGGTCGTCACTTCGCCGCTCAGGAGCCGCTGCTGGTGTGTCGAGGCTTCGCTCGTCTGGTTGACGGCGAACAGCACGAACGATGCGATGACGATCACGCAGGCCACGATCGAGCCGAGTCCTACGAATCTCAGGAACGCCGGGTACACGTGGATAGATTAGATCCCGCCGTGGACGTCCTGGACGAGCATACGAGCGACCTCGCGGGCTCGCGCGAGCTGCTCGTCGGCGAGCTGCGCAGGCACGCACTCGTGATCGGCGAGGTGACCCTCACCAGCGGCGCGAGAGCCGGCTACTACGTCGACGCCAAGCGCGCGATCCTGCTGCCCGAGGGGTTCGCGGCGCTCGGCCGCCTGCTCGCCGCGCAGATATCCGATTGGGGCGGCACGGCGGTCGGAGGCATGACCATGGGAGCCGACCCGGTCGCCTGCGCAGCGCTCGCGGCCGGCGCCCGCGTCAAGGCGTTCTTCGTGCGCAAGGATCCGAAGACGCACGGCCTGCAACGGCGCATCGAGGGGCCGCCGCTCGAGCCGGAGGACCGCTGTGTGGTGGTCGAGGACGTCGTGACGACGGGCGGCTCGACGCTGGCGGCGATCGAGGCGCTCCGCGCGGCCAACCACGAGATCTGCGGCGTCATCAGCGTGCTCGACCGGCTTGCCGGGGGAGCCGAGGCGATCGAACGCGCGGCGGCCGCCCCGTACGTGGCGCTGACGACGATCGACGACGTCTATCCCGAGCACGGCGACGCGAAGGCGTCCTGAGGTCATGCCGGCCGACGACGCTGCGCCGCTGCTGATCAGGGCCGCCCGCCCTGAGGACGTGCCGCTGCTGCTCGAGCTGCTGCGCGAGCTCGCCGAGTACGAGCGGCTCGCCGAGCACGTGGAGGCGACCGAGGATCTCTTTCACGAGGCGCTGTTCTCCGAGCGCCCGGCAGCGCAGGCGCTGATCGCCGAGCGCGGCGGAGAGGCGATCGGCTACGCCCTCTTCTTCCCGACCTTCTCGACGTTCCTCGCGATTCAGGGCGTTTGGCTCGAGGACCTGTATGTGCGCCCAGCACATCGCAAGTCCGGCGCCGGAAGGGCGCTGCTCGCCGCCGTCGCCGCACACGCCCGCGAGCGCGGCGCCGAGCGCCTGGAATGGTCCGCGTTGAAGTGGAACGAGCTCGCGCTCGGCTTCTACCGCGGCCTCGGCGCGCAGCGGATGGACGAGTGGGTCACCCACCGGCTCGTCGGCGAGGAGCTGCGTGCGCTGGCAGGCGAGTCATCCGCCGCCGTCGACCCCCAGCGCCGCTAGCCTTGCAGGCGCCCTGGGTGATTCGCGCGTTCTCGCCCTCGTAGTCCAATGGATAAGACGACCGCCTCCTAAGCGGTAGATTCAGGTTCGACTCCTGACGGGGGCATAGCGCAAACCTCCCGCTAGTAAAGGAGTTCTTGGCAAAGCTCCGCTGTCGACGCGACGCGAGCTCCACCACTTGCTGCCTAAACGCATGCGGGGGTGGCGCTCGCTTGTCGTCCCGAGCAGGCGCCACTCCACCGTCGCTCCTAACGCTCGCTCTCCCAGCGCTAAGCGAGCACCGAGGGGGCCGATGCAGCCAAGTAGCGTTGTCCCTGAAACTCGAGCTGCACACGACCGCTGTGGCAGACTTCCCACTCGCACATGACCGTCCGCCCGATGGCCATAAGGACCGACCCCGGCGCTCGTGACTCTCCACGGCACTCGACGGCGCCGACCCCCCGGCGACGGCTCTACCTGCCGTGGTGACGGCGGAGGAGATTGGTGAGGTCCCGATCCTCAGGGCTCTTGGCGAGGCGGAGCGCGAGCGGCTGTCCCGGTCCACCGCCGACATCCGCCTGGCCCCTGGCGAGTTCGCTGTCAACGAAGGCGACGAACGCGCGCTGTTCGCCGTCCTCCACGGCCGCATCGAGGTGGTCAGGGTCATCGATGGGATCGAGCGGGTGATCGGCGAGCGGCTTCCCGGCGACATCTTTGGCGAAGTGCCGATCACACTCGGGACCGGGTTCCCGGGCGCCTACCGGGCGGTCGAGCCGTCCCGCGTGGCACGGATCGACGTGCACACCTACCACACGATCGTGGCCGCCTCGCCTGAGGTGGCACTGAAGATCGCGACACTGGCTCGGCAGCGGATCGGCGGACTGCAGGGTCTCGCGGCCGAACCGCCGCCACCGCGCGCGATCGTCGTGGGGCACAAATGGGATCCCGACTGCGCTGCGCTGCGCCGCTTCCTCGACGGCAACCAGGTCACGTTCGAGTGGCTGATCCCGGACGCCCCCGACGCGCAGGAGGAATGGGGCGGGCCGCTACCCGCGGACGAGGACCTCCCGACGATCCGCGTCCTCGACGGCAAGACGGTCGTTCGACCCCAGCTGAGGCGCGTCGCGGAGCTGCTCGGCCTCCCCACCCAGGCCGCTTACGCCGAGTACGACGCGGTCATCGTCGGCGCCGGGCCGGCCGGCCTCGCGGCGGCGGTCTATGGCGCCTCGGAGGGGCTGCGCACGATCGTGATCGAGCGCGAGGCGCCGGGTGGACAGGCCGGAACCTCCGCCCGGATCGAGAACTACCTCGGCTTCCCGTCCGGCGTGTCGGGCGAGGAGCTCGCGGGCCGCGCGCTGCAGCAAGCGCGCAGACTGGGCGCCGAGATCCTAGTCACCCGCTCGATCACGCGGATCGACACTGGGACGCGTCAGGTACACCTCGACGACGGTGACGTCCTGAAGACGCGGACGATCATCCTCGCGTGCGGCGTGTCCTGGCGGCGGCTGCCGATCGAGGGATTCGATCGGCTCACCGGGAAGGGAATCTCCTACGGCGCGGCGCGCAGCGAAGCGTCGAACACCCACGGGCTGGACATCCATATCGTCGGCGCGGGCAACTCGGCGGGGCAGGCGGCCCTGTTCTTCTCCACCCACGCACGCAGCGTGACGATCCTCTACCGCGGCGACACGCTCGAGAAGAGCATGTCGCGCTATCTCGTCGAGCAAATCGCGACCCGGACGAACATCGACGTGATGTTCGGGGCCGAGGTGTCCGCCGTGCACGGCGATGGCTCCCTGGAGGCCATCGAGGTCCGCGACTCCGCGATCGGGGAGACGGCGCGGATCGAGTCGGGCGGGCTGTTCATCTTCATCGGAGCGGACGCCGAGACGGGATGGCTGCCGCCCGAGATCGCGCTCGACCAAAACGGGTTCGTGCTCACGGGTCCCGAGGTGCGCGCCGCCGCGCGCCGGGAGCTGGACCGCGACCCGTATCTGCTGGAGACCAGCGTCCCCGGCATCTTCGCGTGCGGCGACGTAAGGCTCGGCCCGGTCAAGCGCGTCGCCGCCGCCGTCGGCGAGGGCAGCATGGCCATCGCCTTCGTGCACCAGTACCTCAAAGAAGCCGACAACCCGTAGCGGGGCGTCAGCTTTGGCATCAGTCCGCCTCTGTGCGCTTTGCGAGCGTCCACCGAGCTTCGGTCCAGACGCCTGCTCTGGACGAGCTCCGAGCGTGAGCGACGTCGCCGACCGCGCGCTCGCTCGGCCGTGGCGATGCGCAAGTCGGCTGTCCGAAAGCCCAGACGCGTGAGCTTCGTCCCAGGCGGGCGTCGGGCAAGCGCTTGCTGAGACGGCCGCTTTCATACCTGAACAGCACAGGCCCCGTCCGACCGCGAGCGTTGGGAACCAGCGTATGATCAGATGACGGCATGTCCGACAAGTGCTGTGCACCAGACGCGGGACCTCGACGGCAACCTTCGACGGATTCCGGAACTCCTGCGACGGTGACGCGGGCGAGCAGGGCAGACGTACTCCACGGAGCCCTCATTCCGCTCGAGGGGGGAAGGTTCGTCATGGGCACCGATCAGCTCTACGGGTACGCCGAGGACGGCGAGGGCCCAGCGCACGAGATACGTGTCTCGTCATGCTCGATCTCCCGCTGCGCGGTCACGAACGCGCAGTTCAGTGCGTTTGTCGAGGCGGGCGGCTACAAGACCGAGGCGGAGAGGTTCGGGTCGTCGTTTGTCTTCGCCGGCTTTCTCCCGGACGACCTCCCTCCGACGCGCGCGGTCGTCGGTGCGCCGTGGTGGCGCGAGGTGAAGGGTGCCGATTGGGCGCACCCGAGGGCCCGCGCTCGACGATCGAAGATCGCGCAGACCATCCCGTCGTACATATCTCCTGGAATGACGCGGGCGCATTCTGCGAGTGGGCCGACGTTCGGCTGCCGACTGAGGCCGAGTGGGAGTACGCGGCGCGCGGTGGGCTCGTCGGCTCTCGCTTCCCGTGGGGTGACGAGCTCGAACCCAGCGGCGAGCACCTCATGAACGTCTTTCAGGGCACGTTCCCGACCAATAACGACGAAGCGGACGGATACGCCGGGACTGCGCCCGTTCACGCGTTCAAGCCCAACGGCTACGGCCTGTACCAGATGACTGGAAACGTCTGGGAGTGGACGGCCGACTGGTTCGGGCCGACCTACTATCGCGTTAGTCCGCGTGAGGACCCCACGGGGCCGGAGGCTGGTGCAGCCCGGGTGATGCGCGGTGGCTCGTACCTGTGCCACGAGTCGTACTGCAACCGCTATCGCTTAGACGCTCGTAGCTCCATCACGCCCGACAGCTCCACCGGGAACCTCGGCTTCCGCGTCGCGCGATCTCAGGCCATCACAGGAGGCCCGTAGCCCGGGGGCCCACCAGCTGAAGGCGGGAGGCGCTTGGCGGCGACCTGCTCGGCGAGGAGCGCGAGCATCGTCTGCTGGAGGGCGCGGGAGCGATCGTCGGCGTGCGTCGGGTGTGTGAGGTTGCGCTGCTCCAGCGGGTCGAGCGTGAGGTCGTAGAGCTCGTACTCGTCTGGCTCCGGCTCGGTGACTGTGATCGATTTGCGGCCTCGCAGGCGCTCGTCTCGCTGACCGGGAACCGTCCAGAACTGTTCGTTGTCGTGGTAGCGGGAGAACTTCACGAGGTGCTGCTCGCCGTCTACGTCGACTTCGGCGATTACCGTCTCGATGTGGTTGGGCTGCTCGACCGTCGCGTACGTGCGCGTGGCGCGCGCCACGCGCTGGAATGGGCTCATCCCGCGTGCGCTGCCCTCACTGATCTCGTCGTCGGTTAGGAACAGCACCGGCTCGCGGGGTGGGGCGGGCTCAGCGGCACGAATCGCGTCCGAGAGGTCGCGGCCGACCAGCGCGTGCGCATCGGTGTGGTCGCGCTGCAGCTCCGTGAGAGCCTGCGCCTGATCGATGCCGGCGAGGCCTAGGAGTGTCGGCAGCAGGTCGGCGTGGTTTGTCGGGATGTCTATCTCGCGTTCCCCGCCCGGCAGCAGGGGGCTGGACACGACGAGCGGGACGTGGAGCGCCTCCTCGTAGGCGACATGCCACTTCTCGTGCATGCCGCCGTGCGCACCCTGCATGTCGCCGTGGTCGGAACTGAAAACCACGATCGTGTTCTCGTAGGCCTTGGTCGCCCGGAGCGCCTGCAGCACGCGGTCGATCTCGAGGTCCACTGTCGCCTGGAGCTGGTAGTAGAACTTCAGATGCGTCTGGATCCAGGGCTGCGGCGCGCCGAGCCTGGACCACAGGTGGACCATGCTTTGCTGACACGCAGGCTTGGTTGACAGGTCCTCATGGCGCGTCGGCGACTGCTCGACGTGGGGCACGCTCGCTGGGTGGTAGCGCAGACCCTGTGCCAGCGCGATCACGCCGAACAGAGAGTCGTCATGCGGGTTCAGGAACGAGCAGACCGCCAGCCAGGGCTTCTCGCTGTCGTCGTCGTCGAGGCGCGCGAGGAGCTCGATCGTCTCATCGGCGGTGAACGGGTCCTTCACCGTGCCTGTGTTGTGCTTGCCGAGTCCGGCTCGGGGCCGACCCACTCTGAGAAGCCGTAGTCGTCGAGAAGATCGGCCTTCAGGTATTCCTCGATGTTCTCCCGGATCGGCTTGCCGTCATCGTCGATCGAGAGCAGGTAGCCCTCGCCGTCGTGGGCGTCGAGGTGGGCGTGCGAGGCGTGCCACTTGCCCTTGAAGTACGTCCGATAGCCGCCGGCTCTGAACCAGTCGCCGAGCGTCGGCACTGTGTCCGGCGCGAGCCAGAACATGTCCTCGCTGTCGGGTGCCTTCGCAAGCCCATCGGTCTGCGTCACACCGTGCAGCGACGGGTACTGGCCCGTCAGCAGCGACGCGCGGCTCGGCGCGCACGCCGCCGACATCGGATAGTGGTGCGTGAACGAGACCCCAGACTTCCGCAGGCTCTCCTGCCCGGCCATATGCTCGCTGCGAAAGCGCGCCAGCTCCTCGGCCTCGTACACCGGCGGGTAGCGCAACTGGTCGGTGAGCACCAGCAGGACGTTCGGTCGAGCCATCATCGGCACACTAATCGACCCCCGCGCACGCGTCCAGACTCGACCACGAGCCGTCCCGTCGGCTTAATTTCGGTGGCACTCCTGCTCCAGTGAGGCATGTAGTCGCGCTCGCCCGCGTCCACGATACGCTCGCGTTGGACGACAAGCAGGAGCGCGTGGTCGGCAGCCGAGTTTGGGCAGCAAGGCTCATTTGCTGCCCAAATCCCGCCCTATCCCGCCATATCGCGCCTAATCTCGACGAGCCGTATGTGCACGAAACGCGCTGCAAATCGCCCGAAAACCGCGAGCTAGAGCGGAATCCCAGGATTGCGCCAGAGCCGCCTCCTAAGCGGTAGATCCAGGTTCGACTCCTGGCGGGGGCATCTCGGTTGAGACCGCGGACGCGCGCCATCGCCTCGGCGGGGTGCGGAGGCGATGAGGCGCGGCCTTTGGCGTTGGCGTGCGCGATACGCCCCTCGCGATCAACACCCCTATTCCACCTGCACTTCGCCGTAGTAGGGGAAGGGCTGCTGCTGATCTCTGGTGAGCGCTTCTCCGGGGTTCGGTGAGGGTCCCGACAGCGGGTCCAGACAGGCCACCTGAGGAGTCCTCGCCACGTTCGCTTCGATCCTTTCGATCGCTCCCACGAGTTGGCCGTACTCTTCAGCGAATTCGAGTTCGGCCTTCACCTTCTGTTCGATCAGGCTGAGGATGAACCGATGCAGGTCGAGTTCTCCTCCGGGCCGCAGTACCACGACAGTGGCCAGGAATGCACCGTTTTTGCTCGGCGTCAGCGAGGAGTGACTTGTGGTGAGCGGCGCTATCGACATTTTCGCGAGGCTGCCCACGAATTCCACGAAATAGGGAGTGCCTCCGCCTTCTCCGCCGGGTCCGCCATTGACTTTGACGTTGCCCGCCCCGATGCTTGCCAGTTTTTCGAGCGCTTCCTGCACTTCTTTGGCCGAAGCGTTGAAGGGAATCCCTTCCGTCGTGTCTCCGACGTGGCTGATGGTGAAGGTTCCGCCACCAGCGTTTACGGTGATCCGCTCGATCTCGTTGACCCGCAGGCCGCTAATGCCGAGCCCTCCGGCGACCTCCGCGTTGACGAGTGGGTAAGGAAGGTCGCACGATCGAGATGGCGGTTGCAACGCAGTGTACTTCCCGAATTCCCCTTCCGAGCCACCCACGCGCGCCGAGATGGTCGCGCAGTTTGTGCCCTTCAGGGCGTTTACCGAGATGGTCACCCCCTTGCGGGTCACGAAAGCCCGATGGACATTCGCTTTGCCGGACGTGGGCTTGCAGACGATCCAGGGCGCAGTCGAGGGCTGCGTGCGTTCGATCCCCGTTGCCATCGTGATTGCCGCGGGGAATCCCGCGATCGACTTTTCGGTGACGGATGTGATCGTGTCTTCAAGCGCCTGAGGAAACGGCGCGCCTTTGGGCGCAGAGTTCACTCCCGCACTCCCGAACCCGTAAAGCTCGGTAACGCGGTAGGGATTGGAGATCACGTGCACGACCGTCTTTGATCCCATAGCGTGACCGAAGGCCATAAAGGTGATCGGGTGAAGCTCAGTGTGGAAGTCGTTGTGCCCGCAGTCGATGATCCAACGGCCACGCATCGCGATGCGGTCGCCCGCCTGCGGGATGTACGCGGCCTCGCGGTTTTCGTGCGCCTTTGCGTCCAGCGTCAGCCAGGATTCGCCTTCGGGCGGACCTGTCAGCTGCGGGAGTGCGTGCAGCAGCTGCCCATCCTCGAGCTCCATGTGCAGTTCGTGTTCGCCGGCGCCCTCGGTTGCACCGGGGCCAAGCTGTCTGGCAAGCGGCCAGTACGCTTGGTCGAGCACCACGTCGAACGTGAAGTCCCTGCTGAACGGGTGGTCGATGGATAGATCGCCGCCGCTTTCTTCGACGTCGCTGATCGTCCCCGAGACCATCATGTCCTTACCGGCGACGATGTCGCCCCACTCGTTCTTGACCTTGATTTTCGAGGGCGGTGTGCCGTTCAACAATTCGCTGCCGAAAACGGCCGTTTCCGATCCGCAGACTTCCTTGACCTCTTCGAGCGGATTCGTAGGTACTGGCGGGATCGGCCCATTCGCGGTAAGTGCTGCTTTGCTTTCGAATTCGACTAGTTCGTGCGCACCGGCGGGGCACGCCCAGAACAACGTGAGCACCGCAGCCGACATCGCCGTAAGCAGGATCAAGCCCCGGCTGATCGCTATGCCTCTCATCTCTCAGCCTCCCGATAGTGGTATGCCGCTCGCATCCGCGACGACCTCACCCGGGCCGGGCCTGCCGGTTCGGCCCTGACCGGAGGCTACCACCGCGCGGACGGCGGCGGTGGCCGATCGCGCCATATTCGCCGAGAGGATGACTGGACGGATCGCCGGCGAAGACGAGCGAATCGGCGGTGTTCGCGTTGCGCGCCATCGCCCTCCTGAGTGGTAGATCCAGGTTCGACTCCCTGGCGGGGGCATGCGCGCGATGCTGGAGCACGACCGCCACCGATCAAGACTGCTGAGCTTCGTCCTTTGCGAGCGCGTCGGGCGCTGGGTGCGCGCTGTCGGAGACGACTTCGTCCTCGGGCTATTGGCACATCGTCAGACTCCTCGATCGCGCTGCAGGTCGCGCAGGTAGCGCAAGTGCGCGAGCCATACGAGGTGGGTCGACGGGGCGCGCATGAGCTGTTCCGTGTCGAGGTGCGGGTCGAGCAACTCATAGACGAGCCGCTCGAGCCGCTCTGTGCCGTCTGTGGCAGGAGAAGGAGCGTGACGCTCGGGGACGCTCGGGGTAGGGCGTCGTGGCGGTGTGCCGATGACGAACGCCGGGATCGATGTCAAGCAGACGGCTGAGCGGATGATGTGCGCCGTTCACATCAGCCCGCTGCAATCTCGCTGCTGCGCGCGAGCGCTTTGACGTCGTCAGCCGTTAGGGACTGGCCGCCGATGCCCCAGTCGCCGCTGGAGATCTCCTCGACCACGCACCAGGTCATCTGACGCAGGCTCTCGCCCGCGATCTCGACCATAGCGTCGGTGAGGCGCGCGACGATTTCTCGCTTCTGCTGCGCGGTGAAGACGCCCTCGATCAGCTTGACCTGGATGAGCGGCATGCTCGTTAGTGGGCCGCGATGCGGAGGCTGCGGCGGACGTTGGCACGCGTGCCAGTGACCTCAACGGGACCCCAGCGGTACAGGCTGTCGAGGATGGCGAAGGCGAGGATCGCGCGGCGCATGACCTCAGCCCCCGTAGACCCAGCCGTTGACGGTCCAGCGGCGGTGCTGCTCTTTGACGTTCGGCTTGCTCATAGTGGCTACCTCGGTTTGGGTGTGGTGTCCTTGTCAGGACGAATGGCTATGCGGCGATCGTCCCCGCGATCGGCGCTTCGCACATCGGGCAGGTCCCCCGACATCGACCCCCGAACATTGCGGGTGCCGAGCGCACGGCATAGAATCGGCCGGGGGATGGACCCGTCTGCGCATGGGTGGCCGGCAGCGCTGCTTGAGCGAGAGCACGAGGTGGCGGGCATCCGTGCGGCAGTTCGAGCCGCCGGGCGGCAGGCCGGGGGAGCCCTCGTCATAGAGGGCGCAGCAGGGATGGGGAAGTCGCGGCTGCTCGAGGAGGCGCGAGCCTGCGCGTCGCAGCTCGACCTGCGCGTCCTCGATGCGCGGGCGACGGAGCTCGAGCAGGGGTTCCCGTTCGGGGTCATGCGCCAGCTTTTTGAGCGTCTGCTGATGGACGCCGACGCCGGCGAGCGTGACCGCTGGCTGGCCGGTGCCGCGGGGCTGGCCGCGGATGTGATCATGGGAGCACCCCCGTCGCCCTCCGGCGAGCCCTCGCCGGGTCCATCCGCAGGCGATCCCGGTTACGCCTGGCAGCACGGCCTTTACTGGCTCGCCTCAAACCTCTCTGTCGATTTGCCGCTCGTGCTCGTGGTGGACGATCTGCAGTGGTGTGACGCACCGTCGGTGCGCGCGCTCGCGTTCATCGCTCGCCGGATCGAGGCACAGCCGCTCGCGCTGATCCTCGCCACCCGTCCACTCGATCCTGCACTCACGGCCGAGGCTGCGACCCTGGTTGCCGATCCAGGCGTGGAGCTGATGAGCCCCTTGCCCCTGACTAAGGAGGCCGTCGGCGCGCTGATCGACGCCCGCCTGTCTGAACGGCCTGACGAGATGTTCGTCCATGCGTGCCTGGAGGTGACCGGCGGCAACCCGTTCCTCATCGGCGAGCTGCTCGACGAGGTGGCCGCTCGCGGCCTCAATCCCACCGGCTCTGCCGCGCGAGAGATAGGGGCGATAGTTCCGCGCGGCGTCGCCAACACAGTGCTGCTCCGTGTGGGGCGGTTGGCTCCGGCGGCAGCCGTGCTCGCGCGCGCGCTCAGCGTGCTCGATGACGACGCGCACGTCGGCGATGCCCAACAGCTGGCCGGACTCGCCCCCGCCCAGCTGGAGCCGGCGATGGGCGCGCTCGTCGCTGCCGGCGTCGTGGAATCCGGCGGGACCGTTCGCTTCAGCCACCCCATCCTGCGCACGGCGATCTACGACGACCTGTCGCCCGCCGAGCGTGAGCGGCTGCACCACGCTGCAGCGCAGATCTTGCGCGAGCGCGGAGCGCCTACCAGCCAGGTCGCGGCACACGTCATGCAGATTGAGCCGGCCGCCGATCCCGCCGTAGTGGCGCTGCTGCGGGAAGCCGCCCGCGACGCGCTCGCACTCGGCGACGCGACTGCGGCGAGCGCCCTGCTCTCCCGTGCGCTCGACGAGCCTCCTGCAGACGGCGAGCGCCCGCGGATCCTGCTCGAGCTCGGCCGGGCGCGCGCCCGCGCCGGCGCACCAGAGGCGATCGCTCCGCTGTCGGAGATCGTCGAGCACGGCGAGGACGCCGCGGCGGTCGCCGCGGCGGCGATCGAGCTCAGCGGAATGCTCTTCTTCGCCGGCCGCGCCGCTGACGGAGCGGCAGTCCTGCGCCGCGCCCGAGAGCGGCTTCCGGCGGGGGAGCCGGTACGCGAGGAGCTCGAGGTGGCGCTGCTCGGCGTCAGCTCCACCTCGGCGTCGGCCCGACGCGAGGCGGAGGCGACGATCAGCACCCTGCGAGACCGGGGCGGCCCGGCACGCAACGTGCTGCAGGCCACCACGCTCGCCACGCTCGCCATGGAAGAGATGGTGAACCTGCGCTCGGCGTCCACCACCAGGGACCTCGCCGAGCGCGCGATCGCGGCGGGCCTCCCGCTCGAGCCCCACCGTGGCGAGAACTGGGCGCTCTTGGCCCTGGGCGCCCTCGCCGTCGCGGACGGTCTTGACGAGGCCCTGCGGGCCACGGACGAGATCCTCGAGCGGGCGCGCGTGCGAGGCGCGGCGCTGACGGTCGTGACCATCTCGGCGCTTCGAGCGCTCATCGGCGTGCGCCGAGGAGACCTCCTCGCCGCCCAAGCAGACGCGCAGGGGGCAATCGACCTCGCTCCAACGCTGCTCGGCGCCCGGTTCCTCGTTTTCGCGGTGTCGGCGGCGGTCCTCGCAGGCCTCGAGCGCGACGAGACTCCCGACTCTCTGCGCCGGCTCATCCAACGGGTCGGCGTTTGGTACGACGACGACTTTACGTCGAGCTCTCAACTGCGCTACGCCTCGGGTGTGCTTCACGCAGCGGCCGGCAACCAGGAAGCGGCGATCGAGGAGCTGTGCGGTTGCGGGCGCCTGCACCCGGTGTTCGGCGGCGAGAACCCGGCCATGCTCCCGTGGCGCTCCGCGGCGGCGCTGTCGCTCGCCGAGCTGAGCCGCCACGAGGAGGCTCGGGAGTTGTCCGCCGACGAGGTGCGCCGCGCCCAGTCGTTCGGCGCGCCGCGCGCGATCGGTATCGCGCTGCGTGCGCGCGCGCTGGTCGGCCCGGCGGCGGAACGGGCGAGCGGGCTGGAGGCGGCGCTCGAGGTGCTCGCGCCATCGCCGGCGCGGTTGGAGCATGCGCGTGTGCTGGTTGACCTCGGCGCAACGTTCCGCGCGGCGGGACAGCGGACCGCGGCGCGGGAGCCGCTGCTCGAGGGACTCGCGCTGGCCGCGCGCTGCGGGGCCCGAACCCTGGAGCGCCGTGCGAAGGCCGAGTTGGCGGCAATCGGCGTCCGGCCACGGACGACCGAGCACGCTGGCGTGGATTCGCTGACGCCCAGCGAGAGGCGCGTAGTCGAGCTCGCCGCCTCGGGCGGCACGAACCGTGAGATCGCGCAGACGCTGTTCGTCACCGAGAAGACCGTGGAGACACATCTCGGGCGGTCGTTCCGCAAGCTCGACATCTCGTCTCGGCGCCAGCTTCCGGACGTCGTCGGCTCCGTGGCTGGCTGACACGCCTCGGCTCGCTGCGGCGGGCACGCCGCCCGGCGTGCTCGGAGCCGGCCGCCGCGACCATGGCTGTTGAACGAAACCTCGCCGCGCAATGTTCGGGGGCGCATGTCAGGGGGTCTGCCCGATGTGCGGACTCCCGCCTGGGCGCACCATGGCCGCCACGGCAACCTGCCCAACCGAAGGAGGCGTAACGATGCACAAGCGTAAGTCGAGACAGATGCGTGTAGGAGTCGCCGCCGTAGTAGCGGCCCTGGCGGCCGCCGCGTCGGCGGCGGCGTTTCAGGCGCTGCCACCGGGCGCGCAGGTCAACGACGACCCGGTAGCAGGGATCAACAAGGCGCTCGACGTCAGCGGGGAAGAGCCCAGCAACTCCGACATTGTCGGGGGTGCGTTGACGGCCGGTAAGCCGGCCGTCCCATGGGGGGTCTTCCGCCAGCGGGAGACGAACGGTGCACCACCGCCTCACGACCAGGTGTTCGCGCGTTCGTTCGCTGGCGGCGCCTGGACGACGCGGGGCAACGGCACCGTCGGTGGCCGTTCGAGCGCCAGCGCGCCGTTCAGCGGCTCGCTCAACTTCGACCAGGGGCAAGACGGCGAGGCCCCGGCGATCGACTTCGCGGGAGCCGGGCGCACGGTCCCCTGGGCGACCTGGTATGAGGAAACGACCGGAACCGGCTTTGCCAACAACAACGTGTTTGCGAGTCGCTTCGACAACACGGGCGACGCCAACCAGGGCAAGTGGATCTTCGGGGGTCAGAGCCGCGGCACCGGTGGAGGCGGCGTGGCGGTTCCATCGCTGAACATCCACACCGACCAAAAGGCCGAAAACCCGTCGGTGGCGGGTGGTTCGGCGGTCGACTCCACCAAGCCCGGTCCTTGGGTCGCGTGGCAGGAGACGACCACTTTGCCGACCCTCGGGGCGAAGCAGATCTTCGTCGAGCGTCCGATTGGGCCCGGAGCCGAAAACTGCGACGGGGTCACGCCACTCGGCATCGCTGATGGCACCGGCCACATCCCCGCGATCGGCGGCTTCTGCTGGCAGCAGACCGGTTTTCCGCGCGTAGGGTCCGGCCCCGATCCGAGCCTGAACGTCGACCGGAGCCGAGACGGCGTCGAGCCGGACATCGCGTTCACGGGTGTCAACGATTCGGTGCCGTGGGTGGTTTGGTACGAGAAGGAACGATCCGACTTCTTCCTGCGCAACAACGAGATGGTGTTCGCGGCCAAGGGCGTCAAAGACGCAGCCGCCGACGGCGGCTTTCACTGGACGGTGGTGGGCAGTCAGCTGAGCGGGACGCTGGAAACCAAAGGCAACGTCTGCGGAGAATCCATCGCGAACGAGGAACAGTGCTCGCTCAACAAGAACCCAACCAGTGGCGCTGAGAATGTACGGGTGGCAGGCGGCACGATGAACCCGGCGAACCCAACCGTCCCATGGGTCGCCTGGGACGAGGAAGTTGGTGGCGTCAAGCAGATCTTCGTCGCGAGGCTCGTGGGTGGCAGCCACTTTGAGCTCGCCAACAACGGCCAGCCGATCTCGACCGGCGCCGGCGACTCGACTCGCCCGGATATAACGTTCTCGGGCAACACGCCGTATGTGTCGTGGCGGGGGGACAGCGGCGGGGTGGTGAAGGGCTTCAACGGCCACTTCGTCAATCCGGCCAACCCGACGTTCGTGCTCGACGGGAGCGACACTCCGCTCACGCCCACCGCCCAGGCGGACGTGCGCGAGCCGGTCTCGTCCTCCTGTATCGCGACGCCGTTCAACTCCGACGGCGCTACCTGCCAGGGCGGAGCGCTGGGGACGCCGTTCTTCCTATTCACGAACGGGACAAACCCCCGCAGTCTGTTCGCGAACGCCTACCAGCCCGGCACGCCGGTCACCGGCCTCGCCAACGGCGTAACGTCCTCCTCGGCCACCGTGAACGGCACGGTCAACCCGGAGGGCGCCTCCGTGAAGGTCTCGTTCCAGTTCGGGACGACCACGGCGTACGGCCAGTCGACTGCAGCGCAGAAGACGGGCGCCGACAACGTGGTTGACCCGTTCACCGCGCAGCTCGGCGGACTGCCGGCCGGGACGACGATCCACTACCGGGCAGTGGCGATCACCGACTTCGGCACGTTCGTCGGCGCCGATGAGACGCTGACGACGGAGTCGCAGCCTCCGCCGCCACCGTCCCCGCCCCCTGCGCCTGGTTCTGGTCGCACTACGGTCGGCCGGGCGACGCTGTCGGGCACAACTGCGAGCGTTCGCATCTCCTGTACCGGGTCCAGCGGAGCGACGTGTGAGCTGCCGCTGCGCCTGACGGTCACGGAGAAGTTCAAGGGCCGCAGGCTGATCGCCCTGACGGCGCGAAGGCACGCTACGACCCACCGCCGGGTCCTCGCGGTCGGGAGCACGACGGTCACCCTCAGCGCTGGCCAGACGCAAACAGTGCGGGTCACCCTGAATAGCGCAGGAAGGAAGCTCCTCGCACGGCGTCGACACCTGAACGCGACGCTCCGCGTCGTCCAGGTGCTAGCCGATCGGCACGTCGTCGCGGTGTCTACGCAGACGCTCGTGTTCAGGGCCTCGCATCACCGACGCAGGCACTGAGGAAACCGGGCGCATGCCCTGGTCGCGATCGACGGACAGCAGGCTGTGGCCCGGGAATTCCCCGGGCCACATCCTGTAGCCGGGGAAAGCAGGCACCAGCCTTGCAGCTCTCGCCGCATACGCACCGCCGGACCGAACCGCGTCTGGTTGTCGCCCACGACCGTGAACCAGAAGCGCCGTGCAGGGCGCGCGGTGACCATGAGCGACTGAGCGTCGCTGCGCGACGCGCGTGCTTCGGCGTCTCCGACTAGTGCCCGTCCCACGCCGCGCCCCATGTGAGCAGGCTCGACGAACAGCCCGTCGAGCTCGTGCACGACGGCGTCCGTCGGAATGAAGACGGAGAATCCGACCGGAGTGCTGTCGTTGGCTAGCGCCACGCGTACCAGCCGCTGGCGATCAGCGCTGCCGGCAGCTCGATCGCGTCGGGGTGGGCAGCCAGCTGCTCGCGATATGCCTCCCAGACGTCGGATGATCGCCGCTGTAGCGCCTCGAGTAACGACGACTCGTCTCGCTTCGCGTCGCGAATCGGTGACATCGTCGGCCGATCATCGCAGGCGCGCGCTGCGCCGTTGCGTATCCACGCTCCCGCGTTCCCGGACCCCCGGAATCTTCGTCGGTGGACCGTTGTCGCTCCCGGCGCGGCTTGATTCACCGCGTCAAAAGCGTTCGGTCACGTCTGCTGCCCAAACGCGGCCCGGGCACGGACTGAGGTCTTCGACTATGCCGGCCGGTTGGGAGCGTTGGGAGCGGTGCTCCTTCTCGCGCAAAGCGGCAACGGAGCGATCTGTGGATACGAAGGCATCAGGCCCCGGCTGCCGTATGGGCGGCAAGGAGCGCTGCGGCCCGCGGCTCGAAAGCGCCGTAGCCGTGCTCGCGCGAGAGTTCAAGCGCACGCGCGGCGTGTTCGCGCACGCCGTGAGCGTCGCCGCGCGCAGCGAGCGCTTCGGCCCAACCGAGGTGCGTGCGTGCCACCCACACCGGCATGGTGTTGGCTTCGTGGAACCCGCACGCGAACGCTAGGTGCTCATCAGCGCGCTCGTGATCGCCGAGAACACCCGCCAGCAGGCCCAGGTACAGTCGCGCATGCCCGTAGCCGATCACTCCGTTCCAGTCCACCTGATCGGACGAGGGCTCAATGAGGTCATAGAGGATGGCCGCGACGTCGAGGTCGCCCGTCTGAGCCGCGGCGTCGGCGTAGAGCACCAACGCAGTCAGGTCATCGGATGCCGGCCGGACATGTTCGAAGCGGTCGCTCGCAGCTCGTTTGAGGATCGTCTCCGCCTCCGCATGACGGTCGAGCCAGCACAGGGCAGAGGCCAGGCCGGCACGCAGGGCCGTGACGGCCGGATTGGCCTCTGCGCTCTGCGCGATCATCGCGATCATCTCATCGCCGCGCCCCTGGAAAACGCGCAGATAGAACAGCTGTACTCCATAGAAGGTGGCGGCGTCGGGCTGTTCTGCCTGCTGTCCGATCTGGAAGGCACGCTCGGCGAGTCGCTCACCAGCGGCCAGATCGCCGTGCACGAGCTTCAGAGCGCTGGTCTGGTACGCGAGGACCCAGTTCACGTAGGGCTGCCCGAGCTCGGCTGCGATGTCCTGCAGGAGCCGTAGCGCCGTTGTCGCGCGTGCGAACTCCCCTCGTTCGACACGTACGTAAAGCTCGAGGGTTTGCGCCGTACGGCGAAGCGCAGGGTCCCCTAACGCGTCGGCGAGGCGGGTTAGCTCCTCTACAAAGTCAGTTCGAAGCTCGAGCGTTTTGGTTGACCAGAGCGCGAAGAACGCGCCATGCACCGCTGCGGCTAATGCGCTCGTGTCTCCCGCGCTCCGCGCGAGAGCTATCGCCTCTTCGGCGAGCGAGCGGCGGCGCGCGAGGTCTGCGTCCCAGGTCAGCTCCAGCGCCTGCAAAGCGAGGAGCCGAGCACGGCGGGCCCGATCGGGTGGCTCGTCGAGCTCTATCGCCCGTTCGATCGCCGCTAGGCGCTCCCTGTCGACCTGTCCAAGCACGCTCGTATAGCCGCGGTTGTTCGCGAGCGCCGACCATGCAGCGAGCTCAGCGTCCGCCAGGTTGCCGGCGATACGCGATGCATCCAGAAGGGTCTCGCGGTAGGCGGCGTCGCCGCTTAGGCGTTGCGCGCGCCCGAGTCCGATCAGCGCCTCGCAGCGCTCGCGAGTGTCCGTAGTCCCGGCGAGCTCAACCGCGTCGGCGAACAGCTTCACCGCCTCGGCGGGGGACAGGTCCTCAAGCGCTTGCTGCCCAGCTCGCATCGCGTAGTTGGCCGCCTTCGTCTGATCGACAGACACGGCGGCCAAACGCCAGTGCAGCGCCAGCGCTGCCAGCTGTTCGCGGGAGTCCTGCCCGTAGAGCTCCTCCAGCGCTTCGCCGACGCGCTGGTGCATGCGCGCGCGGCGCGTGGCACTGATGCCCTCATACAGCGTCTGGTTGATCAGCGCATGGGCGAAGCGAAAGCGCCCGACGCGTTCGGATGACTCGGCCAGCACGGAGGCGGCCATCGCCGCCTCCACCCGATCCAAGAGACCCGCCTCTTCGACAGTCAGTGCGGTGGAGAGCAGCGACAGGTCGAACTCGCGGCCGATCACCGCGGCGAGCCTTAGTGTTTCTAGTGACTCCTCGCCCAAGCGCTCGACGCGATGCTCGATCACCTCACGCACGCTCTCGGGCATCGTGATTCCAGCGGAGGTGTCGATGCTCCAGCGACTCGTCGGCGCGTCGAATACAAGCGCACCGGCCTCAGTCAGACCGCGCAGGATCTCCCCCACAAAGAACGGGTTGCCGTCCGTCTCGGCGGCGATCTGGGCGGCGAGCTGTAGGCCCTCCTCGTCGAGTTTGTGTCCGGCGATCGCCGCCATGACCTCGGCTACCGCGTCTGCGTCGAGTCCGTGCAGGGCGATGCGCTGCACACCCGCAAGCGAGCGCAAATCGGCCAGCACGGCCGTGAGCGGATGATCCTTGCCGAGGTCCGAGCCGCGGAAGGTCGCGATCACCAGAACGGCGCCTTGCTCGGTCGAGCGCAGCACGTGCTTGAGCAGCGCCAACGACTGTGCATCGGCCCAGTGCAGGTCATCCAGCACTATGCATAGCGGCACGGCCTCCGCCACCTGCACCAAGAGCCCGGCGACGGCGTTGAACAGCAGGTAGCGCTCGGTCTCCGGGTCAGAGGTCTGAGGTTCAGCGAAATCGGAGACCCGTCCCTCGAGGTTCCGAGCGAGGCGGCCAAGCTCGCCCTTGTGCCGCTCGCCATGCCGCTGAAGTAACTCGACCGGTGCGCTCTCGACAAGCTGGGTGCACACTGCGATCCACGGCTCATATGGCGTCGCGAGCTCCTCCGTGCACGCACCCCACGACACTGCGAACCCCTCGACGTGAGCGTCGTGCGCGGCGTAGCTGGCCAGGCGCGTCTTGCCGATCCCCGGCTCACCACTCAACAGCATCGCCTGACGCTGCCCCGAGCGTGCGAGCTTCATTGCTTCCTCGAGCGCTGCGCGCTCGTCTCTACGCCCCACAAAGGTGACAGGCGGCACCGAGCGCAGCACCGCGGGCAGCGGCCAGCGGCTTGACGCGCCGGTCTCCACGGCCAGCTGAGCCCAGGAGACAGAAAAAGCCTCAATCGGGTCGGGCAGACCCTTCAGCTCGAGCTCGCCGACTGAGGCGAACTCCGCCCCCTCGCAGCGCCCGGCAAGTGCCCTGGCCATGCCGGAGACGAGGATGCCGTCCGCGGGGGCTTGCGCACACAGACGCGCGGCTTCGGTCGGGGGCACGCCGAAGTAGTCGGCGTCCTTTACTGTGGCCTCGCCAGCGCCCACGCCGATGCGGATGTGAAGGCCCTGCTCCGCCTGGCGGTACCGGCGCTCAAACAGCTGCTGCATCGCGACCGCGCATCTGACCGCCTCAGAGGCCGAGGGAAAGGCGACCATGAGGCCGTCGCCCGTGTTCTTTACCTCCTTACCGTTTGACGAGGCGAGCGCGTCGCGCAAGAGCCCGAAGTGCTCCTCGCGCAGCTGATCTGCTCGCACCGGACCGACGGAAGCGGCAAGGCGCGTGGACCCGACCAGGTCGGTGAAGAGAACCGTCGCAAGCTCGACCGACTCGGCCACCGATTTTCCCCAATGAAGCGTCCGCTACCTCTACCGGAGGCTACCAGCGCCGCCTTAGAGCGGGCCCCGTGGGGCGCGCGGCTCGACAGACCGCCGCTTCCGCTTTCGCGTGAAGGCGGTCGTCCTCGCCCGACACGGATGAGGATCGCGTTGGTGCTTCGGCGATCTCAGAGCCGTTGGGCAGCAAGCCTGATCTGCTGCCCAAGTCCCGCCGCATCCCGCCGTATCGGGCCTAATATCCACGAGCCGCACGGGTCCGAAAACCGCTGCAGATCCGTCGAAAATCGCGAGCTAAAGCGGAATCCTAGAATTGCGCCAGACCCGCCTCCTAAGCGGTAGATCCAGGTTCGACTCCTGGCGGGGGCATGCACGGAGTGCACTGGTCACGTGGACCCCGCGAAGCACCAGATGGGTGCGATGATCGCGCGGTGCTTGATCCGTTCGCTGCGCTCCGCGATCGCCCGCGCGTCGAGTTGACGATGCTGCCGACCCCGCTGGAACGCGCGCCTCGCCTGAGCCGGGAGCTGGGGGTCGAGATTTGGCTGAAGCGCGACGACGTCGGGTCGCTGGGCCTCGTCGGCAACAAGGTTCGCAAGCTTGAGTTCACGCTCGGCGAGGCCGTCGCACAGGGCGC
>DATAYP010000016.1:0-25177 GCA_036272475.1 Solirubrobacteraceae bacterium | reverse complement strand
GAAAGTCAGCGGTTCGGAGACCCCCAGCAAGCCGCCAGGCGCACCACTGGAATCCGCGTAGATCAAGCCCTTGAGCAGCTGCTGGCCGGCCGTCCCGGTCGGCGCCAGATAGATGCTCAACTTCGTCACCGACCCCGCCGCCGCCAGCGCATACCGGTTCACGCGCTTGCGATCCGCGAGAAAACTGTCAGTACCCACACCCACCGTCGTCTTACCGAAGGTCTGCGGCGCCGCGACGCCGGTACCGCCGAACTTGACTTCGTGAAGGCCGGTCGTGTCGTTCCCGTTGATGAGCCAGGCGCCGCTGGTCGGTCCCGCGGCCGTCGGGGCGAACGACACGGTCTCGGTGAGCGTTTCGCCCGGCTTGATGGTCGTTCCCTCCGAGAGCGACGTGGTCGCCGTAAAGGCCCCCCCGCTCGGCGGCTTGGACTTCGTGACCGACACGTTGGTCCCACCGGTGTTCTTGACGGTGAACGACTTGATCGCCGTCTTGCCGACTTCCAGTTCACCGAATTCGTTCTGTTCGCTGGAGATCGTCAGGACACCCGGTGGGCCGGCGCTGCCGGACAGCCCGATCGCGCCGGTCCCGCCGGTCGTTTCCATCACGATTTCGCTTGTGAAGGCTCCTTCGGAGGTCGGTTTGAAGGTCACGTTCACGTTGACAGAGGCGCCGGGTTCGATCGTGCTTCCCGGGCTTGGCACGCCGGAGGCCCCGAACGGAGCGCTCGGCAGTTTGACGGCGTTGATCGTGAGCGGGGCGGCGCCGGCGTTGCTGAATGTCACCGTCCCCGAGAGTTCGCCGCCGACCGCGGTACCTCCAAATGCGAGGAGAACCGGGTTGATTCCGAGCTGCGCGCTCGCGGCCTGGCCGGTGCCGGACAGCGAGAACGAGACCGTCCCTTGGGTGGTTTCCACGGCGAGCGTTGCTCCCACGGGACCCGTCTGCGTAGGTTTGAACGTCAACGGGATCTGGATCGTCTGACCGGCGGTGAGCGCCGTGGGCACCGGCGGCGTCGTGGTCGCGGCCGTGAACTGCGGCGAGCTCGAGGTGATCTTGTTCACGGTCAGGCTGCTCGTCGCGGTGAGCGTGAGCGTCTTCTGGCTGCTGCTCCCCTCGGTCGTCGTCGGGAAGCTCGTGGCGGAGCCGGTGAGCGGCGGCGTGACCGGCGAGCCGAAGGCGAGCACCTTGCCTTCGCGGTTTCCGACGTAGATCCGCCCGGCGCCGACGCCCGGGATCGCGAACTTCGACGAGCTCCCGACGGGGGCGCTCCAGCGCAGGACGGGTTTGCCTTCGACCGGTACCGGGTCATAGGCGCGCAGCTGCGCGCCGGTGCCGCTGCTGTTCGGCGCCCACACGATCCACACGAGAGCCGATCCCGAAGTCGTGCCTTCGGAGGTCACGACCGCGGCGCTCGAGCTGAAGCCGAACGCGTCCGAGGAGGTGGCCTGGAGCGCGAGCGTCGGCGCTCCGGTGCCCGAGACGCCGTACTTGTAGACCCGCAGGAAGCCGTTCCCGCTGTAGGCGGTCGGGATGTAGACCCAGCCGCCGTCGCCGGGCCAGACGGCTGGGCGCGACCAGACGCCGCCGTAGGGCCCGATGCGGTCGACGACGTTGTCCGCTCCGCCCGAGCCCTGGCGGAAGCCCCCCAGGCTTTCGCGATTCAAGAGGTAGACGTAGCCCTCCTTTCCGACCGCGACGGCCAGATGCCGGAGCGACGCGGTCCCGAAGTACTGGTCGTTGAGCACCGTGATGCCGCCGGACGCGAAGTCGGCGTCGAAGTTGTCCATTTCGGGCGCGTTGAATGGCGCGAAGAAGTCGACCGGCTTGAGCGAGCCGTCCGGTTGGACCGCCATCCGCACGGCGGACTCCCCGAGGCTCGCCGGCGGCGTGTTGCCGGGAGCGGCGGTCGTGGGAGCGCCACCGTTGCCGGTCGTGAAGAGGATCTGGCCGGGCCCGTCCGAGCTCAGCCCCGCGCCCGACTGCCAGATCCCCCCGCCGTTGTTGGCGCTCGTCTCATCGACCCATCTCGCCTTCACTTCGGCTTTCGTCGAGACGCCGAAGATCCAGCCTTTCCAGGGGGTGATGTCGCAGTGCGAGCCGAACGCCGCGTAGACGACGCCGCCCAGGAGCAGCAGGCCGGGGCGCTGAAGCTGCGTCGTCGGCTGAAACGCCTCCCCCGGCTGGTTCTGCGCGTTTCCGGCGAGTTCCACGGGGAACCCGGCCCTCTCGCTGCCGGTGGTCATGTCGATCGCGTCCATATACCAACGGCCCGGTCCGGAGCTGCCTGAGGCGTAGGTCTTGTGCGTCATGTAGGCGGTGCCCGTCGTCGAATCGATCACAGGCGTCGCGGTCACGCCGATGTTCGGCGTCAGGTCAGCGCACCCGATGTCCGCCGGCTTCCACGGCGTGCCGAAGCTCAGCGTCGAGGACCACCGCACCGAGCCGCTGGAAGGATCCAGGCCATAGACCTTGTTGTTCTCGGTCGCGACGAGCAGCGTGCCGTTGTAGAGCAGCGGCTGGGCGTAGACCGACCCTTCGACGCTCGCCGACCACAGCTGGCCGAACGTGCCGCCGCTGACGAGCTGGGGCGTCAGCGAGGACTGTTCCGGATACCAGCCGTCGCGCAGGTCATCGCCCGAGTTCGTGATCCCTTCGGCGAGCACCTGGCCGGCCGATGCGAGCGCGGCGAGCGCAAGCAGCAAGACAAGCGGTCCGAGCCTTCGCACCAAGCATCCGGCCAACCGACGCGCGTGGCCGTCGCTCTCGGCTTTGCCAAGCATCCCTGCCCGGTCCCCCCAGGTTCGTGGATTTACCTTGCCACCGCTCGCATCCCCGCGGATCGGTCGCCCGATGATAAGGCAAAGGCACGGCGTCCGCCAATGCGAATTCCCGCGAGCGGCTCGCCCTCAGTCCTCCGGCGCCTGCTCCTCGCAGCCGAGCTCGTCCTGGCCGGATGCCCGCAGCTGCGCCTCTTCCTGAAGAATGCGCCAGCCCTCCATGAAGTTCGAGCGTGCTCTCGGCGGCAACCGCTCGAGCGTGCCACGGATCGGCGCGAGCGCCATCGCCAGCCATCCCTCCATCGCGTCGCGGTAGTCGCCGTGGACACGCACGATCGTGCGCCTGCGGTCCTTCTCGTCCTCGGCGCGCTCGAGCAGCCCCGCCCGGCTGAGCTCGCCGACCAGCGCGCTCGTGCTGGAGAGCAGAAGGCCGAGGCGTTTGGCGAGTTCGCTGACGCCGATCGGTTCGGCGGCGGCCACGGCGAGCAGCGCGCTCGCATGGCGCTTTCCGAGCCCGGCGCCTTCCATCGCGTCGCGCATGGGCATCGGCGCGGGAACCGCGCTCTTGAGGTCGTGCAGCGTCGTCGGCACGAGCGCCGTGAGCTCCGTCAGGTCCTCCTCGACGCTCGTCGGGCGATTGTGCTTCCGTGTGGTCTTGACGGCCATGACGCGTTTGCTACGCTCCTTCGATCTGCGAACTATTCTCAAAAGAAATCGTTCGTCCATCCACAGTATATCCGGAGGTCTGAGATGAGCGCGAGGACACCGCAGGATCCCCGGCCGGGGCTCGTCGCGCGGGTCGGCGCGTGGGCTGCTGCGCACCGTCGCCTCACGGTGATCGGCTGGATCGTGGTGCTGATCGCCTCGCTCGGGCTCTCGAGCGCGATCGGGAGCAACTACAGCAACAGCTTCTCGCTGAAGGGTACCGAGTCACAGCGCGCGCTCGACCTTCTCAAGCGCGACTTCCCCGCCCAGTCGGGCGACTCCGACCAGATCGTGCTGCACGCCCGCAGCGGCAGCATCACCTCCCCTGCCGCGCGGGCGCGGATCGCTCCCGTCCTCGCGCAGATCGCGAAGCTCCCGCACGTGAGCGGCGTCATCAGCCCCTTCTCGGCGGCCGGAGCGCGCCAGGTCTCGCGCGACGGCGCGATCGCGTTCGCGACGGTGAACTTCGACGAGCGCGCGAACGTCCTGCCGAAGCCCGCCGTCGAACGCGTGATCTCGGTCGCCGACAGCGCCCGCTCCTCACAGCTCGAGGTCCAGCTCGGCGGCCAGGCGATCGAGCAGGTCGAACGCGTCTCGATCGGCACGGCGACCGCCGTCGGGCTGATCGCCGCGATGATCGTGCTGTTCGTGACCTTCGGCTCGCTGCTCGCGATGGGCCTGCCGATCCTGACCGCGCTGCTCGGGTTGGGCACCGCGATCGGGCTCGCCGGGCTCGCCTCGCAGGTCATCCCGACGCCCGACTTCGCGACGCAGCTCGCCGCGATGATCGGCCTCGGCGTCGGCATCGATTACGCGCTGTTCCTGATCACACGCTTCCGGCAGAACTTCCGCTCGGGGATGGACCTGCAGACGTCGGTCTCCGAAGCGATGGACACCTCAGGCCGGGCCGTGCTGTTCGCGGGGATCACGGTGATCATCGCGCTGCTCGGCCAGTTCCTGCTCGGCGTCGAATTCCTCTATGGCCTCGCCGTCGCGTCCTCGCTGGCGGTGCTGATGACGATGCTCGCGGCGCTGACGATCCTCCCCGCCGTGCTCTCCTCGCGCTTCGGCGAACGCATCGCTCGCCCGAGCCGGCGCGCCCGCAACGGCGGCGAGTCGGCCGAGGCCCGCGAAGCCGGTGGCATGTGGGCGAGGTGGGCGGGCTTCGTGCAGCGCCACCCCTGGCCCGGAGCGATCGCCGGACTCGCGATCATGCTGACGCTCGCGGCGCCAGCGCTGGCGCTGCGCCTCGGCAACAGCGATGCCGGCAACAACCCCTCGAGCTCGACCACGAGGCACGCCTACGATCTCCTCGCCCAGGGTTTCGGCTCGGGCTTCAACGGTCCGTTGCAGGTCGTCGCATCGCTCCCGCGCGCCGGCGACGCGGCGGCCGTGTCGCAGATCTCGGCGAGGCTGCGCGCGAGCGGCGACGTCGCCTCTGTGTCTCCCCCACGACTGAGCCCCAACGGGCAGACCGCCGTGTTCCTCGTCTACCCGGGGTCGGCGCCGCAGTCGCTCGCGACGAGCAACCTCGTCGAAAGCCTGCGCAAGCAGACGCTGCCGCCGGTCGCGCAGAGCACCGGTGCGCAGCTGCTCGTCGGCGGCCAGCAGGCGACGACGATCGACTTCACGAGGGTCCTGTCGAGCAAGCTGCCGCTGTTCATCGGGATCGTCGTCGCGCTCTCGGCACTGCTGCTGCTGATCGTCTTCCGATCGCTCGTGATCCCGCTGCAGGCGGCGTTCATGAACCTGCTGTCGATCGGCGCGGCGCTCGGCGTGGTCGTCGCGATCTTCCAGTGGGGATGGGCGGGCAGCTTCTTCAACGTCAAGGGCGGCCCGATCGAGGCGTTCATCCCGGTGATGCTGTTCGCGATCGTCTTCGGGCTGTCGATGGACTACGAGGTGTTCCTCGTCTCGCGCATCCACGAGGAGTGGACGCGCAGGCACGACGCGTCGGAGGCCGTGACCCGCGGCCTGGCGTCGACCGGCCGGGTGATCACGGGGGCCGCGACGATCATGATCTGCGTGTTCGTGTCGTTCGCGCTGGGCGACCAGCGCGTGCTGAAGCTGTTCGGGCTGAGCCTCGCGAGCGCCGTCTTCCTCGACGCGTTCGTGGTCCGCATCCTGCTACTTCCGTCGGTGCTCGAGCTGCTCGGACGGCGAACGTGGGAGCTGCCATCGTGGCTCGGCCGGCGCCTGCCGCACCTCGCGATCGACCGTCCCGAGACGGCTGTCGCACCCGGCGGCGGCGAGCCGGCAAGGCAGCCGGCATGAGTGCCTAGAGTCACCGCGTGGCCGACCAGGCTCCGCCGCGACGCGAAGCGCTGATCGTCCTGTACGACGCGGACTGCGGCTTCTGCCGCTGGGCGGCCGCTTGGGCGCTGCGCCGCGATCGCCGCGATCGGCTCGTGGCCGCCGCGATCCAGTCGCCGCTCGGCGCAGAGCTGCTCGGCGACCTGTCCCCCGACGAGCGTCTCGCCTCGGCGCATGCGGTCGGGGCGGACGGTCGCCGCCGCTCGGGCGGAGCCGCAGCCACCGAGGTGCTCGAGGCGCTCGAGGCAACAGCGATCCTGGGCCGCCTCGCGCGCCGCCTCTCCCCTCTGACGGACCGCGTCTACGACACCGTGGCGGCGCGGCGCATGGCGGTCGGCCGTCTCGTCGGTGAGCGAGCGCGACAGCGCGCCGACCGGCTGCTCGAGAGCAGGGGTGTCGCGACGGCTGCAGAGCTCGAGGCGCGCCTGCGCCGCGCGGCGAGCTGAACGGCCGCCCGCGCGCGCCCTCTCAGTGCGGCGGCACCCGCTGTTGCCAGGCGCGTTCGATCTGGCCCATCAGCGCCGGGTAGACGATGCGGTGGCGAAACGGTGCGATGGCGGCCATGTACAGCTCCCCCAGGCGCCCGCGGGGCTTGACGTAGACGCCCATCTGTCCCTGGTAGCGCCCGCCTCCGCGATCGATCCACACGAGCTGCAGCGCGCCATGGACGGTGCGGTTCGAGAGCTCCGCCGCCCACTCATCGCCGGTCTGGTAGAGCGGCGCGAAGCCCCGGGCGCGAAGCAGCGGCGTGGCCCTGCTCTCGCGCAGGTCCGCCGGCAGCCGTTCGCGCAGCGTCGTCTCGGTCCCGTCGGGGACCGCCCGATGATCGCCGGCGCCGTCCCAGCCGAGCAGGCGGCCGACGCCGAGACGGATGGCGAACAGCAGGCGCACGACCGCGGGAGCTTCGGCTGCCATATCGAGCGAGCCCACGACCTCGAGCAGCCTCTGGAAGTCACCGGCTCCCCCTTCGGCCGGCAGCGCCCAGGCGTCCTCGAGCCGGAAGTCGGGAGCGATCTCCGCGATCCGCCAGCGGTGGGATTCGTGCTCGGCGTTGGCAAGCCTCATCGCGGGCCCCGGCTGTCGATGCGCACGCCGTTTGAGTCCTCGCCCGCGACGTACTCCCGGATCCAGGCCGGCTCCGTCACATCGATCTCGGCGACCGCGTAGTAGTTCACGAGCGCCCCCCGGCCACGCGCTCGGGGGGGACGGAGTCCAGCAGAGCGGACACCGCCGATTGGAGGCTGGTGACGGTGGCGCGGCTCAAGCTGCCCGCCTGCAGGTGCCGGCGCAGGACGGCGAGCGGGAGGTCGACGACCGCATGGAGGACGCGCTCGAGCGGCTCGCCCTCCGCTGAGCCGTAGAGCTCGGTCGCGAGCCTGCGCACAGCCGCCATGATGGGGTCGTTGACCCGGGCGAGCTCTTCGGCGATCGGCCGGCGGGCGGCGCCCTCCATCAGCGCCAGGCGGCTGTGCTCCAAGAGCAGGCGCGTGTCCTCGGGGTTGGCCAGCGCGAACTCGATCGACCACGCGGCTGCCGCGAGCGCGGCGGCGAACGGATCGTCGGCGTCGAGGGCTCGCAGGTAGCCGGCCTGGAAGCGCTCGACGGCGCGCAGCCAGGCCCGCGCCAAGAGCTCCTCGCGCGAGCCGAAGCGGTGGTAGAGCGAGCCGCTCGGGACACCGCTGCGCTCCCCTATCGCGCGGATCCCGACGCCGCGCGGCCCGGCCTCGAGCACGAGCGCGCGTGCTGCGTCGAGCACGTCGTCGGGTCGATGGATCGCGGGTCTCGGCACCCACGAGATATTAGCGCAGATGTTCTAATACGTCGTCGCCGGCGCCACGGCTCGGCCGCCCCGCACGGAGGCCGGTCCTCCGCGCGGGCATCGGGCGTGGTATTTCATGCGGGATGCTCGCGAGCGACGAAGCGCAGCTCGACAACCCGGTTTACGCGGCGCTGTGCGGGCCGCACGCTCGGTTTGCGCAGGCGCGCGGGCGGGCGCGCCGGTATCCGCCTGACGTCGCACCGTTCTTCGGCCTGCCTTCGCCGCCGTCGGCGGAGGACTGGCATGACGCCGCCGGCCTCCTCGCGCCGGGCGGCTACGGCGCCGTCCGCAACGGCGCCGAGGAGCCGCCCGACCCGTGGCGGGTGCTCGATACGTTCGATCTGGTGCAGATGATCGAAGAGCGGGCCAGCGGCGCCGGCTGCCCGCAGGCGATCCCGCTGGGCGCCGGCGATGTGCCCGAGATGCTCGAGCTCGTGGCCCAGACGGAGCCCGGACCGTTTCTGAGCCGGACCATCGAGCTCGGCGATTACCTCGGTATCCGCCGCAACGGAGTGCTCGTCGCGATGGCCGGCGAGCGCTTTCGGCTGGACGGTTGGACGGAGATCAGCGCGGTCTGTACCAGCGCGGAGCATCGCGGTCGTGGGCTTGCCTCGCAGCTCGTGAGGGCTCTGATCGCCGGCATCCAGCTCCGCTCCGAACGCGCCTTCCTGCACGTCCTCAGCACCAACACGACGGCGATCAGGCTCTACGAGCAGCTTGGATTTCGCGTGCGACAGACCGCGACGATCGCCGTCGTGACTCATGAGCCACCACGCGACGCCGAGGCTTAGCGAGCGTTCGCGGCGTTCGAGTCCGGAGCTTGGCTCGAACGGCCCGAGCGCCCGGCGGGCCCGGCTTCGAGGCAGCCACGGACGGCGGGGGAGCTCGAGCGATACGGAGAGGGCGGGATTCGAACCCGCGATGGAGTTTTCACCCCATACTCGCTTAGCAGGCGAGTGCCTTCAGCCGCTCGGCCACCTCTCCCGGAGCGAACGGAAGGCCAGTTTAGAGCCTGTCCGGAGCGGCCGTGCGAGCGCGTAGGATCTGAACGGCTCGGAAGGGTGGCAGAGCGGTTGAATGCGGCGGTCTTGAAAACCGTTAGGCCGCGTGAGCGGTCTCCCGGGTTCGAATCCCGGCCCTTCCGCTTCGGCATGCAACAGCCTCGGCCTCCCGAGCGAGGCCGAGGTCGGCGAGCGCGCGGTCGCACTGCCAGTAGAGGACGAGCCTCGTGACCGTGCCCTCTCTGATGTGGAACACCTCCGCGCCCCTGGCTCCGATCCGCCCGATCTCGAGGCCGCTCGTCTTGCCGCGCCCGCTGTAGCGGTGAAGCACCAGTACCCGCTCCTGGTCGAGTTCGTGGAGCTCCTCTGCAGCCACGATGTACTCGGCGTAGGCGCTCAGCACGCCGCGGAAAACCTCCCTCATGGCACTCAGCCCCGTCCAACGTCCCGGGGTCGGGCCATCCGCGAGCACATACTCGATATCGGGGTGGGCCCACTCGACAGAGCCGAAGTCTCCACGCGCCCAGAGCGCGCAGATCGAGCGCACGAGGTCGCGGTTCGGGGAAGCCGTCTGCTCTGCCGCGCCGGACTCCTGCAAGGCGTCGGATGTCTGTCGATGCCGCATTCAACGGCAAAGACGCCGAGGACCGCCGATCGTTCCCCAACCCGCCGCGGATCGCTCGCCGCGGAGGCGTTTCCCTCGCACGCCACCGGGTAGGCAGTGGCCTGGCCATGAGTGGGCGCGCATTGCACCCGGCGCGCGTGGGCTGCTCCGGGTGGAACTACAAGTCCTGGCGCGGCGGCTTCTATCCGCCCGGGATGCCCGCGAGCCGTTGGCTCGAGCACTACGCGACCGTGCTCGACACCGTCGAGGTCAACACGACCTTCTACCGGCTGATCGGTCGCGATGCGGTCGCGCGCTGGGTGACGCAGACGCCGCAGGGCTTCCTGTTCGCCGTCAAGGCCAGCCGCTACCTGACGCACGTCAAGCGCCTGCGCGAGATCGGCGACGGCGTCGCGAGGCTCTACGAGCGCCTCGAGCCGCTCGTGCAGGCCGGCCGCCTCGGGCCCGTCCTGTGGCAGCTGCCGGAGAGCTTTCACCGCGACGACGAGCGCCTCGCCTCCGCGCTCGGGGAGCTTCCGCCCGGGAACCACGCCGTCGAGCTGCGCCACTCGAGCTGGTTCGTCCCGGACGTGTATGCGCTGCTGCGCGAGCATCGGGTAGCGCTCGTGATCGGCGACCGTCCCGGACACCTTTCGGAGGGCTACGAGGCGACGACCCCGTGGCGCTACGTGCGGATGCACTACGGGAGCAGAGGGCGGCGCGGCAACTACTCCGCGCGCGAGCTCGAGACGTGGGCGCAGCGCATCCACCGCTGGCGAGCCGACGGCGAGGTGTACGTCTACTTCAACAACGACTGGGAGGGCTTTGCGGTGCGCAACGCGAAGGCGCTCCAGAAGATGCTTGACGCTCGCGCCACGCGGTAGGGGCACAACGTGGTTGCCGGGCTCTGTCCGGCTTGAGCGGCAGCCAGCGCACGGTGCCCCACGGGGCGAGCTAGCGCGCAGGCAAGAGGTCACTCTCCGCCTGTGTACGCGGCGAGCGCCGCGGCGGTGGCCTTGCCGGCGGCGGTCCCCGTGACCAGCGTCCCTGATCCAGCACTCCATCCGTGCGGTACCTGGCCGAACACCTTCGAGGGTGTCGGTTGACCCCGGTGAAACGGAATCACCTTGGCGGCGCTCGTGGTACTCGAGCCGCTCCCGGAGGTTGCGCCCACGATTTGGACTGGCGGACCTAGACGTGTGTCGGTTCGATGAGTTGCTACGGCGTTGCCCGCCAAACAGGACCGAGAGGCCTTCGTGCCGCGCGGCGGGAAGGATCGGCTGCCCTCAAGCATCTCGTGAGAGACACCCCCTGACTGAGGCCGGAGGTCCAACTATGCGCAACCTGATTCACAACCACCGTATGCTGCTCGGCGCTGCAGTCGCAATCGTCCTAGCGGCCGTCGTCGTCCTGGTCATCGTGTCGTACTCAGGTGGCGGCAGCACCAGTCCCTACTGATCCCCGGTGGGTGCCGTTCTCGCGTCGCGCCGTTTCCGCCGCCTCGCCGAGGAGGGCGACGAGGCGGACCAGGCGACGCTCGAGCTGGCGCTCATCCGCGCGCCGCGAGCCCGCGCGCCGCCACCGTCGCCGAGACGCCCAGCGCACGGCCAGCGGAATCGACCGCCTCGACCGCGACATACGGGCCGACGGTCGCGGCCGGAAGCGCGATCGCCGTCTCGAAGCCGCTGCGCGGCACCTGTGCGACGGGAATCAGGGCGGTGGCACTCGGCCCGGAGAGCGCCACCCACGAGTCGACCAGCGTCGAGCCGTTCCAGCTCGCGTAGAGCCCGCCGCCGCCACCCGCGAGCGGCCTGAAGGACAGCGATGGACCGTGGGCTGGTGCGCCGGTCCACGGAAAGCGGAAGCTGCGGTAGGACTGGGTGCCGCGCGGCAGGACCGCATCGAACAGTAGGCCTCCTCCCGCATCGAACTCGGAGAACTCAGGCACCTGCCCCCAACCGACGAACCAGTCGCCGTTCGGCAGCGCCTGCATGTTGCCCTGGCTTTCGGCGAGCAGCGGCGGCGTGTGCACGATCTGGCTCACGCGCGTCACCGATTTCCGGCTGAGATCCAGGCTGAGGACGACGCCCCGCGACTGGCTGTGGACGGCCGGCGAGGCGCCGTTGTCGAACACGCTGATCGTGCCGTCGGGCAGCTCTCGCGGATCGTGCTGGTAGGCGATTCCCGTTCCCGGCCCCATCGCGAAGCTGCTGTGCTTGCCGCCGATGCGCCACGCGATCTGACCGCTGCGCCCGTCGATGTCGTACAGGCTGCGCGTGTTGCGGGCCGAGGCGAGCAGGCTGCCGTCGTGCTCGAACTCGATCGAGTTCAGGTGGAAGAAGTCGAACGGCCAGTCGAGTCGCGAGCGCGAAGTCGTTTCGTAGGAGTCGCTCATGGGCACGTGATCGATGCTCGTCCACTCGCGCTCGACGAGACCGCTACCGACATCGATCTCCTGGATCATCGCGTCGGTGACGGCGCCGTATGCCGGCCCACCGACCGAGGAGAGGTTGCAAAGGATCGGGTTGTAGACGGTGATGAGAGCCGTCCCTCGCGGGGTCAGCTCGAACTCGTGGAGGTCCGCCTGATAGCCGTTCCCCGCCCGTACGCGTGCGATCTCGGTGTAGGTGTCGTCATCGATCACGTCCTCGCCGCGCCCGAAGCCATGCACCGACGCGACCCCCTGCCACCAGGTCAGCACGGTCCGCTGCCCGTATTCCTGGACGCGGAGGTTCGCCGCCGAGTAAGGCGCGCGCACCGGCTTGAACCAGACCAGGCCGCCTGCCGGGTCGAGGATCATCGGCCCCGCCTGACCGGGACCGGTGTAGGGGGCGAGGAACACGTCGCCGGGCGCCGCCGCCGGCGAGCTCGTGCTCACGCTCACCGCCGGCGGCGTCAGGTCGGGGCGTGAGGCGAAGCTCTGCACATCGGAGCGACTGCCGCCGTGGATCGCCTCGGGCGCGAAGCTGATGGCATCCTGTGCCGCCACCGCGAACTGGTCCAAGAGCGGCTTGTGAGCGCGGCCGACGAGCAGGCGTGCACGCACCGTCACGCGCTCACCCTCGGCGAAGCGCCGCGCCGGAACGAAGCTCGCGCCGTCGCCGTCGGAGTACGCCCGCAGGCGACCTGCGTGGAAGCCCGAACGGTCGCCGCGCACGTCGATCGCGCTCAGCCGGCGGGGCCGCACCCCGAGAAAGCTGATCTGTGTCTGCGGCGAGGCATCGCGGCTCCCCGGAAGCGGCGAGATGCTCACCCGGCCGGCCAGCACAGCAGAGTTGTTGATCGTGACCGGCGTGCACGTCGGCGCCACGCGGCGCGCGGCAGCACCCGCGGGCGCGCTCAGCGCGAGCGTCGCCGCCGGCCCTAGGATGATGAGGGCGCGCATGGCGGGCATCGATCGAGACAAGGATATGAACGTCGACAGACGCACGTTCCTGCGACGCGGGCTGGTGGCGGGCGGTCTGCTGGCCGCGGGCACCGCGATCGGCGAGCTCGCGGAGGCCGCGACCGACTCGCAGTCACAGCCGAGCCCCGCGAGGCGTGTCCCCCCGCCACCATCGCCCTCCCGCGCGCCTAACATCCTCGTGATCGTCGTCGACCAGCTGCGCTTTCCGCAGTGGATCGCCGACGGGCCGGGAGGCGTCGGCCTGCCACCCAACCTTGCCGAGCTGAACCGCCGGTCGGTGTCCTTCGAGAGGCACTACACGGCGTCCAACGACTGCACCCCCGCGCGCTCGACGCTGCTCACCGGCCTCTACACCCACCAGACGGGCTGCATGATCACGGGCGGCAGCACCCTCGACCCGGGGTTCCCGACGTGGGGCACGATGCTCCGGGAGCACGGCTACCACACGCGCTGGTTCGGCAAGTGGCACCTCACGCGGCACGACAACCGGTGGACCAAGAGCAGCGGCGAAAGCGCGCTCGAGCGCTACGGCTTCGCCGGCGGCGTCTATCCCTCGCCCGACGGTGCCCCGGGCCAGGGCTGGCACCGCGACCCCCACATCGCCGGCAGGTTCGCCGAGTGGTTCGCGCAGGAGGGCGGCGCCGAGCCGTGGTGTGCGACCGTCTCGTTCGTCAACCCACACGACATCGCCTGGTGGTACGTGTGGAGCGGCCGAGTACCGGCCGAGGCGAGCGCCGCGAGCGTCGCGCGCCGGCTGCCGCCGAACTTCGAGACGCCGGAACAGCTGATCGAGCGCGACAAGCCGCGCCTGCAGCGCACGCTGCAGGACACCGCCGCTACCTCCTTCGGCCCGGTGCCGTTCTCGGGGCCTGACGCCACGAACACGTGGCTGCAGTTCCTCGACCTCTACATCAAGCTCCAGCACGAGGTCGACCGCCACATCGGGAATGTGCTGCGCATGCTCGCGAGCCACCCGAGGGTGGCCGCCAATACGGTCGTGGTCTTCACCTCCGACCACGGCGAGTACGGCGCCTCCCATGGCCTGCGCGGCAAGGGCGCGGGCGTCTACGAGGAGGCGATCCGCGTGCCGCTGATGGTGAGCGATCCGCGCGGCGTCTTGACGAGTGCTCCCGAGATCCCGCGCACCCAGCTGAGCTCCAGCGTGGACATCGCGCCGCTTCTGCTGACGATCGCCACCGGCTCGAGCGCCTGGAGGCGCGACGCGCACTACGCGCAGCTCGCCGCGCGTCACGATCTCGCGAGCGTGCTTGCCGATCCCTCTGCGCCCGGCCGGCCGTACGTGCTCCACGCGACCGACGAGATCGTCACGGAGTTCGCGCTCGAACCGTATGACGCGGGCGCGCCGCTGCACGTCGTCGGCCTGCGCACACCGTCGGCCAAGTACGCGACCTACTCGCACTGGGCACCTGGGGTGATCGACCCGCTCTACCAGGGGGCGGAAGCGGAGCTCTACGACTACCGGACGCAGGACGGACGACTCGAGCTCGCCAACGAGGCGGGGCGCAGCCGGCTGGAGGACTCGTTGCGTGCGCAGCTCGAGCGCGCCGTCGCCGAAGAGCTCCGGGCCCCGCTGCCCCAGCATCTGAACGTGCCACAGCAGGAGGGCATCGCCGATTACCACGCGACCGCCGCGCGCGCCGAGCGCGGAGCCGCCGCGATGCGCCGGCACAGGGCCGAAGGACCAGCTGGGCGGCTGGACTGGCCCGAGGCGGGCGTCCGCGACTCGAGCCCCGGCGGGGTCAGGGGCGAACGGCCGCCGAGGCGCCGATGACCGCGCCTGAGCGGTCGAGCGCCTGCACGGCCAGATAAGGCTCGCTCGCGCGGGCGAGGATCACGGTCTCGAATCCCGAGCGCGGCACCGTCGCCACGGCGGCGAGGCGCTGCGGCACGCGACCGGAGAGGACGCGCCAGGTGCTCACCTCTGTGGCCCCGTTCCAGCTCACGTGCACCTGCACCCGCTCGCGCGGCAGCCGCCTGACGGACACCGACGGCTGGGTCCCCGGACGTCCCTGCCAGCGCGAGAGGCTGACGCTGAAGTCCTGCACGCCGCGGCCGAGCGTCGCGTCGAACAGCACGCGCCCGTCCGGGCCGAACTCCGTGAAGTCCGGGAGGCGGCCGTAGCCGAGCAGCCAGTTGCCGCCCTCGAGTCCGGCCATCGATCCCTGGCTGTTGGACAGCAGCGTCCGGGACGGGTTCACGAGCTGGCTCGCGAGTGAGGCCGAGCGGGTCTTGCTCGACAGCGACAGCACGACACCTCGCGACTGCTTCTCCTTCGGCGGTTCCGAGCCGTTGTCGAACAGCGATATGCGGTCATGCCCCTGGAAGCGCGCGTCGTGCTGCCAGTAGAAGGTGGCGCCCGGACCGAGCTTGAAGCTGCTGCGACTGCCGCCCAGGCGCCAGCGCACGGCTCCGCTGTGGATGTCGACGTCGTACAGCGCCCAGGTGCCGCGAGCCGAGATCAGGATGTCCCCGTCGGGGCCCTGATCGACCGAGTTGACGTGCGCGTAGTCCCACGGATAGCCGTGCGTAGCGAGCGCAGACTGCGATTCGGCGAGCGGCAGGTGTCCGAGCGCGTGCCACTCCCACATGACGAGACCGGTCGCGATGTCGACCTCCTGCACGATCGAGTCGGTGACGATCGCGTGGCTGGCGCCGCCGACGGACCTGAGGTCCTCCTGCACCGGCGCGAACGCGTCGATCCACGCTGTCCCCTGCGGCTCCAGCCAAACGACATGGAGGTCCGCCGCATAGCCGTTCCCGGCTCGCACCGTGGCGATCTGCCGGTAGGAGCTGTCGTAGATGACGTCTTGACCCTGGCCGAAGCCGGCTTCGATGATCCGCCCCTGCCACCAGACGAGCGCCGGCCGTCCGCGATAGTTCTGGACCCCGAAGTTCGTCGCCTCCTGTCCCGCCGGGAGCGGGTGGAACCACACGAGCGCTCCGCCCCGGTCGACGATCATCGGACCGGGCGAGCCTTCGCCCTGGTAGGGGGAAAGGAAGAAGTCGCCCGGCGATGCTCCTCGCTGCGCGCGGGTCTTGACCGTGACCCGCGTCGGGCTCAGCGCGGGCGCCGAGCTGTAGTGCTGGACGGCCTGCGGATCGCCGGCTTCGTGGGGGAACTCGGCCTCGGTGACGGCGGCTGGGTCCGCGATCTCGAAGCTCGTCGCCGCGGGCCTCGTCGTGCGGGCGCCGACGCGTGCGGTGACCGACACGCGCTCGCCTGCGCGGAACGGCTCATACGGCACGAAGCTCGCACCGGTCCGAGTCGAGTAGGCGCGCAGAACGCCGTCGTGCACGCCGCTGAGCGAGCCCACCACGCGCACCGTCGAGACCCGCGTGCCACGCCGCCCGAGGAAGCTGATCTGCGTCTGCGGCGACGCGTCCACGGTGCCGGGCAGAGGTGAGACGGTCGCCACGTCGGCCGCTGCGGCGAGGACATCGGCTTCGGGGACGCTCGAGCCCGGGTGGTACGCGCTCTTGCCGGCGCAGCCCGAGACGGATGCGGCCGCCAGGACGAGCACAAGGGCTCGGACGGCGGCCCGGCGGGAAACGGCCACCGGCTAGGACGCCCGGCCGCTCTCGCCCGTGCTCATGGGGACGGTGAGCGAGCCGGGCGCGAGAGCCCAGACGCGGCCGTCCGCGGCGGACAGCACGACGCGCCCCACCGGTCTCCCCGCGGGGTCTCGCCCGGATGTCGAAGACGTGTGCGCCTGCGGGCGAGCCGCCGGCGTTCGCGCCCGCTCGCGAGCTGTCGGAAAACGACTGCGCGAACCCGGAGCTCCGGCACCCTGCGACGGGCCTCTCGAGGAGGAGTCATCGCGCGCCTCGACGAGGTGCACCCCGGCGCCGGCCTCGCCTGGCCCCTCGTCGCGCTTGCTCGCACCGGGCAGTGGCCTCAGCACGGCGGGCGCTCCCGCGGTCTGCCCGGCCGCAGCGGGCGCCGCACCGGGAACCCCCGCGGTGGGCGAGACTCGCCTCGGTATGAACCTGAAGGCGACGACCGCGCCGGCCGCGGCGAGGCCTGCCGCGAGCAGGAACGCGAGTCGGAAGCCGTCGTTCAGCGCGAGGATCGGCGCTCGGTAGTCGGCGGTCGTGAGGTGGTGGGTGTAGAGGACCGCCAGCGAGGTCAGGACAGCGAGCCCGAGCGCTCCGCCCATCTGGCGCGAGGTGTTCACGAGCCCCGACGCGAGGCCCGCCTCGCCGGGCGCGGCGCTCGCGGTCGCGGCGATCGTGGACGGCACGATCGAGAGACCGATCCCCGTCGAGACGAGGAGCCCCGGGAGCAGGAAGTCGGAGACGTAGCTTCCGCCGACCGAGACGCGCCCGAAGAGCGCGAGGCCGGCCGCCATGAGGCTCAGACCGCAGCCGAGCACCGGTCCCGGACCGAAGCGCACGGCCAGTTGCCCGGCGTACATCGCGCACGCGAAGATCGTGAGCGACATCGGCAGGAACGCGAGCCCCGCGTCGAGCGGCCGCATGTGCAGCACGAGCTGGAGGTACAGCGAGGCGAAGTACCACATCGGGAACAGCGCCGCGCTGAGCAGCACGACGGTGATGTTCGATACGCGCAGCAGCCGGTTGGAGAACACCTTCAGGGGCACCAGCGGGCTCTCCGCGTATCGGGACTCGATGAGCGCGAAGGCGGCGAGCAGCGCGACGCCGAGCGCGATCGGGACGAGCGCCTGCACCGACCCCCAGCCGTCCGAGCCGGCCGTGACGATCCCGTAGACGAGCGCCAGCAGGCCGCCGGTCAGCGACAGGGCGCCGGCGAGGTCGAAGCCCGCGACCGCACGGGCGTCGCGACGGTCGGAGACGACCGCGCGTGCGATGAGCGCCACGGCGATCCCGATCGGAAGGTTGATCAGCAGGATCCAGCGCCAGCTGAGCTCCTGCGTGATGATGCCGCCGAGCAGCGTGCCGGTCGCGCCGCCCGCGCCGTTCATCGCGCCCCACAGCGCGATCGCGCGGCTCCGTTCGGGGCCGGCCGCGAACGAGCTCGTGATGATCGTCAGCGACGCCGCCGCCATGATCGCCCCGCCGAGGCCCTGCAGCGCACGGGCTCCGACGAGCACCGCTCCGCTGGCCGCGGTGCCGCCCAGCAGCGACGCGAGCGAGAACAGCAGCAGCCCGGAGATGAAGGTCCGGCGATGCCCGAACAGGTCTGCGGCGCGCCCGCTCAGCATCAGGAACCCCGCGAAGGTGATCGTGTAGGCGTTGACCACCCACTGGAGGTCCGGCGCGGAGAAGCCGAGGCTCGCCTGGATCGACGGCAGCGCGACGTTCACGATCGCGATGTCGAGAATCACCATGAACTGCGCGAGGCAGCAGGCCGCGAGCAGCAGCGCACGACGGCGGCCGGCGGAGGGCTCGCCCCAGCTGACCGCAGCCAGGGGCCTGCCCGCGGCGCCGCTCGCCGCCGTCGCGCTCACGCGCCTTCCACTTTGACGGGCGACGAGGTGCCGAGCAGCTGTCCCTGCGCGCCCAGCGCCTGGACGGCGACGTACGGGTAGGGGTCCGGCAGCGTCAGCGAGCTCTCGAAGTCGCTGGCGGGCATCGTCGCGCGCGGCGTGAGCGCGGCCGATGACGCTCCTGCGAGCACGCGCCAGGACTGCACGTTCGTCGCGCCGTTCCAGCTCGCGAAGACGGCCGTCGAGGTGTGGCTCGCGAGCAGCCGCGCGCTCGCCTGTGGCGGCGCGATCGGATGGCCGTCCCAGGGGAAGCGGAACGCACGATATGAGGAGTAGCCGGGTGGCAGATGCGCGTCGAGCAGCGGCTGCCCCTCCGGGCCGAGCTCGGTCACGCTCGGCAACGAGCCCCAACCGATCACGAGGTTGCCGTCGGGCAGCGTCTGCATGTTGCCCTGGCTGTCCGAAACGAGCGGGTTCTGCGGGTGGGGGTAGGCGCGCGTGAGCGTGGCCGCGTGGTGCGACGAGTCGACCCTCACGCGGACGCCGCGCGACTGGAAGTGCACACGCGGGCTCGAGCCGTCGTCGAACAGCGTGATCGTGCCGTCGGGCTGGAGACGCGCGTCATGCTGCCAGGCGGTTTCGGCTCCGGCGCCCATCGCGAAGCTGCTCCTGGTTCCCCCGAGGCGCCACAGGACCCTCCCCGAACCATGTTCCAGCAGGTAGGTCGTCCATGTGCTGCGGGCAGAGATCAGCAGATCGCCGTTGGGCTCGCGGTCGATCGAGTTCAGATGGAACGCGTCCCACGGCGTCGCGTTCGCGGGAACCGGTGCGTGCGAATCGGTCGTGGCGACGTGGTCGGTGCTGTGCCACTCCCAGCGGACGAGACCGGTCTTCATGTCCACCTCCTGCACGGCCGTGTCGATCAGCGTGCCGTTGCGCGCTCCGCCCACAGCGGACAGATCGCAGCGCATGAGGTTGTAGACGGTCACGTAGGCGACGTCGTCGGTCGCGATCTGGAAGTCGTGCAGGTCCGCTTGATAGCCGTTTCCGGCGCCGACGCTCGCGACCGTCTGGTAGTCGGCGTCCATCACGATGTCCCGGCCCCTGCCGAAGCCTGGAGTCAGGACGCTACCCTGCCACCAGGTGAGGCTGGGCCGTCCTGCGTAGCTCTGGACGCTGAGGTTGAGCGCGTTGACGCCTTTCGGCAGGGGCTCGAACCACACGAGCCGACCCTGCGGGCTGTAGATGGCGGCTCCGGCCTGGCCCGGGCCGGGGCCGACCGTCATCAGCAGATCGCCGGCGAGCGGATCGCGATCGGGGAGCGTGACGTCGAGGACCGGCGGCTTCAGCGTGGGGGCCGAGACGAAGCTCTGAACCGAGGAGGCCGGCGCGGGCGGGTTCGGAAATCCCGGGAGCCCGTCGGTCGGATAGGGCTCGGCGACGGCGAAGCTGAACGAGCCCCTGCGTTCGGCGCCCGGCGGACCGAGGAGCGCGCTGACGCTGACGTGCTCTCCGGCGCGGAATGGCTTGTCGGGCACGAAGCTGCCACCGTCGCCCTGGAAGTAGCCGTATACGTGGCCGCTGTGTGAACCGCTGCGCGAGCCCGTGACGGTCACGCTGCGGATCTGGGTCACCGGGATGCCGCGTAAGCTGATCTGCGTGCCGGGGTTCGCGGTGCCGGTGCCGGGGGCGGGCGAGACGTCCACGCCGGCGATCGACGCGCTGTGTTCGAGTGTCGTCGGCAGGCACGCCGGCGACGGTCCGCTCGGCGGGATCTGGGTTCGTGCCCCCGAGGGGCTTCCGGTTCCGAGGATGATCGCAACCGTCACCCACGCGACGGCCGCGATCAGCAGGACGATGTAACCGCGATGTCGGGGCACGACGTCACAGGAGAGAGTATCGGGGGGATGCCCGCCGCCCTCGCGGGTGCACCGGGGCGAGCTCGAACCGGCGCCGAGCGGCGAAGTGATCGCATAGGCTCTGCTGGTGGCTGCCCGAGCGGTTCTCATCGCCTGCGTGCTCGCCCTGGCGGTCGGACCGGCGCCGGCGCTCGGCGCCCAGACCGACGTGACGGCGACGCGCGCCTACGTGAAAGCCAACTACGCGCTCGTGCACAGCGCCAGCTCGGTCCTCGGGCGCGCCCGCGTGGCCTACAGGGACGTGTTTCGACGAGCACGGGCCGAATGCCCCGGGGCGGCGGCGGGCTCCCCGCAGAACCCCCAGTCGACCCAGCTGAGCTACGAGATCATCGGCGCGATGGTCACCGCGGCGGTCCAGACGAACGTCCCGGCCGCCACGGCGTACGTGCGCGCCGTCGAACACCTGCGGTGGAGCAACGGCGGGCTGACTCGCACCGTCCACGCCTACGCCGCCAACGTCAAGACGATCGCGACGCTCGCGCATCCGGACCTGTGCGGCGACATCAAAGCGTGGGTCGCGAGCGGCTACCGGACGCTCTCGCCACACACGGTCAGCTTCGACGCGCGCTTCGAACCGGCTTGGGTGGCGATCGGAAACCTTCCCTCGGCACTCGCGCGCTACGAGAGCTCGGATGAGCGGCCGCTGCTGAGCCGCAGCGAACAGCTCGAAAGCAAGCTCACGGACTTCGAATCCGAAGCCGTCGAAACGTACGGCGAACTGATGAACGCGCTCGGGGTCCTGCCGTAGGTCTGGACGCGACGCTGCTGCGGTTCGGACAGCCGAGAGGAGCGTCAGGACGGGCAGACGCTCACGCGACGGCGCGCAAGCGACGGTAGGGCTCGCCGCGCAGCTCTCGGACGAGCGCGTCGAGCACTCCCTCCTCGTCCTCCTCGCGCCCGTCGGTGACCGCTCCGATCACGGCGCGCTTGCGCTCGAGCAGCGCCGAGATCGTCTCGTCGATCGTGCCGGCGGCGAGCAGGTAGGACGCGGTCACCGCGTCCTCCTGGCCGATGCGATGGCAGCGGTCCTCGGCCTGGTCGTGCTTGGCCGGCGTCCACTCGAGCTCGAGGAACACGACGTTCGAGGCCCGCGTCAGCGTGAGGCCGTGGCCGGCAACCTCGGTGGAGCAGACGATCAGCTGGTTGCCCTCGCCGTCCGGCGCCTGGAAGGCCCGCAGCGCGGCGTCCCTCGCGACCGGCGTGTCGGTACCCAGGATGTGGAGCGCGCCGGGGAAGCGCTCCACTACGGCGCGCTGGATCTCTTGGTGGTGGGCGAAGACGACGAGCCGCTCGCCGGAGCTGCAGAAGTCGTGGATCCAGCCCAGCGCGGCGTGCAGCTTGCCGCGTGCGGCGAGCAGCTTCAGCGCGTTGAGACGCACGAGTCGCTCGGCGCGCAGCGCCGCCGCGACCCTGGCATCGAGCTCGCGAAGGTCGAGCGGCTGGCTCTGCAGCCACGCGACGACGTCGCGCTCGGCGAGCCGGTACTCGGGATCGTTGTCGAGCTCGACCGGAACGATCGCGCGCGTCTTGGCGGGCAGCTGCGGGAGCACATCCGCCTTCAGGCGCCGCACGTAGCACCGCGCCCGCAGGTGCCAGTGCAGGCGCAGGTGGGCGTCGGGACCGCGAAAGCGCTCGCCGAAGCGCACGCCTGATCCGAAGTCTGCGAGCCGGCCGAGGATGCGCAGCTGGGAGATCAGCTCGGCGGGACGGTTCAGCACGGGAGTGCCGCTCAGCGCGAGAATCAGGCCATCGTCGGGCATCGCCGCCGCTAGGCGCTGCACCGCTCGCGTGCGCTTCGCCGCCGCGTTCTTGCAGTAGTGCGACTCGTCGAGCACGAGCGCTCGCGGCCCGAGCACGCGGAGGCGCTCGAGACGCGGCGCGACGATCTCGTAGTTGACGACCGTCACGTCAGCCTCGGCGATCGCCGCGCCGCCGCCGCCACCGGAGAGGGCCTGCACGTGCCTGCCAGGCAGCCACCGCTCGAGCTCGCGAAGCCAGTTCAGCTTGAGGCTCGCGGGGCAGACGACGACCGCCGGGTAGGCGGCGTCCGCCTCCAGTGCGGCGATCGCCTCGATCGTCTTGCCGAGCCCCTGCTCGTCGCTGAGGAAGGCGCGACGCTGCTCGAGTAGATACTGGACCCCGGCTCGCTGGAAGGGCTTCAGCTCACCGCCCAGGCCCGGAACCCGCAGGGCCGCATCGGTCGCGGCGGAGAGCGACACGAGACCCGCCGCGCGCGCGTGCTGCTCACGCGCCTCCTGAAGCACGGGCAGCGCCGCCGCGTCGATCCACACCCCCTCCTTCGCCAGGAAGCGATCGAGCTCGGGCACGCAGAAGGGATCCGCGCGGATCGCCGGCAGGCGGGCGTGCTCGCGGCTGGTGCGGTGCCGTGGACGCTCACGAGCCACAGCGCCCTCGATCGCGGCGAACTCGTCGAGCAGGCGCGGCTCGTGACCGGGCGCGAGCACGAAGGTGGCGTCCTCGTGGACCGTCGAGAGCTCGAGCACCGCCGAGGGCGCCGGGCGTCCGTCGGCGAGCGCGGCGATGCAGCGTTTGGCGGCGGGGCTGATCCAGGCGTCCAGCTGCCCATCGATCATCCGCAGCGAGTCGAACGTCAACGGCAGGGCCGCGCCTCCCGGCGCGCTGAGCGCTCGCTCGCGGATCGCCCGCGGCAGGCGCGAGACGGGCCCCAGCAGCAGGAACAGCGGCTCCTCAGCGGCCCCGTCGACCTCGATGTGACCGCGCCACGTGGTGGCGCGCGCCAGCCAGCTGCTGACGCGGGGGTCGACGGCCACGTCCTCGAGCTGCTCGAGCACCTCGAGCAGCAGGTCGGCGTCGTGCTCGACCGCCGCCAGCCCAAGCGTCCCGCCGGGGCCGCCGAGCGAGCGCAGGCCTCGCTGTCCGGCGAGCACGCGCGCGAGCGCGGCCCGCTCGGGCGCGACGAGGATCCAGTGCTCGCCGCGGCGGTCGCGGCGGAACGAGACGTCGTAATGCTCATCTCCCTGATCATGGACGGATCCGCTCGCGCGGCTCGCTCGGTCGCCGTCCTCGACCTGCTCCGTCTCGGCGAGCAGCACGCGCCGTGCGCCGCCGCTCACCGCGACGCCGCCGTCCGCGCGCAGACGCTCCACCAGGGCGACCGCCGCCCGGTCGAGCGGGACGAGCGCTCGTCCGATCGCAGGCAGCTCGCGCGCGCCCGGGTGCTCCAGCAGCGCCCCGACCGCGTCGAGCGCGGCGTCGGTCGCGAAGCTCAACCACCAGTCCTCGTCGGCGCGCGCGACATCGATGACGCACTCGCGGCGGCTGCGCCTCCGGCGCGCGCGCTCGAGCGCTCTGCTGAGCGCCGGCTCGACGTCCGGCGCAGGGACCTCATCGAAGATCCGCACGAGCGCCTCGGCCTGCTCGGGCTCGACGGGGACGCACCACGCGCGCTGCAGTGGATCCCAGCGACGTCCGGGGATCGCGCGCAGCAGCAGCCGCAGGCGATCGTCATAGGGGAAGCGCAGCACGGCCTCGTCGCGGACGAGCGTCGCGGAGAAGGGAGCGGACATGAGCGGGTCACGATAGGCCGCGGCGAGGATGTTCGCGGTGCTGAGCGCCGGCGGCCGAGGCCCGCTCGGCTGCGGCGAGCGGGCGGGCGGCGACCAGCTACGCTTCATAGCACCAGGGAGAGGAGAGCAGTAGTGAAACCTGTGCTGTTCCGGGACCGTCCGCGGCCCGTCCAGATCTTGCTCGGAGGCGTCATCCCGGCGCTGTTCGGCGCCGCGGCCGGCGTGCTCCTGGGCGAGTCCACGGGCGCGTACTGGGCGATCGCCGCCGTCGTCACGATCGGAGGCTTCCTCGCCGGCTTCGAGCATCGCGACGGCTGGGGCGGGGCCGACCGCGGCCTCGTCGGAGGAGCGATCTACGGAACCTCCCTGCTGATCGCGCACGCGATCGCCGGCAGCCACGCGAAGGTCTCGCTTGGCAGCTTCCCGCCGTTCCTCGCCGTCATCACCGCGATCTTCGGCATGCTGCTCGGTGCAGCCGGTGGACGCCTGGCACGCGCGGTGCGGGAGCGCAGCGAGGGGCCCGCGGTCGAGGAGAGCGTCGAGCTCGACGTCTGAGGCGCCCCCGCGTGCCCGTACGGGACGCGCTCTGACGGCGGCCACGCGGACGCGTCACGCTGGGACCGGCGAGTGGCAAGCCCCGACTGGAAGATCAGGAGCGCAAGCTCCGCCGACGCGGACGGGGTGCTGGAGCTGTGGGCCGCCGCCGGCGTCCCGTCCGGCATCAGCGACACTCCCGAGGGAATCGCGTCGCTGCTCGACGACGACCCGCATGCGCTGCTGCTCGCAGAGTCGCGCGAAGCGCTGATCGGATCGCTGATCGCCGCCTGGGACGGATGGCGGGGAAGCTTCTACCGCCTCGCCGTCGAGCCCGACCGCCGGCGCGAGGGGATCGCGACCGCACTGCTGCGAGAGGGGGAGCGCCGACTTCGAGACCGCGGCGCCCTGCGCCTCACGGCGATCGTCACCGAGGACGACGCGCCGGCGCTCGCGTTCTGGGCGGCCGCCGGATATTCGCTGCAGCCCAACCGCGTGCGGCTACTGCGACATCTCGATGCCGGCGGCGCTCCTACAGACCGATGATGCTGGTGATGCTGGAGCTCGCCGGCGCCGATGAGCCGGCCGCGTTTTTGGCGGTCACGACGACGCGGACCGTGAGGTTGAGTAGGCCTTCCAGCAGCAGCGTCGGGTTCGTCGCCCCGAGCAGGTTTTTGCATTCCGTTTTCAGCAGGCTGCAGCTCTGCCACTGGTAGCTGTAGGTGATCGTCGGCGTACCGGTCCAGGTGCCCGTCGTCGCGCTCAGCAGCGAACCGAGTTTCAGCAGTCCCGAGATCGTCGGCAGGGCCGTGTTGACCGGCAGGATCGCCGTCACGAGCGACGTCACCGCCGAAGCCGCCGAAACCGAGCCGGCCGAGTTCGTCGCGGTGACGACCATCCTCAGCGTCGAGCCGACGAGTGTCGGATCGAGTTTCAGGGTCGCTTCGGTGGCTTTCGCGAGGTCTTTGCAGGATTCGCCCGCGGCGTTGCACACCTGCCACTGGTAGCCATAGGAGATCGGCGCCGTCCCCGACCACGTCCCGGCGACGGCGCTCAACAGCTGGCCGTCCTGGAGGAGGCCCGTGACCGAGGGAGGCACGCTGTTGCTCGGCAGCAACGCA
>DATAYP010000015.1:0-37884 GCA_036272475.1 Solirubrobacteraceae bacterium | reverse complement strand
ACACCCAGCGGCGTGGCGCCGGCGACGGTGGCGGCCTAACCGGGGCCGGGCCGCTCCACCGGGAGCGGCCCGGCCGCGTCACTTCCCTGTGTCGAACGCTACCCCGCCCGCGCCGGGCGTCAGGGAGCGTCCGTGTCCTATACCCCTAGAGCTGGGGCGAGTTTTCGACGTTGCGGATTTCTTCAACGCCGTCTTCTGCCTCCTCGAGAACCGTGCCCGAGAGTTTTTCGTAGTCGTGGTTCTTGATCTCCAGACCGCCACCTTCGGTTTTCGCGCTGAGAGTCCATTTCAGGTAGTTCTCGACGCTCGTCGCGGCGTTCTTGGATTCTTCTTCAGTCGCGCCCAGCGGGCTCATGAAGAAGTTGTACTGGCGGACGGCGAGATCGTAGGTCAGACCGCAGATGTTGTACTTTTTCTGGGTCAGTTCGGCTTTCACCGCGAACCACGTTTCCCGCGTGTTTTTCGGCGGGAATTTTTCGCCGACTTTGGCGGCGTAGACGGTCCCAGCGCAGTTGGACTGGCCGAGTTTTTCGATGTCGCCGTTGCTAGCGGGGTCGGCGTATTTGACCGGCGTGACACCCGTTTCGCTGTCCTGGATCTCCGCCCAGAAGCGAACGTTCTGTTCGCCCTGTTTCGTTTCACTGCCTTTCGAGTTTTCGCCCCCCTGGCCTTTCTTGGAGAACGATTCAAGTTCCCGCGCCGCCGCGAGGTCCGCGTAGGAGAGGGAGCTTTCGGTGCTCGCCACCGTGTGGATCACACCGGGGTTGCCGGTTTCGGTCGGGCGGATTTTCGATGCTTCGATGCCCTGCGGCCAGCGCTGGTTTTCGCAACCTTCGCTGACTGCGTTCCAGGTCTTTTCTTCACCCGCGGGAAGAATTGCGCCGCAGGGTTTGCCTTTGCCCTGCGGTTCGTTGAATTCTTCCATCGGGATTTTGTTGGTGTTGACCTGGCCCAGGTACGCCTTGAAGATGTGCGTCGTACCTGATTTGTCCGCCCGAACCACCGGGTGGATCGTCGCTTCTGCTTCGGCCGGAACTTTGCACGTCAGAGCGTCGCTACCGTGTTCGGCGCCCTGCGCTTCGACTGCTTCTTTCCAGGTTTTGATGCTGCCGTTGTAGATCTTCTCGACGGTCGTGTTGTCGAACACGAGGCGACCGAGTTTGATTTTTTTGAGACCGACGACAACTTCGCTCGAGGCCTTGCAGCCCGCCGGCAGATGCACGATCACGGCCACCGCGCCCTGCAGCACCGGAATCGTCTCGAGTGCATTGGCTGCGACCCCGGCCGCAGCGTGAGATTCAATTTCGGTTTTCACGGTCGGGTTCGGTGCTTCGTCTGTTCCACAGAACGGGAACAGGTTGTATTTGGGAGTGGCACCCGCCCCGAAGTCCTTCAGGCACGCACCGCTTCCCTTTTCGGCTTCGCCCTGGGCGTACGTGACGGTCGGTTTGCCCGTGCTGCCCTGCGTGCCGTTGCACCCAAGCGTGCTGGTCGACACGTTGAAGCCTTTGCCGCCTTTCGTGCCTGTCCAGATGAACTGGGCCGGGGCCTGGAACGATGACCCTAGACCCGAGATGTTCGACCCTGAACACTGCGTGCCCAGGTCGGTGGCGCTCGCCGCGCCCGGTGCCGCCACAGCGGCCACCGCGGCCGCCGAGACGGCGCACGCGGCCACGAGGCGGCGTGCGGAGAGAAACGTCATTACGTGACTACCTCCTGTTGGATTCCCTTGCCAGGTGCGGACCCATCCGCACACGCGGGACTGCTTCCCCGCAGCAAGGACAATCGCAGCCACGGTGTCCAGGCGGGGTTACGATCCTGTGCACGATCTCGCCCTAACAAACTGTTCACACGCGGCAGATCCGTTGACACGTTCTTCACACACGTGGGTCCACGCCGGCCTCGCTTGGCTCGCCTGAGCAGCGAGGGTCGGAGATCGCCTGTTGCCGCAGCGCGCCGGAAGCCGCGCTCAGTGCGGGGCGAGACGCAGCGTGACCGTGCTCGCGGTCGTGCGGGATACGTTCGCCGAGTCATGCGACGAAACCGTCGCCCGGGCACGCAGCGAGTGCGAGTGCAGGAGGAGCGTGCGGCCGGCGCCGGTGAGGCGCACGGCCAGGGTCTTCGTCTGGTTGCCCGCGACGCTGAACGAGAAGCTCCCGAGCGTGAGGATCGTCTTCTTCTTGCCGACCTTAACCGGCGTTGCGGTGCGGAGCGTGACGGTGCCCAGGCACGCGGACATCTCGGTGCCGGGACACGACACCTTGAGTACGAACGAGCCGTTCTTCTTGACCCTCAGCGTCGTGGTCGCGAGCTTGGCTTCGGGGTTGTGTTTCGTCTGGAAGCCGAGCACTTCCTGGTGTTCGCGTTCGGCTTTTTCGCGTGCTTGGAGTTCCCGCTGCTGTTGAGCCGCCGCGGCCGCCTGCTGCGCTGCCGCATCGGCGCCACCCGTCGGTGTGGGCGATGGCGGTCCCTGTTCGGCCCGTTCACGCGCTTCGCGTTCCCCGGCGCTTTCCCCTACGGCCACTTCGGCTTTTTCTTTGCTCGTCGTTTTTTCGGCTTCGTCTTCGACTTCGACCGATACCACGCAAGTGCCGCCACAGCGCGAGGCGAAGGCGTGTTCGACGCGGTGCGTGACCGTCTGTTTCGTCGCGACTTCTTTTTCGACGACCACCGGGCTGCCGTCGCCGAAGTTCCACGTGTACTTGAGGTGCGGGGCCGATGCGTTGAGATCCGTGACGGTCGCTTCGAACGCTCCCATTTCGCCGACCGACGCCGCTTTCGGGGCGATCAGTTTGACTTTCGGTTTGGACGCCGTGGTCGTCACTTTGTGCGAGGCCAGCCTCTGGACGCTCGGCGTGCCGAGGTTGTCGGTTTCGACGGTCGCGCTGATTTCGTATTCACCGACGCCCGTGAATTCGTGCGAGAGCGCCGGCGCTTCGAACTGGTAGCCGCTCGAGAATTCCTGGACGATTTTTTCGGTCGTGCCTTTGGGCGTGAAGACGAGCTTCCATTTCGTGCTCTTGGCGTTCGCGCCCGTGACCTTCGTCGCGATCGTCGTGAGCTTGCCGGTTTCGACTTTGCTCGCGTCTTTTTCTTCGCCGACTTCGACGGTCGGAGGCGATACTTCGGGCTGCCCGCACGGTTCCGCACCCGCCGCGGGGCCGAAGCCAAAGATGTCGACGTGCTGCGGGGGTTCCTGCGCGGAGGTCGTCTCGAACAGGAACACTTCTTCTCCCTTGCCGGCCGACAGCAGCGGGGACGTGTTCGCGATCGGGATCGCGCAATGCGGATGTTTGGGGCTCGACGGGTTCTCGCCGCCCGTCCAACCCCGCTCGGTGACTTCCGCGCCACCGCCGCCTTCGGTCCAGTCGAGCACGATCACGCCCGACTCGGAGGACACGCCTGTTTCGGCGCCGATGTTCGCGGTGAGGTAGATCGTGCCCTTGCCGGGTTCGAGCGACTTGAAGGACATCGTCCCGGCCTGTTCTTCGAGGCCGCCCGTGACGAGCAGCCGCTGCAGCGCGCCGAGCGTGAATATCCGCTTGGGGTGAACCACGACTTCCTTGAATTCTTCTTCGCCCGTGGCCGGTGACGGGACTTCCCAGATTTCGTTTTCGTTTTCGACCCAGACCTTCCCCTGCGGGGTAACAATCGGCGAGCGCGGCGCTTCGGCGGGCCGTTCTTCGCAGGGGCGTTCTTTCGAGGCTTTTTCTTCTGGCGACGGTTCGGCGCCGTCGAGGCAGTTGCCGTGGTCGACGTAGCGCGGGCCGAGTTTGCCGTTCGCGTGCACGCGCTGGACGGCGGCGCGGAGCTGTTCTTCGCCGAAGCCCTTGACCGTCGATTCGTCCTGCTGTCCGAAGATCACGATGTCGCCGGTCTTGGGATCGACGGCGATCCCTGCGGGGCTCAGCAGCGCCGCTTTCGGTTCTTCGGAGAGCGTGTGGAGTTCTTCGGGGCCGACGAGTTTGGTCTGTTCTGTGAGGTGCTGGAGTTTGACTTCGGTCGAGAAGCTCCAGATGACCCCGGCGGCCGGCCGTTCCGCGTCGAAGATTTCTTCTTCCGGCGGCCGGATTTCATTGACCAGCACGTACACGTGGCCGGTCGCCGAGTCGATCGCGATGCCGCCGATTTCGGCTTCGGTTTTGACGATCAGCGCGAAGCGGTCTTCGCCGAGGAATTCGCCTTTGGGGCCGAACTCCTGGATGCGCCCATGGTTGTGTTTTTCTTCGGCGATTTCATCGACGATGAACAGGTTGCCGGTTTTGGGATCGACGGCGAAGGCGTGATGGGATCCGGGAGCGACCTGGCCGTGTTCGCCTTTCGTCCCCGCCGTGATCTGGCCCGTCACCTGACCCAGGCCGCCGAACGTCGTCGCACCCGCGCGTGTCGCACCGAGCAGCGTCAGCAGAAGCAACACTGCGCTCAGCGCGAGCAACGAACGGGATATCGGATGGCGGGTGAGAGTCATGGGCGTGCCGGGTCGCGGAAAGGGTCTCGGATGGCGCGCTGCGCCATGTTTCCAATCGGTGAAGAGAACGCGAACGGCGCGGCTCAACGCCTGCGAGGATCGCGCGAGGAGTCGCTGCGCTGCCGGCGCGCGCTCGAGACGGTCGCGGGCGCGACCTGCAGCTTGCGGCGTCCCCGACCTGGTCGGCGGATCCCGACGCCCGCGAGCGCGGCGAGCACGACGATGCCGAGGATGTACGCCGGCGTGGGCTCGTGTTCGGAGGGCCGGTAGGCGACGGCCTGGTTGGAGACCGACTCGGTCGCTTCCTCCTCCTCTTCTTCCTTTTCGGCGACCTCGATGGGTGAGGTCACCGCCGACGTCCCGGACGGCGGCGTGGGCCGGGCCGGTGTCGGGACCGGCGGCGGCACGAACGCGAGCAGCGGCGTCGGCGGAGCGGCGAGCGGGACGAACGCTTTCAGCGCCGCCGCGGGGTGAACCGCCACCGGCGGCGCGGGAACCGTGGCGGGGAACACGGGAAGCGGTATCTGAACCGGCGCGGTGGTCGGTGCAGAGCCCGTCGGGCTGGGCTGGGTCGGCGGCGGCGGCGGCGGTGCAGAGGACTGGATTTCGTTGGCGGGACGTTCCTTGATCGGCACCGTCCCGCACGGCTGGCGCACGCTGCCCGCCTGGACGGTGACCGGGAGCGAGGCCGACCATCCGCCCGCGCTGATCGTCACGATCGTCGTCCCCGGGTTGTACGCGCAGAACAGCCCCGACTGGGCGTCGGCTTCTTCACGGACCGGCTGCCCGTTTTCCTGAGCGACCGCGAGCGGGTCGCTGAGGGCCGTGTTGCGCTTGACGAAGCCGCCCACTTCCGGGTTGGACGAGCTGAATTCGTACTCCGGCGGCACGACCGTGGCGCATTCACCCACGCACACCGAGGGGATCGGGATGTACGGGTCGACTTCACAGGGAGCGCTCGTGCTCGTGGCCGCCGCGCGACAGCCGGCACGCGGCCGGCGGGCGAGACCCGCGAACAGCGCAGGCTGACTGCGCCGCAGGAGGGTGCCCTGCTTGGCTTCGAGTGCGAGCTCGCCGATCATGGGAATCAGGCGCGCCGAGACCGGCGCGCGGTTGTTCTTGGGGTCGCGCGCGCTGGTCTGGACCTGAGCGAGCAGGATGCCGCCGGCGCCGTGGAAGTTCCCGCGGAGCTCGTTGCGAACATTGACGTAGCCGAGCGTGCCGGAGCCGAAGCTCGGGATTTCTTCGACGCCGGCGCGCAGCGGCTTCTGGACGTTTTCTTCGGGGGCGTCGTAGAAGTACGCCGAGGCCGAGTTGCAGGGCGACCCCGGCGTGCACACCGCTTTGGCCAGGCTGCCGGTGACGAGCACCTGGGCGAGTTCCGCGGCCCGCCGGTCGCCGGAGGCGATCTCCGCGCTGAGGTCGGCCGACCCGATCGCGATCGCCGGCAAGCCTTCGCTTCGCGCGCCGGCGAGCTCGGTTTTGAGGAATTCGAGCTGCGCGGGGCTCGCTTCGGGCGTGCTCTCGTCGAGGACGATCATGCGCACGGGGCCGCCGCTCGCGCGTGAGCGGAACGAGTAATAGCCGCGCTGGCAGCCGACCGTCCCCGCGCATGCCTCCTGCGAGCGTTCTCCGAGCAGCTCCTGTGGAAATCCGGCGAAAGCCTGTTCGAAGCTCAGCTCGGTCCCTTCGCGTTCGGGCCGGGCGTCGAGGTCGGGGGTGGCGATCGCTGCGAACGCTTCGACGGGCGAGCCCGATGCGAGGATCGACGAGGTGCGCGCCAGCTCGCTGCTGAACGGGATCGCGAGCGACCGGTGTCCTGTCACCTGGCCTTCGGTCACGCTCGGACCCGTGTAGAAGAATTCCTGCACGCCGACCCGCTGCGCGAGGTTGACGGCGGACTGCAGCCAGACCTGTGGGCCTACGCCGGCGAGCGCTCTGTCGGCGCAGGGGGCGACGCATTCGGCGTGCCCGCCGACGGCGAACGTGGAGTAGCTCGCGCGCTGAGCTTCGGTTCCGCCGGTGGCCGGCGCGCGAACCAGGGGGACCGACGATTCGTGGAAGCTCGGCGCCGCCGCGCGTTCGGGGCCGTAGCTCCACACGTCCGCGGTCTGGAGCCGTTCTTCTTCTTCGTTGAGATTGCCCCCCACCGCCCATCCCTGCCCGCCGCTCGGGCTCACGAGCATCGCGAGGATCGAGTCCGGGCGCTTCGGGAGGTCCTGGCGGACGTAACCACCGGGCCCGGCGCCGACGCTGTTGAGTTCGTGATCCTCATCGCTCCAGCCGCCCGCCGTCTGGCGCATCGCGTCCCCGCTTTCGAGCCCCGCGATCGGGGTGAGCGGACCGTGGTAGTTCGGCGGCGTTCCCGGCGGGGGCGTTTCGAGTTCGATCTGGCTGCTGCCCGCTGCGCCGCCGCCGCTGACGACGGCCCGCAGCGCTCCGCCGTCGCGGAACACGGCGATCGAGCCTGCGTTGCCGGGAGGCAGCGGCGTCGGCGTCGCCTTCCACGGAGCTCCGGCCGATTCCCGCTCGTATACGCGCGCGCCTTCTGGACCGCCGGTCGTGACGAAGGCAGCCCCCCCGTCGGGCAGCGCCGCGACCGACTGCGGCACCGCGCCGCCCGACACCGCGGCAGCTTCCGCGTCGACGCGCCAGCCCGAGCCGTCGTTGAGCATCAGGCCACCGATCAGGTGGCTTTCTCCGGGGCTGGCCTGCTTGCGGTAGGCCACGATCGCCTCGGAGCCGGCGAACGCGATCGACACGAACGCCGCGCCCTGCGCCTCTGCGGGCAGTTCGCTTTCCTGCGTCCAGCTCTTGCCGTAACGGAGCAGCACGCCTCCGAGTCCGACGACCGTCGAGCCGACCGCGTAGCCGCGACCGGAGTTGTTCGGGTCGAACGCCACCCCGAGCAGGTCGCCGCGGAAGTTCAGCGGTGTTGCAGGGTCGCGTTCCCACAGCCCGGTTTCGCCACGCCACAGCCACATCGAGCCTTCATCGCCGACGGCGTACGCACGCATCGGCGTGGGCCACGCCACGCCCCGCAGCCGCGGGGTTTCCACGCGCCCCCCCGGCCCGAAGAGGCTTTCGGGCTGCCAGCCCTGGGCGGGTGTGTAGCGCGCGACCGCGCCGCGTTCGCCGACGGCGAGCGCTTCGCTCGAGAGCGAGCCCACGGGCGCGCCCGGCTGGGGCGCGATCGCCAGCAGCGGGTGGCGGAAGGGCACCGGCCACGTGGTCAGGCTGGACGCGGCGGGCGTGGCGGTCAGATGCACGGGGACGCCGGCCAGCCCGAGCCAACCCTCCGACGGGCTCGAGAAGGCCGCCCCGAGGGCCGCGCCGGGATCGTCTTCGGGGCTCCCGCCGCCGCCCAGCGCGAGCACGCGCTGGAACTGTTCGTGTTCGAAGCGCAGGCTCACGCCTTCGGGGAGGCCCGCGATCACGCGCTGACCGAACCGTTCGCCTCCGCCCCAGGCGGTGCTTCGCGTGAAGGCGCTCGGCAGCGCTTCGGGGAGGTCCCCCGCGCACCGCGCTTCGGCCCCCGGCGGCGGCGTGCACCAGCCCTCCTGGACCTGGCCGCCCGCCGACCCTTCTGGCTTGAAGAACAGCGTCGCGGACGGAGTCCCGACGTGGATGTCCGCGCGTTCGCCGTCGACCCACACGCCTTCGCCGGTCACCGTCAGCAACTGCGCCCTCACGGTCGGCGGCTCGCCCGCGGACGCCACTGTGAACGGCGCCTGTCCCCCGCCCTGCAGGGGAACGGTGAGCGGATGCGCGTGGCCGTCACCCCCGCCGGCGCCGACCTGCACCGGCTTCCACTGCCAGTGGACGCCTTCCTGGACACGCCTGAACAGAGCCACGGAGCCCGCCGGGAAGGGTCCGGCGGCGAGCTGTCCGAGCAGCCACGCGTTCCCGGCCGAGCCGGCAGCGATCGCGAGCACCCGGAAGTCTCCCGCGCTTTCGGCGGGGATCGCGATCGGCTCGCTGCTCCATTCGGTGCCGTCCCAGTGGAGCACCTGCGATTCCACTCCCGAGCTGGCGACCGGCGCGACGAGCGCCCCGGCCGCCCCGCCGGGTTCGTCGAGCGCGGCGATCATCGGCGCGCGCGCCAGGCCGTAGGCGCCCGCTTCGTTGGGTGCGAACAGCGCTTCGCCTTTCTTGAGCAACGGTTCTTCGCCCGCTTTCAGCGGTTCGCCTTCGACCAGGTCCGTCGCCGGTTCGAATGCCCCGCCCGGCTTGCGCACGAGCAACGTCTCGGCGCTGCCGATCGTTCCCACGAGCGCCCCGGCTCCGTGCGGCGTGATGAGCCCCGTGAGCTGACTGGGCGCCATCTTGAAGCCGGCTGGCAGCGGCGGACCGAGCGACCAGCCGGAGGGGCCGGCGTAGCGCACGAGCACGTTCTTCGAGCCCTCGACGCCGACTCCCCAGGTCTCCGCCGAGCCGGGCGCCTGCGGTTCTTCCGGCGTCGATCCGATCATCGTGACGCGTCGCGCCGGCAACGAGGCATCGCTCTGCGGCAGCGGATCGGGCTGACCCGCGAGCGCGGCCGCCGGCGGTGTGGATTGCGCGCCCGGGAGCCTGCCCGCGAGCACGAGCGCGAGCACGAGCGACGGCACGGCGACCATCACCGTCAGCCCGAGCCACGTCGGCCGCAGGCGCCGGCGCGAGCGGGATCCCCCGGAGCTCAAGGCCGCTGTCCCGAGCCGCCCGCGGCCAGCGACCGCGGCAGGACATGGAGGCCGGTGCTCACCGTTCCGATGTTGGCGCCTTCGCCCGTCACCGAGGAGACGACCGGCAGCGGCGCGAGCGCGTGCGTCTGGAGTTTCAACTTCGTCGGCCACCGCCGCGGGTCCAGGCGCAGGCGGACCGTGCGGTTGCCCGCCTTCATCGTCAGCATGGCGGTCGAGGCGATGACCCGGCGCTTTCGTTCGGCGAGCAGCCGGATTCGTGCCTTGACGGCGAGGTGGAAGGTCAGCTCGAGCGTGTTTCCGTGGACGATTCTGCTGCGCAGATGCGAGAGCAGCGGCAGCGTCACCTTCGCTTCTTCGTGACCGGACCTTTCGGCGAAGGTACCACCGGGGAGCGCCGACTGTTCGACCAGGCCGGAGGTGTCCGGCGGCGGCGCGTCGGGGGTGATCTGCGGGAGGCCCTGATCAGGCGGCCTGTAGGTGATGAGACCGGCGAAATTCGGATCTCCGTCCCTCGGAAGCGTTCGTTCGCCTTCGGGCGCGAGATGGAACAGCCACCCCTGCGTGGTCGCCAGCCAGCAGTCGTTGAGCTTCGGGCATGCGAGCTTCGCGGCGGCCCCCTTGGGGCCGATGCCGACGCCCTGTTCGGCGGCGGAGGGCAGCGTCTGCTCTTCGAGGACCTGGCCTTCGGAGGAGACGCGGATCAGCACGGCGCGTTCGGGTTCGCCTTTTTTCCTGCTCGGCGCCGCGAGCGCGATCCAGGCGCTGTTCGTGCCCGGCTCGGCGGCGACCGCCGTCACCGTCGCGTGCTTGGCTTCGCCGCCGAGCAGCTGACGTTCTTCGGTGCTCTGCGCTTCGGGGAGAATCGCTTCGAGCGGGTGCGATGGCCCGATCAGCTGCGTCCAGCTCCCCCCCTGACGAATCGCGACCGTCACCTGTCCCGGTTCTTCTTTGGGGCCCGCTGCCGCCCAGAGGGTGCCGTCCGCCGCCGACAGGTGCAGGAAGTCGAGCGCGCGGGCGAGCTCGTTGGTTTCGTACAGCGGCAGTTCTTCTTCGGGTTCGAACGTCGGGCTCGAGCCCGCCGGGTTGATCGCGTGGATCGCCGGCGCCCGGGGGGATTGGACGGCGACGTGGTCTTCGGCACCCACGCGCACGCTCTCATACAGGCGTCCGTTGAGAGCGCGCATGTCCTCGACCGGATGTCCTTCGGCCGGGTAGGGAGCGGCTTCCAGCCCGCTGCCGTTCCAGTGCAGGTGAAACGCGCCGATCTGCGGTTCTGGAAGCGGGTTGCCCCCGAACCAGCAGTCGCCGGCGCGGATGCAGGCCGTGCCGCGCATGATCTGGTAGGAGTCGGCCTGGAAGGAGGGGTGCGCGTAGGAGCCAACGATCTGCCCGCCGGCGAAATGGCAGAGCGTGTTGTCCTTCAGTTCCGGCGGGCGTTCGAAGCCGCCTTCGGATTCGCTCGCCTGGCCCGCGCGCCCGTCGGAGACCGTCCAGAACTCCTCGGGGCCGCCCCACGCGATGCGGCCTTCGCTTTCCGCCCCGCACTTGTTCGAGAGCTCGTGCCATCCGCCGCCGTTGTAGGCCCAGACGCCGGGTTCGATCGTCGGCGGGTTGCCGGAGGTGATCAACAGGCCACGGTTGGGCGTGCCTTCGAGGAACTCGATGTCGCCCACGCTGCCCAGCGAGATCGGCCACGACGAGCCCGGCAGGGTGGGCTGTTCCAGGCGCCAGGCGAGGCCGCCTTCGGCGCCGGCGTTCGCGATCCCGGGCAGGCCCGACAGGGCGAGCATGAGCGCGAGGGCACCGATCGTGCGCCGGAGCGTTCTCATCTGTGGCTCGCCCTCCGTGACGGCTTGCGCGCGCCCTTCTTGCTCGCGCGCTTGCGAGCGAGATGCGTGCGGTGGAAGGTGACCTCGATCGACTGTCGCAGGGTCGGATGTCCCGTCGCGCTGAAGGCCACGACGACGCTCGCCGAGAAGCCGCCGCGGCGAGTGGAGAGGCTCGCGTACGGGGAACCGAGCCGCAGGACGAGGCTCGCCACTTCGCCGCCGGGGGCGGCTGCGGAGCGGCCTGCGCCCGCGACCGTCCGGGTGACGGTCGAGCGCCGGCCTCGGTGGCGGGCAGCGGAGCCGGGCGCCCGCGCCAGGACGACGCCGCGTGCCTGTGCACGTAGAAGGCCGGCACCCGGAACTTCGACGTAGAGACGTACGCTGCCATCCCTGAGGGGCTGCGCGCTCACGCCGATCCGCCAGGCGGGCTCGGTCGCGGTCGCGGGCGCCGGGGAGATGTACTGCTGGGTCGGCAGAACCTGCTGGATCTGCCTGGCGACGACGAACGCATCGCCCCCGTCGCCCGGGCCCGCGGGGGGCGTGTTGCCGTCGCCGACGACGAGGTTCGACGCCTGCGAGGAGAACGCGATCAGCGTGCCCGCGGCGGAGAACGACGGCGATTCCGACCCGGCGCCCGGTGTGGCTTCGTATGCGTCTTCTTCGCCGGGCGCCTTCTGTTTGTGAGGCATTTCGCTCACGCCGCCCGTGTATCCCTGGGTCACCCTCGTCAGCGTGCCGTCGCCGAGATCCGCGTCGAAGAGCTCGTTCAGCCCCGGTTCGGGGGAGGGTGCGCTGACGAACGCGGGGAAGCTGAGCGGGAATGCCGTGCGACGCGTCGTGAAGGCCACCTGGTCGCCGCGGGGCGAGATCGCGAAGTCACGGACCGGTTCGGTCTCGGCGCGGCTCGAGGCGCCCGCGAGCTCTGTGAGCGGAGCGAGCGCCTGATCGCGGGTCAGACCTGGATGCATGTCCGCGACGTACACGTCGGCGGGCTCGCCTTCGCGGCGATCGGCGCTGAAGTTTTCGCCGAGCGCGAGTGGCAGCGCCGTCGAGATGAACGCGACCTTGTATCCGTCGGCGCTGATCCGCGGCACGAAGTCTCCGAGCGCGGCGCTGTTGCCACCCGCTTCGCTCCAGATGCCGCTGCTCTGCGTCCCCCCGCGCCCTGTGTTCACCACGAACGGCCCCTGGCAGGGGTCGCTCGGCGATGCGTTGGATGGAAGCGAGGCCTCTCCGCTCGCGACACACCCGGGGTTCTCCGGGTCAGAGCCGCCCGTGACCCGCTCGGTCGAGGTCGCGGGGGAGGCGATGCGCCGCCACAGCGGCTCGGTGTAGTGCGGTTCGGGCGCTTCGCCGGAGAGCATCCGAGCCTGCTTGACGATGTTCGCGCCCATCCATGTCACGGTCGAGCCGTCCCCGCTGATCGCAGCTCCGGGCGGAGCCCCGTCGGGACCCCATTCGCCGTATTCCGGCGGAGGGCGGAAGCGGGCGTGGCCCGGATAGACGGCCCCCAGCGCTTCGCCTTCGGCCGGCGGAGCGACGGGATTCGAGGTCGTTTCCCCGCTCGCCCGGTCGTATTCGCCGCTCACGAGGATCGTCTCGCGCGTGTTCAGGCGACGGACGGCGACCTGCAACGCCGGGGTGTGGGGCACGGGCACTTCTCCCCGCAGCCGTTCTTCTTCTTCGAGCGCCGGATAGGCGACGAGATCGGAGACCGCCGTGGTGACGAACGCGACCTCGTTGCCGTCCGCGCTGATCGCGGATCGCCCGGCGGCGGCGGAGCCGAAGACGGTGCCGGCGGCGGCGCTGTAGGTGAGCGGTTCGCTCGAGCCGCTCGGCGCCGAGGCGACCGCGAAGGCTCCTTCCTGAAGCGGAGCGAGGCCCATGTTCCGCACGTAGACGTTGACCGCTTCCTGCTGCGGATGTTCATCGCGCAGGTCGTCGGTGATCGCCGGAAGGGTGCGTCCTTCGTTTGTCGTGAAGCTGACGAACTGCCCGCTTTCGCTGATCGAGGGCAGCTCGGCGCCCCCGCCGGCGACCTGCTCGATCGCTCCGGTCGCGAGGTCGCGCCGCCACACGCCGGTGACGCCGGCCACCGAGCCATCGAAAGCGACGAACCTGCCGTCCCCGGAGACGGCGGCGTCGCGCGCGTATTCCACCTGCTGGGGCGGCCCACCCGCGATGCTCCCCTCGGAGGCGAGCGAGATCGGACCGAACACGTCCGCCGTCGCAGGCGCCGGCTCGAGCGCCGCCACGGCTGTGAGCGAGCACGTCGCGAGCAGTGCGAGCATCGCGAGCACGCGCGCCGGTGCGGCGCCGCGCCGGGCCGAGCTCGTTGCGTTGCGGGCGGCGTGGCTCACGCCACGCTCACGAGCTGGCGGACGATGGCGGCATTGCCGAGCTTGTCGCGCACCTGCGCGGTCACCTGGTAGACGCCCGCGTGCGCGTAGCGGTGGGTGACCCGCGCGCGGCCCCGCACCGATCGGCCATCGCCGAAGCTGATGTTGACGGAGCGCGTCGCGACGCCCGAGTCCCTGTCGGTCACGCGAACGCTGAGCACCCGCCCCCGCGACCTCCTGATCGCCACCGTCGGGGCGCTTCCGTCGATCATCAGAGTGGAGGCCGGCGAGAGCGTCGACTGGCCGCTCGCGTCGGTCGCGAGGACCTGCAGGCGGTGACGCCCGGAGCCGAGGCCGCGCCGGTCGAGCTGGACGGAGAACACGCCGGCGCGCGTCGGCTTGACGTGACCGTCGAGGACGACGTGGTAGGTGAGCGGTCCGTTGGCGGTCTGTGCCGCCAGCCAGGAGACGACCGCCGCAGAAGGTTTCACCCATTTCTTCGGCACGGTGACGACGAACGTGGCGGGCGGCGCCGTGGTCTGCGACGCGACGATCGCCGCGTTGCCGAAGGCCCCCTGCCGGAAGGCGACGAGTCCGTCGCCGAGCCCGGAGCGCCCGACGGCGAGTTCCGCGACTTCTCCGCCGGAGCCTCCGGACACGAGCGCCGTCTGCACGGCGCCCGTCGGAAAGTCCTCGCGCACCGCCACAGCCGGGCGTCCGGGGGCGGTCTCGCTCGGCCACGCCGACACGCCTCCGCCTTCCGGGTTCATCACGCTCACCGCGCGGTTTTCGGCGCCGGCGAAGCCCGAGCCCAGCGAGAGGGCGCCGATCAGGCCGGTGCCGTTGCCTTCGATCACCCGGGGACTTCCATTGCTGTCATACAGCAGCCGCATGTCCTGCTTTTCGTCGATGTCGATGCTCGGCGGCCCGACGCTCGCGCCCGCGCCGCCGGCGACTGCCCCGTCCGCGACCGCGGCGCCCTGGAATGCCGCGCCGTTCGCGGATTCGCCATCCGGGAGGATGTTCAGGAAGATGCGCGGCCCCGGCAGCGGTGATCCGGGTCCGGCGAGCTGCCGGTAGGCGACCTCGGCCTGCCCGAGCCGTGAGAACGCGACGCTCGGCCCGTCCGCGTCGTCGGAGATCGGAGCGCCCGAGAAGGTCGCCGTGCTCACGGGGAGCACGAAATCGAGCGCCGTTCCGAAGATCCGCCTCGCCCAGATCCGCCCCACGCCTTCGACGTCGGGCTCCTGCCAGACGACGACTCCGTTGCCCGTCGGGCCGATCGCGACCTGGGGCGCGTTCGCCGTCGTCGGCGGACGCATCGAGGCTCCCGAGTTGCGGTTGATCGAACCCAGGCCCGACCAGCGCTGCCCGCTGTAGTGAGCGAGGCGCACCTGCTCGACGACGTCGCCGGCGCGCAGCAGCGGGACGTTGAAGACCGAGGGCCGAACCACCCGGTAGACGACGTCGGCCTGGCCCGTGGAGCTGACGGCGAGGTCGGGGTTTGTCCCGGTCGCTTCTTCGATGTTCGGGTCGATGATCATCGCCTGACCAAAGCTCCCTCCGCCCGGGCCCAGCTCGGATCCGACGAGCTCATACAGCGGCTTGCCTTCCCTGGTGGCGAACTCGGTCGCCCACACGACGATCAGCTCGCCGCCGTTCGCGGCGCCGATCCGAGGCCAGCTCGCGGCGAAGGGCTCTTCCGTGTCGACGCGGACCGGCGGGAGCCACTGCCCGCCCGCGTAGCGCGACACGAAGACATGCGGTACGCCTTCCACGCGCTTGAGGTAGACGAGTCCCCCGCTGCCGTCTTCCGCCATCGCCGCGCCCCCGAAGCCGACGATCGACTCACTCGGGCCGTCGATCGTCTGCGCCGGGGCTATCACCGCACGAGCCTGCGGAGCGCCGGCGAGCAGACCGATCGAGAGCAGGCCGACGACGATCGCCGCGCCGCGGTGAAAGAAGAGCCGGCTCACACGCCGGTGAACCTCGCCATTGGTGCGGTCCTCCCATGCCCTCATTGCGGGCGTCAGGCTTCGGGTTTGTTCACAGCGCCGGCCGCCTTGTTGAAGGCGCACCGGAAGTTCTCGGCGTTCGCGACCGGCTCCGAGCCGGCGAAGCCGCCCTTCTGCCCGTTGCTGTAGACGGTCACGTACTGGAGCGATTCGGGAAACGGGTTCGCCGCGAGCGGAGTCGGATTGGCCTGTCCCTGGCGGGGATTGCCGGTCGCGCCTTCGCTCACGCCCTCGAACCCCGACGCGGCCGAGCCCGCTTCCGTGGTCACCAGCGTGGAGCTCATCTCGCGTTCGTCCTTGAGGCCGCGCGTCGGGTCGAGGTTGACCGTGGCCGTGAGCTGAGAGTCGTGGATCGTCGACTCGAGCTTCACGCGGTCTGCGGCCCCCAGCAGTTCGGCGGCGGACGGCAGCCAGCCGCCTTCGCGCTCGCAGGCCTTGTTCGCGAACACGAAGTTGTTCTTCCCGAGTTGTTCCTTCGTGAGCGGGTACGGCGCCGTGTCCATGCACCAGCTGCCGAGATCGACGGTCGCGGGCGGACAGGTGCCGGCGAGTTCATCTGCCGTCTTGCCTCCCACCCTCGACGCGTTGCGGACCGTCGGAATCGCCGCGGCGGGGAATTTGCGGTTGCCCCCGAGCAGCAGGATCCCGTTGGCGCGCGGCTTGCTGCTCACAGGATGCCCGGCGATCGAGGTGATGACCGCCCTGCGCGCCGCGTCGGCGAGCCCGGTTGTCGAGAACACGAGCGCGATCAGCGCGATGATCGTCGCCGGCGATGGCGTGCGGACCCTCACGGCGCCTGTTTTGGGTCGCGCGTGGTGAAGCGCGGCGGCGCGGCACGACGGACCTCGCGCACGTCGTCCAGCGAGATCTCCTGGACGGTCGAGAGCACGGCGTCCAGCGCGACGCCGGCCAGCGTCTCGTGCTCGAGCAGCGCGCTAGCGGCCTCCTCGACGGTGCTCCAGTTGCGGTCGAGGATCGCCGCGGCGCGCGCCTCCGCGTCGCCGACGAGCCGCTCGACCTCGTTGTCGATCAGGTTCAGCGTCTCCGGTCCGACCGAACCGAGATCCTGGAGCGAGGCGCCGAGGAACACCTCACCGCTCTTCTCCCCGATCGTGACGAGCCCGAGGGCCTCGGACATCCCGAATGAGGTGACCATGCTGCGCGCCAGCGCGGTCGCGGCGTGCAGGTCGTCGTTGACGCTCGTCGAGGTGTGGCCGAAGGCGATCCGCTCGCCCGCCAGCCCGGCGGTGATCACGATCAGCTGGCTCTGCAGATCGGGCTTGGTCATGATCACCTGGTCGCGGTCGGAGAGCATGTGAGCGGCGGTCCCCAGCTGGCGCCCGCGCGCGACGATCGACAGCTTGCGCGTCGAGGTCGTGTGGCCGAGCGCGTCGGTGACGACGGCGTGCGACGCCTCGTGGACGGCTATCAGCCAGCGCTCGTCCTCGGTCAGGATGTGGTGTTTCGCCGGTCCCGCCACGACCCTGTCGATCGCCTCCTCGAGCGTCGCCTGGTCGATCTCTCCGCGGCCGTCGCGAACGCTCAGCAGCGCCGCCTCGTTGATCACGTTCGCGAGCTCGGCGCCACTGAAGCCGGGCGTCTGGCGCGCCACCTCCTCCAGCGAGGCGTCCGCTCCGAGCGGCCGCTTGTGACCGTGGAGCCGCAGGATCTCCAGGCGCCCGTGCACATCGGGCGTGTCGATCACGACCTGCCGGTCGAATCGGCCCGGGCGTAGGAGCGCCGGGTCGAGGATGTCGGGGCGGTTGGTGGCTCCCATCACGACCAGGCCGCCGTCGCCGGCGAAGCCGTCCATCTCGACGAGGATCTGGTTCAGCGTCTGCTCGCGCTCGTCGTTGCCCTGCCCGATGCCCGCGCCGCGCTTGCGCCCGGCGGCGTCGAGCTCGTCGATGAAGATGATCGCCGGCGCCGCCTTGCGTGCCTTGCGGAACAGGTCGCGCACGCGCGCCGCGCCGACGCCCACGAGCGACTCGACGAAGTCCGATCCCGAGACCGAGAAGAACGCGGCGTCGGCCTCACCCGCGACGGCCTTCGCGAGCAGCGTCTTACCCGTACCCGGGGGCCCCACGAGCAGTACGCCCTTCGGCGCCGCGGCGCCGACCTCGAGGTACTTGGAGGGTTCGGCGAGGTAATCGCGGATCTCGCGGAGCTCGGCCACGGCCTCTCCCGCGCCCGCGACGTCCGCGAACGTGATCCTGTCGCGGGTGCCCTTGCCCTTGCGTCGCCCTTTGCCGGCGAACGCGGAGAACGCCGCCAGGCCGCCCGCGGCACCGCCCTCGCCGCCGAGTCGCATGAACAATGAGAAGAGGCAGACGAGCAGCAGGATCGGGATCAGGAACTGGACGATGATCGTCTTCGTCCCCTTGCCGGATTGCTGATCGACGGCGACGTTGGCGCCGCTCGCGGTGAGTTCACGCACCAGCTGCTGGGTCAGCGCGCCGGATCCGGGATACGCGGCCCACAGCAGCTGGATCTGGCCGGGCGGCGGCGGCACCGAGACGAGATGCTTGTGCTTGCCGCTGCCGACGATCTTCGTCGTCGGCGGTGGCGCCAGGACCTGCGCGCTCGGCGGGATCGGCTGCGTGGTCGCCGTCGTCGTGACCTCCACGCGATTGTCGTGGTCGAGCACCACCGCGTTGCGCAGCTCGTGATACCTGGCGAGCGTCTGCACGCTGCTGAGCGGCACGACGCGACCCGCACTGCTCGGCTTGATGTCGCCGAGCAGCGTCGCGAAGGCGATCGCGAGCCCTATCGAAGCGAGCAGCAGGAACGTCGCGAGCGGGTCGCGAAGCACGACGCGACGCGTCCCTTTCGCGACGTCGCCGAGAAACACGAACGCGGGATTGCGCCGGCGCGCGAGACCGGATCGGACGGATGCCCTCCCGCCGCTCGCGCGTCGGACGGCCTCCTCGGGCTCGTCAGGCGCGCCGTTGGTCTGGCCTGGCTCTGGTGGTGTGGTTTCGTCGCTCATCCTCTGAAACCCAGGCAGGGAAGCCTGCGCGAGGGCAGCGAGCCTCGCTCCGGGCCTGGGCGGCCAGCGTCACACGCGATGCCGCGAAAAGCAATGGCGTTCACAAAAACAACACATCAGCTCATCCCGGTTTGCATGATCTACACAAATTCTTCACGAGCGGATCGCCTCGCACGTTCACAAAAACGAAACACCGGACACGGTCGGGCTCGACAGTCTTCAACTCGGGAGTGGCGTTGATCGCGCGTACCGCATCGATTCGGACGTTCACCTGTTTCGCGGAGTCGGCGTCCCGGACGCTGACTCGCCCAAGACCATTTCGGAGACAAAGGAGCAAACCATCGTGCGCGTGAACCGCACCCTCATCGTCACAGCCGTCGTTGCTCTCATCCTCGCCGTACCGGCGAGCGCATCGGCGAAGCGACTGATCATCGGCGGCTCGACCTCGGTCCTTCCGCTGGCGCAGAAACTCGCCACCGCGTACCACCAGGCCTACCCGCGGATACCCGCGCCCAAGGTCGGCGGCGGCCAGTCCGACGTCGGCATCAGCGGAGCCTCGAGCGGGCAGTTCGACATCGGAGACTCCTCACGCGACCCGATCAGGGGCGTGGACCCGCACGGGCTGATCTTCACCAAGATCGCGAGGGACGGCGTGTGCGTGATCACCAACCCCGCCAACCCGGTCTCGAACTTCTCGCCCGAAACGGTCGAAGGGATCTTCACCGGTCGCATCCGCGACTGGAGCAGCGTGCCCGGCGCCGGGATCCGCGGGCCGATCGACCTCTTCGACCGTGATGGAGCCTCGGGTACGCAGGACGCCTTCCAGCACATCTTCCTCGGCGAAGCGCTGAAGGTCTCACCGAGCGCGACCGCCGAGACCTCGAACGGCCTCGAGCAGAACGCCGTCGGCAGCGACAAACAGGCGGTCGGCTTCGTGTCGTTCGCCTACACCGCCGGTGTCAACCCGGTCGGCTACCAGGGCGTTCCGTGCTCCCTGCGCAACGCCAAGTCCGGTCAGTACGGCGGTGTGCGTAACTTCTGGATGGTCACGAAGGGCCTTCCCAAAGGTGAAGCGCTCAAGTTCCTGCGCTGGGTGACGAGCGGCAACCCCGTGACCAAAAGGATCATCAACTCGAGCTGGATAGCCATCCACTGAGCGGTGCTCGCCCGCGCTCCGCAGACACCGGGAGCCGCCGCCAAGACGGACCAGCGCGCCGAGCGGATGCTCGGCGCGCTTGCCGTCGCGGTGCTCGTCCTGATAGGGGCGATGGTCGTCACCGTCCTGCTCAAGGCGTGGCCGTCGTTCGCGCACAACGGCCTCAGCTGGTTCGGCCCCGGAGGCGAAGTTGACGCGCAGACGCGGGCGATGCGCGAAAACACGCCGCTCCCCGGGCACTCGATCTACTACTTCCGCGCGTGGCCGCTGATCTGGGGCACGCTTCTGACGACCGTGCTCGCGGTCCTGCTGGCGCTGATCGTCTCGACGCTCGCCGCGATCTACATCACCGAGTTCGCGCCGAGCCGGATGCGTCGCGCGATCGAACCGGTGATCAGGCTGTTGGCGGGCGTGCCGTCTGTCATCTACGGCCTGATCGGCATCCTGCTGATCGCCCCCTGGATCAACGAACACCTGATCTCCAACGCCCGCAAGCACTCGGTCATCTACGTGGTGCAGCTCAACGGGGCCAACCTCGCCACGGGGACGATCATCCTGATGGTCATGATCACGCCGATCATGGTGGCGATCACGACGAACGCGCTCACGTCGGTGCCCAGATCGTGGCAGGAGGGCTCGTTCGCGCTGGGCGTCAACCGCTGGCGCACGATCTGGCGCGTGTCGCTGCGGACGGCGAGGCCGGCGATCGCTGCCGCCACGGTGCTCGCGACCGCACGCGCCCTCGGCGAGGCGGTGATGCTCGCGATGGTCGCGGGCGGAAGCGCGTTCTCCGCGAATCCGCTCGACGGGCTGACGTTCCTGTACGAGCCCGTGCGACCTCTCGCGGCCGAGATCCTCCAGGAATCCGAGGGCCTCACGATCGGGGCGCTCAGCCACACGCTGTACGCGATCGGCGCGGTGCTACTCGTCTCTGCGACGTTCCTCTCGCTGGCCGGATGGGCGGCCAAGCAATCGCTCAAGCGCTACGGGATCCGCTGATGGCGAGCGCCGCGATCAACTCCGACGCCCCCCTGCCGGTTCGCCCGCCGCGGGAGTCGACGGCTGGATGGCCGCTGGCCGATCGCATCGGATACTGGCTCTGCTGGCTGTCGGGGATCGGCCTGTGCCTGATCGCCGCGGCGATCGTGCTCTATATGTTCATCAAGGGAGCGTCGTACCTGAAGCTCAGCCTGTTCGTCGAATCGCCCGCACCTTCGCTCCACCAGACGCAGAGCGGCGGCTTCAGCGATCCGATCATTGGCACGCTGATCGTCACCGCGATCGGGACGCTGATCGCGGCGCCGCTCGGCGTCGGGCTCGCCGTGTGGTTCTCCGAGTACGGGCGCCCCGCGTCGCTTGCCCGTGCCCTGGAGTCCGCGATCGAGATGCTCGCGGGCGTGCCGAGCGTCGTGCTCGCGATCTTCGGCCTGCTGCTGTTCTCACAGGGCTTCCTCGGCTTCCTCTCACAGCACGCCTCGACGGGCGGGGTGCTCGGCCAGTCGTTCGTGAACGCCGGGATCGTGATGGCCGCGATCGCGCTGCCGCTCGTGTTCGCCTCCACGCGCGAGTCGCTCGCACAAGTACCCGACCGGATGCGCGAGGCCTCCTACGCGCTCGGCAAGACGCGCGCGACGACGATCCGCCGCGTGCTGCTGCCCTCGATCCGGCCGGGTATCGCGAGCGGAATCGTGCTCGGCATGGGGCGGATCATCGGCGACACGGCGATCATCACGATCCTCCTCGGCGCGACGCTCAAGAACGAACCCGTCGGCGGCACGCCCGTCCTCGGTGCGCTGCGCGGCACCGGCTCGACGCTCACGAGCTACGTCTTCAACAACTCGCCGGCGGGCGAGGGTAACTCGCATGAGAAGGCGTACGCTGCTGCCTTCGTGCTGCTGATGCTGGTGCTCCTGCTCAATGCGCTCGTGACGCGCTTGACGGCCGGCGGGCCGGCGGCCATCACGCCGGGCACCCGCCGGCTCGGGGCGCGGCTCGCGAAGCGCCTACGGTGGCGATGATGGATCCCCTAATGCCACCGCCGGTGAAGCGGATCGTGGTCGACCGCGAGCCCTACATCGCTCCACCGGCACCGCCGCGAAACGGCTCGGCGCCGGCATCGCCTGCCGCCGGGGCCCTCGCCGCTCGCGCCCCAAGGCGGCCGCCGGCCGAGGTGCGCGAGCGCATGTACCTCGAATCGGTGTGGCTCGCGTACGGACAGAACTGGGTGGTCCGGGACGTCAGCCTGCCGGTTCGCCAGGGCGAGGTGCTGGCCATGATCGGCGCGTCGGGCTCGGGCAAGACGACGCTTCTGCGCTCGCTCAACAGGCTCACCGAGATCACGCCCGGAGCCGCGCGCAGCGGACAGATCACGCTCGACGGCGAGGACATCCACACGATGGAGGTCAACGAGCTGCGACGCCGCGTCTCGATGGTCTTCCAGCAGCCCAACCCGTTCCCGATGAGCATCTTCGACAACGTCGCCTACGCGCTCGCGGAGCGCGCCGGCGGGGGACGCCGGCGCAGGCGCACGCCGCTGCTCGAGAGCGCCGTCAACGACGTGCGTCGGCGTGCGGGCCTCTACGACGAGGTCGCGAGCGACCTCAGCCGCTCCGCCATCAAACTGTCCGGCGGCCAGCAGCAGCGGCTGTGCATCGCCAGGGCGCTCGCGGCCGAGCCCGAGGTCCTGCTGCTCGACGAGCCCTGCTCCGCTCTGGACCCGCTGTCGACTGCGACGATCGAGGAGCTGATCGTCGGCCTGCGCGAGAGCGTCGCGATCGTGATCGTCACCCACAACCTCCAGCAGGCGTTCCGCGTCGCCGACCACGTTGCCTTCATGCACCTCGGCGAGCTCGTCGAGTACGGGCCCAGCGAGCAGGTGTTCGACCGCCCACTCCAGCAGCGCACGCGAGACTACGTCAGCGGGGCGTTCGGGTGAGATGGATCGTGCTCGCGCTCGTGGGCCTGACGCTCACCGGCTGCGAGACGACCGCGGAAAGGAGTGCGAAGCTGGAACGCCAGGCGAAACTCGCGGCCTCACGCGAACATCGCCCCCAGCAGACGGTCACCTTCACACGCGAGAGCGCCGATGTGAAGGTCGTGAGGGCCGAGCTGCTGCATGGCTCCGAAGGCGCCGCCGCCGTGGTCACCGTTCGCAACGGCTCCGCTCACGCGCTGCGCGCCGTCCCGATCGCGCTCACGGTGGCCGACTCGGCCGGAAGGGTGGTGTTCCAGAACAACGCCCCGGGAAGCGAAGCGGCACTCGTCTCGATCGCCTCGATCCCCGCGCATGGCACGCTCACGTGGGTCGATGACCAGATACCGGCGAGCGGCTCACCCGCGAAGGTCAGCGCCCGTGCCGGGGAAGCGGCGCCGTTGCGGGGAAGCCTCCCGAAGGTCGCCGTCGCAGGCGTGCACCTGATCGAAGACCCCGCGAACGGGGCCGGCGCCGCGGGGACGGCGAGCAACCATTCGACCGCCGCCCAGCACGCCCTCGTCGTCTACGTGCTCGCGCGGCGGCGCGGGCATGCGATCGCCGCCGCCCGCGCGGTGCTGCCCGAACTGGGCGCCGGCAGCTCGCTCCCGTTCCAGGCCTTCTTCGTAGGCGACCCGCACGGCGGCACCCTCCAGGCCAGCGCGCCCGCGAGCTCCACCGGCTAGTGACGCGGCGCCCGCGCCGTGGGCGCCGCAGCCGTCGCTCAGCGCCGCTTGCGCCGCTGGCGGAGCGTGATCCCCTCCAGCACATGGGCGACGGTCTCGCATGCGTCAACGGCAGCCTCGAGCGACTCGAAGATGTCCTTCCAGCGGATCACGACCATCGGATCGGTGCCCCCCTCGAACAGCGAGGCGACACCGTCCCGCTGGAGGCGATCGCCCTCGTTCTCGAGGCGGTGGATCTCGACGAGGTGCGGGCCGAGCTCGGTGCCGGTGCGGAGCGAGCGCAGCGCCTGCGCGATCTGCTCGCCCGCGCCGACGAGCACCTCGGTGAACTCGACGGCCTGCTCCATCGGCGCCTCGACTCCGTAGAGGCCGAGCTGCGCGGCGACCTGCTCGGAGTGGTCGACGATGTCGTCGAGCGCGGTCGCCAGCGCGTAGCCGTCGCCGGCGTCGAAGGGGGCGCGCACGCGCCCGCGACCGGCGAGCCGGTGGATGATGTCGTGGGTGATGCGGTCGCCTTCCTGCTCGCAGACCTTGAGGTCCTGCGCCAGCGTGCTGCGCTCCGGGTAGTCGGTGAGGAGGTCGCGCAGCAGCAGGCCGGACCGCTGCACGTTGCGCCCCGACTCCTCGACGAGGGCCATCAGGGCGTTGTCGACCGGGCGGCTCAGGAAGCTCACGGGGGGAGAGTATGCTGCGGCGCCGCACGCACGCCGGCTTTCACGGATTTTTCACGACTAGATCACGAGTTTGCAACGCCTGCGGGGGTCGGCGGCTGCGACGCTTTCGCGTCGTGGCGGCACAACCCGAGAGCGCCGAAGCGCCGGGCATCCTCTACGCCGGTGAGCTCGAGATCAGGCCGGACGAGGGGCTCGTGCTCGCGACCGGCCGCGCGCTGACGCTGTCGGTGCGCGAGTTCGAACTACTTGTCGCGATGGCGAGGCGCTCCGGGGCGATCATCACGCGCGATGAGCTCTACGGGACCGTTTGGGGAAGCGAGCTGCGGCTCGGCGACCGTTCGGTGGACGTCTACGTCAGCAAGCTCCGCAGCAAGCTCGAGGCGGCGCTTCCGGACCGGCGCTTCATCCACACACATCCCGGATTTGGCTACAGATTCCAGCCCGAGCTTTCACGAGATGTTCACATGGAGGCTGCCGGGGGCTGAACACACTCCAGCTGGCACGCCGTTCGGCATAGGGCAGCGTGCCCGGACGCCGCCAACAGTCAACCCCAGCCAGAGGAGATGTAGTGACCAAGAACAAGTTGGGCGCGCTCGCAAGCTGTGCGGTGCTCGCAGTGGGCCTCGCCGCATGCGGCAGCTCCAAATCGTCAAGCAGCACGACCGCCTCCAGCGGCGCCTCCTCGACCGTCTCGGGAGCCGGCTCGACCTTCGCGGCCCCCGTCTACCAGCAGTGGGCCTCGGCGCTGTCGGGCGTCACGGTCAACTACCAGGCCGTCGGGTCGGGTGCGGGCATCACGGCGCTCGCGAGCAAGACCGTCGACTTCGGCGCGAGTGACCCGCCGCTGAAGCCGGCCGACGAATCGGCGATCGCCAAGAACGGCAGCCCGGCGGTCCAGCTCCCGATGTTCCTCGGCGCGATCACCGTCTCCTACAACCTGCCCGGTGTTGCCTCCGGCATGAAGCTCGACGGCAAGACGATCGCTGACATCTTCCTCGGCAAGGTGAAAACCTGGAACGCCGCTGAGATCACGGCGCTCAATCCCGGCTTCAAACTGCCGAGCACGGCGATCACCGTGGTCCATCGCTCCGACTCCTCCGGCACGACCGCCGGTTTCACGGGCTTCCTCGCTGCCGTCGATCCAGAATGGGCCAGCAAGGTCGGCGAAGGCAAGACCGTGCCGTGGCCGACCGGAACGGGGGCCAAGGGCAACGCGGGTGTCGCGGGAGCCGTCGCTCAGACCGTCGGCGCCGTCGGCTACGTCGAGCAGGCCTACGCGTTGCAGCACAAATTCACCTACGCAGCGGTGAAGAACAAGGCCGGCCAGTTCGTCTCGCCGACGCTTGAATCGACGACCGCGGCGGCTGAAGGGCTCACGGTCCCGGCGAACCTCGGCATCAAGATCAAGAACCCGAGCTCGCCGAAGGCCTACCCGATCACCTCGCAGACGTTCCTCGTCGTCAACAAGGACCTCTGCAAGGCGGGCGTTCCGGGCGGCGAATCGGCCGCGAAGGGCTTCGGGAAGTTCGTCTCCTTCGGCCTCGGCGAAGGCCAGTCGATCCTCTCGCAGGCCGACTACGCCAAACTCCCCGAAGCGATCCTCGCGAAGTCGAAGGAAGCTGCGGCGGGACTGCAGTGCAACGGATCGTCGATCGGCGGGTGAGGCTGATACGCACGGGCCTCCGATCCGCTAGATAGGGATCTGTGGAGGCCGCTTCGCTTCCCGGCGGCGGGCGCTCGGTTCTCGGGCGCTCGCCGCTGGCACGTCTGCCCGATCGGGCGCTGCGCTACGGGCTGACGGCGCTCGCCGCGGCGATCCTGGCCCTGATCGCCTACTTCTTCGTGCGGCTGGTCGGCGAGGCCGCCCCCGCATTCGAACGCTTCGGCGTCCTCGGCTTCACGTTCGGCAACGAATGGAACGTCAACGCCGAACAGTTCGGCGCCCTCCCGCTGCTGGTCGGCACGCTGATCACCTCGGGGATCGCGCTGCTGATCGGCGTGCCGGTCGCCGTCGCCGCCGCCGTGTATGCGACAGAGCTGTGCCCCGTGCGGCTGCGGGCGGCGCTGACGGTGCTCGTCGAGCTGCTCGCCGCCGTGCCGTCGGTCGTCTACGGCCTGTGGGGCATCTTCTTCCTCGCCCCCAAGCTGCAGCCCGCCGAGCAGTGGGTCGCGAGCAAGCTGTCGTTCGTGCCGTTCATCGGCGGCGGGACCGTCACGATCCCGAACTACTTCATCACCGGCCTCGTCCTCGCGATCATGATTCTGCCGATCGTCAGCGCGATCAGCCGCGAGGTCATGGCGACCGTGCCCGCCGACCAGAAGGAAGCGGCGCTCGGGCTCGGCGCCACCCGCTGGGAGATGATCAGGACGGCCGTGCTCCCGTTCTCCCGCGCCGGCATCGTGGGCGGCGCGATGCTGGGGCTCGGGCGCGCGATCGGCGAGACGATCGCCGTCACGATCCTGATCGGCGACGCCCCGAAGCTGAGCCACCATTTGTTCGAACAGGGCTACAGCCTCGCCGCGGTGATCGCGAACGAGTTCGGCGAGGCCCAGGGGCTGCACCGCGACGCGCTGTTTGCGGCTGCCCTCGTGCTGTTCGTCCTGACGCTGCTCGTCAACGGCGTCGCGCGCGGCATCGTTCTGCGGGCCGCGCGCGGGCCTGCGAGGCCCGGGGCGGGCGACGCGGATGCGAGGCTCGCCGAGACGGGGGCCGGCCGATGAGCACGCACGGCGCCTCCGCGCAGCCACTCGCCCGCTTCGCCGTGAGCCCGGCGCGCAGGCGCAGGGACCGCATCGCGCGCTCGACGATCCTCGCCGCCACGATCCTCGCGCTGATCCCGCTGATCCTGATCATCTACTACCTGCTGAAAAAGGGCCTCGGCTCGTGGAGCACGAGCTTCTTCACGACCGACCCCACGGGGAACACGTTCTTCAAAAACTCGACCATCGGCGGGATAAAGAGCGCGATCCTCGGCACGCTCGAGATCGTCGCTCTCGCCTGCGCGATCGCGATTCCCGTCGGAGTCGGCGTGGCGATCTGGCTCGTCGAGTACGGGCGCCGCAGCCGCTTCGCCAACATCGTGCGCTTCGCGGTGGACGTGCTGACCGGAGTCCCGTCGATCGTCTTCGGCCTGTTCATCTACATCGTGATGGTCGTGGGCACCGGCGGCACCTATGCGGGCTACAAGGGCTCGTGCGCGCTCGCGCTGCTGATGCTTCCCGTGGTGATCCGCTCGGCCGAGGTGGTGCTGCTGCTCGTCCCCAGCGGCCTTCGCGAGTCGGCGCTCGCGCTCGGCGCGCCGCGCTGGCGCGTCGTCTTCCGGATCGTGCTGCCGACCGCGCTCCCCGGGATGCTCACCGGCGTGCTGCTGGCGGTCGCGCGGGCCGCCGGTGAGACCGCGCCGCTGCTGTTCACCGCCGGCGCGACGCTCAAGACGAACTTCAACCTCGGGCAGTTCATGAACTCGCTCCCCGTGCAGATCTTCAACGACGTCACCTCGCCAACCACGTCCGTCGAACAGCGCGCATGGGGAGCGGCGCTCACGCTCGTCTCTATCATCTTGCTGCTCAATGTCATCGCCAGACTCGCCTCGCGCAGAAGCCACCTCCGATGACGGTCGCAGGCCCCGGTCCCGACGTGACTGACGAGCGCGAAAGCTCCTCGGAACTGGGCGACCGCTCCGCCGAGACGGGCGGCGGCAGCGCGCCGGCACCGGGCGCCCGCATCAGAGGAGCTGGGGCGCCCGTGGTGCCCTCCCCGAACGGCGGCGGCACGGCTGAGTCAGACGCGAGCCCCGGCCTCAGCATCTCGCTCGAGCAGCTCCGCGCCTTTTACGGCGACACGGAAGCTGTGCGAGGACTCGACCTCGACTTCCGCGCGAGCGAGGTGACCGCGATCATCGGTCCCTCCGGCTGCGGCAAGTCGACGATGATCCGCTGCATCAACCGCATGCACGAGGAGATCCCCGGCGCGCACGCGGAGGGCCGTGTGACGCTCGACGGCTTCGACGTGTACGACCCCGGCGTCGACGTCGTCGCGGTCCGCCGTGCGATCGGCATGGTCTTCCAGAAGCCGAACCCGTTCCCGACGATGTCGATCTTCGACAACGTTGCCGCCGGCCCGCGGCTGGCCTCGCGCCGAGGCGGACAGCTGCGCGAGACCGTCGAGTCGGCGCTGCGCAGCGCCGGGCTGTGGGAGGAGGTCGCCGACCGCCTCGACGAGCCCGGCGCCGGCCTCTCCGGCGGTCAGCAGCAGCGGCTGTGCATCGCGCGCTCGCTCGCTGTGAGCCCCGACGTGATCCTGATGGACGAGCCCTGCTCGGCGCTCGACCCAATCGCAACGTTGAAGATCGAGGAGCTGATCGATCAGCTCAAGCAGCGCGTGACGATCGTGATCGTCACCCACAACATGCAGCAGGCGGCACGCGTCGCGGACCGCACGGCATTCATGCTGGACGGGCGCCTCGTCGAGGTCGGCCCGACGCACGAGATCTTCACGAAACCGAGCGACCCTCGAACGGAGGAATATGTCACCGGCAAGTTCGGCTGACACCGGCGACGGAAACCACGGGGCGAGGGGAGCTGCCGATGCCGCCGCCCCCCCGGGGCTCGCCGCGGGGGCGAGCGGGCAGCCAGGGCGAGCTCACTTCCAGCAGCAGCTGAGCGAGCTCGAGACACACGCGCTCGGCGGCCTTGACCTGATCGTCGAGCAGCTCGATCGCGTGCTCGAGGCGCTCCACCACCAGGACGTCGAGCTCGCGCAGATGGTGATCGCCGACGACGACCGCGTCGACGGTCGCTACCTCGAGGTCCACCAGGGCATCCTCTCCCTGCTCGCATTGCAGGCGCCGGTCGCGGGGGACCTGCGGCTGGTCGCAGCGCTGCTGCACATGATCAAGCACATCGAGCGCATGGGCGACCAGTGCGTGAACATCGCCAAGCTGATCCCCCTCTCCGGGCACGAGCCCCCGGTCCGCAGCGAGGTGCTCGAGGCGCTCGCCAAGATGGGTGCCTTCGCGCGCTCTGAGGTGGTGCAGGCGAAGGCCGCGTTCGCGGGGCGCGACGCGAGCCTCGCCGAGGACCTCGTGCGCCAGGACCGCGAGATCAATCGCCTCAACCGGGAGATCTTCCGCAGGGCGATCGAGATCGGCGACGACCCAGACACGCGCGAGTGGGCGATGCACATGATCCTCGTGGCGCGGGCGCTCGAGCGGATCGGCGACAACGCCGTCGACATCGGCGAGCAGGTGGCGTTCGTCGTAACGGGCCTGTTCCGGGAGTTCTCCGATTCCTCCCACCCGGCGAGCCCGCCGCGCAGGTCGGGCTCCGGGCCACCTCCGGAACCCTTCTGGGAACCCTGAGCGCCGGCCGCAATTTGCGGCGCCCCCTTTTCACACTGTTAACAACTTGTGACCGAGGGGTTGCGGAGCCGACCGGCGTCCCGGCGATGACCTACACTCCGCCGCGATGACGGCAAGCGTGCGCGCCGAGGACCGGGGGGTGTCATCCACGAGCCCCGACCGTGCCGCCTCGGCCTCGAGCTCCCTGCGGATCGCCGTGCTCGACCGCGACAGCGGCTTCATCCAGGTCTTGAGCAAGCGTCTCGACCGGCTCGGCTGGGAGCACCGCGTGCTCGCGAGCCCCGTGCCCGCCGACGCCGTCGTCTCGATGCGGCTGAGCGCGCTGGTGGTCGACCTCGCCGTTCTCGGCCCCCAGGCGTGGTCATGGCTCGAGCGCCTATGCGACGCGCTGCCCGAGCTCGGGATCGTCGTCTGCACCGGCCCCTCGACCGTCGCCCAACGGGTGCGCGGCCTGCGGCTCGGAGCCGACGACTGGATCACCAAGCCCTGCCACCCCGAGGAAGTCATCGCGCGCGTGCAGAGCGTCGTGCGCCGCCGCCGCCGCAGCGCCAGCAGAGCGGAGGTCAAGCCGATCGTCGCCGGCGAGGTCGAGATCCGCTCGGACCGCTTCCAGGCATTCGTGGGCGAGCACAGCATCGACCTCACGCGCCGCGAGTTCGAGCTGATCGAGCTGCTCGCCGCCGCCGAGGGGCGCGTGCTCGAGCGCGAGGAGATCTACTCGCGGCTGTGGGGCTACACGATGGTCCGCGGCGACCGCTCGGTCGACGTGTTCGTGCGCAAGCTTCGCCAGAAGCTCGAGAAGGCCTCGCCGGGCTGGCGCTACATCCACACCCACTTCGGCATCGGCTACCGCTTCGCGGCCGAATCGCTCGAGGTCGTCAACCCGAACGACGTCCCATCCTCAGTCCCCGCCGGCTGGGGCACCGGCGATCAGGGCAAGCTCGCGGGGTCGCATGACGACCACGAGCTGCCAGCCGGAACCCTCTAGCCGCACCGCCGCGACGCCGCCCTTCTTCATGTCGATCCGCCCGCCGGTCAGCTCGCCGGCGAGCAGCGACAGGTCGGGCTCGTGCCCCACGAGCAGCAGGCACGCGTCCGCGTCGAGCCCCTCGAGCGCGTCGAGCGCCTGCGCCGCGTCGAACCCGCCGGCCAGCGGCGGGTGCTCACGCAGGCGCTTACGCTGCGCCGGGCTCCAGGCCTGTGCGGCCAGCTCGGCGGTCTGACGCGCCCGCGCCTTCGGGCTGACGAGGACCGCGTCGAACTTCACGCCGATCCGCGCGAGGGCCCTCCCCGCCGCTCGCGCCTGGCGTTCGCCGCGCACTGTCAGCCGGCGTTCGGAGTCGGGGCGCGAGCCGTGGGGCTCGGCCTCGGCGTGACGTAGTAGCCAGAGCTGGCGAGCCATCTGCTCTCGCGCTGCACCTTAGCGTGCAAGGGTCTGCGCCCGGCCGCCGCCACTGACGAACGCGGGTGCTCGCATCGCGGCTGCGGGCAGCGCTCCTGGGCGCTCTGGCTTGTGAGGTGTACCTTTGAAGGGCGATGCTCGACGACCCCACGCACGCTCCCGATCAGCGCGCTGTCAGCGGCGAGCCGGTCGCCGAGGACCTGTCGAACCCCGCGTTCTACCTGAACCGGGAGGTGTCCTGGCTCGACTTCAACGACCGCGTGTTGCAGCTCGCCGAGGAGCGCCGGCTGCTGCTGCTCGAGCGCGTGAAGTTCTGCGCGATCTACACGACCAACCTCGACGAGTTCTACATGGTGCGGGTGGCGGGGCTGCGCGACCAGATCGACGCGGGCGTCGAGAACCCGGGGCAGGACGGCCGCACCCCCTCTGAGACGATCGCGCTGATCCGCGAGAAGGTGCTCGAGCAGAGCCGGCGGCTGACGGACGCGTTCGAAGGGCACCTGCGACCGGCGCTGGCGGAGAACGGCATCCGGATCGTCGCCGTCGAGGACCTCGACGGCGAACGGCGCACCGAGCTCGCCCGCCACTTCCAGAAGACGATCTTCCCCGCGCTCACGCCGCTGGCGGTCGCGCCCGGGCGTCCCTTCCCGTACATCTCGAACCTGTCGTTGAGCCTCGCCGTGCTCGTACGCGATCCGATCAGCGACCAGACGGTCTTCGCGCGCGTGAAGGTGCCGACGGAAATCCTCCCGCGCTTCGTGACGCTGCGCGCGGCGGCCGGCGAGCCGACGCTGCTCGTGCCGCTCGAGGACGTGATCGCCCACCACCTCGACGCGCTCTTCCCGGGCATGGAGATCGCCGACTACGACGTCTTCAGGGTCACGCGCGATGCCGACCTCGAGGTCTCCGACGACGCCGCCGACCTGCTCCAGGCGGTCGAGGACGAGCTGCGCCGCCGGCGCTCCGGCGAGCTCGTGCGCGTCGAGGTCGGCGCCGGCTGCTCCGATCAGCTCAGGGAGGAGCTCGCGGGGCTGCTCGGCGTCGAGGAGGAGGAGGTCTACCCGGTCGACGGCCTGCTCGACATGGGCGCCCTCTGGCAGATCGTGAAGCTGCCCGGTCACGCAGAGCTGCGCGACGAGCCGCTCGTTCCGATCACGCATCCGCGCCTGCTGCGCCACGAGGGCGAGCGCCCCGACGTCCTCGGCGCGATGCGCGAAGGCGACCTGCTCGTGCACCACCCGTACGTCTCCTTCTCGACGTCGGTCGAGCGCTTCGTCGAGCAAGCGGTGGCCGACCCGAACGTGCTCGCGATCAAGCAGACCGTCTACCGCACGAGCGACGACTCGCCGCTCGTCCCGGCCCTGATCGACGCGACCGAACGCGGCAAGCAGGCCGTCGCGCTGGTCGAGCTGCAGGCGCGCTTCGACGAGCGCATGAACATCCACTGGGCGAAGGCGCTGGAGGAGGCGGGCGTGCACGTCGTCTACGGCCAGCCGGCGCTGAAGACGCACGCGAAGTGCGTGCTCGTCGTGCGGCGCGAGGGCGACGGGGTGCGCAACTACGTGCACATCGGAACGGGCAACTACCACTCGGCGACGGCCCGCCTCTACACCGACTTCGGACTGTTCACGACCGACGAGCAGATCGGCGCGGACGTCGCGGACATGTTCAACTACCTCACCGGCTTCGGGCGCCCGCTGCGCTACCGCAAGGTGCTGATCGCACCGAACCACCTGCGCGATGGGATCGTCGACGAGATCGATCGCACGATCGCCGCCCACTCGCGGGACGAACCGGCGCGCATCGAGATGAAGATGAACTCGCTCGTGGACGGGCGCTGCATCGCGGCGCTCTACCGAGCGTCGCAGGCGGGCGTGACCGTCGATCTCAACGTGCGCGGCATCTGCTGCCTGCGGCCAGGGGTCGAGGGTGTGTCGGAGAACATCCGCGTCGTCTCGATCGTCGGCCGCCTGCTCGAGCACTCGCGCATCTACGCCTTCGAACGCGGCGGCGAGCACAGCGTCTACATCGCCTCGGCGGACCTGATGCCGCGCAACCTCGACCACCGCGTCGAGCTGGCGGTGCCGATCGAGACGCCGGAGTTGCGAGCCGAGCTGCTCGACACGCTCGAACGCTGCTTCGCCGACAACCAGAGCTCCTGGGAGCTCGACGCCGGCGGCGACTGGCACAGGCGCGCGCCGCAACCGGGCGAAGAGCCGCGAAGCGTCCAGCAGGAGCTCGCCGAGCTCTACGCCGCGCGCGCGGCGACCGAGCGGCCCTCGGGCGAGCAGGACGGCGGCGGCCTCGAGAGCCACGCACACGCGGCCGTGGCGCCACGCCAGGCGCTGGCGGCTCAGGGACGTGCGGCGAGCCGCGCGGGCTCCTCAGCCGACTGGTAGCCGCTCGGCCGGGACCATCGCCGCCTCCTGCGGTGTGATCTCCGGATAGAGCGCGCCGATCGCGATCAGCGCACACGCGCCTCCGACGAGCTGTGCCACCACGAATCCCGGAACGGACGCGGGCGCGATCCCGGCGAACGTGTTCGAGAAGATCCGCCCCACCGTGATCGCCGGGTTCGCGAAGCTCGAGGAGCTCGTGAAGAAGTACGCGGCGCCGATGTAGGCGCCGACGGCCGCGGGCGCGGTCGCAGCCCGCCGGCTTCGCGCGAGCGAGAAGATGACCAGCAGCAGCCCGGCGGTGGCGACGGCCTCCGACAGCAGGTGCGCGCTCGACGCGCGGTGGTGGGTGGAGATGCTGACGGCGGAGAGCGCGAACATGCCGTTCGCGACGACGGCGCCCAGCACGCAGCCGACGACCTGGACCGGGATGTAGGCGAGCGCGTCGCGCCGGCTCAAGCCGCCGAGGCTCGCGTCGGCGAGCGAGACGACGGGGTTGAAGTGCCCGCCGGAGACGGGCCCGAACATGAGGATGATCGTGAACAGTCCCGCTGCCGTCGCAGCGGCGTTCTCGAGCAGTTGCAGGCCGGTGTCGTTCGGCGAAAGCGTCTGGGCGGCGATGCCCGAGCCGATCACGAGAGCGGCGAGGAACGCCGACCCGAGCAGCTCGGCGAGGAGCCGCCGCTTCAGGGGCGGCGCGGCGGTCATGCCGCGAGCACGAGCTTGTCGGCGAACTCGTCCGGGAGCCCGGACTCGCGGACCTCGGCGGCGACCGCCTCGGCGTCGTACCCGAACCGCTCGATGCTCGCCGTCACGCCGTCCGAGCTCGGGCTCAGCACGGCGAACGCCCCGCGCGGATCGCCGTCCTTCGGCTTGCCGACCGAACCGCAGTTGACGAACATCACACCGCCGTACTCGTGCACCCACGGCTTGTGCGTGTGTCCGAAGACGAGCGTGCTGCTGCTCTCGGCCGCTGCGAGACGCTCGTAGAGGGAGGCCGGCTTGTCCTCGAAGAGATACTCGTTGACCTTCCGCGGCGAGCCGTGGACGAGATGGACCTCCGCGCCGCCGACGGCGAAGCGCAGATCGAACGGCAGCTCGCGCATGAACTCCTTGGACTTGCGGCTCGTGTTTGTCAGGGTCCAGTCGACCGAGAGCTGCCCGAGCTCGCGGTCGTGGGCGGTGACGTAAGCACAGCCGCAGTCCTCCTGCTCGCGTGCGATCGCGTAGTCGTAGTTACCGTAGATCGTCGGAATCGCGCGCTCGGCGATGAGCGCGCAGACGCCGTCCGGCCGCGGGCCGTAGCCGACGAGATCGCCGCCGCAGAAGACCCGCGCGATCCCGAGCTCGTCGATCCGCGCGAGCGCCGCCGCCAGCGCGGGCAGGTTGCCGTGGATGTCAGTGATGACAGCGGCTGCACCCAGACCGGAGGTCACGACACTCGCTCCGGGTCGAGTAGGCCGCAGCCCCGCTCGAAGACCGCCTCGGCCATCTGGGAGCGGCGGCCGGCGTTGTGGTTGCAGACGAACAGCACATTGCGGGCCATATGGTCAATCGTATTAGATCGACAAACGTGAGTCTTAGTGATATACGTACATAGATGCCCGTCGATCTCGAGCTGCTGCCCAAGCAGAAGCGGGCCGCCGGCGAGCGCTGTTGCGAGCCGGTCGTCTACCCCGACGTGCACCGCGACCACGCGCTGCGAATGGCGGAGGTCGCCAAGGCCCTCGGCGACCCGATCCGCCTGCAGCTGGTAGATGTGCTGCGCAGGCACGCGGGCAAGGTGTGCGTGTGTGAGCTCGTGCCGCTGTTCGACGTCTCACAGCCCACGCTTTCCCACCATCTGAAGAAGCTGCGCGACGCGGGGATCGTCGATTCCGAGCGGCGGGGTCTTTGGGCCTACTACTACGTGATCCCCGAGGCTCTCGAGGAGCTGTCCTCATGGCTGAGCTGACCGGTGACAGATGCTGTGCCACCCGGCTGCAGGCGAGCTGCTGCGAGCCGGGCGCGAAGGCGGAATGCTGTGGCCGGGAGGCGGGATGCGGTTGCGACGCCGGATCGAGATCAGAACCGGCCGGTCTCGCGGAGGTCGAAATACGCGAGACGCATCGAGTCCATGCACAGGCCAACTCCGCGATCATCCGTGCACGCAAGCTCGGTGGTGCCCAGACGTGAGCGAACTGACGCACGAGGTTCACCTGCACGACCCGCAGACGCTCTACCGCCACTGGGAGGAGAGCCAGTGGAGCCCCTGGGATGTCGATCTCCGCCGCGACCGGGAGCAGTGGGCGGCGCTGGAGGACCGCTCGCTCGTCGCGTTCGTGCTCGGCTCGCTGATGGTCGCCGAGGAGCGGATCACGACGAAGTTCTCGGGGCTGGTGGGCGCGGAGGGCAGCGAGGAGGAAATCACCTTCCTCGCGACCCAGCAGGTCGACGAGGCGCGGCACATGCAGTTCTACGCGCGCTTTCAGGACGAGGTCGTATCGGAGCCGGCCGCGATCGCAGCGCACGTCGCGCGCGCCCGCGAGCAGGTCTCCAGCGCCTTCCGGACGATCTTCGACGAGAAGCTCGTCGCCGCTCACGAGCGCCTGATCGCCGACTCCGGCGATCTCCGGGCGAAGGTGGCGTTCGTGACGACCTACCACCTGATCCTCGAGGCGACGCTCGGCCTGACGACGTTCGAGTTCACGACGCGCTTCCTCGAGCGCGAGCGGTTGCTGGCGGGGTTCGTCGATGGCTACACCAAGATCCACCACGACGAGCAGCGCCACATCGGCTACGGCGTGTGGTTCCTGCGCAAGGCCGTCGCGGAGCGGGCGGGGATCGACGACGTCGTGCGGAGCACCCTGCGCGACCTGCTTCCCGCCGCCGCCGACTCGCTGGCCCCGCCGGCGGGGGCCGAGGCCTCCGTGCTCGGGGCATCGGCCGAAGAGCTGCGGAGCTTCGCCCTCGACGGGCTCACGCGGCGCCTGAAGATAATCGGCGTGGCGCTCTAGACTCACGCCGATGGCGCTTCCGCCCGGTCCCAGGACCCCGGCACTCGTCAACATCGTGCGCTTCAGCCGCAGGCCGCTGGATCTCCTGCAGCGCTGGCGGGCGCGCTACGGCGATGTCTTCACCGTGCGGTTGACCGGCTTCGGGACCGGCGTCTACGTCGTCGATCCCGACGCGATCCGGGAGCTGTTCACGGGCGATCAGTCGGACCTCCTCGCGGGCGAGGCGAACTCGTTCATGGAGCCGGTGCTCGGGCCGAGCTCGGTGCTCGTGCTCGACGGGGCCGAGCACCTGCGACAGCGAAAGCTCCTGCTGCCGCCCTTCCAGGGTTCGCGCGTGTCCGCGTTCCGCGAGGTGATCCGCGAGGCGACCGCGCGCGAGATCGCAGGCTGGCGGCCGGGCGCGGAGCTCGTGTTGCGGGAGCGCATGCGCGCGCTGACCTTCGAGGTGATCTGCCGAGCGGTCTTCGGGGTCACGCAGCCCGAGCGCGTGGCGCGGATGCGCGAGCGGCTGGTGGCGGTGATCGACAGCAGCCCGATCTTCATGATCGCGGCGCCTGCGCGCGCCGACCTCGGGCCGTTCAGCCCCGGCCGCCACTTCGCCCGGCGCCTGCGCGCGGCCGACACCGTGCTGCTCGAGGAAATCGAGCGCCGGCGCCGCGAGCCCGACTTGGAGGAGCGCTCCGACGTGCTGTCGCTGCTGCTGCGCGCACGCGATGAGCAGGGGCGCCCGATGACCGATGCCGAACTGCGCGACGAGCTGTTCACGATGCTCGCCGCGGGCCACGAGACGACCGCGACCGGCCTCGCCTTCGCGTTCGAGCTGCTGCTTCGCAACCCGCCCGCGCTCGAGCGCCTGCGTGCAGAGATCGAGGCGGGCGGCGGCGACGCGTATCTCGATGCGGTCGTCAAGGAGACGCTGCGGCTGCGGCCCGTGCTCGACGCCGCCGAGCGCACGCTCACGCGGCCGCGCACCGTCGCGGGCTGGGAGCTGCCCGCGGGCGTGAAGGTCTATCCGGCGATCGCGCTCGTGCACCTGCGAGAGGACCTCTACGAGCGAGCGCACGAGTTCCGGCCCGAGCGCTTCGTCGAGGACGGCGCAGAGTCCTACTCGTGGTTGCCCTTCGGCGGCGGCATCCGTCGCTGCATCGGTGCCGCGCTCGCGCACGCCGAGATGGCCGAGGTCCTGCGCATCGCGGTAGCGAGCGTCGAGCTGGCGCCGCTCGGTACGCGCCCCGATCCTGTCGTGCTACGCGGGATCACCCTCGCACCGAAGCACGGGGTGCGTGTCACCGTCGAGCGTCGCATTGCAGCGCCCGAGCCGGCGACCCTCGCCGCAGCGCGATAGGAGCGGAGCGACGGGGTCCGCAGCCCGACCGCGGCGCGCAGTGGGTCGAGCGTCGCCTTCAGCCGCCCGGCGCGGCGGAGGAACTGGAGCTAGGCAGCCGCCGGGAGCGCGTCGAGCGTCGCCTTCAGGTCATCGACCGACTGGTAGTCGAGGCCCAGCAGGTGGTCGTGGCGGTGGCGCACGATGCCCTGCTCGTCGATCACGATCACGGCGCGCTTGGTCCCGAGCCGCGACGAGAACGCGCTGTAGGCCTTCGCTACGGCCTTGTCGACGTCCGCGAGCAACGGCACGTTGAGCGAGTGCTTCGCAACGAACTCCTCGTGCGAGGCGAGATCCTGCGAGGAGATGCCGACGACCGTCGCGTTGAGCGACGCGAAGTCGCCGCCACGGTCGCGGTAGGAGCAGAACTGTTTCGTGCAGACCATCGTGTTGTCGCCGGGATAGAACAGCAGCACGACGCGCTCCCCGCGGTGCTCGGACAGGCGGAAGCTGCCGTCCGTGCCCGGCAGCTCGAAGTCGGGCGCCTGCTCGCCGACCTGCGGACTCTTGGCCATGCCTACCCCCTTGCTTGTG
>DATAYP010000014.1:0-99837 GCA_036272475.1 Solirubrobacteraceae bacterium | reverse complement strand
CGACTTCGGTGCCCAACACGATCGCCGCGAACCGCCTCCTTTCAGAGCGGATTCCCTACCCGCTGCACCTTGGCGTGACCGAGGCCGGCACGAAGTGGTCGGGCTCGCTGAAGTCGGCCGTCGGGCTCGGCACGCTACTGGCCGACGGCATCGGCGACACGATCCGCATTTCGCTGTCGACCTTCCACGCCGAGGAGGAGGTCAAGGTCGCCTGGGAGATCCTCAAGGCGCTGAAGCTCCGCGAGCGCGGCCCCGACCTGATCGCCTGCCCAACCTGCGGGCGCCTGCAGTTCGACATGGACTCGGTCGTCGCCGAGGTCGAGCGCCGCCTCGAAGACTACGAGGACCCGATCGAGGTCTCCGTGCTCGGCTGCGCGGTCAACGGCATCGGCGAGGCCCGCCACGCCGACTTCGGCATCACCGGCGCGAAAGACATGGGCATGATCTACTCGAAGGGCGAGCCGCTCAAGAAGGTGCCGACCGAGCAGCTCGTCGACGAGCTCTTCAAGGAGATCGACCGCTACTACGCGGCGGGCAAGACAGTCCAGCGCGACGAGACCGCCGCCGCGGAGGCCCGGCAGTGGCTCGCCGAGAACGAGGACGACACCGCGATGACGCCCGAGCGGATCGCGGCGATGGAGGCGGCGGCCGCCGAAGACGCCGAGACGGTGCTCGAGTCGATGCTCGAGGGTGCCCGTCCGGGAGCCACGGCGGCGGTGCTCGACGAGGATGTCTCGCCCGTCGCCGGACGGCGCTTCAGCCGTTCCTGAGCGTCTCAGAAGCTAGGACCGCAGGCCGCATGCGGCCTGCGGCGACCCGTCGCATGCGACGGGTCCTCGGAGGGGCGCATGCGCCCCTCCGGCCCCTCGCACATGTGCGAGGGGCACCTCGAAGATCGACGTCTAGGAGGCCGCTGCGAAGCGCTCTGCGACCTTCGGCCAGTTGACGACGTTCCACCACGCGTCGATGTAGTCGGGCCTGCGGTTCTGGTAGGAGAGGTAGTAGGCGTGCTCCCAGACGTCGACGCCGAGCAGTGCCGTCTTGCCGTCGGAGATCGGGTTGTCCTGGTTGGCGCTGCCGACGACGGCGAGGCTGGAGCCGTCGAGGATCAGCCACGACCAGCCCGAGCCGAACTGGTTGACGCCCGTTTCCTTGACCTTCGCCTGGAAGTCCGAGAAGGAGCCGAAGGTGGAGGAGATCGCGTCGCCGAGAGCCCCGTCGGGCTCGCCCCCGCCGTCCGGGCTCATGTTCTCCCAGAACATCGTGTGGTTGTAGTGGCCGCCGCCGTTGTTTTTGACGGCCATGCGCTTGTCGTCGGGCACCTTCGAGAGGTCGCGGAGCACGTCCTCGATCGGCGTGTCCGCGAGCGGCGTGCCGTCGAGCGCGGCGTTGACTTTGTCCACGTAGGCCTGGTGGTGCTTGTCGTGGTGGAATTCCATCGTCGCCTTGTCGATGTGCGGTTCGAGCGCGTCGTAGGCGTAGGGGAGCGGCGGTACCGAGTAGGGCATTTGGGCTCCTTGTCAAGAACTCGTCGAAGGTCGCTGGTGGTTCGTTGTTCTATCAAAGGCCACGATCGCCGCCACTGCGCCGGCGACGGCCCGCCGAGCCGCTCGTGCTCGCGGCGCCCACACCTCACAGCGGTTGCTCGCCAGATACGCTCGCGGCGATGACACGCCTGTCCCAGTACCTGCTGCCCACCGAGAAGCAGGCGCCCGCCGACGCCGAGGCGATCTCGCACAAGCTGATGGTCCGCGCGGGGCTGATCCGGCAGATCGGCGCGGGCATGTGGACGTGGCTGCCGGCCGGGTGGCGCGTCCACGAGCGCGTCGTGCAGATCATCCGCGAGGAGATGGACGCGATCGGCGGCCTGGAGATGCTGATGCCGGTGCTGCAGCCGGCCGAGCTGTGGCGCAGGACCGGCCGCTACGAGATCGAGGAGCTGTTCAAGCTCGACGACCGCAAAGGCTCGGAGCTGGTCCTCGCGCTGACGCACGAGGAGGTCGTGACGACGCACGTCGCGCAGATCGTGCGCTCCTATCGCGACCTGCCGCTGATCCTCTATCACGTGCAGGTGAAGGAGCGCGACGAGGCGCGCCCGCGCGCCGGCGTGCTGCGGACACGCGAGTTCATCATGGAGGACTCCTACTCGTTCGACCGCGACGCCGAGGGCCTCGACGAGCGCTACGGACTGCACGTGGGCGCATATGACCGCGTCATGCAGCGCAGCGGGCTGCGCTTCTACCGCGTCGAGTCCGACGTCGGCATGATGGGCGGCCTCGGCGCCCACGAGTACATGGCTCCCTGTCCCGCCGGCGAGAACGAGGTCGTGCTCGCGGAGGGCTACTCCGCGAACGTCGAGGTCGCGAGCGCCGACCCGCAGCCCGTGGCACTGCCGCCGGCGCCCGGCACGCCCGAGACCGTCGGCACGCCCGGGATCAGCACCTGCGCCGAGGTCGCAGAGCTGCTGGAGCTGCCGCTCGGGGCGACGCTGAAGTCCTATGCGGCCGTCGTCGGCGAGGAGAGCGGCGACGGGCGCTTCGTACTCGTGCTTCTCCGCGGCGACCACAGCGTCAACGAGGTCAAGCTCGACAACGCGCTCGGCGCGCGCAGCCGTCCGGCGCGACCCGAGGAGGTGCAGGCGGCGCTCGGCCCGCCCGGCTTCATCGGCCCCGTCGGCGCCGGCGGCGAGGTCGAGATCCTGCTCGACGCCGGCGCGACGCTGCGCGCCGAGGGGGGCGGCTACGTGACCGGCGCCAACCGCGCCGACGAGCACCTGCGCGGCGTCGTGCCCGGCCGCGACTTCCCCTTCCGCGAGGTCGACGTGCGCGGCGTGCTCGCCGGCGACACGATCGAGGGCGCCGCGATCACGATCGAGCCGGCGATCGAGGTCGGCAACATCTTCAAGCTCGGCACCCGCTACTCGGAGCCGCTCGGCGCTCGCTACCTCGATGAGAGCGGCGTCGAGCGCCCGATCTGGATGGGCTCCTACGGCATCGGGCCAGCGCGGATCGTCGCGGCCGCCGTCGAGCAGTTCGCCGACGAGCACGGCATCTCCTGGCCGAAGGCGCTCGCGCCGTTCGCCGTGCACCTCGTTGCGCTCGGCAAGCCCGGCACACCCGAGCGCGACGCCGCCGAGCGGCTCTACGAGACCCTCACTGAGGGCGGCCTCGACGTCCTCTACGACGACCGCGACCTCGCCCCGGGCGAGAAGTTCGCCGACGCCGAGCTGCTCGGCTGCCCGCTGCGCCTGACGGTCGGAAAGCGCTCGCTCGAGTCCGGCGAGGTCGAGGTCCAGGTGCGCCGCGGGCGGCGCGAGGCGCCCGGCCTGTCCCTCGCCGCCGAGCCCTCGGAGCTCGTGCGGGCGGTCGACGAGCTGTGGCAGAGCCTCCCGTAGGCGAGCCGCGCGCCCCGCGAGCAGGCGCCGGCGCGGCGGCCCGCCGGCGCCTGGGCTTCGCGCGCCTGTCGGGCCTCGATCGCTCCGGCCCCCCGCCGGCGGCGACCGCGAAGGGGAGCCCGCTGCGCCCCTGGACGATCCCGAACGTGATCGGCTTCGCGCGCCTCGCGCTGATCCCCGTCTTCCTCGTGGTCGCCTTCTCGAGCGGCGACGGGACGAGCGCGCTCGCGGCGACGCTGTTCGCGGTGATCGGCTGGGGCGACTACGCCGACGGCATCGCCGCGCGCGTGACCGGCCAGTACAGCCGGCTGGGAGCGCTGATGGATCCCGTCACCGACCGCCTGCTCGTCGTCTCCGGCGTGGTCGTCTGCTGGCACTTCCAGCTACTGCCGCGCTGGGCGCTGGCCGTGCTCGCCGTGCGCGAGCTCGCGATGCTGGCGCTGGGCGAGTACGCGCTGCGGCGCGGCGTCGAGCTGCGCATCAACTGGCCCGGCAGGCTCGCCGTCGCGCCCGTGATGGGCTCCTTCTTCTTCGCGATGGTCGGCCTGGAGACGCTCGGCCGCGTCCTGCTCTACGCCGGCCTCGCGCTCGCGCTGCTCGCGACGGCGCTGTACGTGCGCAGCGGCCTGCGCATGCTCCGTTCGAACAACGGGCCAGAGTCTCAAGCTCAGCCTTAGCTTTTGGTCTATAATGGGCTGCTCTGGCCGTGCTGGAGCCGGATGTTCGGCGCAGGCCCGGCGCAAGCCCTCACGAGGAGAAGACGCCACGATGGATGAGACGTTTCCCGATCTCGGTTCGCTGTCCGACGTCGAACTGAAAGACGTCATCCGGCAGCTCACGGAGGAGGAGACCGAGATCTCCTACCGGCGGCGCATCCTGCACGGAAAGATCGACATCCTGCGGGCCGAGCTCGTGAACCGCCTCCGCCACCAGCACGAGGGCGGCGACATGGCGATCACCGGCGACGACGTGCAGCGGCTGACGGACATCCTCGCAAGCCACCAGCCCGACAGCACCGCGTAGAGGGTGGCGCTCGGTCATGGCACTGCACTGCACCGAGTGCGGCTTCGTCAACACCGAAGGAGCCAACTACTGCCAGCGCTGCGGCGCGCTGCTTCCGCGCGCCGAGGGGACGGGCGAGCCGAGCACGGCGACCTACCGCATCGGCGAGACGGGCGAGTTCGTCCCGGTCGAGCTCGAGGAGGTCACAGAGCACGGGCCGGCGCTCGTGATCCGCGCGGGCGGCGGGCGCGTGGGGGAGAGCTACGGCGTCAACGGCGAGCGCGTGAGCATCGGGCGCCGCCCCGACTCCGACGTGTTCCTCGACGACGTCACTGTCTCGCGCGACCACGCCGTGCTGATCGAGCGCGCCGACCAGTGGTACCTCGACGACTGCGGCTCGCTCAACGGAACCTACGTGAACCGCTCGCGGATCGAGTCGCAGCGGTTGGAGGAGGGCGATGAGGTGCAGATCGGAAAGTACAAGCTGACGTTCCACGCACGCTGATGGCTGCCCAGGCACCGCAGGCCGGCGTGGATGAGCTCGAGATCGAGATCGCCGCGGGCGGGGCGGGCGACGGCGGCAAGCGCCAGAAGTCGCTGACGATCGGCGCCGTCTGCAAGGCGCTCGCGCAGGAGTTCCCGGACATCTCGATCTCGAAGATTCGCTATCTCGAGGATCAGAAGCTGCTGACGCCGCGGCGCACGCCCGGCGGCTACCGTCTCTACACCCAGGGGGACGTCGCGCGCCTGCGCACGATCCTGCGCATGCAGCGCGACGAGTTCCTGCCGCTGCGCGTGATCCGCCAGGAGCTCGCGGCCGGTCGCTCGGGCGACTCCGCCCCGATCCCCGGCCGCGGCGGCCGCGAGGCGATGCGCGCGTGGCGGCCGAGCGTCAGCGTGCGCGAGTCGACGGGCGCGCTCTACTCGATGGAGGACGTGCTCGAGGAGACGAAGGCCGAGGGCAAGCTCGTGCGCGAGCTCGAAGAGTACGGCGTCGTCAAGGGCGAGATGCGCGGCGGCGTGCGCTACTTCGACGAGACCGAGCGGGAGATCATCGCGGCCGTCGCCGAGCTCGCACGCTACGGTGTCGGCGGGCGCAACCTACGCGTGTTCCGCTCCTCGGCCGACCGCGAGGCCAACCTCCTGCAGCAGATCCTCGCCCCGGCGCTACGCTCGCGCAACCCGCAGCGGCGCAAGGAGGCCGTCGAGGCGCTCGAGAACCTCGCCGCGGTGGCGACGCACCTCAAGCACCTGCTGCTGATTCGCGACCTGCGCAAGATCGTCCGCTGATGGCCGCCCCGGCGGGGGGCACGGACGGCGCGGAGGGGCTGCGGCGGCTGATCCGCGAGATCCCCGACTTCCCGCGCCCCGGCATCGCCTTCAAGGACATCACGCCGCTGATCGCCGACCCCGACGCGCTGCGCGAGGCCGTGCGCCGGCTCGCCGACCACGCACGGCGGCTCGAGGTCGACTGCGTGGTCGCCGCCGAGGCTCGCGGCTTCCTGCTCGGGCCGGCGCTCGCGCTCGAGCTCGGAGCGGGCTTCGTGCTCGCGCGCAAGCCCGGCAAGCTGCCGCACGAGACCGTCAGCGCCGAGTACGCGCTCGAGTACGGCGAGGCGAGCCTCGAGATGCACAGCGACCCGACGCAGCACGGACGGCGCGTGCTCGTCCACGACGATCTGCTCGCGACCGGCGGCACCGCACGCGCCCTCTGCGAGCTCGTCGAGCGGCTCGGCGGGCAGGTGGTCGGCTGCGGTTTCCTGATCGAGCTCTCGTTCCTCGGCGGCCGCGAGCGCCTCGCGCCGTATCCGGCGCACGCGCTGCTCAGCTACGAGTCATAAAGTCCCCCGTCGTGCCGACAGCGCGCCGCAGCCGCACGATCGCCGCCCCGGCCGGGGAGCTGTGGGACGTCGTGCGCGACCCCCACCACCTGCCCCGCTGGTGGCCGCGCGTGACCCGCGTCGAGGACGTCGAAGGCGATGCCTTCACGGAGGTCATGAAAACCGCCAAGGGACGGCTCGTGCGCGCCGACTTCACCGTCGATCGCGCCGACGAGCACGAGCACGCGCTGAGCTGGACCCAGCACGTCGAGGGCACGCCGTTCGCGCGGGTGCTCCGCTCCGCCGAGACCGAGGTGCGGCTGCGGCCGCTCGGAGCCGCCGGAGCCGGAGACGCAGTCGGGGCCGGCGCCCGGGCGGACGGCCCGGCTGCGCCGTCGGACGACGCCACAGCGGTCCGGCCGGCGACCGAGGTGACGATCGAGCTGCGCCAGTCGCTGACGGGCTTCTTCCCGCGCTTCGGCGGCTTCATGGTGCGCCGCGCCGCGGCCGCCACGATCGAGCAGGCGCTCGACGGGCTGGAGCGGATCAGTGGCTGAGGCGCAGGCGCCGCGGCGCATGCGCTGGTGGGGGTGGGGCGACCCCCAGCACCCGGCAGGGCTTCCGCCGCACGCGCTGCGCTTCCTGGCGGAGCACCTCGACCTCAAAGCCCGCCCGCGCCCGCCGGTCGCGCTCGAGCACGTGCGCCTGGCGCCGTCGCGGCTCGGCGAGGCCGCGCTTGCGCGCCTGCACGGGATCGCCGGTCGCGACGGTGTGCGCGGGGACCATCGGACGCGCGTCGAGCACGCCGCCGGCAAGGGCTACCCGGACCTCGTGCGGATGCGCGCCGGCGAGCCCGCGAGGGCGCCGGACGCCGTTCTCTTTACCGCCGGGCACGAGCAGGTGCGGGCGGCGCTCGAGGCCTGCGGCGAGCTCGGCATCGCGGTCGTGCCGTTCGGCGGGGGCACGAGCGTCGTCGGCGGCGTCGAGCCGCTGGCCGGCGGTCACCAGGCAGTGATCGCGCTGGACATGTGCCGCAGCGGCGAGCTGCTGTCGCTCGATCGCGCCTCGATGACGGTGCAGGTCGGCGCCGGCATGCGCGCCGCCGAGCTCGAGCGGCGCCTCGCGGCGGGCGGCCTGACGCTCGGCCACTTCCCGCAGTCCTTCGAGTATGTCTCGCTCGGCGGGTGTGCGGCGACGCGCTCCGCCGGACAGGCATCCACGGGCTACGGATCGATCGAGAAGATGGTGCTCGGCCTGCGGCTCGCGGCGCCCGCCGGCGACATCGAGCTGGCGCCCCAGCCGGCGAGCGCCGCCGGTCCCGGGATGCGCCAGCTGCTCGTCGGCTCGGAGGGCGCGCTGGGGGTGATCACCGAGCTCTCGCTGCGCGTGCGCGAGGCCCCGCACGAGCGCGTATACGAAGGCCTCGTGTTCGAGGACTTCGAGGCGGGCGTCGAGGCGCTGCGCGCGCTCGCACAGGAGCACGCCGCGCCGGACCTCGCGCGGCTCTCAGACCGGGCGGAGACCCGCATGTCGCTCGCGCTCGCCGGGAGCGGGGGCGCGAAGGGGCGCCTCGGGCGCGCCTATGTCGGGCTCCGCGGCTACGGCGAGGGATGCCTCGCGATCCTCGGCTTCGAGGGCGAGCGCCGGGAGGTCGCCTTCAGGCGCTCACGTGCCCGCGCGCTCGCGAGGTCCGCCGGCGCGCTGGCGCTCGGTCGCTCGCCCGGCGAGGCGTGGCTGCGCTCGCGCTTCGCCGCGCCCTACCTGCGCGATGAGCTGCTCACCCAAGGCGTGATGGTCGAGACGCTCGAGACGGCCACACAGTGGTCGAACCTGCTCGAGCTCCACGAGCGCGTCGGCGGCGCGATCGCGGGCGCGCTCGCCGCCCAGCGCACGCCCGGTCTCGTGATGTGCCACGTCTCCCACCTCTATGAGAGCGGCGCGTCGCTCTACTTCACGTTCATCGCGCCGATGCGCGAGGACGATCCGATCGGCCAGTGGCGCGCGGTCAAGGAGAGCGCCAGCCGCGCGATCGTCGAGGGCGGCGGCACGATCACCCACCACCACGCCGTCGGCGTCGACCACGCCGGCTGGATGCGCGAGGAGATCGGCGGCGAGGCGCTCGCGGTGCTCGCGGCCGTGAAGGCGCAGCTCGACCCCGCCGGGATCATGAACCCCGGCAAGCTGCTGCCGGTCACGCCCCCAGGCTGAAGGGTCCGCTGAGGACGACCGGGCCCGGCTGCGCGGGGGTCCGGCTCGTCTCACGCGTGAGCAGCACCGTGTGGTAGTTGCCCGCGTCGGAGGGCAGCAGCGAGCCGCCCTGCAGGCGGTGGTCTTTCCCGACCGGCGGGCTCGCGCTCAGCGGCCGGTGGCTCGTCGGCGAGTTGTAGAGCCACAGCGCGTAGAAGAAGCCTTTCGATTCCGGCAGGTTCTCGGCGTCGATGAAGAACGCACGCCGCGAGCCTTCGGCGAGGATGTCCATCACCCCGACCATTTTGCCGCCGCTCGGAGACGTGAGCGCGATGCGCTGCGTGACCGCGGGGCCGGTCGTGGCTTTCGCGCTCGCCGTCCTCGTCGCGGCCCTGCTCGCTTTCGAGCCGCCACCGTCGGTTATCAGCACGACGGCGACCACGATGGCCGCCGCGATCGCCGCCAGCAGCAGCGCGCCACCGAGCCGCGAGCTGCGCAGCTGCCGGCCCGGCTCCGCCGCGGGGCGCTCGCCGGCCTGCTCGGCGGGTGGCTCCTTCCCCGGCTCCTCGGGTGCCGGCACGGAGCCGGCGGCGGCGGGCGCGGAGCTCGGCTCGGGGATCTCGGGCAGCGCGTCGCGGCTCAGGGGAGCGAGCTCGGCGGCGATCGCCGTCGCCCAGCCGCGTGCCGGCTCGGACTCGCCCAGGTAGCTGCGCGTCGCCAGCCGCTCGGCCACGCCGCGCTGCTGGCCGAGGAGGTAGTCGCCGAGCTCTTCGCGGCGCGCGGCCTCGAGCCCGCGGGCCTCGCGGGGGGCGAGCAGCGCGAGCGCGGCCTGCGCGCGATCCCGGACGGCGCGCTCCTCGATCGCGAGCATCGTCGCGACCTCGGCGTAGCTCTTGCGCTGCGAGAGCAGCAGCGACAGCGTGGCCCGCTGGTCGGGAGGCAGGTCGTCCAGTCGGCTCATTTGAGGTTCACGTTCGTGCTGCGGGCGCGCGGGCGCGGGGCCGCCTAGGTTATCGTGGCGCCGCGATGGCCATCCCCAGTACCGAGCAGATCAACGCGGCGATGGTGGGCTTCGACGCGCTCTACGGCCTGCAGCTGATCGACGTCTCCGATTCCGACGTGCACGCGGAGGTTCCCGTCCGCGAGGAGCTCAAGCAGGGGATGGGGCTGGTCCACGGCGGCGTCTACGCGTCGATGGCCGAGTCCATGGCCTCGCTCGCGACGGCGATCGCCGTCTACGAGCAGGGCGACATGGCGATGGGGCTCTCCAACAACACGAGCTTCCTGCGGCCCGTGACCGAGGGCGTCGTCCACGGCCATGCGACGCGAATCCACCGCGGCCGCACGACGTGGGTCTGGGACGTGCGCTTCAGCGACGAGCAGGGCCGGGCCTGCGCGGTCACCCGGATGACGATCGCGGTGCGGCCGCGGCCCGATGGCGCGCCGAGCCCGCTGAGCTGAACGCGGGGCACGGAGCCCGACGCGCTGACGCGGCGCACGGAGCCCTACGCGCTAACGAGGCGCGCCGAGATGCAGCGGGGTCTGGGAGGGAAGCGGCCTCGCGGCGAAGCCCGAGTCCGGCAGCTGTGCGGGAAGCGGGGCCTGTGGCGCGCCCGGCGTGTTGATCGGGACGATCTGGCGGGCGGCGGCGGCGGCGAGGATCGCGTCCCTCGCGTAGATGTCGACGACCACCGGGCCGGTCGCGATCACGATCGTGCGCCCGCCGCGCGCGATCAGCGCGGGCGCGCCGCGCACGCGGGTCGTCCGCCCCGCTCCGGGCCCGCCGGGGAGGAAGCTGTTGTCGGGAGATGTGACGATCTTCAGCGGCGAGACGCAGACGCCCTGGCCGCCCTGCAGGCAGTTCCCGTACTGCACGGTGAACGCGCCGCCCGGATCGTGGGCCGCATCGGTGATCGCGAGCTTCTGGAAGCTGGCTCCGGCCCAGTAGACCGGGAACGGGCTGACGATCATGCTCTCGAGGATGTTGTGCGGGATCGGCTTCGCGTGCAGGGTGTCGCCGCAGGCGCAGAGCAGGGCAGCGCAGAGGCCGCAGGCGGCTAGGACGGCGAGACGCACGTCGCGCAGGGTAACGGCGCGCGGCCGGCGGCGGCTGAGGCTCAGCCCGTGTAGCGGTTGGTGATCGGCATCCGCCGGTCGCGGCCGAAGGCGCGCCAGGTGACCTTGATCCCCGGCGGCGCCTGGCGGCGCTTGTACTCGGCGAGATCGACCATCCGCAGTGTGCGGTCGACGTCGACCTGCGCCAGCCCCTGCGCGATCAGCTGCTCGCGGCTCTGGTCGTACTCGATGTAGCCCTGCAGGATCCGGTCGAGCAGCTCGTAGGGGGGGAGTGAGTCCTCGTCGCGCTGGTCCTCGCGCAGCTCGGCCGAGGGGGCGCGCTCGACGATCGACGCGGGGATCGGGCTCTCGACCGCCAGGCCGCGGGCGGCGGCACCCGGCGAGTTGCGCCACTCGCAGAGGCGGTAGACGAGCGTCTTCGGAACGTCCTTGATGACAGCGAAGCCGCCCGCGAGGTCGCCGTAGAGGGTCGTGTAGCCGACCGACATCTCGGACTTGTTGCCGGTCGTCAGCACGAGCCAGCCGAACTTGTTCGACAGCGCCATCAGCAGGTTCCCGCGAATCCGCGCCTGGAGGTTCTCCTCCGTGATGTCCGGCGCGAGCCCTTGGAACTCGCCGGCGAGCGTCTCCCCGTAGGCGTCCATGACGTGCTCGATCGCCAGCTCGTGCGTGCGAATGCCCAGCCGGCGCGCGAGCTCCCGCGCGTCCGCCTGCGTGGCCTCGGAGGAGAAGGGCGAGGGCATCACGCTCGCGCTGACGCGCTCGGAGCCGAGCGCGTCGACCGCGAGGCACGCGACGAGCGCCGAGTCGATCCCGCCCGAGATGCCCATCACGACGTGGGCGAAGCCGTTCTTGCCCACGTAGTCGCGCAGGCCGAGCATCAGCGCCGCGTAGACCTCGGCCTCCGGCGGCTCGATCGTCGCGGCCAGCGGGCGCAGCGGCTGCTCCTGCGCTGTAGCGCCGCCGGCCGGCTGTCCGCCGGCGGGCGCGGGCAACGGCGCCAACAGCGTCACGTGCGGGGGAGAGCGCCGCGCGGCGGGCCGGTGCCCGGCCTCGCGAAGGCGCGCCGCCGCGGCCGCGTCGAGGTCGACGTCGCACACGAGCAGATCCTCCTCGAACTGCGCCGCCCGGGCGATCGTCTCGCCGGTGTGGTCGACGACGAACGAGTGGCCGTCGAAGACGAGCTCGTCCTGGCCGCCGACGAGGCCGCAGAACGCCACCGCAGCGAGGTTGTCGCGCGCTCGCTGCGCGAACATCCGCTCGCGTTCGGCGCCCTTGCCCTCGCGATAGGGGGAGGCTGAGATGTTGACGATCAGCGCGGCGCCCGCGAGGGCCTCGTCGCTGGCCGGCGGCCCGGGCTCCCAGATGTCCTCGCAGACGGTCAAGCCGACGCGGTGGGGCCCGATGTCGAGCACCGCACCCTCGGCGCCCGACTGGAAGTAGCGCTGCTCGTCGAAGACGCCGTAGTTCGGCAGGTAGACCTTGCGGTAGGTGGCGTGGAGCCGGCCGTCGGCGAGCACCGCGGCGGCGTTGTAGACGTCCTCGGCGCGTTCGGGGAAGCCGACGACGGCGACGAGCCCCTCGCTCGCACGCGCGAGCTCCTCGAGCGCCGCGCGCGCGTCGGCGAGAAAGTGCTCGCGCAGCAGCAGGTCCTCGGGCGGGTAGCCGGTGAGCGCCAGCTCGGGCAGCAGCACGAGGTCGGGTCGCGCCTCGCGCGCCGCGTCGAGCGCCCGGCGGATGCGCTCGACGTTGCCGGCGATATCGCCGACCGTCGTGTTGATCTGACAGAGGGCCAGGCGCATGCCGAGGATCGTATCCGCGAGCCGGCCGCGCGCCCGGGGCCGGTCGCCGTCACTCGCCGCCGCGGCCGCGGGCCGCGGTGCGGACCGCTATTTCGCGCTGGCTTTGGCGGCGGTGCGGCGCGCCGGCGTGCGACCGTTGGACGATCTCCTGGCGGGCGCCTTGCGCACGCCCGCGGTCCGCGCGAGCGAGTCGATCGCCCATTTGAGGTCCTCGCGGATCCGCTCGAGTTCGGGGAGTGCGTCGAAGTCGCCGAGCAGGCCGAAGCCGAGGTGTCCGTCGTAGCTCATGACCGCGATCCCCAGCGCCTGGCGCTGCGCGAGCGGGACGACGGGGAACAGCACCCTCAGGCGGCGCCCGAGCAGGTAGAGCGGGAACTGCGGGCCGGGAACATTCGTGACGACCAGGTTGAAGAACGGCTGGCGCGCCTGCAGGCGGGCCGCCTGGCTCATGATCGTCGGAGGCGCGAAGCCCGCGAGGTTCGTCAGCACCTGGGCGCCGACCGCCTGGCCCGAGTTCTTGAGGTCCTCCATCGCGCTGCTGATCCGCCGCAGGCACTCGGCCGGGTTCTCGACGCCGACCGGAAGCGGCGCCCACATGGCCGCGACCTTGTTGCCGAGCTCGCCGTGCTCCGACTTGCTCCGCACCGACACGGGCACCATCGCCTTGAGGACGAGATCGTCGGTGTCGGTGCCGCGATCGCGCAGGTAGCGCCCGAGCGCGAGGGTGACGGAGGCCAGCACCACGTCGTTGAGCGTGCCGCCGAGCGAGTCCTTGATCGCCTTGAACTCGGCGAGGTCGGCGTCGAGGAACGTGTAGCGCCGGTGCGGGCCGATGTCGACGTTGAACGGCGTCGGCGGTGCCGGCGCGTTGATCCCCGCGAGCGTCGTCGCTCCGATGCTCACGAGCCCGTCCTTGACCTGCCCGACCGCGCGGCGCGGCGCGCGCAGCAGCCTGCGTGCGCCGCGGACCATCTCGGCTGGGATCGTGGCGCGCTCGATGAGCGCCTCTCCGAGCAGCTTCGCGCCGCCGGGCAGCGGCTGCGCGACCCACGGGGTGGCCGGCCCCGGGATCGGCGCGGGCTCGCGGGCCGCGTCGAACAGGACCGTCGTGATGTCGACGCCGGAGACGCCGTCGACGAGCGCGTGGTGCGTCTTGGCGATCAGCGCGAAGCGCCCTCCCGACATGTTCTGCACGAGCCAGATCTCCCAGAGCGGCTTGGAGCGGTCCAGGCGCTGGGAGAACAGGCGCCCGGCGAGCCGCTTCAGCGCCTCGTCGTCGGCAGGCCGTGGCAGCGCCGTGTGGCGGATGTGGTAGCGCGGGTTGAAATGCGGATCGTCGGTCCAGACCGGGCGCCCCTGGTCGAAGGGCACGTAGGCGAGGCGCTGGCGATAGCGCGGAACGAGGTGCAGGCGGTTGACGACGTGTTCGACGAGCTCGTCGGGGCTCGGAGCGTCACCTTCGAAGACCATCACGCTCGCCACATGCATGTGGGCGGTCGAGTGGTCCTCGAGGTGCAGGAAGGTCGAATCGAGCGCCGTCAACCGGTCCGCGTTGGCCATTCCAACCGATTCTCCCTGTTGTGGCACCTCGCGTCAACGACCCGGCGTGAATTTGCCGCGCAGCCGCCCCCTGGACGCCGAGCGTCGCGTAGATCATTCGTCCAGAGAGCGCGCCGGGGCCGCTCGCGAGGGGTAGGTTCGCCACACCCATCCCATGAGCGGGGCCGCCTTCGGGCAGGCAACCCTCCGCAAAGCAGCATCCGAAGCGGCCCCGCGTCCCACCTCAGGTTGAGCGGGCGAACCCGATGGGGGTCCGTCGGTGATACTGACCTGGAGATGCCCGAGGAGTCCACGACCCCCGACCCGGTGGTCTACGTGTCGGTGGGAGGTTTGATCGCGCGCGTCACCATCTGCGCCATCGACGAGGCCGGCGCCGCCGCCGAACGCCTCGCGCAGGAGCGGGCGTAGACCAGGCAGGCGCCGCTCGAGACGCAACCTGTTGATTTGTCCAGCTCGAGCCCAGGGCGGAGCCACTCCAACCAACGCGGAGACGCGCATTTTGCGGCTTAGAGTGTGCGGTCTGTTGCTTGCACCGAGACGCGCCATGTGTGACGTGCGTCACAGATAACGCCCCCTGGACCCCTCTACCATCCGAACAATTGTTCGACTCTCGCCGAGTCGCCTCCGTGGATGGAGGCGAGCGGGGGACCCAATGCCGGGGCGCCACAAACGCCCTGGATGGGGCGAATCGGCCACTGATGTCGCCGTAACGTCCGGCTGACACGCGTCCCGTTCGCGTGCTCGGCGGGCTGTGAGCCCGACAGCTAACCCCGTAGGCGTTTACAAGGAGGTTCCCACCACAGATGTACGTCCCTGTGACGCCCGCACAGCCTGCCGTCGCGCTCGCGCCGGCCGGGATTGTGTCCGCAGCATCGGTGTTCGCGCGTCCGCTGCACACCGACTTGAATGTTCGCCACGCGCAGCTCGACGTCCTCGAAGGGCACTCCTCGACGGTGACCGGGACGCTGCGCCCCGGCCTGCCCGGCAAGGTCGTGCTGCTCCAGCGGCTCGGCAATCGCGGCTGGAAGACGATCGCTCGCACGCTCACGGGCGTGCGCGGGCGCTTCAGGCTGCGCTACCTGCCAAGACAGACCGGCAGCCAGGTCGTCCGGCTGCGCTTCGCAGGCGACGCGCGGGACCTGCCCGCACGGCGGCGCCTGGGGCGCCTGAACGTGTACCACCTCGCCGGCGCCTCCTGGTATGGCGGCGGCGGCCAGACGGCCTGCGGAGGGGCGCTTACGAGCTCGACGCAGGGCGTCGCCAACAAGACGCTCCCCTGCGGGACGCTCGTGACGCTCCACTACGGCGCACGCACCGTCCGCGTGCCGGTGATCGACCGCGGCCCGTACGTGGAAGGCCGCGAATTCGACCTCACCGAAGCGACGAAGCAGGCGCTCGGCTTCGGCGACACCGGGCAGGTGTGGAGCACCAACTGACGATCGTGCTGGGCGCGTTCGTGCAGGGGTTGGCTTTCGCCCGCCTCGTTCCGTTGAATCCCGTGGATGTCGCTGGGAACCAACGCGTCGCGCACACAGCTGTGGCTTGAAGGCCTCGGCGAGTGGAGCTGGCCCGGGAGCGGCGGCGCCGCAGAGGCGCTCCCGCTGCCGCCGGCCTGGGTGCCCACGCTCCCGCCCGCCGTCGCTCCAGCGGGTGCGGGCGCCACGTTTCCTGCGCCGGCGCAGCCGCGGGGCCGCCTCACGCCGCGCAGGCTGCTCATCGGCGCGCTGCTCAGCGCGCTGGCCGCCGTGTGCGTCGCGCTCGCGCTGCAGGGGCCGCTGACGCTCGACCGCCTGCTCGGACGCCATCCCGTCTCGCGCGCGGTGGCGTCGGCGGCGCTCCCCGTCAGCGCAGCGCCGCCGGCGGCGCCGCTGCCGACGCTGGTGCCGGTGAGCCACAGCGCCGCCGGCAGCTCGATCGATCGCGCGAGCTTCGCCTCGCCCGTGCTCGGCGGCGAAGGCTCGTTCCTCGTGTACCTGCCGCCCGGGTTTGCGAGCACGTCGCGCCACTACCCGGTCATCTACCTGCTCCACGGCCAGAACGGCCACGACACGGCCTTCCTCGAAATCGGGATCCAGGCGAGCCTCGACCGCCTGATCTCTCGCAGGGAGATCCCGCCGATGATCGCCGTGATGATCCAGGACCGTCCCGGGCTCGAGAACTGGCGCGATCTCGGGGGGCGGCGCAGCGCGAGCTACGTCGTCGAAGTCCAGCAGTTCATCGACCGGATGCTCCCGACGATCGCCAAGCGCTCCGCGCGCGCGATCGCGGGCAACTCGATGGGCGGCTTCGGCGCGATGCACATCGCGCTCGCGAACCCCCTGCGGTTCGGCGTTGTCGAGAGCTGGCTCGGCTACTTCAACAACCTCGACCGGGAACTGCGTTCCGACCGCCCGGTGATCGCGCGCCTGGGCCTGCGCGCGTTCCTCTACGGCGCCCAAGGCGACTCGGTCGCCGACCCGGCCCAGGACCCCGCGTTCGCCGCCACGCTGCGGTCGGCGGGAGCGAGCGCGCAGAGCGCCGTCTACGCGGGCAACCACAGCCTCACGACGCTCAGCGAACACCTCGACGAGATGATGCTGTTCGCCGGCCGCTCGATGTTCGCCGCCGGTTGAACGACCGGCACGCGCCGGTGTCCGCCCGGCTGCCGGGCGGACCCGCGCGCGCCGGCCGCGCCTGGCCATACAGCCAGTAACATCACCGGGCGTCCTGCGGCAACGATCAGGGAGGTCACATGGCGGCGGTAGGCAGCGATCTCGAGAAGGCGCTCGTCATCGATCGCGACACCTGGACCGACGGCCCGCCGCACGAGCTGTTCAAGCAGCTCCGCGGGGCATGTCCGGTGCACTGGTCCGCGCGGATCCCCGACTTCCCCGAGCAGGCCGGCTACTGGTCGGTGACCACGGCCGAGGACATCCACACCGTCAGCCGGGACTTCCGCACCTACTCCTCGGAACTCGGCGGCGTGACCGCCGCGAACGTCGTGTTCCCGCTCGAGCTCACGCGGGCGATGTTCATCGGCATGGACCCGCCCAAGCACGATCGCCTGAAGGCGCTCTTCCAGGCGGGCTTCACGCCCAAGCGGATCGCCGATCACGAGGGCGCGATCCGCGAGATCGTCGGCGAGGTGCTCGACCGGCTCGAGGGGCGCGCGAGCTGCGACCTCGTCAGCGACGTCGCCCAACCGGTCGTCTCGCGCGTGATCGGCAGCTTCATGGGCATCCCCAAGGAGGACGACGCCGCGTGGGCGCGGCTGATGAACGCCGCGCTCGGAGCAGGCGATGTCGACATCAGCCCGGAGGGCGTCGAGGGCGTCATGGAGAAGGACATCCCGGAGATCTTCGAGCGCTGCCGGCGGCTGATCGCCGAGCGCCAGGAGAGCCCCACAGACGATCTCACGAGCGTGCTGGTCCACGCCGAGGTCGACGGCCAGCGCCTCGAGGAGCACGAGATCGTGATGGGCTTCTTCCTGCTCGTCGCGGCCGGCAACGACAGCACGAAGGCCACATTCTGCAGCGGCATGCGCGCGCTGATGGAGAACCCCGAGCAGATGCAGATCGTGCTCGAGGACCCGTCGCTCGTGCCCGGCGTCGTGGAGGAGTCGCTGAGGATGTTCCCGGCATTCGCCCATTTCCGCCGCACGGCGACCTGCGACACGGAGCTGAACGGGAAGAAGATCCGCAAGGGCGAGAAGGTCGTGATGTGGTACGTCTCCTCCAACCGCGACGAGACGCGCTACGAGGACCCGGACCGCTTCGACGTGCGCCGCAATCCCGAGCATCAGGCCTTCGGCGCCGGCGGCCGCCACTTCTGTCTCGGCACGGCGCTCGCGCGCCTCGAGCTGAAGGTGCTCTTCGAGCAGACGCTCCGGCGCTATCCCGCGGTCGCGCTCGCCGGCAGGCCGACGTACGTCGAATCGCCGTTCATAAACCAGCTCAAGACGCTTCCCGTCTCGCTCGAGCCGTAGCGCCTCGATCGCCGGTCCCGCTCGCGCCCCGCGCTCTCCGCCCGGCTGAGCCCTCGCCGGGCCGCCTATCCTCGGATGGATGTGCGGCCGCTACACGAACACCGCGGGAGTCCAGGAACTGAACGACCGCTTCCGCGTTCCGTTCCCCGGCGAGGAGGGCACGCACCGCTACAACATCGCTCCCACCGAAGAGGTGCTCGCGATCGTCTCGCCGCATGGCGAGCCCCGGGCCGAGCTCCTGCGCTGGGGCCTCGTGCCCTCGTGGGCCCACGACCTGAAGGGCTCGGCCAGGCTGATCAACGCGCGCACGGAGACCATCGCGAAGACGCCCGCCTACCGCCGGCTGATCCCCCGCGCCGCGCGCAGGGCGCTGCAGATCGCCGACGGCTACTACGAGTGGCTCAAGCCCGAGAAGGACAGCGGGCCGCGCCAGCCGTTCCACTTCCAGGTCGACGGCGGAGAGCCGTTCGCCTTCGCAGCCGTGTGGACGCCGGCGCGGGTCGACGGGGAGTGGATCCACAGCATCTCGCTGCTCACCTGCGACGCTTCACCGAACGGCGTGGCGCGCGCGATCCACGACCGGATGCCCGTGATCCTCGCCGATCGGGACACGCAGGAGGCGTGGCTTGACCCGGCGCTCGGCACTGAGGAGGCGCTCGCGCTGTGCCGCGCGCTGCCCGCCGAGCGGCTGAGCGCCAACCCGGCCAACCCGGCGCTCAACAAGCCGGGTGCCGCGCCCGAGGGCCCCGAGCTGCTGCTCGCGACCGCCTGAGGGGCAGCTGCCAGCTCACGCCGTCAGCCAGCGCCGGGGGTTCTCGACGAAGATCGTCCTGAAGGTCGCGTCGTCCATCACGCCGAGCTCCTGGAGCGCCGGGACGACCTCGTCGAAGACGAGCGTCATCGACCAGTTGCGAATCGCGCCCTGGCCTTCGAAGACGTCCTTCGCCTCGGGCGGATACCAGTCGATCGTCGGGCAGTAGTCCTGGGAGATCACCAGGCGCTCGGCGTGCCCGCGGCGCAGGAGCTCGGCGGCTGTCGCGTTGCGCTTGTCGATCGGCAGGAACATCTCGAGGCCGTAGCGGTCGAGGCCGACGTAGACGCCGCGCGCGAGCAGCCCCTCGATGTAGTCGATGTCCTCGGTGTCGCCGCAGTGCGCGATCTGCACGCGCGAGAGCTCTACGCCCTCCTCGGCGAAGATCTCCACCTGCCGCGGCCCGGTCGCGACCGCCGGCATCGAATGCGCCATGATCGGCGCGCCGGTGCGCAGGCTGGCCCGGGCGACCGCCCTGTGGATCTTCTCGACGTTCTCGGTGACGCCCGCCGCGTCTGCCGCGCACTTGAGGAACGCCGCCTTGATGCCCGTGCCCTGGATCCCGTGCTCGATGTCCTGCACGAAGTGGTCCGCCATCGCGTCGACGTCGCGGTTCTCGAAGTAGTGGGGGAGGTAGTCGTAGCTGTAGATGCCCGTGCAGGCGACGATCCGCACCCCGGTCTGATCGGCGACGCGCTTCATGAAGCGCACGTCGCGCCCGCCGAACATCGCCGTCGCGTCGACGATCGTCGCGACACCTTTGGACTTGGACGCGGCGACCGCCTCGATCGCCGCGTCGAGTTCAGCCGGCTCGTCGTAGCGCTCGGGCCACTGCGCCGCGACGGCCTCGTCGCGGAAGCGGACGTGCTCGTGCGCGAGGACGATTCCGAGCTCGCCTGCGTCGACGGCTCCCTGCACGGTCTCTAGGTCGGGCATCTGCTCTCTCTCCTGGTTGGCTGTTCAGCGGAGCGGGGAGCCCCAGTCGGTCTCGTCGCGAAGCTGCGTCTTCAGCAGCTTCCCGCCGGGATTGCGGGGCAGCGCGTCGCCACGCACGGCGACGTACTGCGGGACCTTGAAGTCGGCGAGATTGGCGCGGCAGTACTCGATCACCGCGCCGACGTCGAGCTCGCCTGCGCCCGCCGGCACGATCACCGCGCCGACCTTCTCGCCCATCATCTCGTCCGGCACCGCCACGACGGCCGCCTCGCCCACGCCCGGTGCGCCCGCAAGCACGTTTTCGACCTCGATCGAGTAGACGTTCTCGCCGCCGCGGTTGATCATGTCCTTCTTGCGGTCGACGATGTAGAGCAGGCCGTCCCCGTCGATCCCTGCGATGTCGCCCGTGTGCAGCCATCCGTCCACGAACGTCTCGGCGGTGGCCTCGGGCTTGTTCCAGTAGCCCTGCACGACGTTCGGGCCTCGCACGAGCAGCTCGCCGACCCCGCTCTCCGCGTCCGGGTCGTCCAGCGCGAGGTCGACGACCGGCATCGCGAAGCCCACCGAGTCGGCGTGCTCGGCAGCCTCCTCGTCGGGCAGGAACGAGGTCAACGACGAGGTCTCGGTCAGGCCGAAGCCGTTGCCGACGCGCGCGTTGGGGAACGCCTCCTTGATCCGCTCCACGAGGCTCTCGGCGATCGGCGCCCCACCGTAGGAGACCCAGCGCACACCGCCGACGTCGAGCTTCGCGAAGGCCGGGCTGTTCATCACCGCGTGGTAGATCGCGGGCACGGACACGAGCTGGTTGACGCCGTGCGCGCCGACCGCGGTGAAGAAGCCCTCGAAGTCGAGCGGCCCGGAGAGGATCTCGACGCGTCCACCGAACTCGAGCATCGGGATCAGCTGGCTGTTGCAGCCCGTCACGTGGAACAGCGGCACCGAGACGAGCGTCGAGATCTCGGGGCCTTCGCTGCGGTCGGTGAACAGGCAGCGGAAGGCGTTCTCGCTGTTGGTCGTGAAGTTGGCATGCGAGGTCATCGCGCCCTTCGGGAAGCCGGTCGTGCCGCTCGTGTAGAAGATCGCCGCGAGATCATCCGGGGAGAGATCCTCGGCGACCGCGACCTGGCCCTCGGGCAGCGCGGCGCCCGCAGCGAACACGTACGAGGCGCCCGAGTCCTCTACGACGTATGCCGCCTCCTGCTCGGTGAAGCGCGTGTTGACCGGCACCGCCGCTGCGCCCAGCATCTCGATCGCGAAGAACGCGAGCACCCAGTCGATGCCGTTCTGGAGGCGGATCGCGACGCGGTCGCCGCGCCGCACACCCTCGCCGCGCAGGCCGCCGGCGACGCGCGCGGCCCGGTCCCACAGCTCGCCGTAGGTGATCGACGGCCCGCCGACCTCGACCAGCGCGGTCGCTCCCGCGTCGCGCTCGACGGTCGCCCGCAGCATGTGCACCAGTGACGCAGGCCGGTCGATGTAGCGTGCGACTCCGGCGGCGTCGCGCTCGACGCCCGTCTCGTCGAATGGGTTACGGCCTCGCGGGCACGGCTCCACCACCGCTGCTGCTCCCTCTCCTCGCTGTCGCCCAGAGCCTACTCGGCGAAGTGCTTCGCGGCCATCTGCTCGAGCGTGGCCTTCGTGCGACGCGTGCTGGGCCCGAGCGCGTCCTCGATCGCGGTCATGTCGAGCGCCGTCTCGAGGATGCCGCCGCTGGGCAGCCAGTAGAGCTCGCGCTCGCCGAACGCGAGCAGGTCGCGCTCGTCTGACATCGCGAGCACCTCGCGGCGCACGCGCGCGGGGGGTCTTGCCGCGAGGAGCGAGACCTGGAGCTTGCCCGGGCCCGCCTCGATGCGCGCACGCTCGAACGGCTCGAGGGCGCAGATCGCCTCGAGCTCCGCGGCCGTCCGCACGAACGTGGCGACCTCGTAGCCGAGCTCCCGCGAGAGCGCCTCCTCGAGCTGCGAGCCCAGCTCGCCGACGGGCTTGCGAGGAGCCGTGAAGGCGACGTTGCCGCTCGCGCGGAACGGCTTTACGTCGGTGAGGCCGATCGCCTCGAACATGCGCTGCAATTCGGCGTTGCTCACACGGCGGTGGGCGCCGAGGTTGAGTCCGCGCATGAAGGCCGCATGGGTCGCCATCGGCGCGCACGATAACGCCGAGAGCCCCCCTCTGGCCGCGCCTTCGCACGCGCTGCCTCCGGTACTGTGCGCAGCCCCACGTCCAAGGAGCGCCTCATGACCCCTGCAGCGCCGTTGATCACCGGCACCGACTTCATCACCGTCGCGACGCGCGACTTCGAGGCTGCGAGGGACTTCTACGAAGGCGTGCTGGGCCTGCCGCTCTCGAAGCTCTGGGGCGACCGGCCGGCCGGCGAGTTCGAGACGGGGAACCTGACGATCGCGGTGATGCAGTCGGAGGCGTTCGGGATGGAGTTCCGGGCCAACAACCATCCGCTCGAGCTTCGCGTCGACGACGTCGAGGCGGCGCGCGGCGTGCTCGAGGAGCGCGGCGTCAGCTTCAAGGGCGAGACGCTCGACTCGGGCGTCTGCCATCAGGCGTTCTTCGCGGACCCGGACGGCAACATCCTCGCGATCCACCACCGCTACGCACCCCAGCCGCAGCAGACCGCATCGGCCTGAGCGGGAGCAGGCCGCCTCGCCCTGAGCGACGTGTCCCGACGCGCTAGGGCGCGCCGGTCACGAGCGCGACGGCAAAGCCGTCGTGGCCCTTGTCGCCGACCGTCTGGATCGCGGTGGCGCTCACCCGCGACTCGGCCGCGAGCAGCTCGTAGAAGCGCCGCACGGCGCGAAGACCGTCGACGCCGATGCTGGGATCGCCTGCGTCGGGGTCGAGGATCGCGCCCTCGCGCACGACGTTGTCGCCGATGATCACGCTGCCCGGGCGCGACAGCTTCAGCGCCCACTCGAGATAGCCGGGGTAGTTCTGCTTGTCGGCGTCGATGAAGATCAGGTCGAACGGCCCGGCGCCCTCGGCCTCCAGCTGCGTGAGCGTCTCGAGCGCATGGCCGACGCGCAGCTGCACGACCGCGCCGAGCCCCGCGTCGTCGATGTTCGCCTGCGCGACCTCGGCGTAGCCGGGGTTCGCCTCGAGCGTCACGAGCCGCCCTCCGTCTGCGAGCGCGCGAGCGAGCCAGATCGTGCTGTATCCGCCGAGCGTCCCGAGCTCGAGGATGCTCCTGGCCCCCTGGATGCGTGCCAGCAGATGCAGCAGCTTGCCCTGGTTCGGCGTCACCGAGATGGGGGGAAGGCCGGCGGCTTCGCTGGCCGCCAGCGCTCGGTCGAGGGCGGGATCGGGCGCCAGCAGGTGCTCGCCGATGTAGCGATCGATCGCGCTCCACTGCTCCTGGCCCATGACGGGAGAGAGGCTCGCGCTCAGCCGAGGGCGGGAGCGCCAGCGCGGTCGGCGAGGATCGCCGCGATCCGCGCGCGGTGACGCCCCGCGCCGCCGAGCAGCGCGGCGTCGAGCTGCCCGCGCTTGAACAGCCAGTGCACGTCGGCCTCCCACGTGAAGCCGATGCCGCCGTGCATCTGGATCGCTGCGGCGGTCACCTCACGACCGGCGTCCGAGGCGGCGGCCTTGGCCATCGCGGCGGCTTCCGCGAGGCGCTCCGGATCGGCGTCGGCCGTCCAGGCGGCAAAGGCGGCGGTCGAGCGCGCCTGCTCCGTTTCCAGCAGCATCTGCGCGCAACGGTGCGAGACGGCCTGGAAGGAGCCGACGGGCACGCCGAACTGCTTGCGGTCCTTGACGTAGTCGACCGTCATCGACAGCGCGCGATCGCAGACGCCGACGAGCTCGGAGCTGACGGAGACGAGCGCACGGCCGAGCCCCGCGCAGCCATCTGGCAGCTCCTCGCCGGCGCCGGCGGCGCTCACGCTCGCGGCCGAACGCGTCGGGTCAATCGACTCGATCGGCGTCAGCTCGGCCTCCTCGGCGGCGAGCACGCGCGCGCTGCCGTCGCCCTCGACAAGCACGATCACCTGCGCGTCGGGCGCGCCGATCACGAGCTCGGCAGCGCCGTCGACGGCGGCGCCGAGCGCGCCGATGCTCTCGCCGGAGGCGAGACCCGGCAGCCATCTCTCACAGAGCGCGGGCGAGCCGCCGTGCTCGATCACGGTCGCGGCCATCGCGCTCGGCAGGAACGGCACAGGGGCGAGCGCACGGCCGAGCTCCTCGCACAGGATCGAGAGCTCGATCTGGCCGAGGCCCTGGCCGCCGTACTGCTCGGCGACCGCGATCCCCGCCCAGCCGAGCTCGCTCAGCTCATGCCACAACGGCGCATCGATCGTGCGTGCCTCGGCGTGCTCGCGCACGCGCGCAGGAGTGGCGCGTCCGGCGAGCAGGTCGCGCGCAGTGCGCTGGATCTCGCGCTGGTCGTCGGTGAAGCCGAAGTCCATCAGGCGGCCGCCTTCAGCCGCGGCAGGCCGAGCACGCGCTCGGCGATGATGTTCTTCAGGACCTCCGTCGTGCCGCCCTCGATCGTGTTGCCGCGGGCGCGCAGCAGCTCATAGCCCCAGCTCGTGCCGAGCGTCAGCGCGTCGGCGCCGACGACGTCGACGGCGAGCTGCGTGAGGCGCTGGTTGGTGTCGGACCACAGCCACTTCACGAGCGAGCCCTCGGGGCCGGGCTGGCCGTAGCGCTCGACGTCGGTCAGGCCCTTCCACGCGAGCAGCCGGATCGACTCGCAGCGCACGTGCAGCTCGGCGAGCTTGTCGGCGTACAGCGGGTCATCGAGCAGCCCGCGCTCGGCGGCGATCGCGATCACGTCGTCGAGCAGCTGGCGCAGGCGGATCTGCAGCGCGAAGCCGAGGCCGGCGCGCTCGTTCATCAGCGTCGTGAGCGCGACCTTCCAGCCGTTGCCGACGCCGCCGACGACGTTGGCGTCCGGGATCCGAGCCTCCTCCAGGAACAGCTCGTTGAACTCCGCCTCGCCGGTGATCTGGCGCAGCGGGCGCACCTGCACCTCGTCCTGCTCCATATCCATCAGGAAGTAGGTGAGGCCCTTGTGCTTGGCGACCTCCGAGTCGGTGCGCGCGACGAGCATGCACCACTTCGAGTATTGCGCGCCGCTCGTCCACACCTTCTGGCCGGTGACGACCCATTCGTCGCCGTCCTTGACGGCGCGCGTTTTCAGCGCGGCGAGGTCGGAGCCGGCGTCGGGCTCGGAGAAGCCCTGGCACCAGATCTCCTCGGCGGACAGGATCGGCGAGAGGTAGCGGTCCTTCTGCTCGTCGGTGCCCCACACCATCAGCGTCGGGCCGCCGAGCAGCAGCCCGAGCACGTTGGCGGGCAGCGGCACCCGCGCGCGGCCCAGCTCTTCGAAGTAGATCGCCGACTCGCTGAGCGACGCGCCCCGCCCCCCGTACTCGGTCGGCCACGCGGGCGCGGCCCAGCCGGCGTCGTACAGGCGCCGCTGCCAGTCGCGGCGCCATGCGTAGTGCGCGTCCTCGGCGCCGTTGCTCGGCGCTGCGTCAGGCTGGTTGCCCGCCAGCCACTCGCGCAGCTCGTCGCGGAACGCGATCTCCTGCTCGCTGAAGGTCAGGTCCATGGCGCCCTGGAGCCTACCGTAGGACCCGCCTCCCGAGGCCCGAGGTACGCCGCGGCCGGCGCTAGATTCGAGCCGTGACCGCGATCGAGAAAGAGGAGGCGAACGTCGCCCATCTCGACGCCGACGCCTTCTATGTCTCGATCGAGCTGAGCCGCCGGCCGGAGCTCCGGGGCCTGCCCGTGGTCGTCTCCGGGAGCGGGCCGCGAGCGGTCGTCACGACCGCCAGCTACGAGGCGCGCCGCTACGGCGTCGGGTCCGCGATGCCGGCCTCACGGGCCCGGCGTCTGTGTCCCGATGCCGTCTTCCTCCCGCCGGACTTCGCCACCTACCGGGAGGTGTCCGCCCGCATGATGGCGATCGTGCGCTCGCACGTCGAGCGCGTCGAAGTAGTCGGGCTCGACGAGGCCTACCTCGACCTCGCCGGCCTGTACTCGCCGCGCGCGGCGATGCGCCGGCTCGTGGCGGAGATCCGCGCGGCGACGCAGCTCACCTGCTCGGTCGGGATCGGCCCCAACAAGCTCGTCGCGAAGGTCGCCTCGGACGCGGAGAAGCCGGCGGGCTTCGTCGTATTGAGCCGTGAGCAGGCCTGCGCGCGCTTTGGCTCCTCGCCTCCGGGCCTGATCCCCGGAATCGGGCCGAAGACGGCCGCGCGGCTGTCCGAGCTCGGGCTCACGACGCTCGCCGCCGTCGGGGCCGCGCCCGAGCGGCTGCTCGCGGAGCGCTTCGGCGAGAACCACGGGCGCGAGCTCGCGCGGCGTGCGCGCTTCGAGCACGACGGGCGCATCGGCGAGCCCCGGAAGGTCGTCTCCGAGTCGCGCGAGCGGACCTTCGACCGCGACATCTCCGATCCGGGCGAGCTGCGCCAGGCGCTTGCGCGGATGGCGGGGCAGCTGTGCGCCGGCCTGGCGGGCAACGGCCGGCGCGGGCGCACGATCGCGATCAAGGTCCGGCTCGACGACTTCACGACCGTCACCCGCGCGCGCACGATCGCCGACGCGACCAACGACGAGCGCGTCGTCACGGAGGTCGCGCTCGCGCTGCTCGACCGCTATGCGCCCGAACGTCCCGTGCGGCTGCTCGGCGTGCGCATAGCCGGGCTCAGCACCGAGGCGCCCGACGGTCAGACGGCCGGCGCGTGCGGCCAGGATGCCGCCGCCGCGAGCGCCGTCCGCGCGCCCGCCGACCAGCTCGCGCTTCCGGTCTAGCCTCGTCCCAGCCTCGACCTCGCGTCGCCACGCGTCGCGCTCGGCCCAGACGCGCGCTCGGGCGTCGACGGCGCTAGGATCGCCGCGTGCCAGCGGTGCGCGCCGGTGACATAGAGCTCTCCTACGAACGCAGCGGCTCCGGGCCGCCGCTGCTGCTGATCATGGGCATGAGCGGCACCTCGCTGCATTGGGGAGAGCCGTTCCTGGAGCTCCTGCGGCGCGACTTCGACGTGATCGCCTACGACCATCGTGGCGTCGGCGAGAGCACGCGCCTCGACGGGCCCGTCACGATCGCGCAGCTCGCAGAGGACGCCTCGGCGCTGCTGGCGGCGCTCGGGATCGAGTCGGCCGACGTGCTCGGGATCTCGATGGGCGGCATGATCGCCCAGGACCTCGCGCTCAGCCACCCGGAGCAGGTCCGCACGCTGACGCTCGGCTGCACCTACTGCGGCGGCCCCGAGAGCCGCGCGACCTCCGCCGCCGTGCTCGGACGGCTCGCCGACGCTATGAGCTCGGGCGACCGCGAGCACGCGCTGCGCATCGGGTGGGAGGTCAACGTCTCGCCGACGATGGCCGCCGACGAGGCCGCCTACGCCGAGTTCCTCGCGATCGCGGCACGCCGCGCGGTCGCCATTCCGGTGGTGATGGCCCAGCTGCAGGCGTGCGGCGCGCACGACACGTCGACGCGGCTGCACGAGATCTCCGCGCCGACGCTCGTGATCCACGGCACCGAGGACGAGATGCTGCCGGTCGAGAACGGGCGCCTGGTCGCGCGGCTGATCCCGGGGTCGCAGCTCGAGATCCTCGACGGCATCGGCCACATGTTCTTCTGGGAGCAGCCCGAGCGCAGCGCCGAGCTCGTGCGCTCGCACGCGGCCGTGCCGGCCTGAGCCCCGGTTCAGCGCGCCCGATAAGAGGTCCGCGCGTGTCGAGCGACCCGGCTCCGTTCAGCGTCGAGAGCGGCGGCGTCGAGCTCTCGGTGCAGGAGAGCGGGCAGGGGATCCCGGTCGTGCTGCTGCACGGCCTGACCGCGACACGCCGCTACGTCGTGATGGGCTCGCGCTCGCTCGAGCGCTCCGGGCACCGCGTGATCGCATACGACGCGCGCGGGCACGGGCGCTCCTCGCCGGCGCCCGATCCGCTCGACTACCGCTACGAGCAGCTCGCGGCCGATCTCGAGGCAGTGCTCGACGCGGCCGGCGTCGATCGCGCGGTGCTGGCCGGCGCCTCGATGGGCGCCCACACGGCGCTGCGCTTCGCGCTCGGCAACCCCGGGCGGGTCGCCGCGCTGGGGCTGATCACGCCGGCGTTCGACCCGTCCTCGCCTGCCGGCGAGGGCGATCTCGCGCGCTGGGACGCGCTGGCACGCGGCCTGCGCGAGGGAGGAGTCGAGGGGTTCGTGCGCGCGTACGACCTCGACGCCGTGCCCGAGCGCTGGCGCGAGACCGTCGGGAAGGTGCTGCGCCAGCGGCTCGCCCTGCACGAGCACCCCATGGCGCTCGCCGACGCGCTCGAAGCGGTGCCGCGCTCGCGTCCCTTCGAGACGCTCGAGCAGCTCGCGACGATCGCGGCCCCGACGCTCGTCGTCGCGAGCCGCGACGAGGCCGACCCCGGCCACCCGCTCGCCGTGGGCGAGCTCTACGCGAGCGCGATCCCCGGCGCGCGGCTGGCAGTCGAGGAGCCGGGGCCGCCCGCGCCCTCGCCGATCGCGTGGCAGGGGGGCGCGCTGTCGAAGCTGCTGGCCGAGCTCGCGGCGCAGGCGCGTCTGTAGAGCGGGCGGCCGTCTGTGATAGCGTACGGTCGTATGCCAGTACGCGAGTGGGACGGGACGAGCTACGACCGCGTCTCGGGGCCCCTGGTCGTGCTCGGACGCGAGGTGCTCGCACGCTTGGAGCTGCGTGGCGATGAGCTGGCGCTCGACGCCGGCTGCGGCTCGGGCCGCATAACCGAGGCGCTGGTGGAGCGGCTTCCCCGCGGTCGCGTGATCGCCGTCGACGAGTCGCCGTCGATGGTGCGGGCCGCGCAGAGACGGCTCGGGGCGGACGCGGACGTCCGCGTCGCCGATCTGCTCGAGCTCGAGCTCGACGAGCCCGTCGATGCGATCCTCTCGACGGCGACCTTCCACTGGATATCCGATCACGAGGCGCTCTTCGGGCGGCTGCGCAACGCTCTGCGGCCCGGCGGGCGGCTCGTCGCGCAGTGCGGGGGAGAGGGCAACATCGACGTCCTGCGCGGCAGCGCGCGGGCGCTGCTCGGGCGCGAGCCATACGCGCCGTACTTCGCCGGCTGGCGCGCGCCGTGGAACTACGCGGGCGCGGAGGAGAGCCGCCGGCGGCTGCTCGCCGCGGGCTTCTCGAGCGCCGAGTGCTGGCTGACGCCGGCCCCCCAGCAGCCCGAGCACACGCGTGAGTTCCTGCAGACGGTGATCTTCGAGCCACACATGCGAGCGCTGCCGCGGGGGCTGCGCGAGCGGTTCCTCGACGAGCTGCTCGAGCAGCTCGGCGAGCCCGTGATCGTCGACTACGTGCGGCTGAACATCGACGCCGTGGCCTGAGCGCTCCGGCCGAGCGCACGGTCGCAGGCCAGAGCGCAGCGCGGAGGCCTCACGCGAGCGCCGGGCTCGAGCCTGCGATCTCCTCGTCGAGCGCTACCGCGGCGCCGCTCAGCAGCGCCGCGTAGCGCCCGCCCGCCTGCGCGAGCTCCTCGTGCGTGCCGCGCTCGACGATCCGGCCGTGATCGAGCACGAGGATCTGGTCGGCGTCGCGGATCGTCGATAGCCGGTGGGCGATCGCGATCGTGGTGCGCCCGCGCGAGAGGTCGTCGAGCGCCTGCTGCACCGCGCGCTCGGTCTCGTTGTCGAGCGCCGAGGTCGCCTCGTCGAGGATCAGCACGGGCGGGTTGCGCAGGACGGTGCGCGCGATCGCCATGCGCTGCTTCTCGCCTCCGGAGAAGCGGTAGCCGCGCTCGCCGACCTGCGTGTCGTAGCCGTCGGGGAGGCTCGAGATCAGCTCGTGTATCTGCGCTGCGCGGGCCGCGTCTTCGATCTGCTCGTCGCTCGCCTCCGGGCAGGCGAAGCGCAGGTTCTCGCGGATCGAGGCGTGGAACAGGTAGGTCTCCTGGGAGACGAGTCCGACGGTCGCGGCGAGCGACTGCATCGTCATGTCGCGGATGTCGACGCCGTCGATGCTCACGCAACCGCGCTCGGGCTCGTACAGCCGCGCGACCAGGTATGCGAGCGTCGTCTTGCCCGAGCCGGTCTCGCCGACGAGCGCCGTGCGGGTGCCGGCGGGGATCTCGGCGTCGATCTGCTCGAGCGTCCACGGCGCGTCGGGCTGGTAGCGGAACCAGACGTCCTCGAGGCGCACGTCGCCGCGGACGTTCGCGAGCGGCGCCGCGGAGGGGCGCTCGGCGATGTCGACGGGCAGGTCGAGGTACTCGAAGATCCGGCCGAAGAGCGCCAGCGAGGTCTGCACTTCGAGTCCGACGGAGAGGAGCGACTGGATCGGGAACAGCAGCCGCGTCTGGAGCGTCGTGAAGGCGACGAGCGTGCCGATCGTGATCGCCTGGCTGCCCGAGGCGATGCTCTCGCCGGCGAACCAGTAGACGGCCGCCGGCAGGATCGCGAAGCTCATCTGCACCGAGGCCATGCGCCACCGACCCGCCATCCGCGCGCGCACCTCGAGGTCCGCGAGTTCCCCCGACTCGTCGCTGAAGCGGCGCACGAGCTCGGGCGAGCGGCCCATCGTCTTGCCGAGCAGGATGCCCGAGACCGAGAGCGACTCCTCGACGAGCGTCGACATGTCGGCGAGGCGACTCTGGCGGACCGACTGGATGCGCCTTCGCTCCTGCCCGACGCGCCGCGTGAGCCACACGAAGAACGGCAGCAGCACGAGCGAGAAGGCCGCCAGCCGCCAGTCGAGGAGCACCATCGCGACGATCACGGCGACGACCGTCGTGACGTTCTGGACGATCGAGGTCGCCGTCGAGGTGACGACGCTGTCGACGCCGCCGATGTCGTTGGCGATCCGCGACTGCACCTCGCCCGTGCGCGTGTGGGTGAAGAACGCGAGCGACATGCGCTGCAGGTGCGCATAGACCGCGGCGCGCAGGTCGTGCATCACGCGCTGGCCGACGAGGTTCGAGATCCAAGTCTGGGCGACGCCGATGACGCCGCCGATGATCGCGAGCACGATCATGCCCCCGACGAGCAGCGTCAGCAGCGTCGTGTCCTTCTGGGGGATCGCGGTGTCGAGCACGCCGCGCAGCAGGAACGGGCTGATCACGCCGAGACCCGCGCCGAGGAAGATCAGCGCCAGCAGGCCGCTGAGCCGGACGCGATAGGGCCCGAACAGGCGGCTGACGCGGCGCAGCGAGACGGGCGTCGCGGGGATGTCCTCGGGGCGCAGCTCCGGCGTCGACCGTCGGCCTCCGTCGCCGGAGCGTCCCTGCGCGAACGGCTGGCTGCTCACGCCCGTGACTTTATCGTCGCGACGGCGGGCTCCAGCGGCGATCGCCTGCCTGGCGGGTGCCGCCGACAGGGTAAATTGCAGGCATGAGCGAGGGTCGAATGGATCTCACGTCGGCGGAGATCAGGGTCCTCGGGTGCCTGCTCGAGAAGCAGCGCACGACCCCCGATCTCTACCCGCTGACGCTCAACTCGCTGCGGCTGGCGTGCAACCAGTCGACGAACCGCGATCCGGTCGTCGACTACGACGACACGGCGATCCGCGTCGCCCTGCATCGCCTCGAGCGGCGAGGCTTCGCGCGACTCGCGAGCGGCCGCGGCAGCCGCGCGCCGAAGTACCGGCACCTGCTCGCCGAGGCCCTGCCGATGGGCGAGGACGAGCAGGCGCTGATCTGCGTGTTGATGCTTCGCGGCGCGCAGACGCCCGGCGAGCTCAAGCAGCGCGCCGAGCGGATGCACCCCTTCTCCGGTCTCGACGCCGTCAACGAGACGCTCGAAGCGCTGATCGAGCGGGGTCTCGTGCAGCGCCTCGAGCGCCGTCCGGGGAAGAAGGAGGAGCGCTTCGAGCAGCTGCTCGAGGACGCCGCCGAGGAGCCGGGCGTCGCGGATGGAGGGCAGGCGCCGGCGCCGGCGCCGCAGGTCTCCAACGGCGACGCAGCATCGGACGCCGCGAGCGCTGCGGCCGAGCCCATGCAGGGCGCGCCCTCGCTCGCCGGGCTGCTCGAGCGCGTCGAGCGACTCGAGCGCGAAATGGCCGAGCTGCACGCGGCGGACCAGAGGCAGGGCGACGGGCGGAGCGAGAGCATTGGGGTGAGCGGGGAATGAGCCACTTCTCCACGCTGCTCGGCGCCTCCTCCGATGCGGCCAGCGGCGTCGGCGTCCCGCTTGCGCTCGCGGCGGGTTTCGTGTCGTTTCTGTCTCCCTGCGTGCTGCCGCTCGTGCCGGGCTATCTCTCGACGGTGATCGGCGTCACGCCCGCGGACCTGGAGGGCGGCGTGGGCGCGCGGCGGGTGCTCGTGCCGAGCCTGCTGTTCATCGCGAGCTTCTCGCTGATCTTCATCCTCCTGGGCCTCAGCGCGACGGTGATCGGCTCGACGCTGAACGCGCACAAGCAGACGCTCGAGCACGTCGGCGGCGCGCTGATCATCGCGATGGGCGTGATCTTCCTCGCGACGCCGTTCGTGGGGATGCTCAACCGCGAGTGGCACCCGGAGGCGCTGCTGCGGATGGCGGGGAGGGGCGGGCCGCTCGTCGCCGGCGCCGCCTTCGCCATCGCCTGGACGCCCTGCACGAGCATCACGCTCGGCGCGATCCTGACGCAGGCGGCGGTCTCGAGCTCGGCTGCCCACGGCGCGCTGCTGCTCGCCTTCTACTCCGCGGGCCTCGCGATCCCCTTCCTGCTGATCGCGCTCGCCTTCGAGCGCATGACCGACGCGCTCACGGTCGTCAAGCGCCACTTCCCGGTGATCATCGCGATCGGCGGAGTCGTGATGATCGCGCTCGGGGTGCTGATCATCACGGGCGAGTTCACCGTGCTCAACTCCAAGGCGAACACCTTGCTCCAGGGCACGGGCCTCGACGTCTCGAAGATCTAGCCGCGGCGGCGCTCAGGGCATCATCACCTTGTGCAGCTCGTAGACCGTCGCCGGCTGCGGGCCGGGGGGCGTTCCGCCCATCACCGATTCGACAGCCGGCATCAGGCGCTCGTCGCCGAAGCGGTCGGCGGCCTCCTCGGACTCCCACACGTCGACGATCTGCCACTGCCCGTCGACGTCGCCGGCGGTGTGGATCAGCAGGCCCTCGGGAGGGTTCTCCTCGACGCCTGCCTTCGCGTTGACCGCGTCGTAGATCTCCGCGGTGACCATCGGTGGGCGGGTGATCCTGACGATTGCCATGACGGCGTTCCTCTCCTCGTTGCTTTCGGGGGACGATACTCGGCCGCGATCAGCCGGTCGCGGCGGGCTGCCGTGCACGGCCGCCGCGCTCGAGGAAGCGCTTTTCCCAGGCCTCCTGGTTGCGCTTCGCGTCGAGCACGAAGGGCGAGTAGCCGATCGCTTTGACGATCCCCTCGTTGATCGCCGACTCGGGGAAGGGGAGGGGGCGCATGACGTCGACGAACAGCACCACGCGCGTCTCGTCGGTGTCGTTCCAGACCTCGTGGTTGAAGGTGTCGTCGAAGATCATGCTCCGGCCCTCCTCCCAGTGGCGGAAGTCCCCGCCGACGCGGATGCGGCAGCTATCGGCGTCCTGCGGCACGATCAGGCCGAGGTGGTAGCGGAGCACGCCCTTGTAGGGGCCGCGGTGATCGAGGATGTGCTTGCGGGGGGAGAGAATCGAGATCATCGCCGTCTTCATCCCCGGGATCTCGCGCATCAGCGCGGCCGTCCGGGGACACATCTCGACGCCGAGCTTCGCCTCGAAGCCGTAGCCGTAGATGAAGAACGTCTTCCAGCGGTCGTCGTCGGTGATCTCGATCTGGTCCTTGGAGATGTCCTGGAAGTTCGCCAGATCACCCTGGACCTCGAGCAGTTTCTCGGCCTCCTCGCGGATCACCCTCCAGTTCTGCTCGATGTGCGCGACCCACGGGAAGCGCTCGAGCGGGAAGAACGTCGCGTCGCCGACGAGCGAGCGCTTGCCGATGAAGCGCTCGACCGGCGCGAGGATCCGTTCGCCGAGCGCGATCGTCAGCTCCACGGTCCGCTCCCACGGGGACTTCTGTGCCATCGATCCGCCTCCTAGCTGGTTCGCCGCCGAACGGCGCCTAGCTTAGCCCGTGCGACCCCGATCTCCATTCCTCATCCGGGAGCGCCGCATGCGGCGCTCCGCGGGACCGTGCATGCACGTTCCCGCCGGCCGGTGCATGCACCGGCCGGAACAGCATGAGCAGATCTGGAGTACGAGAAACCCCCGGTCGAGCACTTCCGGCCGGGGGTCTCGCTAACCAGGAGGGAGGGGTTAGGCGGCCTCGCGCAGCGCCGCCAGCTCGGGCGACTCCGCGAGCTTCTTCAGCGCGCGCTGCTCGAGCTGGGAGGCACGCTCGGCCGAGAAGCCGAGCCGTTTGCCGATCGCGGTGAGCGTCTGGGGCTCCTCGCGGCCGGTGCCGAAGCGCAGGGTCAGGACGGTCCGCTCGGTTTCGGGCAGCTGCGAGATCGCCTCGTGGACGATCCGCTCGCGCTCGTTGTCCCATGCGGTGTCCTCCGGCGCCTCCGTGTCGGCCGGGAGCAGGTCGCCGAGCGCGGTGTCGCCGTCCTCGCCGATCTGCTGGTCGAGGCTGACGAGCGCGGCGCGCTGGTGGCGCACCTCCTCGACCTGCTCGATCGGTAGCCCCGTCTCCGTCGCGAGCTCCTCGAGCGTCGGCTCACGGCCGAGCCGCACCGACAGCTCCCGCTCGACGCGGCCGACCTTGCGCGAACGCTGGGCGACGTGGACGGGCAGGCGGATCGTGCGTCCGGAGTTCTCCAGGCCGCGCTGGATCGCCTGGCGGATCCAGAGCGTGGCGTAGGTGGAGAAGCGGAAGCCCTTGCGCCAGTCGAACTTCTCGCTTGCGCGAATCAGGCCGAGCATGCCCTCCTGGACGAGGTCGCCGAGCGGCAGGCCCTGGTTCTGGTAGCGGCGCGCGTTGGATGCGACAAGACGCAGGTTCGAGTTGACGAGCAGTTCCTTCGCGTGGAGGTCGCCGCGCTCGATGCGCTTGGCGAGGTCGATCTCCTGTTGGGGGGTGAGCAGGGGGTAGCGCCGCGAGTGCGCGAGAAGCTGGTCGACCGACTCGGGGATGAACGTGTCGGAAGTCCCGAGGTCCGTGCGCTCGATCGGGCTGTCGAGCTGCTCGGGCGCAGCCTCGGCCGTCGCGTCGCCGGCGACGCCCTCCGGCTCGAGCTCCACGACCCCGACAGGACCGGTCGGCTCTATTGTGGGGGCTTGGTTTTTGGGCTTGTCTGGCATTTCGACCTTCTTAATCCGATGCTTGTAGTCGGAATTATACCCGGCGATAGTTGCGTTGTCAATCATCCACTGGACGTTTTTCGAGACACACTCGTTCGACGCCCTCCACGCCCTTACCTTCCCGCGCGTGGAGCATCTGCCCGGCGGCTCGGGAGCCGAAACCCGCCCAGCGTCCGAAGGACTCGCCCGTACCGGTAGGACAAGTATCGGTACGCACAAGCATTTGTGTGACCGATCGACGCTAAGCTCGGCGGATGGGCATCGAGGTCGATCTCTCCGGCCAGGTCGTCGCGATCACGGGCGCCTCCTCGGGGATCGGAGAGGCGACGGCGCTCGCCTGCGCGCGCGCGGGCGCGGCCGTGGCGCTCGCCGCACGCCGCGCCGACCGCATCGAGGCCCTCGCCGAGCGCATCTCGGCTGACGGCGGCAGGGCGATCGCCGTGCCCGCCGACGTCGGCGAGGAGGACCAGGCGCAGGCCTTCGTCGAGCGCGCCCACGCCGAGCTCGGCCGCCTCGACGTGCTCGTCAACAACGCCGGTGTGATGCTGCTCGGGCCGATCGAGAACGCGCCCACCGAAGAATGGCGCCAGATGATCCACGTGAACGTCTTCGGCGTCCTCTACTGCACCCACGCCGCGCTGCCGCTGATGCACGCGCAGGGCTCCGGCCACATCGTCAACATCAGCTCCGTCGCCGGCCGCTTCGCGCGGGCCTACAGCGGCGTCTACAACCTCACGAAGTTCGGCGTCGGAGCGTTCTCCGAGGCGCTCCGCCAGGAGACAGCTCCGCTCGGCATCCGCGTCACTCTGATCGAGCCCGGCGCCGTCGCAACCGAGCTCGCCGGGCACAACCGCCCCGAGATCATCGAGACGATCCAGAAGAACTTCGCCGACGTCACGCTGCTCTCCGCCGAGGACATCGCACGCACGATCGCCTTCACGATCGGCCAGCCCCAAAACGTGAGCCTCAACGAGGTCCTGATCCGCCCCACCGGGCAGCTGCGCTAGTCGACCCGAGCGCTGCTCGCGCCGGGGCTCCCTGCCGGGAAGGTTGCCCGTGCTGCGGCGTCTGAGGCTGTGAAGCCCAGGCAACCGACAGCAGGAGGCACCAGTGAGATACCCACTCGCGCTCGGCGCGGTCGCGGCAGCCGCCGCCGTCCTCGCCGCAGGATGCGGCAGCAGCAGCTCGAGCTCGAGCTCGACGAAGACCGTGGCTGCGAGCAACGCCGCGCAGACCCAGACGGGCTCGGCCTACGCGGCGTCCACGACCAACTCGACACCGGCGGCGACCCCGAGCACGGCGAGCGCTGTGCTCATCACCACGAAGCCCAGCAAGCTCGGCACGATCCTCGCCGCCGGGCCGGAGCAGAAGACCGTCTACCTGTTCGAGGGCGACAAGGGCTCTGCCTCCACGTGCTCGGGCGCCTGCGTACACGTCTGGCCGCCTGTGACGACCTCCGGCGAAGCCAAGAGCGCCGGCAGCGCGATGGCGGCCGACCTCGGCACGATCACGCGCCCCGACGGGACCAGGCAGGTCACCTACAAGGGCCACCCGCTCTACTTCTTCGCGCGCGACGGCGACAAGGGCGACGCCTACGGTCAGGGAGTCGTCGGCTTCGGCGCCTCCTGGTACGTGCTCGCGCCGAGCGGAAGCAAGGTCGACAAGTCCTAGGCGCCCCGGCGAGCGGCGGGGCGCCCCGCGTATCCCGCCCGGGCGATCACCCGAACTTCTGGGACAGGACTCCCGGAGCGCTCGAACGGGAGCGGCCGACATCTGGGATAGGCCGCTCCCAGAGCGCTGTGCTTCGCGCTAGCCGACCGGCCGGCCGTTGGCGGTCAACTTGACGTCGACGTTGCCGCGCGTGGCGTTGGAGTAGGGGCACACCTTGTGGGCGGTTGCGACGAGCTCGATCGCCTTCGCCGGGTCCTCGATGCCGGCGAGTGTCACGTCGAGCTCGACCGCGACCGTGAACGCGCGCTCCTCGGTCGTCACGAGGCTGACCTTCGAGTCGATCGCCACCTCGCCCGTGTCCTCCTTCGCGCGCCGCGCGACGGTCCCGAGAGCGCCCTCGAAGCACGCGGCGTAGCCCACGGCGAAGAGCTCCTCGGGGTTCGTGCCGTCACCCGCGCCGCCCATCTCCGCGGGTAGCCGCAGATCGACCTCGAGCTGGCCGTCGGAGGTGCGCCCGTGGCCCTCTGCGCGGCCGCCCGTCACGTGCGCCTGCGCCGTGTAGAGAACGTTAGCCATCGCTCATCTCCTGTCCTGTCGCTGTGTGGTTTCGTTGAGCTCCTCGCTGCTTTCGTCGGCCACGGCGTCCGCCATCGAGTGCCGCGGCTCGACGGCGGGCTCGATCTCGAGCAGGTCGCCCCCGACGTGGTCCACCTGGAGCGTCGTGTGGTCGACGCCGAAGCGCGCATGCAGCATCGCCTCCATCTCGCGCCGCGCCGCATGGCAGTCGCAGTCGCGGCCGACGAGCACGTGGGCGGAGAGCGCGGGAAAGCCGCTCGTCACCTCCCACACGTGGAGATCGTGCACCTCGACGACGCCACGCTCGGCGATCAGCGCCTCCCCGATCGCGTCGGGCTCGAGGTCCACGGGCGCTGCCTCGAGGAAGATCCGCCCCGCGGCCCTCACGAGCGAGACGCCCGAACGGACCATCAGCGCGGCGATCAGCAACGAGACGATCGGGTCGGCGCGCTCGAAGCCCGCGATCAGGATCACGCCCGCAGCGATCGCCGTGCCGATGAAGGCGTAGAGGTCGGTGAGGATGTGCCGATAGCTGCCCTCGATATTGAGGCTCTCGCGGCTCTGAGCCGCGAGCGCGCGCGCCGCAGCGAGGTTGACGGCGATTCCGGCGAGCGCCACGGCGAGCATCAGGCCACCGCGCACGTGCATCGGGTGCACGAGCCTCACGATCGCCTCGTAGGCGATGAACCCCGCGAGGACGAGCAGCGTCACGCCGTTCGCCTGCGCCGACAGGATCTCGGCGCGCTTGAAGCCGAAGGTCATCGCCCCGGCCGCGGGGCGGGCCGCCAGGCGCAGCGCGATCAGTGAGAAGCCGATCGCGCCCGCGTCGGCGAGCATGTGGCCGGCATCCGAGAGCAGCGCGAGCGAATGCGCGAGCACGCCCGCCGCGACCTCGACGGCCATGAAGCCGACGATCAGCGCGAGCGCGAACGTGAGCCTCCCGCGATCCGCGTCGCCGCGCACCGCGTGCATGTGTCCCGCATGCTCGTGGGCCATCGTGCGACCACGATACGCCGAAGCCGCCCGCGCGCCGCGCTGGGGCGAGGGGTGCGCCGCCCGTTCTGGCGCCGGCGCTCAGTAGCCGGAGCGCCCGGCCGGCGCCGATGTGGAGCTCGTCGTCGAGCCGCTCTGCGGGGCAGCCGCGGCCGTGCCGACCGTAGCGGCGCTCCACGTCCCGACGTCCTTGACGCCCTGGCCCTTCGCGTCGCCGGGTCGCTGATCCGCGGCGAAGGTGTAGAGCGGCAGGCCCTTGTAGGTGACCTGCTTGGTGCCGTCGGGACGCGTGATCGTCGCGAGCGAGGCGACGCCGGCGGGTGCGCCGGAGGACGGCGCGAGGAGCACGTGCCACGCCTGCGTGCAGGGCGCGGTCGTGCAGATGAACCGCCCGTTCTGCTCGGCGCTGAGGCTGTAGAGCGTCATCCCGTTCGCGTCGGTCAGCACCGTCGCGCCGAGCGACCCGTTGGACGCGGTCTTGACGACGGCGGCGCCCGCGGCCGCCGGCGAGCTCGTCGTCGCGACGCTGCTCGAGGAGCCGCCACCGTAGCTGTTGCTGCTGCCGCACGCCGCCAGCGCGAGCGCCAGCGAGGCCGCGAGGGCGGGGGACAGGAGCATCTGCGCCCGGCGCATCTCAGGCGCGCTCCTGCGCGGGAGTGGAGGCGGGGCTGCTGTCGGCTGTGCGGGGCATTTGTCCTCTAGGACTCCGCCGCGGGCGAGTTCCTTCCGCCGTGGCGGAACCCTAGTCTCTAACGATGTCCGGCGGCGGCGACGCCAAACACGCGCTCACGCAGCGCGGCACGACGCTCGTCTCGGTCGCCGCAGCCTCCGTCCTGGTCGCGCTGAAGCTCGGCGTCGGCCTCGCCAGCGGGAGCCTCGGCTTGATCTCCGCCGGGATCGAGTCGAGCGGCGATCTGCTCGCGGCGATCCTCACCTTCTTCGCCGTGCGGCTCGGCGGTAGGCCCGCCGACCGCGGCCACCCCTATGGCCACCGGCGCGCCGAGAACCTCGGCGCGCTCGGCGAGGCCGCGCTGCTCGCGCTCGGAGGGCTGCTCGTGAGCGTGGAGGCGATCTCGCACCTGGCCGAAGGCGGCAAGCCCCCCGAGCTCCAGTGGTACGTGTTCGCCGTGATCGGCGTGGCGCTCGTCGTCGACCTCACCCGCACAAGCGCATCGCTGATCGGCGCGCGCCGCTATGCGAGCCCGGCGCTGCGCTCCAACGCCTACCACTTCGCCGCCGACGGGATCGGCTCGCTGGCGGTCCTCGCAGGCCTGGTCGCGGTGAAGGCCGGAGTCGAGGAGGCCGACGCGGTCGCCGCGCTGATCATCGCCCTGATCACCTTCCTCGCCGCCGGGCGGCTGATCGGCGAGAACGCCAACGTGCTGATGGACCGCACGCCGTCGGAGGCGCGCGAGGCGGCAGAGCGCGCGATCGCCGAGCTCGGGACCGAGATCGAGCTGCGGCGCCTGCGCCTGCGCGAGTCGGCTGGTCGCTACTTCGCGGACGTCGTCGTCAGCGTCCCCGCCGGGCGCGCGGTCGTCGAAGGGCACCAGGCCGCGGACCTGATCGAGGACGCCGTCGAGGGCGCGCTGCCCGGGAGCGACGTCGTCGTGCACGTCGAGCCGCGCCGCAGCGGCCTGGACCTCCGGGACCGTGTCCTCGCCGTCGCGCTCGCCGAGCCGCTCGTCCGCGAGGCACACGACATCGCGATCTTCGAGGAAGACGGCTCGCGGAGCGTCTCGCTGCACCTCAAGTTCCCCGCCGACCTCGACCTGCCGACCGCGCACGAGGTCGCCGAGCGCGTCGAGCAGGCGATCCTCGCAAGGCCCGACGTTGCCGATGTGCAGACGCACCTCGAGCCGCTCGAGAGCGCGCTCGTGGTGCGCCCCTCACCCGACGGCACCGAGGCGCTCGCGGCGGCCGAGACCGAGCGGCTCGTACGGGAGCGCACCGGCTCGAGCCCGCGGCGCGTGCGCGTGCTCGGCAGCGACGCGGGCACGATCCTCTTCCTGACCCTCTCCGTAGGCGCACACGAGAGCCTCGCCGACGCCCACCTCCTCGCCGGCGAGCTCGAGGAGGAGCTGCGCCAGCGGATCGCGGGCGTCGCCGACGTGATCGTCCACACCGAGCCCTGACGCGGACCCGGCCGGAGTGGCCCCCGCGCCCTGCCGCGAGGGCGTCCAGACCGGACCGCGCGAGCCGGGGAAGTATTCGCGTGCGGCCGGAGTCTGTGAAGCAGCGATCCCAGACACATGCCGGCAGCCACCACGAAGGGAGATGGGCCGATGAGCACCCCGAAGCGCAGGCTCGTGCAACGCCGCGGACACCCGATCGTGAAGGCGGCCGCAGCGGTCGCCCTCAGCTCGGCGCTCGCCGTCTCGTTCGTCGCCGCCGCGCTCGCGCTCGGCACCGTCACGATCGGCTCGCAGCAGAGCTCGAAGCTCGGCGAGCGCGTCGTCGTGAACTCGCAGGGCCACACGCTCTACATGCTCAGCGGCGAGACCCGCACGCGCCAGTTCTGCACGAGCTCGGAATGCCTGAGCTTCTGGCCGCCGCTTCGGGCGAGCTCGAAGAGCGCCCACCTGAAGGCCACACAGGGCGTGCAGGGCCAGCTCCGCGTGCTCACGCGCCACGGCGGGATCGTTCAGGTGACGCTTCGCGGGATGCCGCTCTACCGCTTCTCCGGCGACCGCGCCAAGGGCGAAGTCAACGGCGAGGGGATCGTCGGCCCGGGCGGCCACGTGTGGCACGCCGTGACGGCGAGCGCCTCGCACACGACCCCGGCGCCCGCGCCTTCGGCGACGCCGCCGGCGCCGACCCCCACGCCTCCCAGCCCGCCGCCGACCTACCCGCCGACACCGACGGGTTACTGAGGGCCGCCGCCGGGAAGTCCGCTCGAGCCCCTGGGTGATATGCCTTAGCTGCGCCGGAGCCGCGCCACGCGCAGATCCGGCTGGGAATGTTCCAGCGCCAAAGGTGTCTTGCCGAATGACGCCACCGAACAAGGGAGGACCGACCGTGAGATCCCAGAGAGCAGGTCGCGCACTGAACCTTCCGCTCCGCCGGCTGGGGCTGTCCAGCCTGGCCGTCGGCCTCGTCGCACTGGCCGGCTGCGGAAGCTCCTCATCGAGCACCAGCTCCTCGAGCTCGACGCCGGCCAGCACGCCGGCGACGACGAGCTCGGCGACGTCCTCGACGCCCGCGCCGGCCGCGAGCGCGGGAGGCGGGACGCTCGCGCTGGCGGCCAACCCCGAAGGCAACCTGAAGTTCGACACGACCTCGCTGAGCGCGAAAGCCGGCAAGGTCACGATCAACTTCACCAACCAGGCGTCGCTCGAACACAACGTCACGATCGCATCCGCGTCGGGCACCGTCGTCGGCGCCACGCCGACCTTCCAGGGGGGCTCGAAGACGCTCACCGTGAACCTGACCCCCGGCACCTACAAGTTCTACTGCTCGGTTCCAGGCCACAGACAGGCCGGCATGGAAGGCACGCTGACGGTCAAATAGGCCCCGCGGGGCCTCGAGAGGGGAGGAGCCGGTGCGCGGCTCCTGCGGATAGCCTGCCCCGGATCCGACGCCGGATCGAGGGGCAGGCCATCGCGCACCAGAACAGCAAGCTGCAGTGAGCGCGGCCGAGGTCGCCTCGATCGCGCTCGCCGGCCTCGCCGCCGGAGCGATCAACACGCTCGTCGGCAGCGGCACGCTGATCACCTTCCCCGTGCTGCTCGCCTGGGGCTACGCGCCTGTGACGGCGAACGTCTCGAACACGGTCGGCCTCGTCCCCGGATCGGTCTCGGCGGCGATCGGCTACCGCCGCGAGCTCGCCGGACAGCGCCCGCGCGTGCTGCGCTTCGGCGCGATGTCGCTGCTCGGCGGCGTGACGGGCGCGGTGCTGTTGCTGGTGCTGCCCGAATCGGCCTTCAAGGCGATCGTGCCGGCGTTCATCGCGCTGGCCCTCGTGCTCGTCGTGCTGCAGCCGCGGCTCACCGGCTGGCTCGAGCGCCGCGAGATCCAGCTCGACGGGAGGCACAGGCTGCTGACGCTGCTCGCCGTCTACGCGACGGGCGTCTACGGCGGCTACTTCGGCGCGGCGCAGGGGATCATGCTGCTCGCCGTGCTCGGCGCCGCGCTGCCGCAGGACCTGCAACGCACGAACGCGCTCAAGAACGTCCTCGCGGGACTCGTCAACGGGGTCGCGGGCGTGTACTTCGTGCTCGCGGCCCACATCGAGTGGGCACCCGCGGCGATCATCGCCGGCGCCTCGATCGTGGGCGCCCAGCTCGGGGCGCGCTACGGCCGGCGCCTGCCGCCCGAGGCGCTGCGCGCGGTGATCGTCGTCGTGGGCATCTCGGCGATCGTGCGGCTGCTCAGCGCCTGAGCCGGGGAGAAGCTGCGGTCGACCTCGACCATCACGAGCGCGGTGAGCAGCACCAGCCGGCGCCCATCCTCCCAGCGAAGCCGCGCGGCGGGCCGCTGCTCGTGCTCGTGGCGGCGCAGGTGCTCGGCGAGCGCGCGCCAGTGCTCGATCAGGCTGGCCAGCAGCTCGCTGCGCTCGGAGCCGAGCTGCTCGCCGTAGGCGCCGAGGACGCTCTCGACGGCATACAGCGCGTCCGTTCGCCTGGCGCGCTCGGTCAGCAGCTCCGGCCAGCTGGGATCCATCGCCAGCGGCCAGCAGGCTTCGAGCAGCGAGCAGCCGAACGCGAGCATCGCCTCACGCGAGCGCCGGCCGACGGCGATCACCTTCGTGCGCGAGTCCGCGCACCAGAGCATTTCCCACGCGACGATCCAGCGCCCGCAGCCCAGCGGGTGCGCCGAGCGGAAGCGCTCGTCCTCGAGGTAGGAGCGCAGGTAGTCCTCGATCCGCTCGAACTGCTCGACCGATGGAGGCGGTGCGAGGGGAGCGGCCGGCGGCCGCGTCGCGGCTACCGAATGCTCCTCGGGGTCGGCGGCGGGCGCGTTGCGGCGGTGGATTGCGATCTCGCCCTCGAGCGGCGGCTCGAGGAAGGTGCCAGGTTGACTCACCTCATCTGAATCGGCAGCGACCGGTGTCTTCTGAAGTCTCGCCACGGTAAAGATCCCGAGCCGCGCGCGACGTTCGGCGCATATCGCCGTGATCTCGCGCCAGCGCTGCTCGGCGCGCCCTGACTCGCGGCGGATCGTCTCAGTGCAGCCGGTCGACAAATGTGTAGATGACCATCAGGCTGACGAGCACGACGAAGATCCGAAGGCCCCACAGCAGCGCCTTCGCGCGGGCTCCGAGCGGCGCAGGTGCGACGGGTTCGGTGGTCGCCGCGACGAGCTGATCGGGCTCGAGGTGCATGATCAGCTCCTGATCGTGGAGCTCGGCCGCGGGCTCCGGGGAGCGCTCGCCCGGATCCTCGCGGCCGACCTTCGCAGGCGCACAGCTCATCAGCCCACCGCGCCGATCGTCTGGAGGAACGAGTCGATGCCGTATGCCGCGCCGCAGATCCCCACGAAGGCGACGATCGCCACGCCGATCACGTTGGTGGAGCGCTTGTTGGCGTAGGCGCCCATCAGGCCCCTGTCGTTGGCGAGCATCAGCATCAGCACGAGGCTCACGGGCAGCAGCACGGTCGCGAGCACGTTGGCGTTGAGCGCGATCGACAGCAGCGGCGCACCCGGGATCAGGATCACGAGCGCCGCGAGCAGCGCGACCCCGATGTTCGCCGCGTAGAACACAGCGGCGTTGCGCGGCGAGTTGTTGAAGCTGTGAGAGGCGCCCACGCATTCGCCGGCCGCGTAGGCGATGCTCGCGGAGATCGTGAGGATCGCGACGGCTCCGGCCTCGACCAGCCCGAGTGCGAAGAGCGTGGCGGGCGCGCCGCCGGCGACGCGCTGGAGCGCGGCAGGGAAGCCGGCTCCGGCGAAGCCCTCGATCCCGGCGCCGCCGTGAGAGAGCAGAGCCGCGCCGGCGATGAGCGCGCCGATCCCGAAGATCGCTGCGAGGACGGCGCCCGCCGCCGTGTCGTAGCGGCCGTGCTTCAGGTCGCTCGGAGTCATCCCCTTGTCGGCCGAGGCGCTCTGCTGGAAGAAGATCATCCACGGCGTGACCGTCGCGCCGATCGTCGAGGCGATCAGCAGCAGCAGCGTGTTGAAGCTGCCGCCGGGGAAGGGGGAGAAGTCGAGCGAGCCTCCGAGCGCCCCGAGGTCGGGCTTGACGAGGATCGCGGCGGCCAGGAACAGGCCGTTGAAGATCGCGAGGCCGAGGACGATCCGCTCCCACCGCCAGTAGCGCCCGCCGCTGACGGTGAAGATCACGAGCGCGAGTCCCAGCAGGACCGCCACTCCGGCGCCGAGGCCGAAGTACGCGAGACCGACGCGGATCGCGACGAACTCGGCCACCAGCGTGATCACGTTCGTGAGTGTGAGGTCGATCGCGCCGAACCACCCCCACAGCCTTCCGTAGCGCTGCAGCACGAGCTCGCCGTAGCCGCGGTGCGTGACGGCGCCGATGCGCATGCTCATCTCCTGGCAGACGAACGCCATCGCGAACAGGATCGGGATGAACGGGACGAAGAAGCCGAGCCCGTACTGGGCGCCGTCTGAGGCGTAGGCGATCATGCTCGGCCCGTCGTTCTCGCCGAGCATCGCGAGGATGCCGGGGCCGACGAGCAGCCACAGCAGATGCCAGCGCCTGTCGTGGCGGCGGGCGCGGTGGACGCGGGAGCGGTCGAGCGAGCGGGCGGCGTCCTCGCGCGTCAGCGGCGGTACGCCGAGCAGCGGGGCGGCTGCCTGCTCGGAGGCGCTCACTCGCTCACCTCTCCCGCAGGCGGGGCGACGGTGCGGCGACCGCGGTCGACCTCCACGCGCATCGCGCCGGCGAGCGCGCCGCCGATCGCGTGCTCGCGCTCTCCGAAGACGACGAACAGCGGGCCGCCGAACGGCTGGCGCTCGCGCACGGAGAAGCGCTCGCCGGGCGAGATGCCGCAGCCGTCGAGGTAGCGCAGCATCGCCGGGTCCGCGTCGGAGACGCGCACGAACACGCCGCTGTCGCCCGGCTCGAGGCTTTCCATGCTGCGCGTCGAGCGCTCGTCGAGCTCCAGCTCGGCGCTCGGGATCGGGTCACCGTGCGGGTCGACCGTCGGGTTCCCGAGCTTCGTCGCGATCAGCTGCTCGAGATCCTCGGAGAGGACGTGCTCGAGGATCTCGGCCTCTGCGTGAACGCGGTCCCACGGCATGCCCAGCGCCTCCGCGAGGAAGCTCTCGATCAGGCGGTGGTGGCGGACGATCTCGAGCGCGAGGCGGCGACCGTCGGAGGTGAGCCGCACGCCGCGATAGGGGACGCGCGAGATCAGCCCGAGCTCGTCGAGCTTCTTGAGCATCGCCGAGACCGAGCCGGCGGTGATGCCGAGGCGCTCGGCGAGCGCGTTGGTCGAAACGGGCTCGTGGGTGCGCGATTCGAGCGCGAAGATCGCCTTCGAGTAGTCCTCCACCGCGGGTGTCCGCAGCAATTCCTTGGTAGCCATGGACTCAAGATATGGCATGCCAAATCATTTATCAAGGGCTGGCATCGCGAGCGGGCGCCTCCAGGCAGCGCATCGGCGCCGCCGGCGCGCCGCTTGAGCTCGGAAACCCGCATGGCAATGCGGAAAGCGCTGGATTATTCGGGTGCGGCGTCTCTGGCCGCGTATGAGCCGTCGAGCGAGCGGCCGGCCGGCTCGCGGGCGAAGCCGGCGATCAGCTCGGCTGTGCGTGCGGGCTGATCGAGCGGCACGAAGGAGAGGCTGTCCTCGATCAGCTCAAGGCGCGCGTCGGGGAAATCGCGTGCCATGCGCTCTGCGTAGCGGAGCTTGAAGAAGCGGTCCTCGGGCGCCCAGGCGAGCAGCACGGGCCTCGTGAACTCGCCGAAGCGCTCGGCCGCCGCGAGCGTGTAGCGCGGGGAGATGCCCTTGAGGATCGCGGCCACCTCGCGGCGAATCGCCCGGCTCTCGCGCGCCGGCGCGAGCCAGGAACCCGTGAGCGCGTCGTCGGGTCGCTTCATGAGCCAGCCGTAGGCGAGCGGCAGGCGCCGCGCCGCCGGCGAGCGCAGCGCCTGCGAGAGCACGAACACCGATCCCGGCAGGCGGGCGAGCCACTGCAGCGGCCTGAAGGCCGGGGGCAGGAAGTTCTCGTAGGCGTCGCACGGCGTCAGCACGAGCCTGGCGACGCGTTCGGGATGGTGGATCGCGACGAGCTGGCTGATGGCGCCGCCGGTGTCGTTGCCGACGAGCGTGACGTTCTCGAGCTCGAGCGCGGCGAGGAAGTCCGCGACCAGCTGCGCGAGGCCGAGGGGGGAGAGGTCGGCGTCCGGGTGGAGCGGAAGCTGCTGTGAGCCGAGCGGCCAGTCGGGCACGATCACGCGGAAGTCCTCCGCGAGCGTCGGCGCGACGTCGCGCCACAGCTCGCCGTTCACGAGCAGCCCGTGGACGAGCACGATCGGCTCGCCTGCGCCGAGGTCGCGATAGCGGATGGTGCCCTGCGGGAGGCGTACCTCGTTCATCGTCTTCTCCTTCGCGTGGAGGTTGTGAGCAGACTGCTCTGTGCAGTGCCCTTGCTCGCACCGGCAGTGGTGGTGCAAGCCTCCTGCCGGCGCTACACATACAGACAGTATGTGTCTAGCATACAGGCAGTATGGATGTCAAGGAGGAGAGCGAGGGGCGGGGGGGCCGGGCTCCGAGCCTCAAGGCGGCGCAGTCGGAGGCGACGCGAGCCGCCTTGATCGCGACCGCGCGGGCGCTGTTCGCCGAACGCGGATATGCGGAGGTCGGCACAGAGGAGATCGTGCGTGCGGCCGGCGTGACTCGCGGCGCGCTCTACCACCACTTCGCCGGAAAGCGGGATCTGTTCGAGGCCGTTTACGAGGAGGTCGAGCGCCAGCTCGTCGAGCGCATCGCCGCCTCGGCGATCTCATCCGCCTCGGATCCCCTGCAGGCGCTGAAGGCAGGCGCCGAGGCGTTCCTCGACGCCTGCGAGGACCCCGCCGTGCAGCAGATCGCGCTGCTCGACGCGCCCTCGGTGCTCGGCTGGGAGCGCTGGCGCGAGATCGGGCTGCGATATGGCTTCGGGCTGGTCCAGGCGACGGTGCAAGCGGCGATGGACGCCGGTCTGATCGAGCGCCAGCCCGTGCAGCCGCTCTCGCACCTGCTGCTCGGCGCGATGGACGAGGGCGCGATGTTGATCGCGCGCTCTGACGACGCGGGCCAGACACGTCGCGAGGTCGGGACCTCGATGGCCCGTCTCCTCGACGCGCTGCGCCCCCGCGATTAGCTGGGCGTCCGCCGGCTGGGGCTGGGGGCGGCGCGGGGAGCGCGAGGCTCGGCCCGCGGCGCGCCTGGTCACGACGGGGCTGGGGGTCCGGTTTACATAACGTGCGTCGAGGTGGAGCGATGTGGCTAGGATCGACTCAGAGGTCGTGGAGTGCAGGAAACGGAGCGCGCGCGTGGAGTCGGTCCCGAGTGTGTATGAGTGGGCGGGCGGGAGCGAGGCGTTCGAGCGCCTCACCGAGGTCTTCTACCGCCGCCATGTCCGCGACGACGAGATCCTCGGCCCGATCTTCGCGCGCATGCCGAGCGATCATCCGCATCACGTCGCGCTGTGGCTCGCCGAGGTCTTCGGGGGCCCGGCGCTCTACAGCGGCGAGCACGGCGGGTACGCCCACATGGTCGCCAAGCACATCGGGCTGGCGCTGACCGAGCCTCAACGGGCCCGCTGGGTGCAGTTGATCGGGCTGGCCGCCGACGACGCCGGCCTGCCTTCCGATCCCGAGTTCCGATCGGCGTTCATGGCCTACATCGAGTGGGGCACGCGCGTGGCGCTGCACAACTCGGCGCCCGGCGCCGAACCGCCACGCGAGGCGCCGATGCCGCACTGGGGTTGGGGGGAAGCCCCGCCGTACGAGGCGTAGGCATACGCGATGAGATCGCTCAGGGCCTTCAGCCCGGCGGGCTGCGTGCGTCGTCGACCCGTCATCCGCGGCACATAACCTCCCCGCATGCCGATCAACAAGGCGGAGGCGCACTCTCCGGATCGTGCCTCGCAGAGCGGCTTCAGCTGCGTCGTGCCGTGCCTCAACCGGATCGACGAGAAGGCGATCAAGGAGCTGCTCGCGAGCGACCACTTCTTCTGGCTCGACCTGACCGCGCCGACGGCGGATGACATCGAGTCCCTTCGAGCTCTGTTCGGATTCCATCCGCTCGCGCTCGAGGACGCGAGGGAGTTCGGACAGCGACCGAAGCTCGACAGCTACGGCGACTACACGTTCCTGGTCTTCTACGGGGCGCGCGATGTCGAGGACCCCGCGGCCGCGAGCTCCGCCGTGGGTGGCTTCCTGCGCGAGGTGCAGCTGTTCGTCTCCGGCAAATATGTCGTGACGCTGCATCGCGACGAGCTGCCCGCGCTCGACGAGCAGCGCGCGAAGCTCGCCGGTGTAGTGCTGCACAGCGAGCAGTTCCTGCTGTATCGCGTGTTCGACGCGCTGACAGACAGCTTCTTTCCGCTGCTCGCGCGCATGGACGATCAGATCGACGAGCTCGAGGATGCCGTGCTGGCGGGGCCCACCGACGAGCAGCTGCAGAGGCTGTTCGGGATGAAGCGGGAGCTCGTCGCGATGCGCAAGGTCGTGACTCCCCAGCGTGACCTGTTCGCCCGCTCGATCGACGAGTTGGCCGAACTGCCCGGCCTTCAGCTCGACGAGCGCGACTACTTCCGGGACGTCTACGACCACCTGATCCGGATCTCAGACCTGATCGACTCCTACCGCGATCTTCTGAGCAACACCACCGACCTCTATCTCTCGACGGTCGGCAACCGCCAGAACGAAGTCATGAAGCAGCTCGCGATCGTCGGTACGATCTTCCTGCCGCTGTCGTTCATCACAGGCTTCTTCGGAATGAACTTCACATGGCTCGTCGCGAAGGCGATCTCCCCGACGTGGACTTTCTTCGTGCTCGGCATCGGCAGCATGCTCGTCACCTGCGTCGCGCTCGTGCTGTTCTTCAAACGCAAGGGGTGGATGTAGCTCTTCGCGGAGTTCAGCGACGAGATTCGGCTGGCGGGCTGACAGCGCTGGGCCGGGAGGGCGGAGTATTCTCGCTGTGTGCGGAGCGCACTGGTGGGGGTCGTGGTTGCAGCGTTTCTCGTGTTCGGCTCGGGAGCGAGCGCGGGCCCGCCACACGGAGTCTGTCGCCACGTCAGCGCGGAGAAGTGCGAAGAGATCCTTGGGTCGTACGACGCGGCGCAGTTTCTGCGCAGGTACGTGATGAACAAACTGCAACCGCGGCTCACAGCGCCGTCCGGGGGCAGCCTCTACTGCCGCGCAGCGGCGCGACACCGGCCGCGGGTGTTCCGCTGCGGGGACACAGTCGAAGGGGGCGGCCTGCCGACGCCCTGCACGGTCGAAGCACTCGTCGCGCGTCCAAAGCCGCGTGTCTACCGCTTCGACTGGCTGAAGGAAAGCGCGTCGTGCAACGCGTAGGTCGCGGCCTGCCGTCGTGACCCAGGACGACGACTACGCGCAAGATCGCTCGCGGCACTCGGCTCTGCACGTGCTGGCCGTGTAGCGCCCCCAGGAGGCGTACCAGCCAATCGCCAATGCTCGATAATGCGCCGAGTGATTGGGAAGCCTGTTGCGGCTGCGCTTGTCGTAATGGCCGGTCTCGGGTTCGGGTTGGTCAGCGTCGGGTTGGCGCTAATCCTGCTGTTCGTCGTCGCCGTTGTCGCCATCGGGGCTAGGCGCATGGGTCGCCGAGATTGACGGTCGATAGTGCATAGTCGGCCGTTCGATCAGTCTCATGGAATGCGGGCGATAGACGTCGCCGGCGAATGCATGCCGTGAGTCGCGTGAACGGTGCTTAGAACGTGCCTAGCCTCGAACACTGGGAGGTCGTTGTCCTCGTCCTCTTGGGCCTGTTCCTAGTTGGCTATATCGGCACGGCTGGCGACGCCGGATCAAGATTGAGGCGCGCACAGACGGCCGCTGCGGTCGTCGCACTCGTTGTCGTGTACCGCTTTGTCCGCGCGGTCGTACAGGTCGACGGCCGGTAATGCATGGACGGGCGCGGCAAGCAGCTCAGCCCGAGTCGCCGAAGGGATTGGCTTGTTCGGTCTCTCTTGCGGCAGCGCGATGCCTGGCGCGGCGATAGAAAGCACGACCGATGACGATGACCAGGCCCGCTGTGAGACCGATGCCACGGGCAGCGTAGCCAAGCTGGTCAAGTGCGAGCATGGGCTGCGATAGTACTCGTCGCTCGATAATGCATGCTGGGCAGATGCCGGATAAGACGCTGATCTATGTCGAGCTACTCGACGAGGGAGTCGACGTCTGGCGCCCGGTACCGGCGATTCCAGAGGGCGCGGACGTGTATCGGCTCCCCGACAAGAAGCCAGCCGACGAGACGTGGGCGTTTCCCCCGGGTTCTCGCGTTCGATGCGAGGCCCGCCTAATTGACGGCGGGGAGCAGCTGGTCGCATGCACCGAGGTATGACGCTCGATAGTGCATGGTCGGTGACAACGATTAGGCCTCCGATCTTCATTTGGGAGCCGAACGAGCTGCTCGCCTTCGACTCGATCCACTCGGCGGAGGGGTTTGTGGAGCCGTACGACGCCGACGACGGCACCGTCTATGACGCCGAAGGCCGTCTCCTGCGATTCGAGACCGCGGAGGGTTCGCGGCCGTGGTCGGCCGGCGTCGTATTGCGCGAGCAGGAGGCGACGCCAACACACCAGCCGGAGCTGCGCCAAGCGATCATGCGGGCCGCGGCCGCCGCGGGAGCACCGCTCGATGGGTCTGCGCCGCTCGCTGCGCTGGTAGAGCAGGCACTCAGTCGATTCCGCGCCGCTCGATAATGCATGTTATGTATACCTGGGGAGGCATTCTGTCGGGCCTTGGCTGTGAGGCCGTCGCCCGGGCGCAGGACGTCACGCCCGCCAAGTAGACCTAGAAATCTATGGCCCGACCGCGCCGCTATTCGAAGCTGTACTGATCCGCGGGCAGATTCTTCGCACTGGTAACTTTGTTCACGGTCACCCGCACGTCCACGATCCCTGGTTCATGGACCGGTGTTACGACCGTGCATGTCGTCGACGAGGTGCAGTTGACCGAGGTGCCGGACTTCGTAGCGAATTTGATTTTCGTCGCGGTTGTGCCGAGGGCGAACCCCGTGCCGGTCACCGTCACGCTGGCGCCGCCCGTACGGGGTCCGGAGTTAGGGCTAACGCCCGTGACCGTCGGGGCGAACGTGTAGTGATCCTTGGTCGAGGTAGCGCTCGTTCCATATTGCGTCGTGACATGGACGTCTACTTTCCCCTCTGCCTCCGCAGGCGTCACGGCGGTCATGGACGTCCCCGAGGTCACCGTGAAGTTCGTCGCTTCGACGGAACCGAACCTGACCTGCGTAGCTCCGGTAAAGCTCGTTCCTTTGATCGTCACACTCGCGCCGCCGACCGTCGAACCGATGGCCGGAGTTACTTTGGTAACCGTGGGCGGCGCCACATAGGTGAAGCGGTCGCCCAGCGCCGCGAGATTGGTATCGACGGGCGTCGTGACCATCACGTCCACCGTGCCGGCTGGGTGCGGTGGTGACACGGCTGACAGTGACGTGTCAGAGTGCACGGTAAAGCTCGTCGCGGGCGTGGAGCCGAACTGCACGCTGGTTGCACCGCTGAGATTGACACCAGCAACGTTTACCGGCGTTCCGCCTACGGTCGACCCGGATGAGGGCGGCACCGCGGTCACTGTTGCGAACGGACCAAACGCCAGGCCCGTGGAGGCTCCGGCCGCGATGCCGACTGCCCCCGCGAATCCACTCATCGGCACGGGGACGTCCGATACGCCGTAGCCCCAGACCATCGCCGAGCCGTCGGCCCGTAGCGCAAAGCTGGCTTCGGAGGCAGCCGCAATCGCCGAGGCGCCGCTCAACCCGCTCACGCTGACGGCCGGCGTGCTGCCTTCGAACGTGCCGTCGCCCAGCTGCCCTGCTTCGCCCGCACCCCAGGCTTTGACGGTGCCTTCGCTGCTCAGCAGTGCGAGGCCGTTCGCGAGCCCGGCGGAGACTGCGGCGACGCCGCTCAGTTCTTCCAGTTCCACGGGTTCGGGGCAAGCAAACGAGCACGTCCCCTGGAAGGAGCTCAGTTCGCCATTGCCGTGATAGCCCCATCCCATCACCTTGCCATTGCTGAGCAGAGCCAGGTTGAAGAACCTGCCGGCCGAGATGGCCACTACGTCGCTCAACCCGGGGATTTCGACCGGGACGTTAGTCTTTTCGGGGGCGACCGTGCCGAGGTCCCCGAATTCGTTTTTGCCCCACCCCACAACGGTGCCGTTGCTGAGCAGGGCGAGGCTATGGTCGGCGCCGGCCGAGACCGCGACGACTTCGCTCAGGCCGCTCACCGTCACGGGGACGTCGCTGCTGGTGAACGAGCCCTGGCCGAGCGCTCCGTCCGTGCCCGCTCCCCACGCTTTGACGGTGCCGTCGCCGAGCAGCGCGAGGCTGTGGTACCAGCCAGCGTCGATCGTCGTCACGCCGCCGAGCCCGCTCACCGCGACCGGTGTGGCACTGCTATTGAGTGTGCCGTCGCCCAGCTGCCCTGCTTCGCCCGCACCCCAGGCTTTGACGGTTCCGTCGCTCATAAGAGCCAAGTTGAATTGCGTCGAACATGGGCGGCACCCGCCACCGGACACCGACGTGACCCCAACGAGAGCCGGTACGGGCGAGGCCCCAAGCACGGTTCCTTCCCTGGCGGTGTACGTGCTCGCCGACGCAACGCTCGCGGCCACAGCCGTCAGCGCCACAGCTACTGCGAGCGCCGACAATGACCGGCGACCCCTGCCTCGCGGGTGTCCACTACGACTACGCCCAGCGGCCCTGGATCCCATCGTCTATCCCCTCGTCTCGTCGGCTTGCGCCGACGCACTGCTCTCGCTCAGCGGCACCTGTCCGTGGTGGCTGGGCGCGAATCCCCACTCTCGCCTTCCTTGCGTGCGACCGGGTGGGCCTCGACTCGCCCCGCCAGCGTCCCGCGACCTCCATGTGAGAAACGCTACGAGCAGGGCTACTCTACTCGCCTGCAGGCTTAAAAGAAACCCTTCTCAGAAAGTGGCGCTCGCTCGTTCGCGTGCTGCTTCCGCAAGCCGCACTGCTGCAACCATCGCCGCCCACCCGAAGCCCTCTCGGACCATGATCCATGCATCATCGAAGGGCCGGCACCGGCTTGTTGATCGCTGCGTGGCGGAGCGTCGCCGTCAGCCCGGAAGGTTGTCCCACCCGCAGCCTGCTCAACGGCTAGGGGGCGTCACGTGGATTGCATGTGATGTCAACCAGCAGCGGAAAAGGCCTAGCGCCCGAGCGTCCGCACGAGCTCCCTCGCCCTGCCGGGGACGTGGCCGAGCAGGGTACGGATCTCCTCGAGGCCTGAGCGCAGCTCAGGGTCGCCAACCTCGACGGGCAGCAGCGAATCCTGAAGCGTCGCGAGCTCCTCGTCGGCTCGGCGAGCTGCATCGACGCCGTCGTCGATGAAGCCGCGCGGTCCCCTGGACGGCGCCCCCGGCGTCGCCAGCGCGAGCTCCGCAGCATTCAGGTCGTGTCGCTCTGCGAACGCCGCATACGTGCGCTGTGCGCGCCCGTAGGCGTGCTGGACGGGCCGGAAGAGCTGCGCCTCGAGGACGTCGCCGGTCTGTTCGTCGAGCTGCTCATAGGCCTCGCCCAGAGCGGCAACCGCGGACCCCAGGTCTTCGGTCGCCTCACCGAGCGCGTCGAGCAGCTGCTGCCGGGCGTCGGCGTTCGTGTAGGGCATCGCTTCAGGTTATCCGCGGCGCTCCGGGCCCCTCACCGGTTCGGAGCAGCTCGCGCGTCCCTCAGGCGGGCGTGAGCTCTTCAAGGCGACGCTCGGCGAGTGCCGCCGCCATCGCTCCCTCGCCGACGGCCGCTGCGACGCGCTTGGTCGAGCCGTGTCTGGCGTCCCCCGCGGCGAAGATCCCGGGGACGCAGGTCTCGAGCGCGAGCGGATCGCGCTCGAGTGGCCAGTGGGCTGGGCGCGCACCATCCTGGAGGAGGTCCGGGCCGGTCAGGAAGTAGCCGTTCGCGTCCGTGTCGAACCCCTTCTTCGTCGCCCACGCGGTGTGTGGTTGCCCGCCGATGCAGAGGAACAGCTGGTCGGCGGTGTGACGCTCGGGCGGGCTGCTGCCGTCGTCGATCGTGACGGAGCGCAGCGACCCGCTGCCGTCTTCGACGGCGCTCACGTGCGATCGCAGCCGGACGTCGATCCTGGGGCTCTCCTCGATTCGCCGCACGAGGTAGGCCGACATCGACTTCGCAAGCGACTCGCCGCGCACCACCATCGTCACGTTCGCTTGCGCGTCTGAGAAGTTCATCGCCGCCTGCCCGGCGGAGTTTCCGGCTCCGACGATCACGACCTGCATACCCGCCGATCCGACCGACTCGCTGCGGCCCGCGCCGTAGTAGATCCCGCGTCCCAGCAGCTCCTCGATCCCGTCGAGTGCCAGCCGCCGCCATTCGATCCCGGGTGCCACGACGGCCACATCGGCGGTGATCTCGATGTCGTCGCTCGTGACGATCCGCATCCCGCCCTCCGGGCGCGACCCGCCCCCTTTGATGCCGCGCAGCAACTGCAGCTCGGCGCCGAAGCTCTCCGCCTGCCTCGCGGCGAGCCTCGCGAGCGAGGCGCCCTCGATCCCGCCGGGAAAGCCGAAGAAGTTCTCGATCATCGACGTGTGACCGGCCTGGCCGCCGGGGATGTCGCGCTCGAAGACGATCGTCGAGAGCCCATCCGACGCGCCGTACACGGCCGCCGCCAGACCCGCCGGGCCGGCGCCGACGATCGCGAGGTCGTAGTGCGGTCGCGTCGGCGGCGTGAACGCGTTCCATGCTTCGGCGAGCCCGACGATCGTCGCGTTTTCGTAGACCTGATCGCCGTCCACGACCAGCGGCAGGCCCTCCTCCCCGACGCCGTGGCGTTCGAGCAGAGCCTGCCCCTCTGGGCTGCTGGACTCGTAGAACTCGTACGGCTGCGCCGCGCGCGTCAGCGAGTCGCGCAGCCCGTGGTCCTCCGGGTCAAGACGCCGCCCGACGACGAGGAGGGTGGGACGCCTACCCCCCACGAGCCCCCGTCGAGCGCTGCGAACGTTGCATGACAGCAGGGTATCCCGACGGGGCGCGAATCGGGACCCGGCATCGAGATCGGCTGACGGGCCGAGGGCCGCGATAATCGCGAGGGATGGCAGACGCCGAGGCCGCCTCCTCAGAGCAGCAGACCGCGCCTTACACCGATCGCACGGCCTGGGCGCGAAACCTGGCAACGCCGGTTCGCGACTTCCTGAGCACCGAGACCGGCAGCGCCAGCGTGCTCGTCGCGGCTGCGGTCGCGGCTCTCCTTTGGGCCAACTCGCCGGGCTGGCACTCCTACGAATCGGTCTGGCACACGAACCTCTCGATCCACCTCGGGAGCGCCTCGATCTCTACGGACCTGCGCCATTGGATCAACGAAGGGCTGATGACGTTCTTCTTTCTCGTCGTGGGGCTCGAGGCCAAGCGCGAGCTCGACCTGGGCGAGCTGCGCGAGCGCCGTCGCCTCGCGATCCCGGCGCTCGCCGCGATCGGCGGCATGGCCGTTCCCGCGTCCATCTACCTCGCCTTCAACGCCGGCGGTCCGGGCGCACGCGGATGGGCTGCGGCGATATCGACCGACACGGCGCTCGCGCTCGGCGCGCTCGCGCTGCTGACACCCCGCGCGGCGACGCGGCTGCGCGTGTTCCTGCTGACGGTCGCGGTCTTCGACGATCTCGTCGCGCTGATCGTGATCGCGATCGTCTACACCAGCAACGTCAACTACACGGCGCTAGCCGTGGCGCTGGCGCTGTTCGGCGTGCTCTACGCCGCCCGCTATATCCCCTTCACCTGGCGTCGACCCTTCGCGATCGTAGCCGGCGTGGGTGTCTGGGTGGCGATGTTCAAGTCGGGCATCGACCCCGTCGTCTCGGGTCTCGCCGTGGGTCTCCTGATGAGCGACTACACGCCCTCGCGCGAGACGCTCGAGCGCGCCACGGCGCTGACGCGCTCCTTTCGCGAGCAGCCCACGCCCGAGCTCGCGCGCTCCGCGCAGGTCGGGCTACGCTCGGCGATCTCGATCAACGAGCGCCTGCAGTACGTGCTCCATCCCTGGACGAGCTACATGATCGTCCCCCTGTTCGCGCTCGCCAACGCGGGCATTCACTTCACCGGAGGCCTCCTCGAACGCTCGCTCAGCTCGCCGATCACGCTCGGCATCCTCGTCGGGTACGTCGTCGGCAAGCCCGTCGGGATCCTGGCCGCGTCGTGGATCGGCTCGCGCCCGCGCCTCGGCGGCCTGCGCCCGATCATCAGCTGGCCCGTGCTGACCGGCGGAGCGACCGTCGCCGGCATCGGTTTCACCGTGTCGCTCCTCGTCTCGAGCCTGAGCTTCCAGGGCGCGCGCCTGGACGAGGCGAAGCTCGGGGCGCTCAGCTCGGTGATAGTCGCGACGCTCGTGGCCGCGGTTGTGTTCGCCGTGGTCAAACGGCTTCCCAGCAGGGTGCGGGCGCGCCAGATCGGCGCCACCGCCGAGGACATCCTCGACCTCTCCGACGACGTCGACCCCGAGCGCGACCACGTGCGAGGTCCGGACGACGCGCCCGTGACGCTCGTCGAGTACGGCGACTTCGAGTGCCCCTACTGCGGCCAGGCCGAGTCCGTCGTCCGCGAGCTGGTGTCCTCCTTCGGCGACGACATCCGCTACGTCTGGCGCAACCTGCCGCTCAACGACGTCCACACCTATGCTCAGCTCGCGGCCGAAGCGGCCGAGGCCGCCGGCGCACAGGGCAAGTTCTGGGAGATGTACGACAAGCTGCTCTCCCATCAGGACGACCTCGGGCCCAAGGACCTGAGCGGCTACGCGCGCGATCTGGGGCTCGACATGGACCGCTTCCTCGGCGAGCTGCGCAGCCACGAGTACGCGCCACGGATCGCGGAGGACGTCACCAGCGCCGACGCGAGCGGCGTCTCGGGCACGCCCACGTTCTTCATCAACGGACGCCGCCACTACGGCGCGTATGACATCGACACGCTCACCACCGCCGCGCGCACGGCCCGTCAGCGCGCGCGTGCGCGGGCGGTCGCCGCCGCCGCGCAGCCAGCCTAGAGCTTGGCTAACTCCCTTGCGCGCGCCAGCACGCCGTCGATCATCGGCTCGGTCAGCTTGCCCGTGAAGGTGTTCTGCTGGCTCGGGTGAAAGCACCCGATCAGCGTCCGCGGGCCGGCCGCCAGCTCCGCGCCGTGGCCGAAGCGCGGACGGGGCCGGGGTATCGAGTGACCGTCCGGGCCCGTCGCGGTGATCAGCCGCAGGGCGGCATCCCAGGCGAACGCGCCGAGGCACATCACGACGCGCACCTCCGAGAGCAGTCGCAGCTCGCGCACGCTCCACTGCAGGCATGCGTCGCGCTCGGCGGGCGCCGGCCGGTTCGCGGGCGGCGCGCAGCGGACCGCGGCGCTGATCCAAGTGCCCCGCAACGTGAGGCCGTCCCCCAGGCCGCTGGATGTCGGCTGGCTTGCGAGCCCCTGGCGCCAGAGGGCGGCGAACAGGAAGTCGCCGGAGCGATCGCCGGTGAACATCCGTCCGGTGCGGTTCGCCCCATGAGCCGCCGGCGCGAGTCCCAGCAGCAGCAGGCGCGCGGCGGGATCGCCGAACCCGGGGAGCGGCCTTCCCCAGTAGTCCTCTGAGGCGAACGCGGCCCGCCGCTCGCGCGCCACCTCCTCGCGCCACGCGACCAGACGCGGACAGCGGGTGCAGGCCGATACCTCGTCCGCGAGCTTCTGCAGCTCAGACTTCACTTGCGCTTGCACGAGCCAGTAGTAGCATCGCAGGCGTGCAGCTGTGGCTCTGGATCCTGCTCGTCAGCACGCTGGTGATCAAGCTCCCGATCGTCGCCCTGATGTTGTGGATACCGTTCCGCAACGACGAGGCGATGCACGCCCCCGACACGCCCGGCTCGGGCGAAGACGACGGCGGCTCGAAGGCGCTTCCCGGCGGGCCGCTGGACCCACACCCGCGCTCGCCGCTGCCGCGCTGGCCGCGGCGTGGGCCGCACGGCTCGCCCGCCTGCCCCGCTCCGAGGCGCGTGCGCACGCCGCTTCGCACGCGCCGGCGCGTGATCACCGTCCGCTAGGGCGCTCAGCGGTTTCGCTTGCGCTGTTGGCGCGCCGCCTTGGCTTTCGCGCGTCGCTTGCGCTGGCGGGCGGCCCAGTCGCGTGAGGACAGGCCAGAGCTCAGCTCCGGGTCGCCCGCCGGGGCAACTTTGCGGGCGTCGCGAGCGATCACGAGTGCGATGCCGATCAGCAGCAGCACGGCCGCGATCAGCGCGAGGATGATCAGCGTCTGCGAGTTCGTCGTTTCCTGCGTCGAGGTGCTCGTGGTCGTCGCGGTGCTCGTCGTTTTGGCGGGTTCGGACTGACCTTCGGTCAGTTCACCGAAGGCGTTGCCGCCTCCCGACGTGGCGGCCGGCGCGGGAGGCGCGCTCAGCACGGGCAGCGACAGCGCCAGGAGCAGCGCGACCGACAGGGACGCGGCGCGGTGCAACGGCGGACGGCGAGGTCTCCTCACGCCGCGAGGATATCGCCTGGCGTGCCGGCGGGCGAGAGGTTCGCGGCGTGGCGGGCGGGCGGGCCCGGCCCGGGGCGCCAAACCGTAGAATGGCGCGTCATGGCCCCCAAACAGCGACAGATCCGCATGGAGCAGCGTGGCGCGTTCGAGGCCATTCAGGCGCTCGAGCAGCGCTCGGACGAGGAGCTCGAAGCCGAGACCAAGTACAAGTCGGCCGCTCTCTCGATTCTCGGCGCGCGTGCCTCCGAGCGCTTCGACGCCGAGGCCGCCCGCGGCTACTTCCAGCGCGCGATCGCCGCGGCCCGGCCACAGGAGCGCATGCAGATCAGGCGCATGGCCGACGCCTCGCTCGCCCTGGCCGAACGCCGCGCCGGCGACCTGAAAGACGCCGTCGAGCGGCTGGGCCAGGCGCCCCCGAGCGGGCGCCAGCTGTTCGCGCTGCGCGCGATGGGGTTGCTCGTGCCGCCGGCCTCCGCGGGAGTCCTCGCGCGCATGAGGGGCATCCTGCTGATCCTGATCCTGATCATCGTGCTGCTCGCTATCGGGCTCGGCATCGTCGAGCTCGTTGCGCTGCCCTTCGGCGGCCTGTCGCTGCCGGCCTCCGTCCTGCTCGGGCTGTTCGTCGTGCTCGCGGCGCTGGCCATCGTGGCGGCGATCGGGCGCCGACGGCGCGACCGCGCCCGCGACGCGCCAAGGTCCTGAGCGCCCGCACCCGGACTGAGGCGGCGCGGCTCAATACGCTTGGCGTGTGGCCGCTCCCGTCTGCCTGATCGTGAACCCCGCCGCCGGTGGCGGCAAGTCCGGCCGCCTCGCGCCGGCGCTCGAGCGCACGCTGCGCGGACACGGGCTGACCGTCGCGCGCGCACAGACGCGCGACCTGCAGCACGCTCGCGAGCTGGCCGTGGAGGCAGCGAGGCGGGGAGAGACGGTCGTCGCGCTGAGCGGCGACGGGATGGTCGGGGCGATCGCCGACGCGCTGCGCGCGGTTCCCGGAGCTGTGCTCGGCATCCTCCCCGGCGGGCGCGGCAACGACCTCGCCCGGGTGCTCGGTATCCCAGAGGATCCGCACGCAGCCTGCGCGACGATCGCCACGGGAGCCGCGCGACCCGTCGACATGGGCGAGGTCGACGGGCGCGCCTTCGTCGGGATCGCCTCGGCCGGCTTCGACAGCGACGCCAACCGCATCGCCAACGAGGCGCCATCGTGGCTCGGTGGGCTCGTCTACGCCTACGGGGCTCTTCGCGCGCTCGCCTCGTGGCGACCGGCGACGTTCGTCGTCGAGCTCGACCCTCCCGGGGTGCGCCACACATTCACCGGCTACTCGGTCGGGACCGCCAACTCCAAGGCCTACGGCGGCGGGATGTACGCCGCGCCGGGAGCGCTGCTCGACGACGGGCTGCTCGAGGTCGTGACGATGGCGCAGCTCAGCCGGCGGCGCTTCCTCTCGAGCGTGCTGCCGAGGGTCTTCAAGGGCACCCACGTCGAGCTCGACGCGGTCCGCGTGTTTCGGGCCGCCGAGGTCGAAATCTCGGCTGACCGTCCCTTCGCGCTGTACGCCGACGGGGACCCGATCGGCGAGCTGCCCGTGCGAGTACGCGCGCTGCGCGGGGCCGTCAACATCATCGTCCCGCCCGAGCCCCCGATGCACGACGCGTTCGGCGCTCCGCACCCGGCCGCATCGGCGCCGCTCGAGCACGCCGGCGGCGGCGACGCGAGCGCACCGTCGGACGAGTCGCCGGTGCGCCCCTGATGGCCGGGGCGCTGGCGCCGAAGCTCGCGCTCGCGCGGGCGGTCGGCGCGCTCTCGCGGATGCGCGGCGGAGGCGGCACGAGTGCCCCCGGGAGGGTGCTGATGCGCCTCGAGCCGCAGGCGATCGGAGCGCTGGGCCGGCGCCTCGAGCGGGGCAGCGTGCTGGTCTCGGCGACGAACGGCAAGACCACCACCGCCGCGATGAGCGCGGCCATCTTCGAGCACGCGGGAGTCGAGCTCGTCCACAACCAGGCGGGCGCGAACATGGCCGGCGGGATCGCCACGACGCTCCTCCGCGCCGCCCGCCCGCGTGGTCGCATCGCCGGGCAGCTCGGCCTGTTCGAGGTCGACGAGCTGTGGCTGCCGGCGCTCGTCGAGCAGCTCCGTCCGCGGGCGATCCTGCTCGGCAACCTGTTTCGCGACCAGCTCGACCGCTACGGCGAGCTCGAGACGATCGCCGAGCGCTGGCACGAAGCCGTGGGCCGCTCTGCGGCGCGCCTCGTCCTGAACGCCGACGACCCGCAGATCGCCGACCTCGGCAGGGAGCGCAGAGACGCCCTCTACTTCGGGGTCGACGACGACTCGCTCGCGATGCCGGGCATGGCGCACGCCGCGGACGCGAAGCACTGTCAGAGCTGTGGCGCGCCGTACGTGTTCGACGCGGTCTACCTCGGGCACCTCGGCCACTACCACTGCGAGCGCTGCGGCCACAGCCGCCCGGCGCCGGCGGTGACGGCCAGCGCCGTGCGGCTCGAAGGCGTCCGCTCCGCGACATTCCAGCTGCGCACACCGGCCGGCGAGGCGCAGGTGAAGCTCGCGCTGCCCGGCCTCTACAACGTCTACAACGCGATCGCCGCCGCCGCCCTCGCCACAACCATGGAGATCCCGCTTGCGAGCATCGTCGCGGGCCTGGGCAGCACCCGCGCCGCGTTCGGCCGAGCCGAGTCCGTGACCGTCTCGCTCAACGGCGCCGCTGGCGCGCGCGCCGCTCGAGGATCGCGCGAGCTTCGGATCCTGCTCGTCAAGAACCCCGCCGGGGCCAACGAGGTGCTGCGGACGCTCGTGCTCGAGCCCGGCGAGCACGACCTGCTGATCGTGCTCAATGACAACATCGCCGACGGCCGCGATGTCTCCTGGATCTGGGACGTCGACTTCGAGCTGCTCGGGGGGCGCGTGCGGCGGGTCACCTGCAGCGGCACGCGCGCCCCCGAGCTGGCGCTACGGCTGAAGTACGCAGGACTCGAGAGCGAGCGGATCCACGTGCGCGACGGCATCGAGCCCGCACTGCGCGAAGCCTCGGCCGATCGCGGCGCCGGCGATGCGCCCCTCTATGCCCTCCCTACCTACACCGCGATGCTCTCGCTGCGCGAGCTGCTCGTGGCCCGCGGAGAGGCGAGCAGCGCATGGTCGTAAGCGAGTCGGGCTCTGCGGGCGTCCCGCCGCCCAACGAGCTGACCGTCATCTGGCACGACCTCGAGTGCGGCGGCTATGGTGCCGATCTTCCGCTCTGGCGCAGCCTCGCCGCAGCCTGTCGCGATGGTTCCGGCGCGACTCCGGTCCTCGAGATCGGCGCCGGAAGCGGCAGGGTGGCGCTCGATCTCGCGGCCGCGGGGCACGACGTGACGGCGCTCGACATCGATCCCGACCTGCTGGGAGCACTCGAGCTCCGGGCCGGCGCAGCGAGCGTCGGAGCCGTCTGTGCCGATGCGCGCAGCTTCGACCTCGAGCGAGAGGACTTCGCGCTGTGCATCGCGGCTATGCAGACGATCCAGCTGTTGGGGGGCGCCGCGGCGAGGACCGAGTGCCTGCGCAGGGCCAGCGCCCACCTGCGCCCCGGAGGCCTGATCGCCTGCGCGATCGTGACGGAGTTCGAGTTCTTCGATGCGACGGCGACCGGTCCGGGGCCTACTGCGGAGACGGTGCGCCTCGACGGAGTCGACTACGTCAGCCGCGCGATCCGGATCTGCGAACAGGACGGCTCCGTCCTGATCGAGCGTTCGCGCCGGATCCTCCCCGACGGCCGCGAAGCACCGCGAGAGGGCTCGAGTCAGCTGCTGCGCCTCGGGCCACGCGCTCTCACGACCGCCGGCGAGCGCGACGTGATCGAGCTCGATCTCGTGAGCGTCGAGCAGCTCCAGCGCGAGGGCGTCGCTGCAGGGCTTCAGCCGGAACCGGCGGTTCGCATCGAGGCGACTGAGGAGTACCTCGCCAGCGATGTGGTGATGCTCCGTGCGTGACGGTGTGAGCCACGCGCCACGGACGCTCCGCGTGTGCGCGCTCTACCCCGACCTCATGAACATCTATGCCGACCGCGGCAACCTGCTGATGCTCGAGCGACGCTGCTCCTGGCGCGGGATCGGCTTCGAGCTGATCGCGAGCACGCTCGGCGACGCGCTCGACCCCGACGCAGGCGACCTCTTCTACATCGGAGGAGGCCAGGATCGCGACCAGCGTCTCTGCGCCGAGGACCTGATCGAGACCAAGCGCGAGGCGCTGCACGCCGCCGCCGCCCGCGGCGCCGTCGTGCTCGGCGTATGCGGCGGCTACCAGCTGCTCGGCCGCTCCTACACGCTCGACGACGAGCGCATCGAGGGCGTCGGACTGCTCGACGTCGAGACCGTTCGCGAAGGCGCTCGCTTGATCGGCAACGTCGCGATCGAGGTCCGGCTCGACGCAAGCGACGGGCCGCGCGTCCTCGCGGGCTTCGAGAACCACGGAGGCCGCACCCGCCTGGGCGAGGCCCAGCGCCCGCTCGGGCGCGTCTTGAAGGGGTTCGGCAACGACGGCAGGACCAGCTGGGAGGGCGCGATCGCGGGAAACACGATCGGGACCTACCTCCACGGGCCGCTGCTGCCGAAGAATTCCTGGTTCGCCGACTGGCTGATCGCGAGGTCGCTCGGCCTCGGCCCGGGGACGCTGGCCGCGCTCGACGACGAGCTCGAGGGCGAGGCGCACCTGAGCGCAAGCCACGCCGCGGGCCTGTGAGGCGGCCCGCGGAGATCTCCGCAAACTGCCCGAAGATCGCCATCCCGCGAGCGCGCCGGCCACGTAGGATCGAGCTGGTGGAGCTCTCCGAGTACCAGCAGCGCTCGAGACGCACCGCCGAGTATCCCCGCGAGGCGTGGCTCGCCTATCCGGCGCTCGGTCTCGCCGGGGAGGCCGGCGAGGTCGCCGAGCACGCGAAGAAGGCGATCCGTGACGACGGCGGCCGGATCCGCGAGGAGCGGCGCGCGGCGATGTCGAAGGAGCTGGGAGATGTGCTGTGGTACGTCGCCCAGCTCGCCACCGAGCTGGGACTCGAGCTCGAGGAGGTGGCGCGCGAGAACCTCGAGAAGCTCAGCTCGCGCCAAGAGCGCGGGACGCTCTCGGGCAGCGGCGACGAGCGCTGACGGCCGCGCGGCGCCGCTGTCGCCGATCAGTCGACGACGAGCCGCGCGGGCGCCGCAAAGCGCGAGAAGCGGTCGGCCAGGCGCTCTGGCACGAGCGCCCTCACGCGCACGCCGTCGGCGGTGTCCTCGCGGCTGACCTCACCGGCGACCTCGTGCAGTTCCGCGAGGCTGCCGCCGTCCGCGTAGGGGACGAGCAGCTCGACGCGCCTCAGCGTGTGGGCGAGCTCGTGCTCGATTCGCTCGCCGAGCTCCTCGAGTCCCTCCCCCGTGACGCCGCTCACGAGCACAGCCTGCGGATGGCGCAGGCGGAGCTCCTCGCGTGCCTGCTCGTCGAGCAGGTCGGCCTTGTTCAGCACGAGCACGCGGGGACGGTCACCGGCCCCGATCTCCTCGAGCGTCTGGTCGACCGAGCGCTGCATGATCTCGACGTGGCCCTCGGGCGCTGAGGCGTCGAGCACGTGCGCGAGCAGCTCGGCGCGGCGCGTCTCCTCGAGCGTCGCGGCGAAGGCGTCGACGAGCTGGTGAGGGAGCTTGCTGATGAAGCCGACCGTGTCGGTCAGCAGGTACGGCCTGCCGGCGAGCCGCAGGGTGCGCGTGGTGGGGTCGAGCGTATGGAACAGACGATCGCGCACGCCGACATCGGCCCCGGTGAGTGCGTTGAGAAGCGTCGACTTGCCGGCGTTGGTGTAGCCGACGAGCGCGATCGTCGGCAGCGCCGCGCGCTCGCGCTCGGCGCGCTGGACCGCGCGTGTGCCCTTGACGTGCTCGAGCCGGCGGCGAAGCGTCGCGATCCGGTCGCGGGCCAGCCGCCGGTCGGTCTCGATCTGCGTCTCCCCGGGTCCTCTCGTGCCGATGCCTCCGCCGAGTCTCTCGAGGTGGCTCCACAGGCCGCGCATGCGCGCGAGGTTGTACTCGAGCTGCGCGAGCTCGACCTGAAGCTTGCCCTCGGCGGTGCCGGCGTGCGAGGCGAAGATGTCGAGGATCACCGTCGTGCGATCGACAACCGGCAGCCCGAGCTCCTCCTCGAGGTTGCGCTCCTGGCGAGCGGTCAGCTCGTCGTCGCAGGCGATCAGGTTCGCGTCGCAGGCCCTGGCCTGGGCCTTCGCCTCGCGCACCTTGCCAGGACCGAGATAGGTGTTCGGATGGGGCGCCTCGCGGCGCTGGACCATCTCGCCGACGACGGCGACGCCCGCGGTGTGCAGCAGCTCGCCGAGCTCCTGGAGATCGTCACCCTCGGGCAGCGCCGCGATGCAGAACGCGCGCTGGCGCGCGCGCTGCTGTGTCTCGCCGCCGTTTGCTGCCGCGGCGGCTGCGGCTCTCGGTGTTACGGCGCTCCTGCCGTTGCGGCTCTTCTCCATCCATCCATCAGTCTAGGACCTCCGGCAGCGCACCCGCTCAGGGCGCGAGCGTGCCGAGACGCTCGACCGCCTCGAGCAGGCGCTGGTCGGGTGTCGTGAGCGAGATCCGGAACCAGCCCTCACCGGCGGGGCCGTAGATCGCGCCCGGCGAGAGCACGACGGCTGCACGCTCGAGCACGTGCTCGCAGTATGCGGCGGAGCCGGCAAAGCCCGCGGGCACGGGCGCCCACACATAGATCGTGCCGTGCGGCGGCTTCACCTCGACGCCGATACGCCGCAGCGCATCGCAGACGAGGTCGCGGCGGCGGCGGTAGAGCTCGTTCATCGAGGCAATCTCGGCGTCGCCGTCGGGCGAGAGCGCCGCGATCCCCGCGAGCTGGACGGCCTCGAACAGACCGGAGTCGATGTTCGTCTTCAGCCGCCAGTAGGTCTCGAGCGCCTCGGCGTTGCCGACGACGACGGCGCAACGCCAGCCGGTCATGTTGTAGCCCTTCGACAGCGAGAAGACCTCGATTCCGACCTCCTTGGCACCCCGCGTTGCGAGGAACGAAGGCGCGCGGTAGCCGTCGTAGACGATCTCCGAGTAGGCGTTGTCGTGGACGACGAGGATCTCGTGCTCACGGGCGAACTCGACGACCCGCTCGAAGAAGCCATCCGGGACGACGGCGCCCGTCGGGTTGTTGGGGTAGTTCAGGTACATCAGCTTCGAGCGCCGCGCCACCTCGTCGCCGATCGCATCGAGGTCGGGGACGAAGCCGCGCTCGGGCTCGAGCGCCATCAGCACCGGCTCGGCTCCCGCGAGCCACGGTCCGCCCGTGTATACGGGGTAGCCGGGATCGGACGCGAGCGCGTAGTCGCCGGGGTCGAGGAACGCCAGGTTCAGGTTGAAGATCGCCTCCTTGGCCCCGATCGCGGGGATGATCTCGCCCTCGGGGTCCAGCACCACGTCGAAGCGACGCTCGTAGAAGTCGCGCACGGCCGCGCGGAAGTCGTGACGGCCGCGGTTGGAGGGGTAGCGGTGGGTCTCGGGCTCGGTCACGGCCTCCTGCATCGCCTCGACGATCAGCGGTGGCGTCGGCCTGTCGGGGTCGCCGATCCCGAGGCTGATCACGTCGATCCCCGCAGCGCGCTTCTCGGCGATCTTGCGCTCGAGCTGGGCGAACGCGTACGGGGGGATGCGCTCCAGGCGCTTACTCGGTTTCATGCAGCTCCTTTTCGAAGTCCTCGCTGAGGCGCCCCTCGAACACCGGCCGCGCCCAGCCCGTCAGGTTGACCTGCAGATCCTCGCCGACCTCGACTTCGAGCTCACCGCCGTCGAGCAGCACCGCGATCCGACCGCCGAGCTCGCCCTGCTCGCGGACGTACGCGACGGCCGCGCCGGTCGCGCCCGTGCCGGAGGACAGGGTCTCCCCCACCCCGCGCTCGAAGATCCGCGCCCGGACGCGGCCCTCGCTGAGCGGCGTGTACCACGACACGTTCGTGCGGTTCGGGAAGAGCTCGTGGCCTTCGATCGGGGGGCCCAGCTCGGCGAGGTCGAGCGACTCGAGCTCCGCCAGCGAGCCGACGCGGATCGCGCATTGAGGGTTCCCGATCGAGACGTGCTGGAAGCTCCATTCGCGAGCGTCCGCCGCGAGCGTCCCGCGGCCGTCCTCCGGGCCTCCGGGGTAGTCGCCGGAGCGCAGGCTCGCGCGGCCCATGTCGACGGTGCACGTGTCGCGTCCGGTGATCGTCGGACGGATCTCTCCGGCGGCGGTGTGGATCGAGAAGCTGTCGCGGTCGGTCCAGCCGCGGCGGCGCAGGTAGAGGATCGCCTCGCGGGCGCCGTTGCCCGACAGCTCGGCCTCGGAGCCGTCGGGGTTGAAGATCCGCAGGTCGGCGACGTTGGCGGGATCGGCGGGCGCGGCGAGGAGCAGCACGCCGTCGGCGGCCACGCCGAAGGGGCCGTTGCAGAGCCTGCGGACCCGCCCCGGGGTGAGCGCGAACGGCAGCTCGTCGCGCTCGACGATCAGGTAGTCGTTGCCCAGTGCCTGCCACTTCTCGAACTTCACAAGGCGGCGGAGTCTAGGATCTCGCGCGCCACCGCGCCGGGATCGCGTCCGGTCACGTCGATCGCGCGCACGCCGGAGAGGCGTCGCATCCACGTGAGCTGGCGCTTGGCGTAGTTGCGCGTGCGGCGCTTCATCCGCTCGACGTCGCCGGCGAGGAGCTCCTCGAAGCCCAGCGCCTTGCGCGCGGTCTCGGAGACGCCGGCCGCCTGGGCTCGCTGGACCTCCTGACGGACGCCGCCGGCGAGCATCTCCTCGACCCGCGCGTCGATCGCCGCGTACAGAGCCTCGCGCTCCATCGTGAGCCCCGCGAGCAGCGTCGGGTGGCGCAGCTCCGCGCTCCAGAGCTGCGAGGGCCCCTCGGGTGGCTCGAGCTCCCCCTGGTCGAGCAGCTCGAGCGCGCGGACCACGCGCTGGCGGTCGTTGGGATCGATCTCCTCGGCCGCCCAGGGCGCCCGCTCGGCGAGCGTCGCATGCAACGCGGCGGGCCCATGCTTCTCGAGCTCGGCCGTCCAGCGCTCGCGAAGACCCTCGACGGGCGGTGGGCGCAGGTCGAGGTCGGTCAACGCCGCCCGCAGGTAGAGACCGGTGCCGCCGACCACGATCGGGCGCCTGCCCTCCGCGAGCAGACCGTCGATCTCCGCATGCGCGAGCTCCGAGTACTGCCCGACGCTGAACGTCGCGTCGGTCGGGAGAAACGAGATGAAGCGATGCTCGAGCGCCGCCTGCTCCCCGGGAGAGGCGACACCGGTGAGCGTCTCGAGCCCGGAGTAGACCTGCAGCGCGTCCGCCGAGACCGCCACGGGGCGCTCGCCTCGCTCGCGTAACCGCTGTCCGAGAGCGACCGCGATCGCTGTCTTGCCGACTCCCGTCGGCCCGAAGAGCGCGATGATGCGCATGGGGATAGGCTCACAGCTTCTGCAGATCTCTGGATCGACAGCACTGCTCACGGGCGCCACCGGCGGGATCGGTCAGGCGATCGCACGCGCCCTGCACGGCGCCGGAGCGAGGCTGACTCTCACCGGCCGCCGGTCAGACGTGCTCGAGCAGCTCGCGGGAGAGCTCGACGCGCGCGCGCTCGTGGTGGACCTCAGCGAGGTCGCCGAGCTGGAGCGTCTCGTCGCCGATGTCGGCGAGATCGACATCCTCGTCGCCAATGCGGCGCTGCCGGCGTCGGGGACGCTCGAGTCCTTCTCGGTCGCAGAGATCGATCGCGCGCTCGATGTCAACCTGCGGGCGCCGATAGTGCTCGCGCACGACCTCGTCCCGGCCATGGTGAAGCGAGGCCGCGGCCATCTGCTGTTCATGTCCTCGCTCGCGGGCAAGGCCTATACCCCCCGCACCGCCATCTACAACGCGACCAAGTTCGGCCTGCGCGGGTTCGCGGGCGCGCTGCGCGCCGATCTGCGCGACTCGGGTGTCGGCGTCTCGTGCGTGTTCCCGGGCTTCATCAGCGAGGCAGGCATGTTCGCCGACGCGGAGGTGAAGCTGCCCCGCGGGGTCGGCACCCGGCCGCCGGAGGCGGTGGCAATGGCGGTGATCGATGCGATCGAACGCAACCGCGGCGAGGTCGACGTCGCGCCGCTGCAGCTGCGTGCGGGCACGCTGTTCGCCGCCTTTGCGCCCGAGCTCGCCGGAGCCGTCGCGCGGCGGCTCGGGTCCGATGACATCTCGCGCCAGATGCACGAGGGCCAGAGCGACAAGCGCTGACCGCTAGAAGAGCGCCTCCTGGTGCCCTTGCACGTCGCCGGGCGCCGCGGACTCGGGGTCGCTCGACGGATGCCCGACACGCCTGAAACCCGAGTCCGCGCCACGCCGGCGGACGAGTCGCGACAGCCGCTCACGTTCCTCGCGAGGCGCGTATGCGCCGCGCCTGTAGAGCTCCTGGTATCTCGGCAGCAGGTCGGGGCGCTTCGCGCGCAGCCAGTCCATGAAGATGCCGCGCACCTCGCCTCGCAGATGCAGCGCGATCCCACCGACGCTCGTGGCGCCGGCCTCCGTCACGAGTTGCAGGAGCGGCTCGATCTGGTGCGGGGCGTCGTTGATGCCGGGCATCAGCGGCGCGATCAGCACGCCCGTCGGGATCCCGGCGCGGTTGAGCTCGGCGACCGCCTCGATCCGCGCACGCGGGTTGGGCGTGTGCGGCTCGGTCGCTCGCCACGCCTTCTCGTCGAGCGTGGGGATCGAGAGGCACGCGGTGATCGTCGTCCGCTCGGCGATCTCGAGCATCAGCTCGAGGTCGCGAAGCAGGAGCGGCGACTTGGTCAGCACCGAGCACGGGTTGGCAGCGTCGCGCAGCGCCTCCCAGATGCCGTGCATGAGCCTGTAGCGCCCCTCGACCCACTGGTAGGGGTCGGTGTTGGTGCCCATCGCGACGTGTTCGTGTTTCCACGACGGCCGCGCGAGCTCCGCCCGCAGCACCTCGGGCGCGTTGACCTTGACCACGATCTCCCTCTCGAAGTCGCGGCCGGCGCCGAAGTCGAGGTACTTGTGTGTCGGGCGGGCGAAACAATTGTGGCTTACCACGCCGTTCGCGGTGAAGTCCCCGGTGCCTGTCGTGATGTCATACATGCGCATCGCCATCTCGAGTGGGCGGATCGACGTGACGCGAAGCTTTGCGTTCGTCTCGACGGCAGCCCCCTCGATCGTGCGCTTGCGGGTGATCGCCGCCTGGGCGCTTGCGCCGGGTCCCAACATCTTGCTCGTGAGCGTCAGGTGTGGCCTCCGCAGCGGGCCCTGCTCGGACCCGATGACGTGCTTCCAGCCTCTGCTGGTGAGGAAACGGTGGTCGGCGCTTGCGATGAGCTCGGTACCGTCCTCGAGGTGTACGGCGTAGGCCGGCTTGATGCTCGACCACTTCTCGAGCACGCGCGTCGCCCGGAAGCGCCGTTGGGCCCCTTCGACGACGGTCCCATAGATCTCCGCACCGACCTTCACGTCGGCCAAGCGTGCCGTGCGCCCGTCGGCCATCAGCACGCGCGTGTCGCCCGTCAGGCAATAGGTACACGCATGAGAGCAACCCCTGTACGGGTTGACGGTCCAGCGGAACGGCATGCGCGACTTCTCGGGCACGCGGTTGAGAACGGACTTCGCGTGCACCTCGTAAAACCGCGTCTCGAGCGCCTCGGGTGCGTCGAAGGTGCGCACCGCGGCCGGGTCGCGGTACCCGGGCAGATGACGCTGCTCCTCCTCGCCGATCGTCAGGTTGCTCCAGCGCACGAACATATGTTCGCATAGACTCCCGACGAACGCGGGGCCTTACCCGCCCGCATCGCAATTTCGCGCGTCGTTCGAACGAGCGAGAGGCGGCTCCCACGCCGAGAATTTGATGGACGCGTTTCTCACTGCGTAACGTCCGTCCATCAAATGATGGGGTGGTAATCGCCCCTATTGAGCCGACCGAGCCAGAAGGTATGCAGACCGGACCGCATCGAGTCGCGCCGCAACCTGCTGCGCAGAACGCGAGCGCCGCCTCCTGGCTGTGCCGAGGCGACTTCGACCGCGAGCGGATGCTCGATATGGAGAACCGGATCCGGCCCGCCCGGCGCAGGACGTTCGCCGTCCTGACGCTGGCGATCGCGGCGGTCGGCCCGTGGCTCGGCTGGTGGCCGCTGCTCTTCCTGATCCCGTCGGTCCTCTGCTTCGCGACGGCGGACCGGCTCATGCGTCGCGTCGCAAGGCCGGAGTTCGTGATGCTCGCCGCCTGGATCGCCAGCGAGATCACGATCGCCGGGGCCGTCGCGCTCGAGGGTGGCCCGCGCGTCTCGGCGCTGTCGTGGCTCGCGATTCCCGTCATCACCCTCAGCACCCGCTTCTCGATGCGGGGCGTCGTCGCGGGCGTCGTCATCGCGTGTGCGCTCGTGATCGCCGTCGCGTTCGGGGTCGACGCGAGCGCCGTGCTGAACGGCCCCGAGCTCGTGACCGCGCCGGTGGTCCTGATCATCTGCGTGGCGCTGCTCTCGACTCCGCTGATGCGCTCGGACATCCAGCATCGCAGCGACGCGGTCGTCGACCAGCTCACCGGCATGCTCAACCGAAACGCGCTGAAGGTGCGCGTGGAGGAGCTGACCCAGCAGTCCTCGGTGACGGGTGAGCCGATCGGCCTGATCATCGGTGATCTCGACCATTTCAAGCAGGTCAACGACACGTATGGCCACAGCGTCGGCGACACGGTGCTCAAGGAGGTCGCCTACCTGATGCGCAAACAGCTGCGCGCCTTCGACCTCGCGTACCGGCTCGGGGGCGAGGAGTTCCTGATCCTGCTGCCCGGATCGGATCTCGCGCACGCCGAGGACCTCGCCGAGCGCCTGCGCGCGCGTGTGGGCGTCGAGACGGTCGCCGGCGGCATCGCCGTCACGATGAGCTTCGGCGTCGGCGCCTCGCGGCGAAACGAGACGTTCGACTACGGAACCGTCTTCACGAAGGCCGATGCGGCGCTGTACCGGGCCAAGCGCGAGGGGCGCGACCGTGTGCGCCTCGCCGATCGCGACGAGGCCCAGGTCGCGGCGCTCGCCTGAAGCGCTCGCCCGGCCCGCTCAGAGCTCGATCACGCTGCGGATGCCGTCCTGCGCCTCCATCAGCTCGAAGCCGCGGTTGACGTCCTCGAGCGGGATGCGGTGCGAGATGAAGGGGTCGACGTCGATCTCGCCGCCGAGGTAGCGGCGTACGAGCGCAGGCACGTCCTCACGACCCTTGAGACCGCCGAAGGACGACCCGCACACGCGCCGCCCGGTGATCAGCAGCCGGGGGATCACGTCGAGCGTCTCACCGCGGCCGGCGACGCCGCAGACCGTGCAGAGCCCCCATCCCATCCGTGCAGCTTCGAGCGCCTGCCTCATCACCGCGACGCTCCCGGTCGCCTCGAAGGTGTAGTCGGCGCCGAAGCCGCCCGTCATCTCGAGGATCCGCTCGACGGCGTCATCGCCGCCCGCGATCACGTCCGTCGCGCCCTGGCCACGCGCGAGCTCCAGGCGCTCAGGCGCGAGGTCGACGCACACGATCCGCTCCGCTCCCTGCAGCCGCGCGCCCGCGACGGCGCCGAGGCCGACCATCCCGGCGCCGAACACCACGCAGGTCGATCCGGCGCTCACCGCGGCTGTCCTGATCGCGGCCCCGAGCCCGGTCGAGAGGCCGCAGGCGAACAGGCAGGCGCGGTCGAGGGGCGCCTCGGGCTCGATACGTGCGAGGGCGATCTCGGGCATCACGGTGTACTGCGCGAACGTCGAGGTGCCCATGAAGTGCCGCAGCGGCTCGCCGCCGCGGCCGAGGCGTGTCGTGCCGTCCGGCAGGTGCCCGAGGTTCTGCTGCTCGCGGATCGCCGTGCAGAGGTTCGTCAGCGGGCTGCGGCAATGCGTGCACTCTCCGCACTGCGGCGAGAACAACGTGACGACGTGGTCGCCCTCGGCCACCAGCGAGACGCCCTCCCCGCAGCGCTCCACGACACCCGCTCCCTCGTGGCCGAGCACCGTGGGCGCGTAGCCTGAGGGGTCGGCGCCCGAGGCCGCGTACATGTCGGTGTGACACACACCGCAGGCGGCGAGGCGCACGAGCACCTCGCCCCTTCGAGGCTCCTCCAGATCGACGTCCTGCACGACCAGCGGCTCGCCGAACTCCTCGAGTACGGCAGCCTTGATCCTCATCGCCCGCCGGCTCGCGCGAGCAGCCGCTCCTCGCCGGAGAGCGTCTGGCTCGTCGCCGTCACGATCTCGACGTCGGCGAGTTCGCCCGGCGCCGCCAGGCCGGTGAAGTTGACGACCTTGTTGTGGCGCGTGCGGCCCCGCAGGCGATCGGGATCGGTGCGCGACCGGCCTTCGACGAGCACCTCGACGGTGCGCCCGACGAATCGCTGTGCGCGCTCGCGCGCGCCCCGCTGCACCGCATGGACGAGTCGCTCCATGCGCTCGACCTTCACCGGGTGCGCGACGACGCCCTCGCGGATCGCCGACGCCGAGGTGCCGCGGCGTGGCGAGAACACGAAGGTGAAGGCGCCGTCGTAGCGGACCTCCTCGACGACCTCGAGCGTCTCCAGGAAGTCCGCCTCGCTCTCGCCCGGGAAGCCGACGATGATGTCGGTCGTCAGCGCGACGTCGGGGACGTGTTCGCGGATCAGCGCGACGCGATCGAGGTAGCGGCGGCGGTCGTACGTGCGGCGCATCGCCTTGAGGATGCGGCTCGAGCCCGACTGCAGCGGCAGGTGGATGTGCTCGCACACGCTCTCGAGCTCGGCGTGCGCGCGGATCACGTCCTCGCGCATGTCCTTGGGATGCGGACTGGTGTAGCGGATCCGATCGATCCCCTCGATCCCGTCGATCAGCCTCAACAGCTCGGCGAAGCTCGGCTTCTGCGGCCCAGGCCCAGCGTCGGCGCCCGGCCGCACTGCGGAGGGCAGGTCGCGCCCGTAGGAGTTGACGTTCTGGCCGAGCAGCGTGATCTCGCGTACCCCTTCATCGGCCATCACCTGCGCCTCGCCGAGGAGCTCCTCGAGCGGCCGGCTAACCTCGCGCCCTCGGGTCGAGGGAACGATGCAGTACGAGCACGCGCAGTTGCAGCCGACGCTGATCTGGAGCCACCCCTGGAACGCGCGCTCGCGGCGAGCCGGCAGGTGCCCCGTGAACCCCTCGAACTCGAAGAAGCCCTGCGCGGTCAGCGAGTCGCTCGTGAGGAACTCGGCGAGCTTGTGCACCTGCCCGGGGCCGAAGGCCACATCGACGAACGGGAAGCGTTCGAAGACCTCCTCCTTCACCGACTGCGCCCAGCAGCCGCCGACGCCGACGACGCGCTCCGGCTGCTCGTGCTTGAGCCGCTTGGCTTCGCCGAGGTGGGCGATGAAGCGCCTGTCCGCGGTCTCTCGGATCGAGCAGGTGTTGAAGAGGATCAGGTCGGCTTCGCCCCGCTCGGGCGCCTCTCGGTAGCCGAGCGACTCGAGCATTCCCTTCATCCGCTCGGAGTCGTGCTCGTTCATCTGACAACCGAAGGTCGTCAGGTGGTAGCGCTTCATGCGCCTAAGCGTATCCGGCGTGCCTCGTGGCGATGCGCAGGACAGGGGCCAGAACGGGGCGAACGGGGGCCCGCGCCCTGGCGTGCCCGTGTTGTCAGCTGGTGGACGTGCTGGTGCCCGTCGTCGTGGCGCCCGTCGTGGTCGTGGTGGTCGTCGTCGCTCCGTCTTTGGAGGTGTTTTTGCTCGCAAGCAGCTTCGCAGCGGCCGACACGCAGCGGCTGAAGGGCGTGCCCTTTTTGCCCTTTTCGTGCTTTTTGCTCAATTTCGCGCAGGCGGCCCGCGGGTTGTTGGTTGCGCCGCTGTTGATTTTCGCCATCGCGGTCACACATTGGGAGAACGGAGTGCCTTTCTGGCCGGCGACGTGCATCTTGCTCTGGTTTGCGCAGAGAACGCCGTATCCATGTCCCTGAGGAGTCGAGCCCGACGTCGTGGTCGGTGTGCTCGCAGTCTTGTTGTGGCCGGGCGCGGACTCCGGGTGCCCGTTCGCGGCGGCGATGGCCAGCGCCGGGCCTGCGCCGACAGCCATTGTCGCCGCGGCCACCGCGATCTTCACGTGGAGTTTCATTGTGATGCTTGCCTCCTGGCAGGTGGGACCCTGGCGTTTGCTGCCAGGTCCCTCGTTTTGCGCCTTCGCCTGGCGACGAATTCGCCTTCTCCCGCATATGACGTCTCGCCTCAGCGAAGGTCAGGGCCTTTCGACGGCGCTGCCGGGTTCGTGTGGAGCACTTCAGCGCTCGCGCGGGGGGTGGCCGGTTGGCGTGCCGGGGCCGGCACCGGTGGGGCGCCTTCCCTGGGAGACCCCCCAGCCGGGTGGTTCCGGTGGGATTCGTTTGTTTCGAGGCCTCTCCTTCCGTGCGACCCGGCCCGGTTCGTGCCGCGCGCGGATTCGTGGCGCCCGGCGGTGTTCGCGGAGCCGGTGCCTCGTGAGTGCGCGAGCGCGCGCCGGCCGGCGCCCTGCGCTGCGGCTGCGTAGCGCCCTGCCGGAGCCCTACCGCTGCCTGACACGGCGCGCACACCGGGGCGCCTACCTGTCGTGCTCCGCGCGGAGCCCCCGTGACGGGAGCGGCCTACGGGTCGAGCGCCTGGGACCGTCGGGGCGGTGCCCTGGGCGTGGGAGGGGCCATGCACCCGTCTGCCCGCGGCCGCCGGTGCGGCGCCATCGCGGTGCGTGAGCGCCGTGCCCAGCCCTGCGCCCGCTCCGGCGACGATCACTACGCCGACCATGGCCTTCGTGGCGATCGCCAGTCCGGCGGACTTGCCGGCGAGGCCAGCCGCCGGCCCTGCGCCGGCCGACCGCGCACCTGCGTGTCCGAGGAGTGTGGCGAGCATGCCTCCGGCTGCGATCGGCGCGAGCGGCGGCGCAATCGCGTTCAGATGCGCCCGGCGAGCCGGGATCGCGGTCGCGAACGCAGAGCAACCGGAGCAGTCACGCAGGTGTGCGCGCACGCGGCGCCCGCGCAGTGCCCGCCGGTCGCCGTCCGAGACGATCCTGCAGATCTCCTCACACCCCATCGCGCGTCCCGCCGCGAACTCCTGCAAGGACCTGCGTGCCTCGAAGATGGTCTGCTTGGCCGCGCCCACCGAGATCCGCAACGCCAACGCGATGTCCTCGTGGGAAAGCCCGCTCAGCTCCCGCATCACGAGCGCGGCACGCTGGCGCTCGGGCAGCTCGCGCAGGTCGGCCATCAGCGCGGCGAACCGTTCGGTGCCGGCGACCGTCTCCTCGACTGACACCGACACGCTGCCAGAGGCTTCGCTCAGCTCGTCGTGGCCACGGCGGCGCCGTAGCACGGTGATCGCCTCGTTGTGGGCGATCCGGTACAACCACGGCCGCAACGGCGCGTCGCGCTGGCTGCGCCGCAGTGCCGTGAAGGCACCGGTGAACGCGGCTTGGAGCACGTCCTGTGCGTCGGCCTCCTCCCTCAGGAGCGAGCGGCAGTAGCGGTAGAGCTGCTGGTGATAGCGCTTGTAGAGCGCCGCAAACGCCCGTTCGTCGCCGGAGCCCACGAGCCGAGCCAGACGCTCGTCGCCGACCAGCGCAAGTCGCGAGGGCGAACGCCGAGCCGGCGCGTGGCCCGTAACGGTCAAGGGGGTGTCCATCACCCATGTATGTCGGCCACGTACGGCAGGCACGATAGTCAGGCCCTATCTGCGCGGACGCAGCGTACCGCCGCGGGGCGGCACCCAGCGTGCTCGAACCGACTCACGCGCTCGGGGTGCAAGCAGCGCCTTCGGAGGCACCCAAAAACGGCGCGAGTAACCCGCGCTCCGACGATCAAGCCAGGCGTGCGCTAAGCGGCGGCGACGGCCGGTTCGCTCGCGATCGGTGGCGCAGCCTCCTTGTCCCGGTCGATCGGCGTCACGAGATCCCTGCCGATGCCGAGCGCCTCGTAGATCTTCTCTTCGATCTCCTTGGCGACCCCGGGGTTCGCATCGAGGTGGGCCTTGGCGGCGGCTCGCCCCTGGCCGAGGCGGTCGTTGCCGTAGGAGAAGAACGAGCCGGACTTCGACACGATGTTGTGCTCGAGGCCGAGGTCGATCAGGCACCCCGACGTCGAGATGCCCTTGCCGAACTCGATGTCGAACTCCGCCTGGCGGAAGGGAGCCGCCACCTTGTTCTTGACGACCTTGACACGCACGCGGTTGCCAACTGCCTCCGTGCCGTCCTTCAACGTCTCGATCCGCCGGATGTCGAGCCGCTGAGACGCGTAGAACTTCAGCGCCCGGCCGCCCGGCTGCGTCTCCGGCGAGCCGAACATCACGCCGACCTTTTCGCGGATCTGGTTGGTCAGGACGCACAGCGTCTGCGTCCGGTTGAGGTTGCCGGCGAGCTTGCGCATCGCCTGGGACATCATCCGCGCCTGCGAGCCGACCGTCTGGTCGCCCATCTGCCCCTCGAGCTCGACGCGCGGCGTGAGCGCCGCGACCGAGTCGATCGCGACGACGTCCACGGCGCCCGAACGCACGAGCATGTCGGCGATCTCGAGCGCCTGCTCGCCGTAGTCCGGCTGGGAGACGAGCAGCTCGTCGATGTCGACCCCGATCTCCTTCGCGTACAGCGGATCCATCGCGTGCTCCGCGTCGATGAAGGCGCACACGCCCCCCAGCTTCTGCGCCTCGGCGAGCAGGTGGTAGATCAGCGTGGTCTTCCCCGAGGACTCGGGGCCGTAGATCTCGACGATGCGCCCGCGTGGCACGCCGCCGATCCCGAGCGCGAGGTCGAGCGACAGCGCCCCCGTCGGGATCGCCTCGCAGCGGACCTGCGCACCCTCGTCGCCCATGCGCATGACCGTGCCCTTGCCGAACTCGCGCTCGATCTGCGTGAGCGCGCCCTGAAGGGCGGCGTCGCGCGCCTTGGCGGCCTTCTCCTGGTCGGTCACGGACATGGTCTGGCTCCTCCGGTTCGAGATGGAACGAGCAACCTAGACCCCGCATCGGATGGAACAGTTGTTCGTATCGCCCCCGACCGACGCCCTCTGGCTGGCCTCGACCGCCGTCCGGGGCGCCCGACCGCCGTCCGGGGCGCCTCGACCGCCGGAGGGGCGCCTCAACCGCCGCGCGGGACGAGCTCGGAGCTGGCGAGCGGCTCGTAGTTGGCGCCCGAGCGCGAGAGCCAAGATCGGTAGAGGACGAGCGCGGCAGGCGTGAAGCGCAGCGGCGGCGTCGCGGGAAGCTGCGGCTCGGGCTCGCCCGGGCCCCATCGCAGGCCGCGGCCGAGCCTCGCCACGGTTACGTGGCCGCGGAAGCGCCGCCGCTCCGGCTCCCAGTCACAGGCGGCTGCGACCGCGCGGCTGACCTCGGCGTGCGAGGAGGCGAGCTCGCCCGCCTCGTCCTGGATCTCGACCGCCAACGCGCGCGGGCGCCGCGGCGGCAGCCAGACGGGCGCTCCGACGCGAAGCTCGCCGGTGCTCGCCTGACACGAGCCGATCGCGGCTGCGATCGTGTCGATCTCCGCCACGGGGCGGCTGCCGAGGAAGCAAAGGGTCAGGTGAAAGGAGGCCGGCTCGAGCAGCCGCAGCGGCCGTCGCGCGCCCTTCGCTGCCCGCAGGCCGAGGCCCGCCGCCGCGACGCGGCCCCACGCGGCGAGCTCGTCGCAGACCTCCGGGGGCGGGTCGACGGCGATGAACAACCTGGCTGTGGCACCACGGGACATGCCCGCAGGCGATGCTAGCCGCGTGCGAGGCGGGCGGCGGGCGCGTGCGCGAGCAGCGCGCGGCGCAGCAGGTGCATCGCGACGGTCGTCGCCCGGTCGCGCACGTCGAAGCGGCCTCCGGGGAGGTTGATCGAGCGCGTGAGACGCTCCTCGCCGGGACCGGCGACGCTGATCCAGACGAGTCCGACGGGCTTGCTCTCGGTCCCGCCGCCCGGCCCGGCGACGCCCGTCACGCCCACGCCGACGTCGGTCTCGAGCTGCTTGCTCGAACCGTCCGCGAGCGCCTCGGCGACCTCCTGGGAGACCGCGCCGTGGCGCTCGATCAGCTCAGGCGGCACGGCCGCGAGCGCGACCTTGACCTCGTTCGAGTAGGCGACGATCCCGCCCTTGAAGTAGTCCGAGGAACCCGCGAGCTCGGTCAGGCGGGCGGCGAGCAGGCCACCGGTGCACGACTCGGCGACCGCCAGCGTGAGGCCGTCGGCGCGCATCATCGAGGCAACCTGTTCGTCGACGGTGCTCCCGTCATCGGAGAACAGCGTGTCGGCGTGCCGTTCCCGGATCACGCGCTCGAACGCCTCGTAGGTCTCCTCGCTCGCGGGCTCATAGCGCGTGACGACCTCGACCTCCCCGCGTTTGAGGCATGTCGTGACCTCCAGCCGGCCCAGGTCGACGCCCGCGCTCTCGGCTTCGCGGAGCGTCAGCGCGATCTCCGACTCGGGGATGCCGAACATGCGGAGCATGCGCTGGCGGTATGTCGTCGCCGACGCCACCGCAGCCTTCAGAGCCGGTGTCTCGACGGCGACGGCCCACATCGGCTGAAGCTCCCGCGGCGGCCCCGGGAGCACCACGATCGTCGGTCCGCCGTCGGGCTCTGCGGGCGGCACCACCAGGCCCGGCGCGGTCCCGACCGGGTCGAGCACCGTTGAGCCGTCGGGGATCACCGCCTGCTTGCGGTTGCTCTCCCTGACAGCGTCCCTGTCGAGGTCCGGCCAGCGCTTCATCAGCGGCTCGAGGATCTCGGCGATCCGCCGCTCGAGGGCGGGGTCGAGCACCATCGGGCGCCCCTGGAAGCGCCCGACGACCTCGGCGGTGAGGTCGTCGGCGGTGGGCCCGAGGCCGCCGCTGGTGATGACTACGTCCATGCCGCGGTCGGCCATGAAGCGCAGCGCCGCTTCCATGTCCTCGCGTCGGTCGCCGACGATCGCGGTGAACGCGAGGTCGACGCCGAGCTCGCGAAGCCGCTCGGCGAGCCACGGCCCATTGCGGTCGCTCACCCTGCCTGTCAGCACCTCTGTGCCTGTGACGACGATGCCGGCGCGCGCGCTCATTTGCAGGTCGGCAGTTCGCCGGCTGCGAGCGGCTGGCGCCCGTTCGCCTTGGTGATCGAGTAGCCGATCGCCTGGCTGGAGGGAGGCACCGTCCGCGCCCTGCCGTTGATGTAGAGCGTGACCGCGTTGTTGCCGAGGTTGAGCCTGAAGTGCCGCGCGTGGAAGGTCCGGGTGCTTTCGCCCGCGCTCAGCGTCGTTCCCGGGATCAGCTTCCGTCCGTTGTCGCCGATCAGGCAGACGTAGACTTCGGCCGTCGGTTTCAACGAGAGGGCGACGAACGGCTGGGTGCTCGTCTGTGCCGCGGGAGCCGCCGCGACGTGCCGGCGCGGCCGCGCCTTTTTCGACTTCGCTGCGGTCGAGGTGCCTGTCCCCTTGGTGGGCGAGCCGCCGCCCGTCGCGAGCAGCACGATCAGCAGCACGATCACGAGGCCCACGACCCCCACGGAGATCATGTAGGCGGTCGACGGACCCGACCGCGGCGGACGCTGGCGCCGCGGCGGCGTGCTCGCGACGGGGTCGAACCCCGGGTCGCTCGGCCCTTCGTGGTGCAGGCGGTACTCCTCGACGAGCGCTCGCGCGTCGAGCCCGAGCGCCTGCGCGTAGGTCCGCAGGAAGCTCTTGACGAAGGTGGGCCCCGGCAGCAGGCTCCACTCTTCGTTCTCGAGCGCTCGCAGGTACTTCGCCCGGATCTTCGTCTGCGCCTCGATCTCGGACACGTCGAGCCGCGCGCGCATACGCGCCTCGCGTAGCGTTGCTCCGATCTCGGGCATGTCCGTCAAGAGGCTAGTCGGTGACGGTCGCCGCGGTTGAGGTGGGCGCGGACCCCAGCCCAGCCAGGACCCGCGGGAGGTCGGCCTCCGTGATCAGCACCTGGCGCGGCTTCGATCCCTCGTAGCCGGAGATCACGCCGCGGCGCTCCAGCATGTCGATCATGCGACCGGCGCGCGTGTAGCCGAGGCGCAGCCTGCGCTGGAGCATCGACGTCGACGCCGTCTGCATTTCCGCGACGAGCACGATCGCGTCCTGCAGCAGGGGATCCTCGTCGGGGTCGAGATCGTCCGGGCCGCGCTCCGGCGTCTCGTGCTCGACCTCCTCGAGCAGCTCCTCGCGGAGCTCCGGCTCGCCCTGGCGGCGCCAGAGGTCGGTCAGGCCCTCGATCTGCGGCTCGTCGATGTAGGCGCCCTGGATGCGCTGAAGGCGCGAGCTGCCGACGGGGCTGAACAGCATGTCGCCCTGCCCGAGCAGCGACTCCGCCCCGTTCTGGTCGAGGATCACGCGCGAGTCCGTCTGCGAGGAGACGGCGAAGGCGATGCGCGAGGGGACGTTCGCCTTGATCATCCCGGTGATCACGTCGACCCGCGGGCTCTGCGTGGCGAGCACCAGGTGGATGCCCACGGCGCGCGCCTTCTGGGCGAGACGGATGATCGAGTCCTCGACGTCGGCCGGTGCGACCATCATCAGGTCGGCGAGCTCGTCGATCACGCAGAGGATGTAGGGCAGCGGCGCTTCGCCCCGGCGGGTGCGAGCCTTGTTCAGCTCGATGAGCCCGCGCGTGCGTGCAAGCGACATGATCCCGTAGCGCTGCTCCATCTCCTTGACGAGGTTCTGGAGGGCGTTGGCGGCCATCCGGGGGCTCGTGATCACGGGCGTCAGCAGGTGCGGGATCGACTCGTAGTGGTTGAGCTCCACCTGCTTGGGGTCGACCAGCACGAGCCGCACCTCGTGCGGCGTGGCGCGCAGCAGCACGCTCGAGAGCATCGCGTTGATGGCGCCCGACTTCCCGGCGCCCGTCGTACCGGCCACGAGCAGGTGCGGCATCTTCGCGAGGTCGGCGCCGATCGCCTTGCCGGCGACGTCCTTGCCGAGCCACACGGTCAACGGCGACCAGTCCTTCGGCGGAGCCTGGAAGACGTCGCCCAGCCTCACGATCTTGCGCCGCGCGTTCGGCACCTCGACGCCGACGGCCTGCTTTCCGGGGATCGGGGCGAGGATCCGGATGTCGGTCGCGGCCAGCGCGTACGCGAGATCGTCCTTCAGCTGTGCCACCTTCCCGACCTTCGTGCCGGGAGCGAGCCTCAGCTCGTAGCGGGTGATGTGCGGTCCGGCGACCGTGCCGATCACCTTGGCCTCGACGCCGAAGTGCCCGAGCGCCTCCACGAGGCTCGTCGCGGTGCGCTCCTGCCCCGCCGTGTCTGGTCGAGCTTGCTCGCCGGTCGAGCGCGTCAGCAGGCGCGCCGCGTCGGGCAGCTCCCAGACGAAGTCCGGGTCGCCGGTGACGGATTCGCGGAGCCGCCCCTGGGGGGTCAGCTCGCCGGCGTCAGCGCGCGCCACCCCCGGAAGCTCCTCGTGCTCGATCGAGGCTGCCGCGGGCGGACGCTCCGCGGGGTCCTGCTGCTCGGGCTCCTGCGCCGGCTCCTCGGCCGCAGCGGGCTCCTCGAGATCGTCATACCAGCGCTCCTCGGCAGCGGCCTCGTCGCGCGAGGGCGCCTCGACGTGCGTAGCACGCACGACGAGCTGGCCGTGCGGCGGATCGGGAGGCACCTGCCCAACGGAGGCGCGCGCGGGCGGATCGGCGAGCGCGCCCTGCTCACGCGCGCCCACGCGGGAGCGCACGAGCCGCGTCGTGTCGATCAGCCCGCTCCCGGTCGCGCGGATCAGGGTCGCGAGCGAGGCGCCGGTCAGGAGCGTCACCCCGACGAGGAACAGGAAGACCACGAGGATGTTCACGCCGAGCGTGGCGACGAGCCGGTGCGTCCCCTGGTAGAGCGCCTCGCCGAGCACGCCGCCGTGGCTCTGCAGGTGCGAGGAGGACCACGAGCCGGCGCCTCGCGCCGCGTGCGCGGCCGCCGGCCCGGAGCTGACGCCCAGCGTGCCCGCTGCCAGCGCCAGCGTGACCGCGGCGAACAGGCAGATCGCGCCGGTGCGCAGCGGGCGCATCGCGGGGAGCACGGGACGCAGCAGCAGCAGGCCGCCGCCGAGGACGAGCGCGACCGGCGCGAGCTCGCGCGCGCCGCCGACCGCCCAGCCGAGCGTGACGGCGAGCCAGTGCCCAGCCCGGCCGCCGTGGCCGGCGCCGTAGAGGACGAAGCCGACGAAGATGCCGAGCGCGGCGACGGCGAGTCCGAGCACGTCGCGCTGGCGCTGGTCGAACACGGGCATCCGCGGCAACGCTCGCGGCAGTGAGGCCCCGAGCGCGGACAGCCCGCGCGAGCGCCGGCGCCCCCCCCGGCCGCGACCGCGCGTGCCGCGTCCTCCGCGCGCGGCCGCGCGCGCGGGTTTCGCGGAGCGCGCTCGGGTGCGCTTGCGGGTCGCCGCCATCGAGCGCAACTTCGACACCGAGCTGCCCGCACCTTCCCGCGCGGCCGAGATGGCCATTGGGCGCGTTACCATCGCTTTATCGCAGGGCGGTAGACAGGAACACATATGAACGAGTTCTCTCGCGCACCGCGCGTCCTCGTCGTGGAGGACGACGAAGACATCGCACAGGCTCTCCAGCGCTCGCTGCGGATGGAGGGATATGAGGTGCGCTCGGCGGCCGACGGACGCGTCGCCCTCGAGCAGGGCCGGTCCTTCGCCCCGGACCTCGTGATCCTCGACCTCGGGCTGCCGGAGATCGACGGGCTCGAGGTCGCGCGCTCCTTGCGCGCCGACGACGATGTCCCGATCCTGATCCTCACGGCGCGCGACGGGCTCGACTCGCGCGTCGAGGGCCTCGATGCCGGCGCCGACGACTACCTCGTCAAGCCGTTCGAGCGCCAGGAGCTGCTCGCGCGGCTTCGCGCGCTGCTGCGCCGGCGCCCTCCGCGCGGCTCGGCGCCGCTGCGGGTCGGCGATCTCTCGCTGAACACGGACACGCACGAGGTCGTGCGCAGCGAGCGCCCGATCGACCTCACGCAGCGGGAGTTCGAGCTGCTCGAGTACCTGATGCGCAACGAGCGCATCGTGATCTCGCGCCAGCGGCTGCTCGACGAGGTCTGGGGCTACGACCCCTTCTCGACGACGAACACGATCGAGGTGTTCGTCTCCAACCTGCGCCGCAAGCTCGAGGCCGAGGGAGAGCCGCGTCTGCTGCACACGATCCGCGGAGCCGGCTACGTCCTTCGAGCGTAGGGTCCTCGCACCGCTGCGGGGTGCGATCGAGCGCTCCTCGGCGCTGCTCGACAGGCTGCCGATTCGCACCCGGCTCGCCGCCGTCTCGGCGCTGCTGACGTTCGTGATCCTCTGCGCGTTCGCGGTGGCGATCGGGTCGCTGACCGTGCATCGCATCCGCGCGGACTTCAACCGTCAGGTGTTGGAGAAGGGCGAGCAGCTGCACTCGCAGCTGAAAATCAGCATCGACCCGCTGCGCCGCGTGATCACGATCCGGCCCGAACTCGCCTACTTCGCCTCGTCCAGCGAACACGTCGTCGTACGCATCTTCGCGAGCGGCGGCAACGTGATCGCGCAGGAACCTGCGAAAGCGCCGGCGTTCGGCCAGCCGCAGGAATACGCACAGACGATCGGCGGCTACCGGGTCATCAGCCGGCCGGTCGTCGTCACAGAAAAAGGCGTGCCGGTCGGGCAGGTGTTCGTCCAGTACGCGCGGCGCGTGTCCGACACCGAGGCGACCGTCAAGCGGGTCGAGCTGTTCCTGCTGCTCGGGGTGCTCGCCGGGACGGCCTTCGCACTGCTCGCCGGGATGGCGATCGCGCGGCGCGCGATGGCGCCGATCGCCGAGCTGACGAGCACCGCCGCTGAGATCGCGCGGACGCGCGACCCCTCGCGCGGCGTGGGCGTCCCGAGGACGGCCGGCGACGACGAGGTCGCGGAGCTGGCCCGGACGCTCGAGGGCATGCTTCGCGAGCTCGACGCCGCGCGCTCGGAGACCGAGTCGATGCTCGCCCGCCAGCGGCAGTTCGTGGCCGACGCCTCGCACGAGCTCCGCACACCGCTGACGAGCGTCCTCGCGAACCTCGAGCTGCTCGCCGAATCGCTGCGCGGCGACCAGGGCGAGGCGGCGCGCTCGGCGCTGCGCTCGTCGCAGCGGATGCGCAGGCTCGTGGCCGACCTGCTGCTGCTCGCCCGCACCGACGTCGGGCGCGTCGTGCAGCGGGGACGCTGCAACCTCGCGCAGATCGTCGTCGAGGCGGCCGCCGAGCTCGGCCCGGTCAGCGGAGAGCACGAGATCTCACTCGACGTCCACCCCGCGATCGTCGAGGCCTCGCGCGACGAGCTGCACCGGCTCACGATCAACCTGATCGAGAACGCGCTGCGTCACACCCCTCCCGGGACCGCGATCCGCGTCTCGACAGGCATCGCCGCGGACGGCAGCGCCGAGCTCGTCGTCGAGGACGAGGGGCCCGGTGTGCCGCCCGAGCTCGAAGCGAACATCTTCCGGCGCTTCGTCCGCGGCGCCGGCGACCGGGGCGGCTCGTTCGGGCTCGGCCTCGCGATCGTGCAGGCGGTCGCGCAGTCGCACGGCGGCACGGTGACCCTCGACCAGAGCGGGCACCGCGGCGCGCGCTTCGTCGTGCGGCTGCCCGCGAGCTCAGACCTCGACGACGACGGGCAGCACCATCGGCCGCCGCTTCAGACGGTCGTAGACTAGCTTCGCGAGGTCGTCGTGGAGGACCTGCCCGAGCAGGTCGACCTCGCGGATTTCCTCCTTGGCGGCGCGCCGCAGCGAGCGCTCCGCGGTCGTGCGGATCTCCCCGAGCAGCTCGTCGGCCTCGTCGATGAAGGGCACGCCGCGGAAGATCACCTCGGGCTCGGCCACCGAGCTCCCGTCCTGTTCGGCGATCGTCACGACGACGATGAAGATCCCGTCCGCCGAGAGCATCCGGCGGTCGCGCAGCGCGACGTCGGCCATGTCCCCGATCTCGACGCCGTCGACGAAGATCATCCCCGACTGCACCGCCGGGCCGAAGCGCGCGCCGCGCTCGTCGAGGTCGAGCGGCAGCCCGTTCTCCCCCTGGAAGATGTCCTCCGGTGCGACCCCCACCGCCTCGGCGAGCTGCGCGTGGAGCCGTAGCCGCTTGAAGTCCCCGTGGAAGGGCATCACGTAGCGCGGCTTGACGAGGTTGAGCATCAGCTTCACCTCCTCGGCATAGCCGTGCCCCGAAGCGTGGACCGGTGCGTCTGCAGGTGTGATCACGTCGCAGCCGATGTGGTAGAGGCGGTCGATCGTCTCGTTGACCGCCCGCTCGTTGCCGGGGATCGGAGTCGCGGAGAAGACGACGGTGTCGCCGCCCTTGAGCTCCACCTGCGGATGGTCGCGATGCGCCATCCGCCGCAGCGCCGACAGCGGCTCGCCCTGCGACCCGGTCGAGATGATCACGACGCGCTCGTCGGGGAAGTCGTTGATCTCGCGCGGGCCGACGAGCAGTCCGTCGGGGACCTCGATGTGGCCCAGCGAGCGACCGATCCCCACGTTCTTGCGCATCGAGCGCCCGACCAGCGCGACCTTGCGCCCGAGCGCGTGGGCGGCGTCGACGACCTGCTGGACGCGGTGGATGTTCGAGGCGAAGCTCGTCACGACGATGCGGCCCTCGCAGCGCGAGAAGACCTCCTCGAGGTGCGGCCCGACCACCGACTCCGACGGCGAGAAGCCGCTGCGGTCGACGTTCGTCGAGTCGCCGCACAGAAGCAGCACGCCCTCGCGTCCCAGTTCGGCCAGCCGCGAGACGTCGGCCGGCGGCCCGTCGACCGGCGTCTGGTCGAACTTGTAGTCGCCGGTGATCAGCACGGTGCCGAGCTCCGTGCCGAGCGCCACGGCGCTCGCGTCCGGGATCGAGTGCGTCATATGCACCAGCTCGAGCGAGAACGGGCCGAGCTCGAGCTCTTCGGCGGCCGCCACGTCGATCAGCTCGACCTCGCGCAGCTTGTGCTCGTCGAGCTTCGAGCGCGCCATCGCGATCGTCAGCGCGCCGCCGTAGATGGGCGGCAGCGTGTGGCTGCCCAGCTCCCGCAGCACCCAGGGCAGCGCGCCGAGATGATCCTCGTGCCCGTGCGTGACGACGATCGCCTCGATGTCATCGGCGCGTTCGCGCAGGTAGGAGAAGTCCGGCAGCACGAGGTCGATCCCGACCATCTCCGGCGTCGGGAAGCGCAGCCCGACGTCCACGACGACGATCCGGTCGTCCTGCTCGACGACCGTCATGTTCTTGCCTATCTCGCCGAGCCCCCCGAGGGGGAGTACACGCAGCCGTGAGCTCACGCGGTGGCCCGGGCGGGCGACGCCGGGACGAGGCCGTGTCGCTCCAGCATCGCCCGCACCGCCTCAGCCTCCTGCGCGGTGGCCTCGACGAGCGGGAGGCGCAGGCCGCCGGCGTTGTGCCCGAGTATGTTGAGCGCTGCCTTGGTGCAGGTCGGGTTGGCCGTCAGGAACAGCGTCCGGTAGACGTCCTGGAGCGAGGCGTCGATCTCGGCGCGGCTTGCGGGCTCGTCGACCATGCGGCGCATCTCGTTGCCGACGATGTGACTCGCAACCGAGATCACGCCCGCGCCGCCGAGGTCCAGCGTGCGCGCGAACGTCGCATCGTCGCCCGCGTAGAGCTCGAGCCCCTCGATCGGCCCGAGCTCGTCGGGGTTGGCCTGCTTGACGCCGGCGATGCCATCGATCCGCGCGAGCTGCTCGAGCAGCTCGGGCGGGATGTTGGTCCCGGTGCGCGCCGGAATGTTGTAGAGCAGCACGGGCTTGTCGGTGGCGCTCGCGACCGCTTCGTAGTGGCGGCGCAGGCCGAGCGGGCTGGGCCTGTTGTAGTAGGGCGTCACCGACAGCATCGCGTCGGCGCCGAGCTCGGTGGCGCGTTCGGTCAGGTGCACCGCCTGGCGCGTGTCGTTCGTGCCGGTCCCGGCGATGATCGTCTTGCCGGCGGGTCGCTCGGCGACGGCGAGCGCGATCAGCCCGAGCTGCTCGTCGTCGGTCAGCGTCGAGGCCTCCCCGGTCGTCCCCGCGACGACGAAGCCGTCGGAGCCGTTGTCCGCAAGATGGCGCATCAGGGCGACGAACGCGTCGTCGTTGACCTTGCCCGCGTCGTCGAACGGCGTGATGATCGCCGTCAGGATCGTGCCGAGGCCGCTCATGCGGTGCAGTATCTCACGCGCGTCCCCGACCACTATGACTCGAAGATCAGGCTCTCGAGGCCGACGACGAGCGCCCGCTCGAGCGCCGGCACACGGCGAACGGCCAGCAGCACGCCGGGCATGAACGCCTCGCGACCGATCGTGTCGTGGCGGATCGTGAGCGTCTGGCCGAGATCGCCGAAGATCACCTCCTGATGCGCCACGAGGCCCGGCAGGCGCACGGAGTGGATCGGCGGCTGGGCTCTACCGGCCTGCGCCATCAGCCGCGCGGTCAGCGCGGAGGTGCCGCTCGGCGCGTCGAGCTTCTGGTCGTGATGGAGCTCGATGATCTCGGCGCTCGCCATGTGCCTGGCCGCCTCGGCGGCGAAGCGCATCATCAGCACGGCCCCGATCGCGAAGTTTGGAGCGATCACGAAGTTGGCGGCGGGCTCGCCGGCCGAGAGCGCCTGCTCGAGCGGAGCCTGATCGAACCCGGTCGTCCCGATCACGCCGTGCACCCCGGCGCCCAGGCACTCGAGCGCGTTCTCGAGCGCCGTATCGGGTCGCGTGAAGTCGACGACGACCTCCGCCGCGGGCAGGACGTCCTCGAGCGTGGTCGCGAGCAGCGGGTCGGCCCGGCCCACGAGCTCCATGTCCTCGGCGCCCTCGACGGCGGCGCAGACCGTTTCGCCCATCCGCCCCGCGGCCCCTGCGACCGCGACGCGGATCACCGCCTGGCCGCCTGCGCGGCGAGCGGCCCGGCTGGCGCGCCGCCGCGATCCTCGCGAGCGGGGCCGCCGGTGCTCAGCGACTCGATTGCCGCGCTGAAGGCGCCCTCCTCGGGTCCGACGCCTGCCACCGAGAGGCCCGCCGGCCGCAGCAGCTGCTCGGAGAGCTCTCGCAGCGCGGCGAGGTCGACCGCGTCGATCCGGGCGATCAGCTCCTCGATCGAGAGGATCGGCAGCTCGTTGAGGACGCTCGTCCCGAGGCGGCTCATGCGCGCTCCGGTCGACTCGAGCGCGAGCGCGATGCGGCCCTTGAGGTTCTCCTGTGAGCGCACGAGCTCCTCCTCGCCGGCCGGGTCCCCGACGGCGCGCTCGAGCTCGGCCGCGAGCACCGCTAGCGCCTCGGCGAGCTTGTCCGGTCGCGTGCCGACGTAGATGCCGAACTCCCCGGTGCGCGCGTAGAGGTTCGAGAAGCAGAACACCGCGTAGGCGAGCCCGCGGCGCTCCCGGACCTCCTGGAAGAGCCGCGAGGACGACGTCCCCCCGATCACGCCTTCGAGCACCCGCAGCGCGAAGCGCCGCTCGTCGTCGCGCGCGATCCCCGCGCCGCCGATGCACACGTGGTACTGCTCCGTGTCTTTCTCCAAGAAGCTGACGCGGCGCTCGAACTCCGGCGCCGCCGTCGCATCGGCGGCCGGCGGGCCGCCACCCGGCGGGACGGCGACGGCGCGAGCCATCTCGACGAGCTCGTCGTGGTCGAGCGAGCCGGCCGCCGCGATCACGATGCTCTGCGGGCGGTAGCGCTGCGCGTGGTACGCGGCGAGCTGCTCGCGCGTGGCGGCGCCCACCACCTCGGCGGTGCCGATCACGGGCCGGCCCAACGGGTGCGAGCCGAAGATCGCGCGACCGAGCTGGTCGAAGGCGCGGTCCTGCGGATCGTCTTCGTACATCGCGATCTCCTCGAGCACAACGTCCTTCTCGGTCTCGAGCTCGCCGAAGCAGGGACGCCAGACCATGTCCCCCATCACGTCGAATGCGCGCTCGAGGTGGCGGTCCAGCACGCGCGTGTAGAGCGAGGTTGTGTCCTTGTCGGTGCCGGCGTTCACCTCGGCACCCATCGCGTCGAAGATCTCGTCTATCTCCTGCGAGCCGAAGCGGTCGGTGCCGCGGAAGAGCATGTGCTCGAGCAGATGCGAGATCCCCGCCTCGCTCTCATCCTCGATGACCGATCCGGCGGCGATCCAGAAACCGAGCGCCACCGAGCGCACGCCCGGCACGCGCTCGGTGACGACTCTGACGCCGGGAGCACCGCCGTCGGTGCTCAGCGTGGTTATCCGAGGTTCGGCGTCCAACCGACGGCTCGGGCTAGTCCCGGCCGTGGCGCGGGCGGCCGGAGCCGCGCTCGCCGTCGCGGCGCGGGCGCCGCTCAGAGCGATCGCCGCCGCCACGCTCGCGGCCGTTGCGCCCGCCACCGTCGCGGGAGCGTCCACCGCCTCCGCCGCCGCCGGTGCCGACGCCGGCGAGCTCCTCGACCGACTTGCCTGCGATGTCCGGGTCGTCTGCCAGTCGCAGCCCGATGCGGCCACGCTCGCGATCGACCTCGACCACGCGCACGTTGATCTCATCGCCCTTGTTGAGCACGTCCTCGACGCTCTCGACACGCTGTCCCGGCGAGACGTTGGAGATGTGCAGCAGGCCGTCCGTGCCCTTGGCCAGCTCGACGAAGGCGCCGAAGGTCGTCGTCTTGACGACTTTGCCGACGTACTCGTCGCCGACCTCGACCTCCTTCATCATCATCCGCACCCGCTCGACGAGCGCGTCGCCGAGCTCGCCGTTGGCCGAGTAGACCAGCACCTGGCCGTCGTCGTTGACGTCGATCTGCGATTCGAACTCCTCAGAGAGACCCCTGATCGTTTCGCCGCCCTTGCCGATCAGCAGGCCGATCTGCGAAGGGTCGATCTGGATCGTCTGGATGCGCGGCGCGAACTGGCTGAGCTGCTCACGCGGACCGCCGATCACCTCGGACATCTTGCCGAGGATGAACGTGCGGGCGTCGTGCGCGCGCGTCAGCGCGTCGCGAAGGATGTCGAACGTGACGCCCGAGATCTTGATGTCCATCTGCAGGGCCGTGATGCCGCGCTCGGTGCCCGCCACCTTGAAGTCCATGTCGCCGAGGTGATCCTCGACGCCGGCGATGTCGGTCAGCACGACGTACTCCTCGCCCTCTTTGATGAGCCCCATCGCGATCCCGGCGACCGGCCGCTTGACCGGCACACCGGCGTCCATCAGCGCCAGCGAGGAGCCGCACACGGAGGCCATCGACGACGAGCCATTGGACTCGAGGATGTCCGAGACGACGCGGATCGAGTAGGGGAACTCCTCGATCGAGGGCACCATCGGCGCCAGCGCCCGCTCGGCGAGCGCGCCGTGGCCGATGTCGCGGCGCTTGACGCCGCCCATGCGACCCGCCTCCCCGACCGAGAACGGCGGGAAGTTGTAGTGGTGCCAGTAGTACTTTTTCGTCTCGAGGCCGAGCGTGTCGAGGCGCATCTCCTCCTTGAGCGTCCCCAGCGCGGCGACGCTCAGCGCCTGCGTCTGACCGCGGGTGAAGAGCGCCGAGCCGTGCGTGCGCGGCGTGACCCCGACTTCGATCGTGATCTCGCGGATCTCGTCCTCGCTGCGCCCGTCGGGACGCTTCTTGTGCACCGCGATGCGCTCGCGGATGATCGACTTCTCGAGCTTGTCGAACGCAAGCTGGACCTCGGCGCGGCGCAGCTTCGCGGCCGCGGCCTGCTCGTCTGAGGACCCCTCGGGGGCCTCCGGCGCGTAGTGCTCGAGCACGGCGGCCTCGGCTGCCTTCGTCGCCTCCTGGCGCTCGAGCTTGTCCTCGACCTGCGTGGCCGCGTCGAGCTGGGCGCCGTGGCTCGAGCGGATCTGCTGGAGCAGAGACTCGTCGACCCCCACGCTGACGATCGTTTTCTTCTCCTTGCCGACCTTCTCGGCGAGCTCGCGCTGCAGCGCGCAGATCTTCTTGATCTCCGCGTGCGCGATGTCGAGCGCGTCGAGGATCTCGGCCTCGGGGATCTCGTTGGCGCCCGCCTCGACCATCAGGATCGCGTCCTCGGTGCCGGCGACCACGAGGTCGAGGTCCGAGCGGCCCTCCTCCTCGCCCTCCTCGCCGGGAGTGCCGCCACCGAAGGAGGTCGTGAGGTCCTCCTCCTTGGGGTTCACCACGAAGTTTCCGTCGACCTTGCCGATCCGCACCGCGCCGACGGGCGTCGGAAGCGGGATGTCGGAGATCATCAGCGCCGCCGAGGCGCCGTTCATCGCGAGGATGTCGTAGGGGTGGACGTGGTCGATCGAGAGGGGGATCGCGACGAGCTGCGTGTCATAGCGCCATTCCTTGGGGAACAGCGGGCGCAGCGGCCGGTCGATCATGCGGGCGGTGAGCGTCGCCTTCTCGCCGGGACGCCCCTCGCGCTTGAAGAACGAGCCTGGGATCTTGCCCGTGGCGTACATGCGCTCCTCGACGTCGACCGTCAGAGGGAGGAAATCCACGTCGCGAACGCTGCCCGCGACGGCGGTCGCGAGGACCATCGTGTCGCCCTGGCGGACGACCACCGCGCCGGATGCCTGCTTGGCCATCCTGCCCGTCTCGAACGAAATCTCGCTGCCGGCGATCTCCGCGGAGATCCGCGTAACGGCATCGCTACTCATATTCACTGCCTTCCCGTATCCGCCGGTCGGTCGGCGGACCTGTTCTTTTTCTCATTTTCCGAACCAGCGCAGCTTAGCGGACACCGTCCGCCGGTCGGCCTGGAGAGCGGGACGATCACGCCCGCCGGGGCTCTGCGCGGCGCTCTCCTCGCGCTAGGCCCCGGCGAGCGCCGCGTCCACGCCCTCGCGCAGCAGCTCGGCGCTCGGGAGATCTCCCGGAGAGAGCGCCTGGAAGCTCCAGCGCACGACGCCGTCGGGTCCGATCACGACGAGTGCCCGCTGCGGGAACCCGCCCTCGTGGAGCACGCCGAAGGCCGCGCACACAGCGCCCTTGGGCTCGAAGTCCGAGAGCTGCTCGCTGCTGACGCCGAGCTTCTCGGCGAACGCGCTCTGCGCCCAGGTCGAGTCGCACGAGACCCCGTACAGCCGTACGCCCTTCTCCGCCAGCTCGCCGAGCAGGCCCTCATACAGCTGCAGCTGGTCGGTACAGACAGGGCTGAACGCGAACGGGTAGAAGACGAAGACGCTCGTCTGTCCCCGCAGATCCGCCTCGGTGAAGCCGCCGCCGTCCACCCGGGCGAGGCGGAAGCTCGGCACCGGCGTTCCGGCCGGGAGAGCGCTCACGACGGACCTCTTACTTGCGGAGGCCCAGCTCTTTGATCAGACCGCGGTAGCCCTCGAGGTCGCGGCGCTGGAGGTAGTCGAGGAAGCGCCTGCGGCGTCCGACGAGCATCAGCAGGCCACGGCGGGAACTGTGGTCCTTGCTCTGCTCGCGGAGGTGCTCGGTGAGGTGGTTGATGCGCTCGGTGAGCAGCGCGATCTGGACCTTGGTCGAGCCCATGTCTTTCTCGCTGGCCCCGAACCTGGCCGCGAGCTCGCGCTTGCGCTCGCTGGTTATCGCCGTCATAGGGCGGGGACGGTAGCAGACGCTCAGCCGCCCGCCGGCGACTGCGCGACGCGGCGCGTCTGCTCGACATCGCGGTGCATCTGCTCGATCAGCGCCTCTGAGCTCGCGAAGCGGCGCTCGCCGCGGAGCCGCTCGAGGAAGTCCACCCGCAGCTCGCTGCCGTAGATGTCCTCGTCGAAGTCGAGGATGTAGGCCTCGATCAGCTCGCCGCGTCCGGTCTGGAAGGTGGGACGCACGCCGACGCTCACCGCCGCGGGACGGCCGTTCGCGAGGCAGGCGTAGACGCCGTGGCCCGGCAGCGCGAGCGCCTCGTCGGGCACCAGGTTGGCGGTCGGGAACCCGAGCTCGCGGCCGCGCTTGTCGCCGTGCGCGACCTCGCCGCTGAGCTGGAAGGTCGACCCGAGCAGCGCGTTGGCTTGGGCGATGTCGCCGGCGAGCACGAGCCCGCGGATGTGGCTCGATGAGACGATCTCCCCGCCGACCTCGAGCAACGGGCGCACGTCGGTGGTGAAGCGTCGATCGGCGGCGAGCAGGCGCGTGTCGCCCTGCGCCTTGTGGCCGAAGCGGAAGTTCTCGCCGATCGCGACGCGGGTGGCGCCGAGCGCGCCGACGAGCACGTCCTCGATGAACTCGTCCGCCGAGCGCCTCGCGAAGTCCGCGTCGAAGGGGATCACGATCAGCTCCTGCACGCCCAGCGATGCGATCAGCTCGGCCTTGCGCTCGGGCGTCGTCAGCAGCTTCGGCGTGTGCTGCGGGGCGACGACCGAGACCGGGTGCGGGTCGAACGTGAGCACGCTCTCCGAGCCGTCGATCACGGCACGGTGGCCGAGGTGGACGCCGTCGAAGGTGCCGACCGCGACGCTTCGCTCTCTGCGCTCGACGTCGGGCAGGCGGGTGACCTTCACGGCCGCACAGCCTAGTGCCGGGCGCCGTCCGCGGCGTGCCGCCCCGCCTGTGTGCGCTCAGCCCCTCCCCGCGCGCCCGAGCAGCTCGAGCACGCGCTCGAGCTCGATCAGGCCCGTCGGGCTCCAGGGCTCGCCGCGCTCCGGCGGCGCGAGCGCGTCCGCGACGTCGAACGGCCCGATCGCGGTGCGCCGCAGCTCGAGGCAGTACGCGTCGCCGAGATCGGCGATCAGCGAGCGCACGTAGGTACCGGACCCGCACTCGATTTCGTAGCCGGCCCGCGGCAGCTCGCCGGGCGCCGGGCGCTCCCGCCACAGCTCGACGAAGCTGTGCACGGTGACGATCCGCTCGGGCATCTCGAGGGTCTCGCCGCGGCGCGCGCGGCGGTAGGCACGCTCGCCTTCGATCTTGACCGCCGAGTACGCGGGCGGGCGCTGGCGAACCTCCCCGGTCGCCAGCACAGGTGGATCGGACGGGATCCGGCCCGTCTCGGTGATCTCACCCTCGGTGTCGCCCGTGCTCGACCTCGCGCCGAGCTGCGCGACCGTCCGATAGCGCTTGGAGAGCTCCATCAGCAGCCGCTGGCTCTTGGTCGCCCTGCCGACGAGCACCAGCAGCAGGCCAGTCGCGAACGGGTCGAGCGTGCCGGCGTGCCCGGTGCGCACGCCCCCGAGCGAGCGGCGCACGGCGGCGACGACGTCGTGTGAGGTCATGCCCGCCGGCTTGTCGATCGGCAGCACACCGTCCGCAGGCGCAGGCTCGCCGCCCGCGGCCTCCATCCTCGCGCCCTCAGGCGAGCGTCGCCGTGGCGCGCCCGTCGCGGCTCGCGCGCAGCTGGCCGGCGATCTCGCCGCGCAGGAACGCGATCAGCTCGCCGAGCTCGAGCGTCGTCGTGAAGCCCGCGGCGCGCCGATGGCCGCCACCCCCCTGCGCACGGGCGATTGCCGACACGTCGATCGTGTCGTCGGTCGCACGCAGCGAGACTTTCCGCTGGCCCTTGCGATCCGGCCCGATGAGCTGCCGCACGAGCGCCGCCACCTTCGTGCCGCGCACCGCGCGGAGGTGGTCGATGATGCCCTCGGAGTAGCTCTCCTTGGCCTCGGCGCGGAGGAAGTCCTCGGCGCTCAGCGAGGCGAGCGTGAGCTCGCCGGAGTCGAAGCGCTGCACGTGCTCCAGCGCGGTGGCGAGCAGCGCAAGCTTGGCGGGCTGCACGTTCTCGTAGAGGCGCTCGTAGACGGCGGGGACGTCGACGCCGGCTTCGATCAGCTCGGCGGCCATCAGGTGCGCGCGGGGGCCGGTGTTCTCGTACATGAAGCGCCCGGTGTCGGTGATCAGGCCGATGTAGAGCGCCTGCGCGACCGTCGGCGAGGGTCGCACGCCGAGACCGCCCATCAGGTCCCAGATGATCTCGGCGGTGCAGCATGCGTCGGGCACCACGTAGTTGAGCGTGCCGAAGTTCGTGTTGTCGTGGTGGTGGTCGATGTTCAGCAGGTGGGCCCCGTCGCGCAGCACGCTCGCCGAGTTGCGGTCGATGTTGCCGCAGTCGAGGAACACGACGGTCCGCTCGGCGACGTCCTCGGGTGGCGAGGAGATCAGGCCTTCGAGCGGGAACCCCTCGTACTCGTCGGGCAGCGGCATGTCGTCGGAGGAGATGAAGATCGCCGACTCCTTGCCGAGCGCCGTCAGCAGCCCGTTCATGCCGACGAGCGAGCCGAGCGCGTCACCGTCGGGGTTCTCGTGCGTGGCGAGCACGAAGCGCGAGTCCTCGCGGATGCGGGCGAGGACCTGCTCGCGGGTCGCCTGGGTGGCGTTGACGGCGCTCACGCGTCGCCGATCTCCTCGATCAGCGCCTCTACGCGCAGCGCGCGATCGGTGGTGTCGTCGTAGACGAACTCGAGCGTCGGCGTGCGCTTCAGCCGCAGCTCCGCCGCGATCCTGCCCTGCAGGAAGCCGTGGGCGCTGCGCAGGCCGGCGAGCGTGTCCTCGCGCTGCTCGGGCTGCGACGGCCCTCCGCCGTCGCCGAGCACGCTCACGTATACGCGGGCATGGCGTAGGTCGGCGCTTGTCCTGACGTCGGTCACGGTTACGAATCCCACTCGAGGGTCCTTCAGATTTCCTGCCACAGCATCGCCGATCACCTGACGAATCGCCTCGTCCACCCGACGCATACGTGCCGTGCTCATCCTACTCACCGGACCTTCGGACCCGCACCGCAGGGCTCGCCGGGTGCCTCCGTGGAGCTGTGGCGCGGTGGAGCTCCGCCTCAGGCGGACAGCTCGCGCTCGACCTTGCGCGTCTCATAGGTCTCGAGGACGTCGCCCTCGTGCAGGTCCTGGAAGTTGCTCAGCACGATGCCGCACTCGAATCCGCTCGTCACCTCGCGCACGTCGTCGTTGAAGCGCCGCAGGCTCTCGATCGTCGTGTCGTAGATCACGGTGCCGTCGCGCACGACGCGCACCTTCGCGCCACGCGTGACCTTGCCCTCGGTGACGAACGAGCCGGCGATCGTGCCGATGCGGGACGCTTTGAACAGCTGGCGAACCTCCGCCTGGCCGAGCGGCGTCTCGACCTCGGCCGGCTCGAGCATCCCCTGCATCGCAGCGCGCAGCTCGTCGATCGCGCGGTAGATGACGGCGTAGGAGCGGATCTCGACGCCCTCGCGCTCGGCCACCTGGCGGGCGTCGCCGACGGGTCGCACGTTGAACGCGAGGATCACGCCCTCTGACGCCGCCGCGAGCATCACGTCGGACTCGTTGATCCCGCCGACGCCGCGGTGGATGATGTTGACGGCGACCTCCTGCTGGGGCAGCTTCGCGATCTCGTCCTCGAGCGCCTCCAGCGAGCCCGCGACATCGGCCTTCACGACCAGTCCGAGCTCCTTGACGGTGCCCTCCTGCGCGAGCTTGAAGACGTCCTCGAGCGAGACCTTGCGGCCCGAGCGCCGTGCGAGCGCCTCGGTCTTCAGGCGGTTGGCGCGCTCGCCCGCGAGCTGGCGCGCGCGGCGCTCGTTCTCGACCACGCGGACAGGCTCGCCGGCCTCGGGGACGCCGTCGAAGCCGAGCATCTCGACCGGCTGGCCCGGCGTCGCGCGCTTGACTTTCCCGCCGACGAAGTCGTGCATCGCGCGGACCCTGCCGAAGTGCGCTCCGGCGACGAGCGCGTCGCCCACCTTCAGCGTCCCGCGCTGGATCAGAACCGTCACGACGGGGCCCCTGCCAGGGTCGAGCTTGCTCTCGATCACCGTTCCGGAGGCCTCGGCCTTGCTGTTCGCCTTCAGCTCCTCGAGCTCGGTTACGAGCTGGATCGTGTCGAGCAGCGAGTCGAGGTTCTGGTGGGTCTTGGCGCTGACGTCGACGAACTCGATCTCGCCGCCCCATTCCGACGGCTGGAGCCCGTGCTGGGTCATCTCGGTGCGCACGCGCTCGGGCTGCGCGCCCTCCTTGTCGATCTTGTTGACTGCGACGACGATCGGCACTTCGGCCGCGCGCGCGTGATCGATCGCCTCCTCGGTCTGCGGCTTGACGCCGTCGTCGGCCGCCACGACGATCACCGCGAGGTCGGTGACGCGGGCTCCGCGGGCGCGCATCGCGGTGAACGCCTCGTGGCCCGGCGTGTCGAGGAACGTGATCTCGCGGTTGTTGTGATGCACCTGGTAGGCGCCGATGTGCTGCGTGATGCCGCCTGCCTCGCCCGCCGCGACCTCGGTCTCGCGGATCGCGTCGAGCAGCGAGGTCTTGCCATGGTCGACGTGGCCCATGATCGTGACGACGGGCGGACGGTCGATCAGGTCCTCCTCGGAGTCTTCGAAGACGGGCTCGAGCTCGACGTCGTCGGCGGCGTGCACGATCTCGATCTGCTTGTCGAACTCGTCGGCCAGCACCTGGATCGCGTCGTCTGAGAGCGTCTGCGTGAGGGTCGCCATCTCGCCCAGCGACATGAGCTTCTTGATCACCTCGGGGACCGCCACGCCGAGGTACTCGGCGACGTCCTTGACGGTCGAGCCGGAGTTGATGCGGATCAAGTCGGTCGCCTCGAGCGCCGCGGTGTCGATCGGGGCGATCGTCTCGTCGTAGGTGCCGCGACGGCGCCGTCCGCGGCGCGGGCGCCGCTGGGGCTGGTTGGCGGGACCCGTCTGCTGGCGCCGCGAGGCCTGCGAGTCGATCACGACGCGGCGCCGGCCCCCGGGGCCGATGTCGCCGGGTGTGCGCTCGCCGGTGCGCGAGTCGCGCGTGGGGCGCACGCGCTCGGCGCCCTGATGCGGCGCGGCCGCGGGCGGCGGCGCCGGCGGGGCGGGCGGGGCGGGCTGCGCCGCCGCCGGCCCGTCGCTCGCCGCCGGGCGGTCCGGGGCGGAAGCCGGGGTCGCCACGGGCCGCTCGGCGACGCCGACCGCCGAGCTGCTCGGCGCGGGCGCTGACGCGGGCGCGCCGTTCGTGCTCGCGGGCTGCGCGCTCGCTCCGTCGAGCACCTTCAGCGCGGCGGACTCCTCGACCGAGGAGGCGGCAGCCTTCGCCTCGATGCCGGCGGCCTTCAGCCGCTCCAGCAGCTCCTTGCTGGAGATCCCGTGCTCCTTGGCTATCTCGTGGACGCGCTTCTTGCTCATTGGCTAACCGATTCTAGGCGCTCGGGGGAAACGGCCACCGAGCAGCGCAGCGAGCGCCCGATGGTCCCGCGCCGCAGCGACTGCGCCAGGCAGCCGGGGTCGGCCTGCGAGCCGCCCTCGCCACGGCACAGATATGCGCCACGACCGGGCATCGTGCCGCGCTCGTCGCGGACCGCGACCGCGGGCCCCTCGCTCTCACGAACGGCCACCAGCCGTATCAGCTCTGACTTGGGCGCCACCCTGCCGCAGCCGACGCAGCGGCGCCGGGGCACGTGCACGCCTATGTCGCCTGCTCCCCGGTGGCCTCGTGAGGGGCTCGTTCGCTCGCCTCCGGCGGGACGCCGACGTCGGCGGTCCCTTCCACCTCGAGCTTCGCCGCGAGCTCGTGTTCGGCTTCCTCGCCGTCCTCGCTCGGCTCGGGCGCGATCACGGCGGCCTCGGTCTCGGGCAGCGGGCCGGCCTGCTCGGCGACGTCGACGGCGCCGGCGAGGTCGCCGATGTTGTCGCTGGCGATGCCGGCGAGCGCCTGATGGCTTTCGAGGCCGCAGTAGCGGGAGTTCGGCAGCGCGGCGTTGGGGCAGCGCCGGCCGTTGGAGAGGATCGCGGCGCAGCGTCCCTGCACCTCCTCCTCCTCGTAGCCGTGCTCGGCCTCCTCGGCGGCGAACTCGGTCTCCGAGCGGATGTCGACGCGCCAGCCGGTGAGGCGCGCGGCGAGCCGTGCGTTCTGGCCCTCGCGGCCGATCGCCAGCGAGAGCTGGTCGTCGGGGACGATCACGGTCGCCTGCTTGGCGTCGTCGTCGACGAGCACCTCCCGCACGCGCGCGGGCGAGAGCGCCTTGGCGACGAAGCGGGCGGGCTCCTCGTTGAAGGGGATGATGTCGATCTTCTCGCCGCGCAGCTCGGAGACGACCATGCGCACGCGCGATCCGCGCGGCCCGACGCACGCGCCGACGGGATCGACGCCGTCGGTGTGCGAGATCACGGCGATCTTCGAGCGGTAGCCGGGCTCGCGCGCGACGTTGGCGATCTCGACGATGCCGTCGGCGATCTCGGGGACCTCGAGCTCGAAGAGCTTCTTGATCAGCTCGGGGTCGCGCCGCGAGACGATGATCGCCGGTCCCTTCGTCGACGGCGAAACCTCCTTGATGACGGCCTTGATCCGCTGCGAGTGGTCGTAACGCTCGCCCTCGACCTGCTCGGACTTGGGCAGCAGCGCCTCGACCCGTTCGCGGAGCTGCACGAGCGTGTAGCGCGAGTCCGACTGCTGCACGATGCCGGTGATCAGCTCGCCCACGCGGTCGCGGTATTCCTCGTACATCATGTC